>UREK01000024.1 GCA_900546845.1 uncultured Eubacteriales bacterium
TCTATGAAAAGAACCTCATTGCCCCTTGATCGCAATGGGGGTCTTTGACAGGCTGAATGCTAGGAAAATCCTAGCTTTTTTCATGTTTCAAAACAAGTATATCAATTTACCAAAGTTCGTTCTGGCAACCTTTTTGCAACCTTTGCTGCATTTTGTCTGGCAGCTAACGCAGGGCTTCAAGGTTTTGGGTCTGTTGATATTTTGGAACAGCCCTCACCGAAGCAGAAGTGTCAACCCGCTTGTTTTTCCGGTCAAGCACATAACTGTGTCAACGCCCCTTGCTGCTGCTCGTTCAGCAGCGCGAACAGCTTTTCCCCAATCTGCCGCCCATTTTCGGATATGTCCAATACAACTAATTTCCTATGTCGCCACATCCTACGGGTGAAAGCATTTCTTCTATCCTTGCGGATGGGCAATATCCAAGGAAGCAGGCAAGCCGCACTTTTGTCGTAAGCCGCGCCGATGTCATACGAAGGGGCAGATGGAAGCGACACGCCGAACGAGCTGCTGCTTCCGCCCCACGCTCCAACAGGAGAACTCCAATCGGGCGTTGTGTTCGGACGCTGCACCTTGCCCGAACTTGCCAAGTACGATTCATACGCAGCCTGTGTGTTCTTGCCCCATATCCCATCGGCGCCCGTGCTGCCGATGTTGTATCCCGCCTGCGTAAGCTGCTGTTGGATCTGTTTTACCTGCTCCGCATCCGTAACCCCTGCGGGCGGCATGTAACCGGAAGTATAATATTTTGCCATACGCCCCTCCTTATTTCACGTAATTCCCTACCGTATACTGCACTTCCGCGCCGTATACGCCAAAGCCCTCGTTTATAGCGTCGTTCTCGAAGATCAATTGCAGCACAATGAACTTCTTTACTTTCGTGTTGAACGGTTTTACTTGCGGCGTGTCCAAGGTATTGAACGTAAAACGGCTGAAATCGATGGCCGAAAAGTCGAAGATGTCCATCGTTGTGCTGCGGATCAGCCTTTCATGCTGCCTGTCCGTTGCCACGTATACCTTCACGCTCGATCTTGTGTATGGCTTTATCATCACGCCGGAGCCTTTTTTCACAGATGAAGACGGGAGCAAAGGCGCGAGGCTGAGCCGGATCACCCCCGCTTGCGCGGGGAAAAGCTACCCATGTATATCCGCCGCCCCAGTAGTCAGGGATCACCCCCGCTTGCGCGGGGAAAAGCATCGCCCCTCCGGGCGAAAAATCTGCGGAGGAGGATCATCCCCGCTTGCGCGGGGAAAAGTTTGCTACGGAAATCAAAGGCGAAGAGGATGTAGGATCATCCCCGCTTGCGCGGGGAAAAGAGGTCGAATGCCTTCCTGTGCTGATCCATCGGAGGATCATCCCCGCTTGCGCGGGGAAAAGACATACTCCGGGCTCGCCTCCATCAATGGCCGAGGATCATCCCCGCTTGCGCGGGGAAAAGTCTTCGCAGCTTCGACGGCAATCTTCGCATGGGGGATCATCCCCGCTTGCGCGGGGAAAAGCAACGCCGCCACATGGCCGGGATCGCCTTTTCGGGATCATCCCCGCTTGCGCGGGGAAAAGTTTGCGCTTGCTTCGGGATTTCTGCGCTTTTCGGGATCATCCCCGCTTGCGCGGGGAAAAGATCACGCCCTGCCCTGACGCTTTCGCGAAGCAAGGATCATCCCCGCTTGCGCGGGGAAAAGACATGTAGAGGTGCAAGTGCTTACGCACACTGAGGATCATCCCCGCTTGCGCGGGGAAAAGAAGGGCGTGAAGGCAAAGTGCGAGGAGTGGGCGGGATCATCCCCGCTTGCGCGGGGAAAAGTCTTCGCAGCTTCGACGGCAATCTTCGCATGGGGGATCATCCCCGCTTGCGCGGGGAAAAGCAACGCCGCCACATGGCCGGGATCGCCTTTTCGGGATCATCCCCGCTTGCGCGGGGAAAAGTTTGCGCTTGCTTCGGGATTTCTGCGCTTTTCGGGATCATCCCCGCTTGCGCGGGGAAAAGGGCGGGCGCGAAGGCGGTCCTTTACGGCGACTAGGATCATCCCCGCTTGCGCGGGGAAAAGAGCGCATCCTGCAAAACCTGAGAGAAATTAATAGGATCATCCCCGCTTGCGCGGGGAAAAGAGAAGTTTCGGAATCGGTCAACGCGCGCCGGGAGGATCATCCCCGCTTGCGCGGGGAAAAGTGGGATGTCTTCGTGGGACAGTACTTCACTGAGGGATCATCCCCGCTTGCGCGGGGAAAAGTGCGTGTCCGTCCTCATTTCGCTTTGTCAGTCGGGATCATCCCCGCTTGCGCGGGGAAAAGCTCCGGCGTGAGCCCCTGCACCTGTGCGGGGGCGGATCATCCCCGCTTGCGCGGGGAAAAGTCAGTGCTATTGTCAATACACTTTCCACCACACGGATCATCCCCGCTTGCGCGGGGAAAAGGGGTGATATACGTGGCGATGTCTGCGAGAGCCGGGATCATCCCCGCTTGCGCGGGGAAAAGAGACGATAGGCGAGGCGGCGGAAGAATCCGGCAGGATCATCCCCGCTTGCGCGGGGAAAAGGCCTTGCAGTACCCCGCTATGATCCGCGAGCCGGGATCATCCCCGCTTGCGCGGGGAAAAGTTCGTTATGTGGTACAAACATATTCCCGGCTCCGGATCATCCCCGCTTGCGCGGGGAAAAGCGGCCCAAGTAGCAGATATGCAGGCCGCTTTACGGATCATCCCCGCTTGCGCGGGGAAAAGTAATTAACACAAACTTCGGAACGCATGCCCCGCGGATCATCCCCGCTTGCGCGGGGAAAAGGCGAGGGCCGACGCGCTTGCGACCATGAGCCAGGGATCATCCCCGCTTGCGCGGGGAAAAGGCGAATAAAAGCCTCAAAGTCGTCCGCGACGCGGGATCATCCCCGCTTGCGCGGGGAAAAGTGTCTACGGCACTGGGCGAGATCGCGGGCGATCGGATCATCCCCGCTTGCGCGGGGAAAAGTCGCAGAGATAGGCGCTCAAGTACGCGCCGATAGGATCATCCCCGCTTGCGCGGGGAAAAGCGATCTTGAGCTTTTCGTGGCGCGCTTCATGGAGGATCATCCCCGCTTGCGCGGGGAAAAGGGCCACGGTGACTTGGCTCAGGTAATCCGTGCCGGATCATCCCCGCTTGCGCGGGGAAAAGCGTACCGGGGCTTGGGTGCGCGTGGTGATGCGCGGATCATCCCCGCTTGCGCGGGGAAAAGGACTGGCGCGGTGCCTCCCCCGCGAAGTTCGAAGGATCATCCCCGCTTGCGCGGGGAAAAGTATCCCGAAGTGCGGACATAGAGCGCCGGAGGCGGATCATCCCCGCTTGCGCGGGGAAAAGTCAAAATCAAAAATGGCCAAGTTTTAAAGAGAAGGATCATCCCCGCTTGCGCGGGGAAAAGATGTACGCCGCGGCGGCTTCTACCGTGTCGCCGGGATCATCCCCGCTTGCGCGGGGAAAAGTCGCAGAGGTAGGCCGAAAGATACGCGCCGACAGGATCATCCCCGCTTGCGCGGGGAAAAGGGTGTTTTGATCGGAAAAACGGACAGGACGCAAGGATCATCCCCGCTTGCGCGGGGAAAAGGGACAGCGATCTGCGGGAGGTGTGCGCGCTCGCGGATCATCCCCGCTTGCGCGGGGAAAAGACTTAAGAAATGCTGTATTCTGGGATATTTTACTCCGTTCATCATAAGAATTCAATCAGTTTTTCATATATGAGCTTCGTCGTGATGCAGTCGCTGAGGCTTCTGTGGGCCATGGAAGGTTCAATGCCGAAATAGGCCGCGATGGTGGTAAGCTTGAAGTTGTCGATGTCATCAAGCAGGCGTTTTGCGAGCGATAGCGTATCCGTGACCCGGTTGGCAGGCATGGGGAGGCCGCAGCGCCGGCATGCCTGGCGCAGGAAATTGAGGTCAAACGCCATGTTGTGCATCACGAGGGGGAGGTCCGCTGAAAAGGACAGAAGGGCTTGGAGCGCTTCGGCCTCGGGCACGCCGTTTTCAGCAAGCATTTCGTCCGTTATACCGGTCAATTCCCGCACCTTTTCCGGGAGCTTCCCATCATATTTTATAAGAACTTCGAACTGCCCGGCAATTTCGCCGTTTTCGACCCGGACAGCGCCGATCTCAATGATCCGGTCGTCGCGCCCGGAAAGCCCGGTCGTTTCCACGTCGATCACAACATAGCATTCCATTTGGGATTCCGCCTTTCTCCCGCGCGCGCCAAATTTCTTTGCCCTGCGAATTGCTGTGGCTGTGCTGTATCCTCTGCTTTCCTCCGGAGGTTCCGCTTTGCGGGGCAGGTTCGAGCGTGGGCGAAGCATCAGCTTCAGCCCGTCGAAATCAATTGGAATCCATTCTGTATTGTGAACCCGGAATTCCATGCGCTGCTCGTTGCGCGCACTGTAAACCATCGTTGCGCGGCCGTCCTTTATATTTGAAACAATCCTTTCCCACAGCTCCTCGCGGACACGTGCGCTTACGTGGCCTGCGTAAACGCCGGTATCGATCTCCTGGAGCCAGCGGGTAAGATCTCCCCGCAACGCGGGCGGGCATTTGGATAAGCAGATCACCAGCATGCTGCGTCCTCAGCTTTCTGGAAGCGCGCCGTATCCCGTTTCGAGCGCGGTCTCCAAGGATTCCTCCGCCTTGCCGTAGGAGATGCCGTTTGCCACCTGCCCCTGCTTTTCGTCCCAAAGATAGAGCACTTCCGTTTCGAATGCCTGAACATCCGCATCGTCTCCCAAAAGAAGCCGCCGGATGTCATGCACGATTCTTTCGAGGATCTTGCCGTCCGCAGCGGCATCCCTTACGCGGCGCCGGACTTCCGCAGCAATGTCTTTCGGTTTTTCCGCTGCAGCATAAAACGCAATGGGAATCGTGATCTCCGCCTTGTAAAAATCCGCCACGTCGTATACGAACGAGCGCTCATGCCCGTCATGCACAAAACCCAGCCCCGGCGAGCAGCCGAGCGCCACAATCGCGCTGTGCGCGAGCCCATAAAGGCACGCATGGGCCGCCGACAAGGCCATGTTGACCGGATCCCCAGCGCTGAAGTCGTTTGGGTCATACTCTCGCCCATTCCATTCGACGCCCGTCTCCTTTGCCATTTTGCGATATACGCCGCGCACGCGCGCGCCTTCGCGGCCGCGCAGCTGCTGCATTGTGAACCCCGACACGTTCTCGCCCGGGAAGCGCATCTGATACATCTTGCGCGCGACGGCAAGCCGCGTATGCGTGTTGGAAACGAGCTTTGCCTGCTGTTTGAGCAGCTGCGCCGAATGGGTCAGCGGGCGGCCGTGCGCATAATAGCGCACGCCGTGCTCCCCGACCCATATCAACGTCATGCCGGAATCGCCGATTAGTTCCACCGCCCGGTGGGTGAGGTTTGTGCCGGGGCCGATCAGCAGCACACTGAGCGATGCAGCGGGAACATGCACCGTGCCACGCGCATCCGTGACGGTGATCGCGCCATCCTGACGGTTGATAATGCAGCGCTCGACGTACAGGAACGTCATCCTGTCCTTGACCTGCACGAGCGTTTGCAGTCCGGGTTTTTCAATGCCCTGGTTGGCTGGCATGCGCTCGCCCCCTTATAACCGCATCACGGTTAAAAGGCCGCAGCCGTATGCTTTCGCGCGGCCGATCCCTTCGGTGAGCGTCCGGATGAAAGCGTCCGCGTCCGTGACGGTCAGGATGCCTTCAAACGTCGCTGTGCGCAGCGTCACCTTCCGCCTTTCGTCCCCATGCTTTTTGAAGATCTCCCAACGCGTATCCATCACGTTGAATTCATCGGGATCGAGCGCAAACCCGTTTTTTTCGGCCCGCTCCAGGAGCCATTGCTTTTGCTGTTCCAGAGTGACATGCGCATACACCCGGCCCCGCTCCGCATCGCTCCCGCGCGAAACGCTCCGCACGGGGTTGGCGCGCAGCCGGAACCGCCAGCGCTGCCCGGGTTCGATCCGTGCGAGAAGCGGGCCGTAGTCCTTCGTTTCCCCCGCGTCCCCGGAAAAGCCAAACTGTTCCGCAATGTGGGCGCAGCTTGGTTTTGCAGCACTCAGGATAAGAAGATAGGTCGTCCCATGCAGCACGTCGGTACGCCAGAGGCTGCGCGCGCGCTCCCCTTCAAAGCAGCGCTCCACCGCGCCGTGCAAGACACCCGGGGAAGAAAGGGCGCGCATCGTTTCCCTGCGTTTGGAGTCAAGTGCAATTCGTGTAAGGTACATAGCTTCAGCCCTCCAATTCCGCCATGGGATCATGTTCCGTCGGCAGTTCCGGCGCTTCAGGCTGCGGGCGCGGCACGGTATATTCGCATGCACGCCGGAACCCGAAACGCCTGTGTTCCTGGTCGTAGGAAACCGGGACGTCCCGGATGAAATAGGTTTTCTTTTCCTGATCCGCCGTTTCGGCGATGATCCTGAGCCGGGCCGTACGCCCTGGCTGCATCCGTTCCGGCGGCGCGAGCATGGGTTCGCGCGCGAGCGCTTCCTCCAACGCAAGTCCTTCCCGTATGCCGAGGGATACCTTCCCCGCGGGCGGGCAGGAGCGCCGCCCAAGGAACAGCGGGAACGCCGGCCGGCGAAGCGCCGCGTCGATCTCGCGCAGCAGGGCTTCCTCCCCTTCCAGGCCCGCAAGGAACACCGCGTCCGAAAGGTAATACCGGTTCGTCACATAGGCGGAGCGCAGGCTCTTTGCCGTGTGATAATCGCGCAGCAGCACACCCTCCCGGTCTATGCGTACGCCGAAGCGCAGCGCGCTCAGGTCGTCCACGCTTTCGTTGCGCCGCCGCCCCAGCGCCGCGGCAACAAGCCCCGTCACGCCGCTTTTCGTGGGCGCACGCTCCGTGGTGCGGCGGTCGAACTTGGCTTCCATGCCCCAGGACTGCATGGGCGCCGCAAGCCGCAGCAGCAAAGTGCTCATAGCACGGCACCGCCCTTTTCGATGCGCTCGTTAAGCGTATCGCCAAGCGCGTCGAGCAGCTTTGTGAACGGGTAAGGCTCCGCGAGTTCCTTGAGCGCTGCGCCCGTCACAAAAGACGCTGTGGGTTCGCCCGCAAAATCAGCGTACACGGCCTTTGCATAGCGGGCCAGCCGAACTGCGGACTGCGCCGCGTACCCGCCTTCCCCCGCGGGTACCGGCTGTTCAAACGCGCCGGCAAGATTCAGGCTCTGATCCTCCCTTACGGTAACGAGCACGGCGTTCGGCAGGGTGCGGTTGGCAAAGGTGTTCTGCTTGCCGTCCGGCATGGAGCGCACAAAGGCGGAAACAAACTTCTTCACCGCATCCACCGTGTCGAGGCCGAGGTGCTTTTGCAGTTCATGCACGGCTACGGTGGCGTAGCGGTACAGCGTCGCCGAATTGAATTCCACAGTGCCCAGGTGCGCTGCGCCAGCATTGTCCTCGGGCGACAGGTCGTCCACGGCCGTGAAATAGTCGTATTCATTGCTGATCTTGTGGGTGGAGATGCTGTGCGCCACCTGTGCGCAGGCATCCGTATTGAGGGAGGGGTCGTCCGCGACCATGCGGCCAAAGAGCGCGATGTCCACACTCGGGTATGCGCGCAGCGCAGCCGCAGCCGCCTCCTTCGCTTCCTTCGCCGGTCCCTTTTTGATCAAGTCGGGGTTCTCCGCAGCAAGCCGCGCAAGGGCTTTCACCTGCGCCCTGCTGATGAAAAACAGCGCATCCGTCCCCTTTTCGGCGTCTTTTATCTTGAGCCCCGCCGCCTTGAGCGCTTCTATCGCAAGTTTTTCGGGATCCCCGGCGCCGGGCGCAAGCCGCTCGATCTCCCCGGCCACAAGCCCCACGATCTTCTTCGTGCGCAGGCCAAGCTGTTCCTCCGGGAATTGCTCGCGGAACATGATCCGCATGGCCCGCTTCCAGCTTTGTGAGGAAACGCGGGCGCGTGTCACGCCGCCGTATACGGCCGTCTTGGGGCTGCCGGTATCGTCCCGGTTGACGCAGCTAGGCGGCACGGTCTGCAGTACATGGATGTCAACATAAAGCCTCGCATCGTTTTTCATCGGTAAAACCATCCTTTCTTTTCTGATCGATCTGTTTTTTGTTTCTCTTATGCTTCCGCTGCTTCGGGAGCGTCCGCCGCCGGACGGCGGTAAAAATCCTGTCCCCAGCGCAGGCGCACGCCGTCCCGCGCACGTTCCAACTGGAACAGATAGAGATCCGCCGCGAGCGCGGGATAATCGAGCGGGATCTCATCGGCTTTCAGGAGCTGGACGAGCCCCCGCAAATGGTGCGTGAACTCCGCGACGCTGCTGGCGGTGACCGCCGCGTCGAAACGGCGCTTGACCCGCGCTTCATCCTCATCCGAACGGATGAGCCGCCGCACCGCCGTGCCCAGGGACACGCCCTCCGCGCTCATCAGGCGCTCCTTCGCCTCTTTGCCCTGCTGGTGCAACGCAAAAAGCGTAAGCGCGGTATAGACCGCCCATTCGGCGCGCGTGGGCGTTCCATCCCGGCTGTAAAACTCCTCCGGCAGCCCTTCGAGCGTCTCGCCCCATAGCTCCGGCAGGCTGCCGGGCGCTTTCCCAACGCCCCGGCGCAGGGTCGCAAGCCGCGCCCGCACCGCCGCCTCGTTGCCTGTGTCCCGCAGCGCGGCGATGCGCCCCGCTACGAACGCTTGGATGCGTTTTGTTTCATCAGCCATTCTGTTTTCCTCCTGTCGTCAATGCTTGCCGCGATGCCGTGCGGTAAAGGAAATAGTTGTATGCGTCCGGCGCGCAGTAAACGCGCTTCTTTCCGGTTTCTTTCCCTTGCTTGTCTTTTTCTTGCTCCGTCCGGCCGACGAGCGCCTTTGGCCCCGCCGCGGCGACCATCTCCCGGCCGATGGAGCGGATGATCCCCTGCGCGGTCTTCCACCACCGCGCTGCGGCCTCCGCCTGGTCATCCGTTTCGGCGTCAATGCCCTCGAGCCATTCGCGGAAGGGGAGGTCGAGCCGAAAATAGGCTGTCTCCCGCGCGGCGCTACGCGCATCCGCACCGTCCGCGTCGCCCAAGGCTTTTGCTATGCCTTGTGCAAGGGATGCAAGCTGGCTGACGAGCGCGTCCGCAGTTTCAATCTGCTCTATTACCTTGGCGATCCACGCCTCGCCCCTTTCGGTGAGCATCGCCCCGCTGAAGGCCATGCTGTCGGAAAACACATCGTCAATAAAGAAATCCTTATCCGCGTATTTCGCCGAGACCGTGCGGAATCGTATGAGGCCCGTTGGGAGCGCACCCCTCCGGGCAAGGCAGGAAATCCAGCTTACCACCCCCGGCCGCCTGCTGCCCTCCCGCTGCGAGACGAGCGGGGCAAAATCGCGCCACAGCTGCCGGGCAGGGGCATGCCGCCGCGGCTGGTGGAGCGGCGCACTCTTGTCGTTTTTCGCGCTGTTGTGCCAAAGCGTCATCTGCTCGGCAAACGCGTTGTCCTTCTCAAAAAATTCCCCGCCGAGCAAGGTGTATCCGACTACCTTCCCCCCCTCGCGTTTGAGTTCGATTCTGCGGGACTGCAGCGTATAAAGTTCGGAAAGGTTGCCCGGCATCTCGATCCGTACGCGTTCTCTGCGGTCCACGCTTTCCCGTTCCCAAACGGGGCATTCTTCTTCCTCCCAGAGCTTGCTCTCTCCATCCTGGAGCAAGATGAGGTTGAGCAACAGCGTTTCAAAGAGCGTGTCGCCTTCCGCCATCACGACGCCGAGCTTGCCCAGCCAGCCCGCACCGGGGGTTTCCTTGATCTGCGGGTCGGTCTTTTTGCCCGAGGTATCGTCAAACGCGTTCACGTGGAGCAGCCATCGCGCCGCCTCGTCATAGGAGAGCGCAGCCTTCTCCCGCCCGCTGCGCTGCGGGAACAGCCGGATCTTGTTGTTGCTCTCCGAAAGCTCACCGTTGAGCTTTGCGGCGGAATAGCTCGTCCCCTTCCCGATCCCCGGCACCTGATAAAATGGCCGCTCCGGGTCGAACAGCCAGAACCGGTCGTGATACTGAGCAAGATAGCCCCGCACCACTTCCATGGGGAAGCTTTTTGTCGCCCAGATCTGTTTCCACCGCCGCACCGCCTGCGATGGGGATTCCAAAGGCGCTTCTTCCCCGTCGCAGTCATAACGGGAGACCACCGTGTGCAGCACCGCGAGCAGCAGCCGCAGTACCGCGGCGTCCTGCGTGGGAAGTTCCCCCGCGAGGCCCCGGAATTCCCCCGCCCGGTCGAGCGCATCCACAAGGGAGACCTTCTCCGTCGCGCCATCCGGCTTGAGCGCGACGATCCATGGTTCATCCAGCAGGTTAAATTCTCTTTCCGCCATCCACACCATCCTCCTTTTCATAGGTAAGTCCAAAAAACGCGTCGTATTGGAGCCTGTAGCCCAACAGGCGCGCTGTGTTGTCCGCGTCAAAGACGAGGATCAGGCTGCCGCGCAGCCACGGCGATTCCTGCCACCGCGGCGCTTCGGCCTTGCTTTGCGTTTCGAGCTTGGATATTAGTTCGTCGATCTTGCCCGGCATGCACAGCGCGGCAGGCAGGCGGAGGCTTTCCCGGGCGATGCGCCGCGCGAGTTCCGCATCCGGAACATCGCCGCGCGGCAGCGGTTCTCCGCTGGAAAGAAGATACAGGCCTCCGTCCGCGCCGCGCCGCACGGCGATCACCTCGACGGAGTCCTCGGAATCGCGCACGGCGGCTTCGCCCGCAGCGTCCGTGACAGCGGTGCCGAGCCAACCTTCCATGGTATCCTCTTTATCGAACGATGGCGCCAAAATGCGGAAGGCCTTCGCGCCCTTTTCTTTTTCTCTGGTCAATTTTTCCCAGTCCTGCTCCGCGCGGTCATAGCCTTCCGGAATATACGGCAGCGCAGCCCTGTCCCCGCCGTATACGGCCTGCACGAGCGGGGAAACGTCGTCGGGCAGCACCACGCGCGGCGGCAGCAGCGCCTTGGTGCGCAGGAGAAGGTATTCGCCGTATACCACTGCGGAGCCGGGATCCAACGCATCATCCTCCGGCATGAGCACGAAGCAGCGCGCGCTTTCGAGCTTCGCGGGGCGCGGCCGCGCGTGCCGGTGCAGCCGGCCGATCCGCTGAAGGAGCAGATCGACCGGGCAAAGATCCGTGATCAATACGTCGAAATCGAGGTCGAGGGACTGCTCAATGACCTGCGTGCCGACGACGATCCGCCGCGCCGGGCGCCGCACCTCGGGGCTGGGCTTTCCGAGCTCGGCACGCAGCGTCCCCTCTTTTGCGAGGCGGTCGGTCGCCGTGAAGCGGGAATGCAGCAGCGCCACATCGTCCCCAAACTGCGCCTGGAGAGACGCGGCCACAGCCTGCGCGCGTTTGACCGTATTCAATATGATGCCCGCGCAGCCGCCCTGCGAGAGGAGCGCGCCAAGCGTCTCGGTGATCTGCGCATCGGAGAGCCGTTCCAGGCTGACGGAAACCGGAGCGACGCCCGCGTCGATCCGGTGCGGAGGGACGATTTCCCTGCCGTCGGTATAAGTGACGCAGGGGTATGCTGGGGGACCGGCTTCTGGAAGCTGTTTTGCCTTTTTCTTGCCGAGGTATGCCTGCACGAGTTCGTCGCGCTTTTGGGCTGGCAGCGTGGCGGAGAGCAGGATCACGGGAACCCGATACGCGCCGAGCCACTGCAGCGCGCGGTGCAGGTAAACGTTCATATATGCGTCGTAGGCGTGGCATTCGTCGATGATCACGACCTTGTTCGCAAGGGCAAGGTGGCGGAGCATCACATGCTTCTGTTTGAGCGCAAGCTGCAAAAGCTGATCCACCGTGCCCACGGCGAAATCCGCAAGGAGGGCTTTTTTCCGTCCTTCAAACCAAGTGTATACTACGGCGCAGGTTTCGTCATCCTCCTCCGCGATGCCGCGGCTCCCGCCGATCCGCGCGAGGGAGGCAAAATCCTCGTTGAACTGCGCCTTCCCATGCACCAGCTCCACGGAATGCTTCCCGCTGCCGAGCCCGGCGATCCATTGGCGCATCCTTGGGAACATCCCGTCCGATGTGGCCTGCGTCGGCAGTGCAAAAAAGACGCCTGAGCGTCCGGTGACCGTAGCAAAGATCTCCGCCACAGCAAGCGCCGGCTCCGTTTTTCCAACGCCCATCGGCGCTTCGATCACAAATATGCCGGGCTCCGCGATGCCGTTCGCCGTTTCAATTACAGCGCTTTGCAGCGAGCGCGGCGGGAAGCCGAACCGCTCCGCGAACAGCTCGGGCGGGAACGTCCAGCCTTCAGGCTGCCACGCTGTTTTCAAAAAATCGAGCTTTCCGCGCGCCGTCTTCAGGCGCAGCGCGCCCATTCCGGGGCGCGCTGCGTCGTCCGGGCTGATATAGGGAAAATAGCTTTCGTTGCTTGCGATCCAGTCTGCTAGGATTGTAAGGCCTGACAGAAGGACCTGCGCCCGCATATCCGGCACGGGGAGCTCGTCAAAGGACGCATACCCGGCAAGGCTGAGCGCGTATTCCACGAGCTCCGCCCGCACCGCATCCCAGGCCGCGCGGCCTTCTTTGTTCACGCAGAAGTTGGTGATCTGGCTCTCCTCACCGCCATGGATAGCTTCGCCCGAGGAAGGCGGCTTGCCGTGATGCGAACCGATGATAACCGCCACATTTCGGCTGCAGCCGGCGGCCTCCAGGATCAGCATGCCCGCGATCGCGTGCGGCGAGCTGCGCGCGGCGCTGAACTCCGAATATGGCTGCATAGGAAGCCCTGCCGTAGCAAGCTCAAGCGCCAGCCGCTCATCCAGATCATCCGGGAGGAACTGCGCAGGCTTCGCCTGAAACACGGGGGTCGCTTTCCCGATATCGTGGATCGCCAGGATGAATACGAGCAGCCGCTCCACTTCATCCACCGTGCAGCCGCACCCTTCCGCGATAACCCGCTTTGTGCCTTCGGGCAGCCATCTTTGCCAGATGAAGGCTGCAACCGCCGCTGCATCCTCAAGGTGCGTCAAAAGCGGCAGCCAAAACGGGGTTCCATCCCGCCCTTTCTTTGCCCAAAGCCTCCGCGCGGCATAGGATAGCTGTTTCATGTTTACCTCAGCTTTATATCGTTTTCACCGTTTCTTTTTCGTGTATCGTCTCGGGGGAGAGGAAATGCGCTGAGACGCCGATAACCCAATTAACTCGTTTACATTGTTATTATATCGTACAATCTGTATAAGCGCAACCAAAATTAGGAAGCCATGCTGCAATGCTTTGAGTTGGCGGTCCTCAAAGGTTTTTTTCGACAGGCTAAAAGGCTGCCCCCGTGGGAGGCAGCCTTTCGGGCTGTCGATCAAGTGACAGATGCCACTTGATCGAGGTTTACACATCGCGCTTGCGTCGATGGCGCGGCCAGCGCTCCGTGTAAAGAAAGCCTTGCGGCGCAAGGCTTTTCGCTCGCACCGCACAGGTCGCTGCTCGCGATTGAAAGTCAAGGGCTGCGGCCCTTGACAATCCCGGAAAGTCTTTTTCGACAAGCTGAAAGGCTGCCCCCGTGGGAGGCAGCCTTTGTTTTTTTGCAGGTTATTTTTGCAGATCCCGCAGGGACAGCTGGCGGGAGAAACTCATCTCCAGCATGCGTTTGGGCGCGTGTACGAACATGTTGCTGACGGGCTCGCGGTCGTGAATATGCCTGACGGCTTCCGCGAACATGGGTGCAGCGGAGATGATTTCGATCTTGCTGGAATGGAGCGCAGGCTCGCAGTAGACGGTATCTGTGGAGACGAGCAGCTCGATCGGGCTGTCCTCGATGCGTTTTACGGCTTTCTCACTCATCACAACGTGGGAAAGGAAAGCGTAGATGTTCTTCGCGCCCTTGTCCTTGAGGCCGTGCGCCACATCCACAAGCGTGCCGCCGGAGATGGTGAAATCGTCCACCACGATGCAGTTCTTGCCCTTCACGTCGCCAATGATCTCAAGCACCTTGGCGTTTTCATCATGCCCAGCGCGCATCTTGTCGCCAATGGCGACAGCGCAGCCAAGCCCGTCCGCCATGGCGCGCGCGCGCTTTGCGCTGCCCGCGTCCGGCGAGACAACCACGGTGTTTTCATCCGCGATGCCGCGGTGCTTTGCGTAAGCGCAAAGAAGCGAGCTGGCGTAAAGGTGATCCACCGGCTTCGTGAAAAAGCCCTGGATCTGCGCGGCGTGCAGGTCCATCGTCACGACGCGATCCGCGCCGGCCATCTCGATGGCGTCCGCACAGACGCGCGCACGGATGGAAACGCGGGGCTCGTCCTTTTTGTCGCCCTTTGCATAGCTGAAATACGGCATGATGACGGAAATGGAGTTCGCGCTCGCGCGCTTTGCAGCGTCGATGTAGAAGAGCAGCTCCATGAACTCGTTGTTTGCATTGAGGCCGATCGTCTGGACGAAGTATACATCCATGTCGCGGATGCACTCATTGAAGCGCACATACGTGTTCCCCTCGGAGAAGTGGATGGTCGTGCAGTCGCCCATGGGGCTGCCGAGGTAATCGCACATTTTCTGCGCAAACTGCTTGCTCGCGCTGCCCGCAAAGATCTTGATGTGTCCGTTTCCGCCAAGCATATGTTTCAGATTCCCCTATCATGGTTTTTCGGCAAAAACACGGCAAGGCCGCCCTTTGCCGCTTAGAGTATATCAAAATTTGCGATGGGAAGCAACGCGCGCTGCAATGAAAAACTAGGAAAACGCTTTGTGAGATAAGAATTTATTATGGAGCTTCTGCGCCTGTTTTTGGAGGCGTGCATAATTCGCCTCCCGGACTTGCGTTTGCTTAAAAATTAACGCCCGTCCTCCGCGAAACATGGCGAAACCCGGGCGTTTGTTTTGCATTTCGGGCTCTTTTTCCAGCGCATCCCTACCGGTTGGGCGGTTTTTATGTCATAAACCTTTCGAATACGGGCATGAGCAGCGGCGTATCCACAAAGGCGCAGCCGAGCGTGGCCGCCGGGCGGTTCTCACCGTGGAAGTCGCTTCCGCTCGTCACGAGGAGGCCATACTGCCGCGCAAGCGAGAGGAACAAAGCGCGCTCGCCCTCCGTCGTGCCGGGGTAGAACGCCTCGATGCCGTCCACGCCGCCGCGCACAGCTTCGAGCACGGCCGCATGCTTGTCCGCGCGGATCTGGCAGGGATGCGCCAGCACCGCGATGCCGCCCGCCGCGTGCGTGACCGCCGCCGCCTCCGCGATGGTGATGTTTTCGCTGCGCACAAAACCGGGCCGCCCCTTGAGCAGGTATTTATCGAACGCATCCGCACGCGATTCCGCATATCCCTTCTTCACGAGCGCGTTCGCCATGTGGAGCCGCGTGATGAGCCCTGCGCCCTCCACTGCGTCCTCGATCGGGCAGCCCACGGCCCGCAGGCGCGCGAGCATGGCCGCGTTGCGCCGGGCGCGCTTCTCCGCGCTCTCCGCAAGCGTGCGTTTGATCTCCGGCGCGTCCGGGTCGATCCCAAGGCCGAGGATATGCATCGTCACGGAATAATCGATGTCAAACTCCACCCCGGGGATGACGCGCATGCCGGTGCGCGCCCCCTCCGCCATGGCCTCCGGTACGCCCATCACGGTATCGTGATCCGTGAGCGCGACAAACGCAAGCCCGGCATCCTTTGCCGCGCGCACGATGGCCGCAGGCGTCTCCGTGCCGTCCGAATACATGGAATGGGTGTGCAGATCAAATGGTTGCATGAGTTCTCCTGTTCCAGGCTTGAAAAGGCGGGGCA
The DNA here is from genome assembly GCA_900546845.1 of uncultured Eubacteriales bacterium. GTDB lineage: Bacteria > Bacillota > Clostridia > Christensenellales > CAG-138 > UBA1685. The sequence goes on from UREK01000024.1 coordinate 15,661, forward strand.
ACCCGTCCCCGCCGCCGAAGACTCGGTTTGCAGGAACGCTGCGTTCTTCAGCTGCAAACCGCGCTTTCAGCAGCGGCTGTGGAGGTATGGCAATCCTCCGTCAGCAGCTTGCGCCGCTGCCATTTCCTTTTAAAAAGGAGACTTTTGGGAGTGGTGAGCCCCAACGGATTCCGTATTCGGATAGCGTTTGAGAGCACATGGTCCAAAAGGCTCCTTTTGAAAGGAGCTGTCATGGCGTAGCCATGACTGAGGATTGTCGTATCACCGCGAGCAATGGAGTTTAACCCGCTCCCGCGGCAAAACAAGGCGGCTCGCGCCGCCTTGCCTATGGTTTGCTTTATTCGTCCTTCTTGTTGTCAGAGTCGTCGCCGGCATCCTTCCCATCCCCAGGACGCTTCCAGATGGAAGCGGGATCGTTTCCATCCTTGTCCTGCTTCTGCGCAGCTTCCTCCTCCGCCTTGCGGCGCGCTTCCTCTTCCCTGCGCTTGCGCTCGGCCTCCTCCTCAGCGAGCACCTCGGGGTCGGCCGTCTCAAGGACGGTCTGCTTCTCCCGGTAGGAGACGAGCTGCACCTCCTCGCCGTCATAGAGCTTCTCGAATTCTTCGCCCGTGATGCGCTCGTATTCGATCAGCGCCGCAACGACGCGCTCCATCGCCGGCAGGTCGGATTCGATCACCGCGCGGGCGCGGGCGAACTGTTCCTCCAGGATGCGGCGGATCTCCGCGTCCACGCGGGCCGCGACCTGCTCGGAGAAGTTGCGCTGGTGGCCCCAATCCTTAGCGATGAACACCTCGGTCTGCCCACCGAGGAAGACGGGGCCGATCTCGTCGCTCATGCCGAATTCTACGACCATCTTGCGCGCAAGGTCGGTGGCGCGCTGCAGGTCGTTGTAAGCGCCGGTGCAGATGTCGTCGAGCGCGACGGTCTCCGCGACGCGGCCGCCGAGCATCATGGCGATCTCATCCAAGATCTTGCCGCGGGACATATGGTTGTCGTCGTTGTCCGGCATGGTCATGGTATAGCCTGCCGCCATGCCGCGCGGGATAATGGAGACCTCGTGGACGGGGTCGCAGTTTTTGAGCTTTTTCGCAACAATGGCGTGGCCCGCCTCGTGATACGCTGTGATGCGCTTATCCTCCGGCGTAATGACGCGGCTGCGCTTTTCAGGGCCGACTACCGTGCGGGTGATGGCCTCCTCAAGCTCGATCATCGTGATGCGCTTCTTTTTGAAGCGCGCGGCGAGGATGGCCGCCTCGTTGAGCACGTTTTCGAGATCCGCGCCCGTGAAGCCCGGCGTGCGCTTTGCGAGCACTGCCAGATCCACGTCCTCCGCCATGGGCTTGCCCTTGGCATGCAGGCGCAGGATGGCCTCGCGTCCCTTCACGTCCGGATAGTTGACGGTGATCTGCCGGTCAAACCGGCCGGGGCGCAGGAGCGCAGGGTCCAGGATGTCCGGGCGGTTGGTCGCGGCGATGACGATGATGCCCTCGTTCATGGCGAATCCGTCCATTTCGACGAGGAGCTGGTTGAGCGTCTGCTCGCGTTCGTCGTGCCCGCCGCCGAGGCCTGCGCCACGCTGGCGGCCGACCGCGTCGATCTCGTCGATGAACACCACGGCGGGCGCGCATTTTTTCGCGGTACTGAACAGGTCGCGCACGCGGCTTGCGCCAACGCCCACGAACATCTCAACGAAGTCCGAACCTGAGATGGAGAAGAACGGCACCTGCGCCTCTCCCGCGACGGCTTTGGCGAGGAGCGTTTTGCCCGTGCCCGGTGGGCCCACGAGCAGCACGCCCTTGGGGATGCGCGCGCCCATCTCCGTGAAGCGCTTCGGGGAGCGCATGAATTCCACGACTTCCTTGAGCTCCTCCTTTTCCTCATCCGCGCCCTCCACATCCGCAAAGGTGACTTTGTTGTGCGGGTCGATGTGCGTGCGCGCGCGGCTCTTGCCGAAGCTCATCATCTGGTTGCCGCCGCCCTGGGAACGGAACACGAAATAATAGAAGATCACAAACGCGCCGAGGATCAGCAGGTAAGGCAGGATGATCTCGAACAGGGAAGCCTCCGGCGGCGGATTGTAGGTGTACTGGAACGCGTAATCCGCCTCCGTGATGGAGTTCACGTCCTTGCCCGTCAGCTCCGCGGCCACGGAGTTCATGGCGTTGCGGAAACTCTCCTCGGACGGGATATAGCAGTAAAAATCGTACCGGGAGGGGAAAAGCTCCGCGCCGATCTCGGAGTTCGTCTTGAGGCCGACGAGCTCGCGCTCGGTGATCTCCACCGCGGCGACCTCCCCCCGCTTGACCATCGCAACAAAGTCCGTATATTCGATCTTTTTGCTTTCGGCGCTGTTGCCCCGCTCAAGCCCCGTGATGGCGATGACGATCACGAGAATAATCGCAAGGTAGATCAGCGGCGTTTTTAATTTCTTCAAAAGAATATCCTCCTGTGGATTCCAACGCGATTAGCATACCTCTGCTGAGGATAACTATCCTTGTGATTTTACCACAAATTCCGCCGCTGTTCAAACCCGGATTCGATCAATGTTGTGAACTTGCGGAAAACGAACCGCGCAATTTTTGTGGCTTTGATGCCGGAACGGGCGAACGCCGCCCTCCCAGCGCGAAAAGGCCGGCCGCCACAGCGTCCGGACATAGAGGCTGCCGGGACTTTTGCCCGGCAATATCGCTCTATCGGCTCAATTATTTTAAATTATTTTATAGATAGCGTCTCCCGACCTTTCCCATGCGCTGCCACGTTGCGTCGAACGCGGCACACCGCATGGGAAAGGCGCTGATGATTTTATGGTTTTTTCCTTTACAAACCGGCGGTTTGCGGATATAATGGAAACGTTAAAGTGACGAGTGGGACACACGGTGGGACAACGCCCAGCAGCGAGCCGCGGCATGGTGTAAGCGCGGCGGGAGACGGGTTCCATACGCATCGCCCGCGAGCGCGGGGCTGAACAAGGTATTTCAGTAAGCTCCGCCGTGTGCGCACGTTACAGCGCAAAGGAGCGGACGGCGCTTTTTGCCGTCAATCCGGGTGGTACCGCGCATTTGCCTGCGTCCCGTTTGGGGCGCTTTTTTTTGTTCCCGTACCCCTTTTCAGGCGTTTGTTGGACTATTACATACAGGAGTGAAAACATGTACCAGAAAGTATCGACCTCGCTGAACTTCGTGGAGCGCGAAAAGGAAACCCTCGCGTTCTGGAAGGAAAACAAAATCTTTGAAAAGAGCGTGGAGCTGCGCCGGGGCGCGGAGCCTTACACGTTCTATGACGGGCCGCCGACGGCGAATGGCAAGCCGCACATCGGCCACATCCTGACCCGCGCCATCAAGGACATCATCCCCCGCTACCGCACCATGAAGGGCTACGATGTGCTGCGCAAAGCCGGTTGGGATACCCACGGCCTGCCGGTGGAACTCGAGGTGGAAAAGCTTTTGGGGCTTGACGGCAAGGAGCAGATCGAGCAATACGGCGTAGAGCCGTTCATCCAGAAGTGCAAGGAGTCCGTCTGGAAATACAAGGCCGAATGGGAGCAGATGAGCGACCGCGTCGGCTTCTGGGCGGACATGGACGCCCCCTATGTCACCTATGAGGATAATTACATCGAATCCGAATGGTGGGCGCTCAAAAAGATCCACGAAAAGGGCCTGCTCTACAAGGGCCACAAGATCGTCCCCTACTGCCCGCGCTGCGGCACCGCGCTCGCTTCCCACGAGGTCGCGCAGGGCTACAAGGACGTAAAGGAAACCTCCGCCACCGTCCGCTTCCGCTGCAAGGACGAGGACGCTTCCTACCTCGCTTGGACGACCACGCCCTGGACGCTCCCTTCCAACGTCTGCCTTTGCGTAAACGCAAACGTCGCCTACTGCCGCGCGGAGAAGGACGGCGAGGCGTTCATCCTCGCAAAGGAGCTCGTCCCCTCCGTTTTGGGCGAGGAAGGCGTGACCATCGTGCGGGAATTCCCGGGCAGCGAACTCGTGGGCCGCGCATATGAGCCCCTGTTTCCCTGCACCGCAAAGGCCTGCGGAGGGAAGCGCGCGCATTATGTCGTCGCGGACGATTACGTCACCACTACCGACGGCACCGGCATCGTCCACAACGCGCCGGCCTTCGGCGTGGACGACCAGCGCGTCTGCGCGGAGAACGGCCTTCCGTTCATCCAGCTCGTCAACACCCGCGGCGAGATGTGCGGCGGCACGCCCTGGGACGGCGTATTCGTCAAAAAGGCCGACCCGATGATCCTCGACGCGCTGCGCGAGAGCGGCCTTCTCTTCGCCGCGCCGCAGTTTGAGCACAGCTACCCGTTCTGCTGGCGCTGCGATACGCCGCTGATCTACTATGCCCGCGAGAGCTGGTTCATCCGCATGACGGCCATCAAAGACCGGCTCATCGAATACAACCGCCGCATCAACTGGCTGCCGGAGACCATCAAGGAAGGCCGCATGGGCAACTTCCTTGAAAACGTGGTGGACTGGGGCCTTTCCCGCGAGCGCTATTGGGGCACGCCCCTGCCGGTCTGGGTCTGCAAGGACTGCGGCGAGGTGCATGTGGTCGGCAGCCGCGCAGAGCTGCGGGAGCTCAACCCGGACGTGCCGGAGGACATCGAGCTGCACAAGCCGTTCCTCGACCCGATCACCTTCCCCTGCAAGAGGTGCGGCGGCACGATGAAGCGCGAGCCCGTTGTGATCGACTGCTGGTTCGATTCCGGCTCCATGCCGTTCGCGCAGTGGCACTATCCGTTTGAAAACAAGGAGCGCTTCGAGCGCCGCTACCCGGCGAACTTCATCAGCGAGGCGCTGGATCAGACGCGCGGCTGGTTCTACACGCTGCTTGCGATCTCCACCTGCCTCTTTGACGAGCCGAGTTTCCAGAACTGCATCGTGCTCGGCCTCGTGTGCGACAAGGACGGCCTGAAGATGAGCAAACACAAGGGCAACGTCGTCGACCCGTGGACAGTGCTCGACAACCAGGGCGCAGACGCGGTGCGCTGGTATTTCTACACCGGCTCCATGCCGTGGCTTCCGAGCCGCTTCTCTGCGGAGGCCGTTTCCGAGGCACAGCGCAAATTCATGGGCACGCTTTGGAACACCTACGCGTTCTATATCCTTTACGCGGAGATCGACGGCTTTGACCCGACCAAGCACGCCCTGCGCGCGGAGGACCTCACGCCCATGGATAAATGGGTGCTCTCCCGCCTGAACACGCTCGTAAAGACCGTGGACGAAAACCTTGCCGCTCTCCGCATCACGGAAGCCGGGCGCGCGCTTTCCGCCTTCACGGATGAGCTTTCCAACTGGTATGTGCGCCGCTGCCGCGAGCGCTATTGGGGCAAGGGCATGACAGCGGACAAGGAAGCCGCTTTCATGACGCTCTTTACCGTGCTCAAGACGATGGCGCTGCTTTCCGCGCCGTTCACGCCGTTCATGGCGGAGGAGATCTACCAGAACCTCGTGCGCTCCGTGGACGCCTCCGCGCCCGAAAGCGTGCACCTCTGCGATTTCCCGGCCGCAGACGAAGGAATGATCGACCCGGCGCTTGAGGCACACATGGCCGAGGCGCTCAGCATTGTAGTGCTTGGCCGCGCCGCGCGCAACGCCGCGAACGTGAAGAACCGCCAGCCTCTTTCCACGATGTACGTGCAGGGCGCGGAGCTGCCCGCGATGTTCGTTTCCATCATTGCGGACGAGCTGAACGTGAAGCAGGTGGAATTCGTTGCGGACGCGAGCGCGTTCATCAGCTACAAGGTGAAGCCTCAGCTCAAGACGCTCGGGCCGCGCTACGGCAAGGTTCTGCCGAAAATCAATGCCTATCTCCAGGGCGAAGGCGTGGGCGACCTGGTCGTTGCCGCGCACAAGGCGGGCAAGAACTATGAGTTTGAGCTGGACGGCGTTGCCGTCTCCCTTGCGGAGGCGGACGTGCTGACCGAACCCATGCAGAAGGCGGGCTTCGTCAGCCAGACGGAGCATGACCTTTCCGTCGTGCTCGACACGAACCTGACCGATGCGCTCATCGAGGAAGGCTTCGTGCGCGAGCTCGTCTCCAAAGTACAGACCATGCGCAAGGAAGCGGGCTTCGAGGTCACGGACCACATCGCGCTCACCTACGCAGGCAGCCCGCGCATCGCGGAGATCTTCGCTTCCCACGGCGCGGACATCGCATCGGACACGCTCGCGGATTCCATCGCGGCGGGCGAGGCGAAGGGCTATGCGAAGGAGTGGGACGTCAACGGCGAACACGTCGCGCTCGGCGTGGAGCGGCTGTAACCCAACAGGATAAAATGCGAAAGGCGGCAATAGCCGCCGCAGGCTGTCGCTAAAGTGGCATCTGCCACTTTAGCGAGGGATTCACGTCGCGCTTGCGCCGATGGCGCGGCCAGCGCTCCGTGTAAAGAAAGCCTTGCGGGGCAAGGCTTTTCGCTCGCACCGCACAGGTCGCTGCGCGCGGTTGAAAGTCAAGGGCTGCGGTCCTTGACAATCCCGAAGGACTTTTTCAGCTTGTCGAAAAAGCTCCGCGGCATGTGGAGGCTTTGGGGGGATAATCTAAAGAGGCGCTGCTTGACGGCGGCGCAAATTGCTGTTAAGCTGTTAGCAAATTTGTGTTTCAGGAGGGCCGGACGCACAATGAAGATCAGGGACATCACCGAACCCAAGCGCTTTTTTGAAGCGGTAAACGCTTGCCGCGGCCATGTCGAACTGCTCACCAGCGAGGGCGACCGGCTCAACCTGAAGTCCACGCTGTGCCAATACATCGCGCTCACGCAGATGTTCCAGGATGGGCGCGTGGAAGGCGTTGAGTTGAGCCTGAGCGACCCGGAGGATTTCAAGCTGCTTTTGGGATTCCTCGTAACGGAGTAGCGCTGTGGGGCTGCCGTTAAACGCAGCAGGCCCATTTTTAATGAAGGAAAGCGCACTGCACTTGTGCAAAAGAGGGACTTCCGGCACGATATACGCGCTGCGGCCATTGCCCGCGGCGCTTTTTTTGTGCATTTTCCGGTTTCAGGAAAAACGGGGCTTGACAGGCCGCAGGTTTAAAGGTACTATATTTAGTGTTGAAAGTTAAATATGTTCACAAAATCTTGTATTCTGCGCAATGCAGCAGGGTAAGCGGGCGAACCTCCCGCACTGTCCCGCAACCGTATAGCCGGAAAACCTGAAGATACAGGATTGTGCCAAAGCCACGGAGCATGGCGGGCATGAAAGCCCTGTTCCGTGCTGCCTGCAAGCACGGTTATTTTTTGCAAATTATGGGAAGGGGAAAACTTTCATTTATGATTACGCACGTCATCAAGCGCAACGGCACGCGCGCGCCGTTCAAGCAGGAAAAGATCACCTGGGCGATCTACAAGGCGGCGGTGGCCGTCGGTGGGGACGACTTCGCAAAGGCGCAGGCGCTTTCCGATGAGGTCGTCGCCTACATTTCCGCGCACGCGGAGGGCGGCGCCGCGGATGTGGAAGCCATCCAAGACGCGGTCGAAAAGATCCTCATCGAGCGCGGCCACGCGAAGACCGCGAAGGCCTTCATCCTATACCGCGAAAAGCGGCGCAGCGCACGGGAAAGCAATGCCCTCGTCGGCGCGACAATCGGCATGTTCTCCGATTATTTGGACGATAAGGATTGGCAGATCCAGGAAAACGCAAACACGCAGAAATCCATCAACGGCATGAATAACTACGTGCGGGAAACCTTCACCAAGCAGTATTGGCTGCACGAGGTCTACCCGGACGAGGTGCGCCGCGCGCATACCGAGGGCGACATGCACATCCACGACCTCGGCTTCTTCGGCCCATACTGCGCTGGCTGGGATCTGCGCCAGCTTTTGACCGACGGCTTCGGCGGCGTGGGCGGCAAGGTGGAATCCTCCCCCGCGAAGCATCTGCGCTCCTTCCTGGGGCAGATCGTGAATTCGACCTTCACCACCCAGGGCGAGACTGCGGGCGCGCAGGCCTGGAGCTCCATCGACACCTATTGCGCACCGTTTATCCGCTACGACAACCTCTCCAAAAAGCAGGTGAAGCAGGCGCTGCAGGAGTTCATCTTCAACATCAACGTGCCCACGCGCGTGGGCTTCCAGTGCCCGTTCTCCAACCTCACGTTCGACATCAGGGCGCCGCGCACGCTCAAGGATGAGCCCGTCATCGTCGGCGGGCAGATGACCGGCGACCGCTACGGTGATTTCCAAGCCGAGATGGATCTGTTCAACGAGGCGTTCTGCGAGGTGATGCTCGAGGGCGACGCGAAGGGCCGCGTCTTCACCTTCCCGATCCCGACGATCAACGTCACGGCGGATTTCGACTGGGACAGCCCCGTGATCGACAAGTTCATGGAGATCACCTGCAAATATGGCATCCCGTATTTCTCCAATTATATCAATTCCGACCTTTCCCCGGAGGACGCGCTCTCCATGTGCTGCCGCCTCCGGCTCGACACCAAGGAACTGCGCAAGCGCGGCGGCGGCCTGTTCGGCTCCAATCCGCTCACCGGCTCCATCGGCGTGGTGACGATCAACCTGCCGCGCATCGCATACAAGTCCAAATCCAAGGAGGAGTTCTTCGGCCGGCTCTGGCGCATGGTGCAGATCGCCAAGAACAGCCTGGAAATCAAGCGCAAGGTCATCGAAACGCAGACCGCGCGCGGGCTTTATCCTTATGCCGCGCATTATCTGCGCCACGTGCACGAGCGTACCGGGCAGTATTGGTACAACCATTTCAATACCATCGGCATCATCGGCATGAACGAGGCCTGCATGAACCTCTTCGGGCCGGAGGACGACCTCACCACAGCGCGGGGCCAGGCTTTCGCCATCGAGGTGATGGATTACCTCCGCGCGCAGATGAGCGAAATTCAGGAAGAAACCGGGCATTTCTACAACCTGGAGGCCTCGCCCGCCGAAGGCACGAGCTACCGCCTCGCCCGGCTGGACCGCGCACAGTATCCGGACATCCTCTGCGCCGGCACGGAGGAAACGCCGTATTACACCAATTCCACCCAGTTGCCCGTGGGCTATACGGAGGACATCTTCGAGACGCTCGACTTGCAGGACGAGCTGCAAAGCCGCTATACCGGCGGCACGGTGCTGCACCTGTACCTGGGCGAGCGTATCCCGGATATTGAGACCGCAAAGGCGCTCATCCGCAAGGTGTTCACCAACTATAAGCTGCCGTACCTCTCGCTTACGCCCACGTTCTCCATCTGCCCGCAGCATGGCTACATCCAAGGCGAGCATTTCACCTGCCCGGAATGCGGCGGCGAAGCGGAGGTCTGGAGCCGCGTGGTGGGCTACCTCCGGCCCGTGCAGAACTTCCACAAGGGCAAGAAGCAGGAATATGCGGAACGGGTCAAATACGTGATAAAGGACGAGCAGATTTGCGCATCGCAGGATTAGAAAAGTTCAGCACGGTGGATTTCCCCGGCAGCCTTTCGGCCGTCGTGTTTGCGGCAGGCTGCAACTACCGCTGCTTCTATTGCCATAACCGGCACATTTTAACCGAGCCTCCGCTTCTCCCCGAAGCGGAGGTTTCCGCCTTTTTGGAAAAGCGGGCCGGGCTCCTCGATGGCGTGGTGTTCTCCGGCGGGGAGCCAACGCTGCAAAGCGGCCTGCCCGGATGGCTCCGGCGCGTGCGCGCGCTCGGCTACCGGACGAAGCTCGACACCAACGGCAGCCGCCCGGAAACGCTCCGTGCACTCATCGCGGACGGGCTGCTCGATTATGTCGCCATGGATTATAAGGCCCCGCTCGACAGCTACCTCCCCCTTTGCGGCGCAGACGCAGCGGGCGTGGCGGAAAGCCTCGCGCTGCTGCGCGATTCCGGCATCCCCTATGAGCTGCGCACGACGCTCGTGCCCCAGCTCACGGAAGCGAAGCTGCGCAGGATGGCCGCCGCCGTCCCGGCGGACGCGCCCTGGTTTTTGCAGCTTTACCGCCCCCAGCCGGGGGACGAAGCCGTTCTCCGCGGCCTTGCGCCGTACACGCCGGGCGAGATCGAGGCCCGTGCGGAAGCGCTCCGCCGCGTGCGGCCGCTGGTAAAGGCGCGGTAGAGGTACTCCCCTAAAGCAGGATTACCCTGGCGGAGTATGCGCGCTCGGTTTAACCGCCACACAGCGAAGCCGCAAGCGGTTTTATTTTGTGTGTCTGCGTTCGTAGGGGGCGCGGTTGTTCGTTCTGCCCAAAATATAGTCGGTCGAGGTATCATAAAAATCCGCAAGTTTGAGCAGATGTGCGACCGGGATCGTTTGGAACCCGCGTTCGTACCTGGAATATACGGTTTGCGTAATGCCAAGAATCTCCGCGATATCCTTTTGCAGCAGATCCTTATCCTCTCTTAAATCCCGCAAGCGTTGGAATTTCATAGCGTCCTCTCAATAGTACTTCTTGATACTATTGACAATACAGCACGAATTCATTAAACTGTATTTTATAGAACTCATAAGTACTACACGGTGGCTTTATGAATGAATGGAACTGCTTGATGGATGCCTTTGTGCGTATGGAAACGCATTTGGGAGAGGACGCGCTCGCAGTGTTCTCCGCTTGCCGCTTCTGCGCACTGCACCAATGGCATCTTACATTTGGAATTTGGGTTCGCAATACACTTCTGCCGGAAACCGGAGCGTTATATCATTTATTTCAGTCGTGCGGCGTAGCGGGGCGGGATGAAATGTCCGCTTTGCTCCTGCGCCTTTTCTACTGTTTTCTGAAAACACGAACACAGTAACGGTCGCCTGACGTCTTTCTCGCCGCGCAAAGGGTTTTCTTTCCACAGCGCAAGCCCGTTATGGAATCCATGCATTGACGGGGCGTTCCGCGCATGGTATACTAAATTTTATAGAACATCCCCCTGGCAAAACCCATTTTAAATTTTCCGTGTGCCGTTTTTGCATCTGAAGTTATATTACGCAAATCACAAAAATCACTCTCGGGAGGTATGCATGCTGAATTACAAGTGGATCCACGTCCTGTGGGCGATCTTCATCCTGGGCCTTGCGGCGGTCCTCATCCTGATCTTTACGCAGCCGGCGGGGGCTTCCGCATTCCGGCGCGCCTTGCCGGCGGTTGTAGCGCTCGGGGTCGTCATACTCATGTATGCCATTCGCGCGTTCGCGTTCCCCTGCCCGCGCTGCGGCAAACACAAAACCACCGCCGCGTTTGCGCTCGGCGGTTTGCGGAAGGATTCCGTGTTCTACTGCCCGAACTGCGGCGCGGAGCTTCGGTTTGCGCCGAAAGGCGGCGGGCAGGGATAGCGTCACGCCACATGCGGCCGCTTGTAAATGCGCAGTGAATTTTATATATTTTTTCTGCATTGTTGACATCCGAGCTTTTTTCCTGTATTGTTAAAATATAGATTTAGGCTGTCAAAATTAAGTTGGTTGTTGTTATAACTTTTACCGTTTATGTTAATTATATAAATGACGAATAAGTTTCTATGTTTCCCATGGGGGAATATTATACCAAATTTGAAAAGAGAATCTAACTATGTTACGCAAACTGATTTCTGTCATCTTGGCTTTGACATTCGTTTTCGCACTTGCAGCTCCAGCCGCATTTGCTACGAATTCCAAAAGTGCCGCTGAAGTCAATGTAATTGGTTTGGGCTACAAAAACAGATATTTATGAGGCCTTCGAAGAAGGTGGTGATATAGAAATGGTAGCATATGCTGATCGCGATATTATTTATGCCCCACACGAATACGATTACCGTATTACCGCGCTCGCTCAAAGTGCATATGAGAACTATATTGCAATTTATGGTTAGTTTTTCTTGATTCCGGGAGGAATTTATGCTGAACTACAAACGACTCTATATCCTACGCACGGTTCAAGTGCTGGAAGCCATACTGATCCTGCTTATACCATTCGCCCCCAGGGAACACCTGCTGCTGTTTCTCTATCTTGCGATCGGCCTGATTTTTCTCCAGCACATCCTTACATGCCGCCTCTTTGAATGCCCGCGCTGTGGGAGCCGCCACATCCTCACGCGCAACATATTCCACTACCGCCCCAGCTCCGTATTCTACTGCCCGGACTGCGGTGAGGAGCTGCGGTTCACGCCGAAAGGCGGCGGCCAGGGATAGCATTCCGCCGCATTTCGTATCATCATTACAGCGCTCCATGCTGCCCCTGCAAACGGATGTTTTCCATGTTTCCCAAAGGGAGCACACAAACGTTAGAAGGAGGCCATCATATGAAAAGATTACGCGCTCTCATTCTTGCGCTTTTGCTGTTCAGCGTGTTCTTTACATCCGCGACAGCATGCACAGATTCGGGCAGGGATCCCTTCATGACCTTCCTTGAATCCACGCCGGTCGAATCGCTGCTCAGCGCCGAGGAGCAGGCCGCGCTGCTGCAAACCTATGCAAGCGAATTCAGCTTCCTTCAGCAGAAGCATGGGGACGCTATCGCCGCCATTGACGAAAGTGTGATCGACCTCATCAAAGCGGAGGCCGTTTCCTTTGCCGGGGACAGCGCTTACGCCTTCGGTTCCCTTTTGGATGCGATCAGCGCCCTGCGCTTTGAAAACGCAGTTGCGGCATTCAACGCGGGGGAATTGCCGTCCGCTCAGGCTCAGGCAACGCCAAAGCGCGTGAATCCCGATAAAACGGAGATCCGCAACGCGGTGCGCACAACGGTCGTGGCATTCGGTCCATTGAAGGCTGAGCATGAAAGAGATGTTCCTACCGGCGTAACGCAGACCTTCACGGATGAATTTGATATTGGCGTTGAATCCGACGAGCTGGTTCAAGGATTCAAAATCACGGCGTCCCTGAGCACGTCTGTCAGCTTCTCGATCAACGGCCCGGCCGATTTCACAGAGGTCAGGTCCGGCGTATACGCCACGCACCGGGCGGGATACGGCGTGCTGTTCGGTCGGATCGAGCGTTACACCTATGACCTGTACAACAGCTATACGGGCGAACTGATCTCCCACAACGAATATATTTCCATCCGGGATGAGGAAGCTGCATATTATACCTTCCTTGCTTCCTATGGGAATCCGACCTATCTGAAGCATGCCCGGTACAGCAGTTCCTACACGTTCGATTCACGGTCAGCCTGTATCAACAGCGTTTCCAGCAACCCGGGCACTTATATCAATTAAGGCGCAGCCAAGAAGCAGAGAGGTATCGTTATGCGGTTCTATCACCGGCACAAATTCTGGGAAAAATTGGGGTTCCACCTTTTGTGGATGGGCATGGCCTGCACCGCCTTGCCGTGCCTTGCGCTGTGTGTTGCGCTTTACCCAGCCGGGGGATTTTACTTTTTCCTGGAAACGCTTCAAGAATACAGAGTGCTTTGGCTCTTCCTGCTTGGCATCTTCCTCCTGATTTTCAGCTTCGGGATCCTCGTCCGGTGCTACAAACGGGCGGCAAAGGCGGACGAAGAACCTGCAAACGAGGAAAAGGCGGAGCATCATCCATCTGAAAACGAATAAGCAAAGCAAGCCAGCTTTTCAAGAAAGTCTTTCCGGGAGCGTCAAGAGCCGCAGCCTTTGACTTTTGACCGCGCAGCGGCACAAGGTGAATTGCCGCACAGCGGCAAGAGAAGGTCCCCTGGGGGATGTGCGGTGCAGGTGAAAAGCCTTGCGCCGAAAGGCGGCGGGCATGGATAGCGCTCCGCCAGCTCTGCCTTAATTCTGAACAAAAAAGCCCGCCGCAGCGATATGAACTGTTCCAGAGCAAACGGACAGGGAAAAAAGCCACCAATCGCAGGATATCGCGAGGGATCTCAGCCGGACGCGAAATTACGCGTTCGGCTG
>UREK01000025.1 GCA_900546845.1 uncultured Eubacteriales bacterium
GATTGAAAGTCAAGGGCTGCGGCCCTTGACAATCCCGGAGAGACTTTTTCGACAACCTTTGGGCGGCACACGCGGCGCCGCCCAAAGGTTTTGTTTGTTCCTTTTACATTTCGAGGCTGCCCGCCGTGCGCGGGAAGGGCAGCACGTCCCGGATGTTCGCCATGCCGGTCACATACATCACCATGCGCTCGAAGCCGAGGCCGTAGCCTGCATGCTGCACGCCGCCGAACTTGCGCAGCTCAAGATACCAGCCGTAGTCGGACATATCCATGTTGAGTTCCGCGATGCGCTTTTCGAGCACGTCGAGCCGCTCCTCACGCTGGCTGCCGCCGATGATCTCGCCCACGCCGGGTACAAGCAAATCCGCCGCCGCGACGGTTTTGCCGTCGTCATTCACGCGCATGTAAAAGGCCTTGATGTCCTTCGGGTAATCCGTCACGAACACGGGCTTTTTGTAGATCTGCTCCGTGATGTAACGCTCATGCTCGGTCTGGAGATCGCATCCCCATTCCACGGGGTATTTAAACTCCACATCCGCCTTTTTGAGCAGCTCCACCGCCTCGGTATAGGTGATGCGGGCAAAATCGCTGTTTACGACGTTTTCCAAACGCTCAATGAGGCCCTTATCCACAAACTGATTGAAGAACTTGAGCTCCTCCGGGCAGCGCTCCATCACCGTGCGGATGATATATTTCACCATCGCCTCCGCAACGTCCATATCGCCCGCAAGGTCGCAGAAGGCCATCTCCGGCTCGATCATCCAGAACTCTGCCGCGTGGCGCGCCGTGAAGGAATATTCCGCGCGGAACGTCGGGCCGAAGGTGTAAATGTCACGGAAAGCAAGCGCGAACGCCTCGCCGTAAAGCTGGCCGCTGACGGTCAGGTTCGCGGCCGTGCCAAAGAAATCCTTAGTGAAATCCACCGCGCCGTCCTCCGTGCGCGGTGGATCGGCCGGGTCGAGCGTCGTCACGCGGAACATCTCACCCGCGCCCTCGCAGTCGCTCGCCGTCAGGATGGGCGTATGCACATAAAGGAAGCCGCGCTCGTCAAAGAAGCGGTGGATCGCCTGCGCCACGACGGAGCGCACGCGGAACGTGGCCTGGAACGTATTGGTGCGGGGCCGGAGGTGCTGGATGGTGCGCAGATATTCCAGGGAATGGCGTTTCTTTTGCAGCGGATAATCGCTCGGGCAGTCGCCTTCGATGGAGATCGTCTCCGCCTTGATCTCAAAAGGCTGCGGCGCATCCGGCGTAAGCACGAGCTCGCCCTGGACAGAGATTGCGCAGCCAGTACTGAACGCGCGCTTGACAGCCTCGTCTACCCGATCCTGCTCATAAACCACCTGCACCGGTTTGAAACAGGAGCCGTCCGTCAGCTCAATAAAGCCGATGGTCTTGCTCGCGCGCGCGGTCTTGATCCAGCCGGCAACCGTTACGGCGCCCGCATGCTTTTCCGGGCAGCGAACCAACTCGCATAGCCTAACCATAATACCCTCCAAAAAACAATCAGTTAATTTTTACATTTTAGCCTACAACGGCATGTTATGCAAGCGCCGCGCATAGATTTTATCTTGACTCATTCGGTTTTAACCAAAAATATGCGAGGTGCCGCTCATGTATTATTCTCCCGTCCCCCTGCTCGTCATCCGCGCCGATACGCCAGCGCTTGTCGAAGTCAACGGCCACCCTGCCGGCGAATGCGGCGCGGATACGCACATCGCCCTGCCGCTCTCCGACAGCGGGGATTATTACGTCGCCCTGCTCCCCCTTGCCGACCGCACAGACGCCCGCCTTTACCCGATCACGCGCAAGATCAGCTTTGAACGCGGCTCCATCAGTGCCCGGCCTGCGCCGGACGTGGGCGTATGCGCATGGCCTGGCGGCGTGTTTGAGCTCACGATGCGCGCCGGCAGGCTCCGCTGCGATTCCGCCGGCCGCGTGCCATACCGGATCGACCGCATCGAGCCGCGCTTGGGCGGCCGCGCCTTCCAGCTCACGCTGTATTATGAAAGCGGCCTCAAACTTTCCATCGAGGAAAACGGCCGGCCGCTCGGCGGCTACGCGCTGGGCGAAGGGGAGAACGGCGCGCTCAACGTGGTGGAGCTTGGCGGCGCGTCCTATGTGGCCGTGCATACCCAGGGCAAGCACAGCGAGCGCTTGCTGCTCCTGAACGCCGGGATGGAGGAAGCGCTGGACGTTTCCGCGGCAGCCGTGCGCATCGAGGGCGGCGCGGTGGAAGCCATCGACCCGCTCGGTACGCTGCTCGGCCACGAACGCCGCGTGCGCTATCAATATGAAATCGGGGAAGGCTTTGTAGCCTCCCCTGCTGAGATCGGTTTTTTCACCTGCGCGCCGCGCACACCACGCGGCACGCTCGAGCGTGCCGTGGCCTTTGCCGAAGCGATACGCGAAGGGTTTGAGGCGGAAGCCCTGTCCTACCTTTCGGAGGACCTCGCCGCCGCGATCGGCTTTGAAGCGCTGCGGGAGTTCCTCGGCACCTTCACCGCCGCGCGCCCTCCCATCTCAGACGGGAGCGGCCGTTTCCTCGGCCTCATCGCCGCCGAGGACGGCAATTTGAGCTGCGCTCGGCTCTATGAATTCGAGTTTGAGGAGGACGGGCGGATCGGGAACATCACGGAAGCGTAACAAGATACGGCGCGAGGGGTTGCGGGGCGCACCAAGGGCTGCAGGTAAACCAAACGGCAGCGCATCCGCCGGGCATCCAATCCCGCGTCCGCGCCGCGCCGTCTTTTTCAAAAAGGTACTGGGGCTGCTTTAGAAGTTCTCTCAGTAAGGGGCGCACGTGCCACTTTGGGACGCATATCATCATAGCTGCACTGTGATGTGCTCCCCGCTTGCCGCGCGGATCTCCACGAGCGGCAGTTTCGCCTTGCGCAACGCCTTCGCGCTTGCGCGCACGCCTTGCGAGAGCACGCGGGCCTCCGCATTGGAGAGCGTAAACTCCGTGCCGCACTTGTACAATGCGCGCACGATGGGCCGGGAAAGCGGCCCCGCGAGCAGCGCGGTAGGGGCGGCGAGGAAGATCGGGAACCGTTTTTCCCCGGTTCGGATCGTCAACCGCATTATTGCAGTTCCTCGACGTAGACCTTCACGGTATCCCCGTCGTTGGATTCGATGTCGACGAGGTTCCCAAGGCAGCCTGCGTCCACAAGGGCGAGGATCTCATTCAGGTCGATGTCATATTTGTCCAGCCCGGCAATGTTCATGTTCGCGTTCGTGCCTAGCCTGAGCGCCGCGCGGATGAGCTGCATCGGCAGGTTCACGTTCACCTGGTCGCCATCCTTGGAAAGCACGCGAACGCGCAGGAAGAGCTTGTCTGGGTCGGGCTTGTTGCCATCCTCCGGCGCGCGCATCTCGATGAGCGGCGCTTCCTTCGGTAAATCGAACAGCGCGTCCAGCGTTACGCCAAACAGCTTTGCGATGGCTGGCAAAAGCGAGATATCCGGGCAGCTCTTGCCGCTCTCCCATTTTGAGACGGCCTGGGCGCTCACGCCGAGCTTCTCCGCAAGCTGCTCCTGCGTCAGCCCCTTTTCTTTACGCAAGGCGGCGATGTTCGCGCCGATTGCTCCGCTTCCGGCGGCATTTTCTTTTTTGGTGCGTTCAAACAGCATTTTTGTTTCCTCCTGATCGTGTTCCTGCGTTCAGGATACGTTGTTTCCGCGGAGAAAAACACAGGCCATCGGTTGGAACGGGCACAACCATCGGTTGGGCGGGCGCGCAACCGGCGGTTGCGGCGCGCTAAACCCCGGCCCGCCGCGTCCAAAGCCCGGAGCAGAGCGCGAAAAAATCCCGGATCGCGGCAACGCGGCCGCGCCGTTCAAAATAAGCATGCTCCTCCGCTTCGGCCGCGATGGTCTTGTCATAGGGGATAACGGCGCGCAGTCCGCCCTCGTACATGAGGTGCGGGGCGAGGCGCTCCTCCAGCGCGCCGATGGAGCCGAGATCCTCCATGCCGAGCAGATAGACGCAGAACGCAAGGCAAGTGTAGGCGTCTGCAAGGGGATAGCGCCTGTGGAACGGCAGGAGCAGTGCGTCGAACAGGTTGTAAAGCATTTCCTCCTGATGCGCTCGGCAATAGCTGAGCTTATCAAGTGCGACGCGATATTCCGCCTCGGGAAGCGGCACGCGGAACACCTTCACGTCCACGTTTTTGCCCATGGCGAGGTAGCGGGACGGATATTCCTGCACAAAGCCGCCGGAAAACGGCGAATCCTTGCGCGTGCGGGAAAAGGAATACAGCAGATACAGCCTGCCGTCCAGCGCGGCGGAAACGTGGTTGTAGCGGCTGCCGCGCAGAAACAGGCGGATGAGCCTGCCAATGCCGGTGTTGGTGCGCGAAAGCACGATATAGAGGAACTGCGCCTGCACGGCCTCCCCCGTCACAGCAGGCGCTGGCCGTTGATGACCAGCCGGAACGCAAGCCCGAGCCGCTCCGCCGCCTTGCGGCAAAGGAGCATGCGGCCGAGGAAGATCTCGAAGTAATCCATCACGGAGCAATATTGCGTATCGACCGTCATCTCCAGCGTAACGGCCTCACGCGCATCGTCAATATACGTGCGCGCGCTGCGTACGGCGAAGTTCACGCGGTCATGGATGTCGAACTTAGCGGGGTCGGTCTCGCGCACGCGGGTATAGCGCACGTCCGTCTTGTCCGCGAGGATGAGCGCCGCCGCAACGGGGTTGACCGGCTCCGCGGTATGCTCGTCATGGTTACCGATGGCGGTGATGATAGTTGCAATGTCCTCCGCGTCCGCGCCAAGGCGGTCGAGGATGCGGAAAGCCATCACCGCGCCGCTCTGCGCATGGTCGATGCGGTTGACGACGTTGCCGATGTCGTGGAGATACCCGGCGATCTGCGCAAGCTCCGCCTCGCGCTCGCTGTAGCCGAGGGTGAGCATGATGTAGCGCGCCGTTTCCGCCACGCGGCCGACGTGGGCAAAGCTGTGCTCCGTGAAGCCCATATAGATGAGCGATTCATCCGCGCGCTGGATATACGTGCGGATGGAAGGGTCTGCCTTAATCTGTTCAAATGTAATCATGTGCGTAATCCTTTAAAATTCATTTATTTTGATTCGTTCAACCGCGCACAATCGGCACGGCGTATTCCTCAACCTCGCGGATCGCCTGCTCCACGTCGATCGTGGTAAAGCGCCCGTTTTCGTAGAGAATGCGCCCCTGCACCATCGTGAGGCAAACGTCCCGCCCCGTGGCGCTGTATGCCGTGGTGGAGACCGGGTCGTATATCGGGCGGAGAACCGGGGAATCCGTGTCGATGAGGATAAGATCCGCGTCAAAGCCCTCCGCGATCTGCCCGATCTCGGCTTCGCGCCCCTGGGCTTTTGCGCCGCCCACGGTCGCCATCTTGAGCGCTTCGTACGCGCTCACGCACGTCGGGTCACCGGAAACGCCCTTTTGCAGCAGCGCCGCGAGCTTGACTTCCTCAAACAGGTCGTGCGTGTTGTTGGAGCAGCAGCCGTCCGTGCCCAGGGCCACGTTCACGCCCCGGCGCTTCATCTCCGCCATGTGGGCAACGCCGCTGCCAAGCTTGAGGTTGGAGACCGGGCAGTGCGCGACGCTCGCGCCGGCCTCGGCGAAAATATCCATGTCCTCATCCGTCAGCCATACGCCGTGGGCGGCGAGCACCTTCGCTTGAAATACGCCCGCGTCATAAAGCGCGCGCGTGGGCGTAACGCCGCGCCGGGCGAGGCAGTCCTCATGCTCCTTTTTCGTCTCGGAAACATGCACTTGCAGCACGAGGCCGTGCGTGAGGGCGATTTCCGTCACGTAGCGCCAGACGGCGGGGTAGCTCGTGTATTCCGCGTGGATGGCAGCATCCGCCCGGATGCGCCCGTTGCCCGCGCCGTGGAAATCCCGGATGAGCGCGCGCGTTTCCGCGATGGCGCGGTCCTTCTCCGGGTCGTAAGCCGCCTCGTCGAAAGCAAGGACGGCATTAGAGAGCGAAACGCGCATGCCGCATTCGAGCGCGAGCGCGGCGACGGCAGGCTGGCGGAAATACATGTCGCTCGCGGAGGTCGTACCTGTGCGCAGCATCTCCGCGAAGCCGAGCCGCGCGCCGGCGAGGATGGCCCGCTCGTCCAGCCTTGCCTCCACGGGGAACACCTTTTCATACAGCCAGGTTTGCAGCGTGTAATCGTCCGCATAGCCGCGCATAACGCACATGGCTGTGTGCGCATGGGCGTTCACAAGGCCGGGCAAAAGGAACTTGCCGCGGCAGTCGAGCGTGCGCGCGGCAGGCTTCCGCGGGGGCGTTTCGCCCACATAGGCGATCTTCCCATCCGTTACGCCGACGGAGCCGCTTTGCAGCACGGGGCGTTCGTCGCACATGGTAAGTATAGTTGCGTTCTGAAACAGATAGTCAAATGAATGATCCATCAATAAATCCTTTCCGGGCGCGGGATTGGCACGATTTACAAATATAATCTATCATACCGCATTTGCAGCCATTTGACTAGATGCGCCGTGAGCGTCTATAATGAAAGAACGGTAAAATCCGGGAAAAACCCGGCACAGAGAAAGGGAGGTTGCGCGATGCAGCTCAAGCGCCTTGGCCTCGGCATCCGGTTCGATTTCCTTTCCGCCGCTCCCGAAGGGGAGCATGCGCGGCAGGCCTTCGAGGAAATTTTTTCCGTCCTGACGGTTTCGGAACTCGATGGGCTCCTGATTTACGGCGGGCAGGATCCGCTCACAGACCCTGCCGAGAACGTGTTTCTCGCCGTCATCATGGGCGGTTCGCTTTCAACGATGCGCCGCATTTACGCGAAAATCAGCGCGGACGCGGCCATCGGCATGTACCTTGCGCACACGCATCCGTTCATCGAGAACAACCGCCTTCTGCAATGGCAGAACCCTTCCTTTTATGGAGAGGTGCAGAAGGACGGCACGCTGCGCGGCGGCGACGGCACGTTGCGCGGCCTGACTGTGCCGAAAAAGCATGGCCGCCACCGGCCGGTCGGCAAGGGCGTCAAGGTGCTCTTTGCGCCGGATAGCTACGGACCGGTTTCCTCCGAGGATGCGATCAAGCGGCTGAGCGCGGCCGCGCGCAGGCATTTCCAGGGCGTGAAGATCGTGCCCGTTCCCATCACTTATGGCGGGCAGGGCATGGTGCGGGCGCTCGTGACGGCATGCGAGGGCGCATACCGCGCGGCGAAGATCACGCCGCTTGAGCCAGGCGGGAACAGCAGCGTGACCTATGGCGTGCTGCATGGAAAAACGGCCGTGCTTTCGCTTGCGGACGTTCTGCCGTACGATGCGGGGACGGCCTCGTCCCTCAACGCAGGAGAGATGATCCGCCGGGCGCTGGATGAAGGCTTGCGGGAGATCATCCTCGGCACGGCGGAAAGCGCGGTGCGCGATTGCGGGATGGGCTGCATGCGGGCGCTCGGCGTGAAGTTTTACGACGCGGAAGGCGTAGAGCTGAAAGGTGCGGCAGAAGAACTCGGCCGCGTCGTGACGGTGGATACGGAATACCTGCACCCGCGCCTGCGGGAAGCGCGGCTCACGATCCTCGACGGCGGCCGCAGCGAAACGCCGGAGGAATATGCAGAGGCCGCGGCGCGCTTCCAGGCGCGTGTGGCGGAAGCGGCGGGAGGCTCCGCGGCGGACTGCGCCGGCGTGGGCGGGCTTTTATGCGCGCTGGGCGGCGCACGGCGCGTCAGCGGCGTGGATGCGCTGCTGGACGCGATGGAATTCAACAAGCTCTTGCAGGGCGTAGCACTCGTGGTCACAGGTGAAATGCTGTTGGAGGAGGCGTCCTTTTCCGGTGAGCGGGCCGTGGGCTGCGTGCTCGCGCGCTGTGCGGCGCGCGGCGTGCCGACGGCAGTGCTCGCAGGCGGCGTCAGCGGAACGCTGGAGGAAGCGCATCTGGGTTCGGCGGGCGTTGCGGCGCTCGTCAATGCACCAATGAGCGCGGAAGAGGCCGCAAGCCGCGCGGAGGGACTGTTCGACGCCGCGGCGGACCGCATGTTCCGTCTCATCCGCATCGGCCGCGACGTGGAGAAGATCGGCGCGCCCAAGCCGCCCCGCCAGCGGGATTTTACAAAAATGTACATCGAGAGCCTGAAGAAAGGCGCGGAGTAAAGACTTCCGGAAAGGCTCAGGCTGTCGATAAAGTGGCATCTGCCACTTTATCGAGGGATTCACGTCGCGCTTGCGCCGATGGCGCGGTCAGCGCTCCGTGTAAAGAAAGCCTTGCGGCGCAAGGCTTTTCGCTCGCACCGCACAGGTCGCTGCTCGCGATCAAAAGTCAAGGACTGCGGCCCTTGACAATCCCGGAGAGACTTTTTCGGCAGGCTGAGACTTTCCAAGGAAAGGCTGTTCCCAATGGCTTGAAAAAGCTCTATGCCCGGTTTCATGCTGGGCATAGAGTTTTTTTCTTCACCTTCATGAAATTAAGTAAGCAGCGCCTGGCGCGCGGGCATTCACGTTATGCCCGGCCGCTGTAATATTTCCGTATCAGGTCGGGAATGTTTTCGCCGCAGCCTGGCAATCGAAGGTTTCGTGTGGGAACACGTACCCAACCGCTTGCTCCGCTTTTTTGAGTTCCCGTTCGGGACAGGGGATTTTGGAGGCGCGCCCAAGCATGGCCCTCGAGGGCTTCTGCGATCAGTTCCCGATACATCTTCTGCTCCTCCTTAAACGCATGCTTGCCGTTTTGCCCGGCCGGTTATGCTTCCGCCGGCACGGCCGGCTTGCACACATCCACCCATTCACCGCCGGAATACCGCGCGAGTTCCTCGCAGGTGAGCTCAATAGCGCTGCTCGCGCTGCCCACAGCGGGGAACACCGTCGGGAAGCGGCGCATGGAAACGTCAAGATACACCTCCACCCCCTCCGGCAGCGCGAATGGGCAAACGCCGCCCACGGCATGGCCCGTCATGGCAAGCGCCTCATCTGGTGAAAGCATCTTCGCCTTCACGCCGAAACGCGCCTTGAACTTCCCGTTATCGATCTTCGTATCGCCCGCCGTAACGACGAGCATGCAGCCGCCATTTCCGCTGTGGAAGGAAAGCGTCTTTGCAATGCGCGCACCCTCGGTGCCGAGCGCCTTCGCAGCAAGCTCTACGGTCGCGCTTGAGACGGAGAACTCCAGCATGCGCTCCGCAATGCCCAATCTTTCAAATTCAGCCCTGACTTTTTCGATTGACATATCCTGCCTCCCGTATTATAAATCGCTTATGCTTCGATCTCGATAAAGCGTGGTTTGAGCGCGTGGAACGTGGCCGTATAGCGCACGCCTGCCGCAAGGGCGAGCGCGCGGGCCTCCGCAAGGCGCTTGCCGACCCGCTCCGGCGTGTGCGCGTCCGAACCAAACGTCACAAATTCGCCGCCAAGCTCCACAAAGCGGGAAAGCACGTCGAGCCCCCATGCGGGGTCGTCCTGCCAGGCGGCAGTGTTTACCTCCATGCCCTTTCCATTTTCGGCCAAATAGCGCAGGACGCTGTCGAACGCCTCCGGCGCGTCCGCATAGCGCATGGCGCGGCGCGCTGCATATGGCGCGCGCTTGGCGACGAAATCAAAATGCCCCAGCACGGAAAGCTGCGGCAGCGTCGGGATGGACGCGGCAAGCGCTTCGGCATATCGGGCATAGGCGGCGTCGCGTTCCCGCGTCGTGAAATAGCCTTGGCGATAAACGTTTTCCTCTCCGATGCGGTGCACCGAGCCAATGATGAAATCCGGCTTTGCAGGCCCAGCCCAAGCCATGGACTGTTCCGCAAACGAAGGCTCCGGCGAAAGGCCGATCTCCACCCCGCACCGGATGCGCACCGTCAGGGACGGCTGCTCGCGCGCAATCTCCGCGCGCAGCGCGGCGATGTCGGCGGGCTCGTCCCGGCATTCCGGATCCTCAAATTCCACATGGTCCGTAAAGCAGATCTCCGTCAGCCCTGCCCGGACAGCAGCCTCCGCCATTTCCCGCACGGAATATGCTGCGTCCAACGAATGGTGGCTGTGCATATGATAATCGCAATAATTCGGCATGTTCCATCCTCCCAAGCCATTATAAGGGCTGCCAGCCCCTTTTTCAAGCATGGCAGATGCAGCTTCATCTTGGGGGTGTAGGAGTACAATAAAGAATTTGTTTGAGATTCAAAAAGCTATTGACATGGTATGCCCTTTTGCGTAAAATAGCCTTAATTTAAATTTGACCGTAGGGTTTCTCCTTTTTATTAATGGCACCGCAGGCGTTCGGGTTTCCGGGCGCCTGCGGTGTATTTTGGCGTTATTCCGTTTGCGCGGCTTCCGCAGCCTGCTTGCGCCGGCGCGGCGGGAACCAGATCTTCTTGGTAAAGATGTAGCAAAGCGGCACCAGGTAAAGCAGAAAGCCATACGGCAGCGCCCGGGCGTCCACGCCGAGCATTTCCAGCGGGACGGAGCAGGAGATTGCCCACGGCACCAGGCCAGAGATCAGCACGGCGGAATTCTCCATATCGAGCGCGAGCTCCTGATGGGAGGCATGTTCTTCTTCGTAGATGCGCTCCCAAAGCTGGTCGTTCATCGTGATGGCGATGGTCTGGTTGCAAAACGCGGCGCAGATGACGATGCTCGTGAGGATCATCGCCGGGAAGCCGCCGATGCGCGCCTCCATCGGGCGGATGATGCCCTGCAACCCGCCGAGCATGCCCGTGCCGTTGAACACGCCGGAAAGCATGCCGGAAAGCAGCACGATGCAGCAGACGTTGAGCATGGAAACGAGCCCGCCGCCGCCGAGGACACGGTCAAGCGAAGGGTCGGGCGCGGTATAGCCCAGCACGAGGCTGCGGAGGAACTCCCAAGCCGGCATGCGCTGCACCGCAAGGGCGAGCACGGCCGCCGCAAGCACGCTCGCAGGGATGGCATAGCGCACAGGCACCTTGCACAGCGGGAGGACGAGGATGATCGCCGCCGGGATCAGCGTCCACCAGGAAAGGGTGAAGTTCGCCTCGAGAATCGAGAGCACGCTCGTATCCACCGCACCGATGGGATTAAACGCGGACAGCACACCATAAGCCACGGTGCAGATGCCAAGGGGCAAAAGCGCCGTCATATGCATATATTTCACATTGTCGTAGATCGGGGTGCAGGTCACGCCCGCGATAAGGTTCGCGCTCGAAGAAATGGGCGCGCAGCGATCGCCGAAAAAAGCGCCGGAAAGGATAGCGCCCGCGGCGATGAGCTCGTTCACGCCGCCGCTGCGGGCCAGGGCCATAAAGATGACCCCCACCGTGCCGACGACGCCGAAGCACGTGCCGAGCGCATACGAAAGCAGCGCGGAAAGCGCAAAGGCGATGAGGATGAACAGGGAAGGCGTGATGAGTGAAACGCCCTTTGCGATGAAGAAAGCGATCGTGCCGCTCGCGCGCCAGGCGGCCGTGATGAACCCGATGAGCGCCAGCACGCGCACCACGCCGAGCGCATCCTTGCCGCCCCGCAGGGCCATCTTCACAAGAGAGCGCGCGCCGTGCCCGCGCCGGAGGCCCACCACCCAAAAACAGAGAAAGCCTGCCAAAAGCGCGGCGTTCATCGAAACGTCCGTGCAAAGGCAAGCGATCATCGCGCCGATAAATATCAGCATGGCGAACCAGAAATCCAATGCAGCCACCCCGCGGGAGCGCTATTTCAAGCCGCCGGCAAAAGGCGCTGCGCATCCGCTACCAAAGATAGTGTAACATACAAATCGCTTCTGTCAACCCCAAACGGCAAAGCCCACGCCAAGGGAGAAACCGGCAAAACCCGCGCTTGACCTGCCCGCATCCAAGTGGCTATTATATAGCTATACAGGCAGGCCGCACACGACCTGCCAGGGGAGTACGGATTTATGGAACAAGTGGAAAACTGCAACGATGGCTTTACCCTGCGGGAGCTGACGCACGCGGATCTTGAGCAGTTCAACGCGCTGCTGCGGTATGCATTCCAGGTCACCCCGGACGATCTGATACGCAGCGGCTGGCAGGCGGATGAGTTCAAGCACGCCAAAGCGCCCATTTTGGACGGCGCATATGTGCTCGGCTGGTTCCATAAAGGCCGGCTGGCCTCGCAGATCGTCGTCTACCCCATGCAGGTGAACATCCAGGGCAATATTTATGCCATGGGCGGCGTGACCGGCGTGACGACCTACCCGGAATATTCCGGCCGCGGGCTTATCCATGCGCTCGTGGTCAAGATCCTTTCCGTCATGCGCGAACGCGGGCAGAGCGTTTCCTACCTCTACCCTTACTCCATCCCGTTTTACCGCAAAAAGGGCTGGGAGATCGTATCCGACAAGCTGGCCTTCACCATCAAGGACACGCAGCTCCCAAAGCACCACCCGGTGCCCGGCATGGTGGAGCGGGTGGACACCGAGCACGAGGACCTCAAGAACGTATACGAATATTTTGCTTATCAGCACCATGGCGCGCTCATCCGCGACGCCCTCGCGTGGGACGAATACTGGCGCTGGGAGGTGGACGATGTGGTCGCCGCCGTATATTACGACAGCGCGCACAAGCCGCTCGGCTCGCTCGTTTACCACATTGAAAACGAGATTTTCTACATCAAAGAGATGATCTACCTCAACAACGAGGCCTACCACGGGCTTTGGAACTACATCAGCGCGCATTTTTCCATGATCACCGAGGTGCGCGGGGACAATTACACCGGCGAACCCATGGCTTTCCTGTTCGAGGACAGCGAGATCACGGAAACGATCGCGCCGTACTTTATGGCGCGCATCGTGGACGTGCCCGCGTTCCTCTCGCAATACGCCTTCCGCGAAGCGCCGGAGAAGCTGCGGCTGCATCTGCGCGTCCACGACCCGCTGGCCCCCTGGAACGACAATACCTTCCTCGTGCGCTGGAAGGATGAGGAGACGATCTGCGAGGTTGCGGAGGAAGGCCCCTTCCCGAACCTGATCGAGCTCGACGTGCAAACGCTCACCACCATGCTGATGGGCTATAAGCGGCCCGGGTATCTTTATGAAAACGAGCGGCTCACGATGGAATACTACCTTGTGGATGTTCTTGAGCGCCTCATTCCAAACGATAAACCCTACTTTTCGGATTATTTTTGATGTGCAGCAGGACCCGATGCCATCCGAATTCAAGCCGGAAATGGCGCAGATTCCAGCGGCAAGCGATCAAAGCGTACCGCATTCGAGCAACGCAGCGGATATTCGGTGCAAAAGCCGGATACCCGTTGTTTTTTGTCCAAGGTTGGGCAGGTATGATCCGGCCCGGTCTATGAAATCCTCAGTATATGCCGGATCGACACAGAGAATACAAATCGCTTTTGTATGATAAGGGCGAAAGGGGGAACGCCGGATGAACCATAAAATTCTAATCGTAGAGGATGAAGCCAAGCTGCGGGAAGTTTTATGCGATTATTTCGCCAGCAGGGGCGAGCGCCCCATTGAAGCTTGCGATGGATTCGAGGCGCTTGCGCGCATGGAAGAGTGCGAATTCGATGCAGTCCTGCTCGATATTATGATGCCGGGGCTCGATGGGCTTTCGGTGTGCCGCGCAGTGCGCAAAACCAACGATGTGCCCATCCTTTTTCTCACCGCCCTTTCCGATGAGGAGGATAAACTCCTGGGATATGAGCTCGGCGCGGACGATTATATCACCAAGCCGTTTTCCCTCTCCGTGCTCTACGCTAAAACCATGGCGCTCATCAAGCGCAATGAGCGCAGCGTCCTTGCCGGCGACCGCATCGAAGCGGGCGGCATCACCCTTGTGCGCTCCACCAGGAAGGTTTTTGCGGGCAAGCAGGAGATTGCCTTGACGCCGAAAGAATACGCGCTTTTGCTCTGCCTCATGCAAAACAAAAACAGGGTGCTGAGCCGGGAGCAGCTTTTGGTCAAATGCTGGGGCTATGATTACGAAGGCGAAAGCCGGGCCGTGGATACCCATATCAAGCGGCTGCGCGAAAAGCTGGGCGATTGCGCCGGCTGCATTCAAACCGTAATCAAGGCCGGATACAGATTGGAGGGATAACATGAAAAAGGAAAAGCGGCGGCCGCAAGCCCTCCCTGCGCTCATGGTGCGCTTTGGCGCTCTGCTCTTAGCCCTGTGGCTTATGTGCATGGTGCTCATTACGCTGGGGGTAACCCAATATGTTTTCGGTGAACTCACCACAACAGGGCTCGATTTTGCCGAATATGTCTATATGGTGGGGCGATTCGGATACCTTTATGGGGAATATCCCAGCGATGCCTGGATAGAGCAGCGGCGGCAGATGCCGGGTGTGGTGGAATATTTCATGAACGAGGCCATCGCAAAATCCAGCGCGGGGATCTCGGCGCCAAGCTATGATTTCTATCCGGAGCCATACTTTCCGGATTGGCTGGATATCCTTCAAGGAAGCGATGCCTGCGAAACAGCTGTTCTCTTTATGGACCGCGATGGCAACATCATCCGCGAGAGCGGAGATTTTCTATACTTCGGCTATGTAACGGAGGCGGAATGGGACGCCGGCAGCGATGTTGGCACGGCCTACGGCTGGATCGATCTCGGCGCGGAGGATGATTCCAGGTACGGCAGCCTGCGCGCCATGTATGCGGAGGATAAAAGCCTTTGGGATCTCTCTGTTCTGCGCCTAACAGGCTATTTTGAGGGTTCCCGCTTTGAGCCTCTGGCTATGGATATTCTAACACAGGGCGCTTACTATGATGCTCTGGAATCGGCAAGCCCGCATGGCAGCGATTCCGATTCCACCGAAGAAAATGCCGTTGAACCCCAAACACCCGATCTCAGCGATTCTGCCACCACCTCCGGCTCCGGCGGCGGTGAAAGCCCGGCCTATACCATAAGCGAGCTCGATGCCATGGGGCTTCTTGCATGGGAAGCGGAGTTTGATCACACGGCTTCCGCCGGGCGGGAGCTTGCGACCATCTATGCCACCTATCCCGGTATGGCGCTTTATGAGCCAAAAGGCATGGTTTCTTATAAAGGCGTTGAACAGCACGAAAATCTCCTCGCGCTTCTCGGTACCATGGGGGCCTACAGCAACAGCGGGAGGAATTCGGTCTATTCCGGCGCCTCCAAATTCGATCTTTGGGATCTTGTGGTGTTCAGCAGCTGGGGAATTAGGGATTTTTCGGGATATGACGCTGCATCGGGCGACCCCGTCCCGGAGCGGGAATATACCATCCTTACTGCCCTCCGGGCAAGTCCCCTCAAGATCGCCATGCACTTTTTAAAAAACGTTTATCCCGCCACGTTTGCCCTTGCAGCTTTTGGCTTCCTGCTCGTGCGCCGCAGCGCCAAAAAGCATTTGATTGCGCCTGTGCAGGCCATCAACCAAGGCATAGCAGAAGGCTGGGTCCATCTTCTGCAGTTTCGGGAGAAGCCGCCCAAATGGGAGGAACCCTACGCGCTTGCTTCCCACTATGCCGACACACAGGACGCCCTGCGCACAGGCAAAAACGAGATTGCCCGCTTAAGCACGGCGCTCGAATATGCTGAAACGGCAGAGCAGAACCGGCGGCAAATGACCTCCAGCATCGCCCACGAGCTGAAAACGCCCCTCGCCATCATCCACAGCTATGCGGAAGGCTTGAAGGAACATATCGCTGAGGATAAGCGGGATAAATATATCGACGTCATCCTTTCCGAAACCGAACGGCTGGATGGCATGGTGCTGGAAATGCTGGATCTATCCCGCCTGGAGGCGGGAAAAGTAAAGCTATCCCGCGACGTATTTTCGCTGATTGCGCTCACGCGCACCATCTTTGAAAAGCTGGAAATGGCTGCACGGGCAAAGGAGCTGCAGATCGAATTCCGTTTCCCGGAGGATTTTACGATCACGGCAGATGAAAGCCGCATCGCACAGGTGATCGAAAACTTTGCCACAAACGCCATCAAATACACGCCCGCAGGCGGCCACATCGTGGTGAAAATTGAGCGCAGGCGCGATGGGGCCCTGTTTTCCATCGAAAATGAGAGCGCGCCTTTATCCGCGGAAGCGCTGCGCAAAGTGTGGGATACGTTCTACCGGGCCGATGCATCCCGCTCCAGCAGCGGCACAGGCCTCGGGCTTGCCATCGCAAAAAACATCATTGTGCTGCACGGCGGCAGGTGTGCTGCGCGCAACACAAAAAGCGGCGTGGAATTCAGCTTTACGATTTAGCCTCCCTGCAAGGCTTCTTTTAAGGCAGCGCCATGCGTCTAAATCAAAACGGCGCAAGCGCGCCGCGCAGCAAAGGTCTGCATCCCCTTAACTGTGCGCACCCCGATTTAATAAAGCTCGGCGGCATGCAATTTGGCTTTGCTTATGCATGCCGCCGCTTTTCTAGCATTTCATTTGCGCTTGCAATGAGGTGCGTTTAATCGTCGATATAAACCGTATACTGAATGGAGTTGTCAAAGGCAATGCCGATGGAACCATATTCCTTGGAACCTTCATATTCCCCTGCGAGCTCCTGCACGGCACCGCTTGCAAGCGAAACGGAAAGCGCATTCGCAGGATATTCCGCATCTGCGAGGAAGCTATATTCGGGAAGGAGATACGCAAAGCGGTATTCCTCCTTGTCCGGATGGTTTTCAACGACCCAAGCCTTGAGCGCTTCCGCGAGTTCGGGCAGTTTTTCTACGGTCAATGCGGTTTCTTTCTGCGGGCGTTCCGCAGCGGCGCTCTGCTGCAGCTCCTGCCCCGGTGCATAGGAATACAGCGTCATTGCCCCGCCTTCCGGCGCAGCGTAATTTGCTTTTGTTTTTATGAAATCGTCGCTCGCGTTTCAGCCGATAAAATAGGTTCCCGTTAACCGATAAAACAGAATGCAAAAAATCGAAAAAGCGCAATAGAGTCCAAGAATGATATAAATGATCCGGGCAGACCATTGTTCATTCACCTGCCACAGGATGAAAAGTTCCAGCAACATAAAGCCACGCACAAAGAGTGCAAACAGATGATTTCTGGAAAAGAATGTCAAAACAAAGGCGAGGCCGATCATGTCCATGCCGCGCACCTGCGAAAAGCGAAGGAATTTATCCCATTCAGCTTTGAGTTTTCGTGCCATAGCGCCTGCACTCCTCACTATATGCCTATTGCGGTTTATAAAAAACGTGTTTATAGAGAGCAAACTTGAATGGATCTGCAGCAAAGTAACTTCTATTCATTTCATTATAATATAATGCGAGGCCATTGTGTCAAGACATACCCTTTTTTATGCGTTGCAGTTGGTTTTGCAATGGAAACAAATACGCCCGCTCGCGAATCGTAAATTGCAGCCTTGCTTGGTTTGCATCAAGCCTAAATCCCCAAAGATGCCGGGCAGCAAAGAGGGTTCCGTGGCGCAAACACGCGCAAATACAAAGAGGCCCTGCCGCTTACCAATGGCCTGTGCTCCCTCTTTAGCAAGCGGAGGGCTTTGCATCTGCAAAGCCCTCCGCAATTCTTTCTCTTCGTTTTTACCCGTTATGCCGCTTCGTCCCCTGTTCCTCCAGCTCCTTGAGCTTGGCGGAAGGATCTTTCACCTTGGCGAGGAAGATCATTGCCGCGATGATGTACGGCTTGAAGGATGCCTGCTTGTAAAGCGGGTCGCGGTAGCGGTCGAATACGCTTGCGGCGACCTCGCCGTGCTCGCAGGAAACGTCCGTGATGTCCGCGGGCAGGCAGTGCAGGTAGAGCGCCTTGCCATTCTTGGTGAGCTGCATCATCTCCTCGGTGCACTCCCAGTCCATGTGCTCCGCGTTCTGCGCAAGCAGCCGCTGTTCAAGCGCCTTGATGCCCTCGAAATCGCCGTTGCCGTAAAGCTCCGTGCGCTCCTCCATGGCCTTGAAGGGCGCCCAGGATTTCGGGTATACAACGTCCGCGTCTTTGAACGCTTCCTTCATGTCGTTAGTGATCTCAAATTTTCCGCCAAACTGTTCGGAATTCTTCTTCGCAACCTCGACGACCTCATCCATCACCTCATAGCCCTCGGGATAGGCGAGCGTCACATCCATGCCCATGCGGGTCATGAGGCCGATTACGCCCTGCGGCACGGAGAGCGGCTTGCCGTAGCTTGGAGAATATGCCCAGGTCATGGCGATCTTCTTGCCCTTGAGGTTCTCCACGCCGCCGAATTCATGGATGAGGTGCAGCATGTCAGCCATGCACTGGGTCGGGTGGTCGATGTCGCACTGGAGGTTTACGAGCGTGGGCTTCTGCTCCAGCACGCCCGCCTTGTGGCCCTCGGTCACCGCGTCCACGACGTTGTGCATGTAGGCGTTGCCCTTGCCGATGTACATATCGTCCCGGATGCCGATGACGTCCGCCATGAAGGAGATCATGTTCGCGGTCTCACGCACGGTTTCGCCATGGGCGATCTGGCTCTTGCCCTCGTCCAGATCCTGCACTTCAAGGCCGAGCAGGTTGCAAGCCGAGGCAAACGAGAAGCGCGTGCGCGTGGAATTATCGCGGAAAAGGCTGATGCCAAGGCCGCTGTCGAAGATCTTCGCGGAGATGTTGTTCTCGCGGAGGTGGCGCAGCGCGTCCGCCACGGTAAACACGGCTTCGAGCTCGTCGCGCGTTTTTTCCCAGGTGAGGAAAAAGTCGCCCTCGTACATGTTCTCAAAGTTCAGCTTGTCGAGTTTGTCGGTGAACTGCTTTACGTTGCTCATCTTGGCCTCCATGCTTATTTGATGTCGTTGTTGGTCTTTCCGGCGCGGAACTGGACGACGTCGCCGGTCTTATTCTCTTCTTTGTAGAACAGCGGCGTTGCGGCGTAGACGGCCGCGCATACCACGAGGTCCTGCTTCCAGGTGATCTCGTTGGGCGCGTGCGCCTGGGATTCCGCACCAGGGCCGAAGCCCACGCAGGGGATGCCATAACGGCCCTGGATGGATACGCCGTTGGTGGAGAACGTCCACTTGTCGATCAGCGGGCGGTTGCGCTTTTCCATCGCGGAGGGCGCGCCGACACGCTTTTCGCCGTAAAGCGCCTTATGCGCGTCCGCAACGGCCTGCACGTGGGCGGCAGTCTCCTTGTTGATCCACGTCGGGAAATAGCACTCCGTTTCGTATTTGAGCCCCGTCCAGGCCGGGCGGTCATACATGTACATGGAAACCTGCACATCGTCGCCATACTTTTTGCAGGACGGAAGGTTGCGGATCTCCTCCAGGCAGGAATCCCAGGTTTCGCCGGCGGTCATGCGGCGGTCGAGCGACACGGCGCAGGAATCCGCGACCGCGCAGCGGCTGGGCGAGGTGTAGAAGATCTGGGAAACCGTGATCGTGCCGCGCCCGAGGAAGCGGGCGTCCTCGTAATGCTCCGGGTTGAACTCCGGCTCGAGCATCTTCACAAGGCCCTTGACCGCATCCTCCGGCCCGCAGCCGTTCTCGTTCAGCGCGCGAACCTCCTCAAGAATGTCCGCCATTTTATAGATGGCGTTATCGCCGCGCTCCGGCGCGCTGCCGTGGCAGGAAACGCCCTTCACGTCCACGCGGATTTCCATCCTGCCGCGGTGGCCGCGGTATACGCCGCCGTCGGTCGGCTCCGTGGAAACCACGAACTCGGGGACGATCTTGTCTTCGTTGTAGATATACTGCCAGCAGAGGCCGTCGCAATCCTCTTCCTGAACGGTGGCGGCGACGAGGATCTTGTAGCCTTTCGGGATGAGGCCGAGATCCTTCATGATCTTCGCGCCATAGACTGCGCTGACTACGCCGCCCTCCTGGTCGGAACCGCCGCGGCCATAGATGATCTCGTCCGTCTCGTAGCCCTCGTAAGGGTCGTGCGCCCAGTTGGCGAGGTTGCCGATGCCGACGGTGTCGATGTGGCCGTCAAAAGCGATGATCTTGTCACCCGTGCCCATCCAGCCGAGCGCGTTGCCCTGCGGGTCGATCTCCGCCTTGTCGAAGCCAAGCGCTTCCATCTCCTGAATGGTGCGGCGGATTACGCCCTCTTCCCCGCAGCTCTCACTCGGGATGCGGATGAGGTCGCGCAGGAATTTCGTCATTTGCGGGAGGTACTGTTCGGAAGCCTTTTTGATCTCATCGAAGTTCATGGTGTCTGCCATCCTTTCTGTCAATGAAATTGGAGAATTGGAACTGTGCCTTAGAATCGCCCCCGGGCGCTCAGGATTGCTGCCCGCCGGCGCTGCTGGTGTCCAGATAGGAATACAGCGTGTATTTGCTAATCCCAAAATATTTCGCAATCTTGTCCCCGCTCTTGGTGATAAGCATCGCCCCCGCGTCGTTCAGGTAGCCGATGGCCTTCACCTTGTCCTCCTTGTTCATCATGGCGACGGGCTTGCCGACGATGCGCACGGATTGCTCCAGGAGTTCGTCCAGCAGATCATTCACGTTCGTGGGGATGCGTTCCGGCTCACTCGCCGGCCGCGGATCCTGCACAAGTGCATCCATGGTGGCCTTGGCCATCATGAGTGCCGTCAGGTCGTAATTGACGCAGAAGATGCCCGTGGGCCTGCCTTCCTCGTCGTTGATATACACGGTGCTCGAGCGCAGGATACGGCCGTCCGCCGTCTGCGTCAGGTAGTTGTATTGATCCGGAAGGTTCCGCCGCCCCTCCTTCATCGCCTCGAGCGCGATGTGCGAAGGCCCTGCGTCTGCGCTGCGGCGGGATACATGGCCGTTTTCAATGACGGCGATGGTGTTCTCCGGATCGCCCGAGGAAATATCGTGTACGACGATCTCGCAGTTGTCCCCAAACTGGGCGGAAAGCGCCTTTGCAAGCCGCTTGAGCAGGTCGAGCGTCATTTCCTGCATGAAGGTACCTCCTCAATCCTTTTTATTCAAATATATCATATCCCCATAAAATTTCAATAGTGAATCAAAATATTTTTTAGATTCCAAAACTATTTTTTGTGGCTCAAAATCTTGTGTTTTTTTCTTGCCTGTGCTATGATATTATTAAATCAATAGATTGATTTCTCTTTTGATGTTTTGATACAGCATAGCTGCAAGGGAGTGCTTCGCGCGCGGGCTACAAACGTTTTTCTCCGTTTGGGCGCGCGTTTTTTGTTTCCGCGCGGCGGCAGGGCTGCCCGCGCCAAATTCATGCAAACTTATTTAGAAAGAGGAGGTTTCCCCCATGATTCTCATCGCAAACGGCAGGCTCGTCACCCGGGACCCGGAAAACCCTTACATCGAAAACGGCGGCGTTGCCGTCTCCGGCACGAAGATCGCCGCAGTAGGCGAGACCGCCGCACTGCGCGCGCAGTATCCGGAGGCGGAATTCGTGGACGCAAAGGGCGGCGTCATCATGCCCGCCTTCCTCAACGCGCATTCCCACATTTACAGCGCGCTCGCCCGCGGCCTTTCCATGAAGGGCCACAACCCCACGAATTTTTATGAGGTGCTTGACGGCATGTGGTGGCGGCTCGACCGCAGCCTGACGCTCGAGGACACCCGCAGGAGTGCCTACACCACCTACATCGATTCCATCAAGACCGGCTGCACGACGGTGTTCGACCACCACGCAAGCTATTGCGAGACCGAAGGGAGCCTGTTTGCGATCGAAGAAGTCGCCAAAGAGCTCGGCGTCCGCACCGTGCTCTGCTATGAGGTGAGCGAGCGCGACGGGCAGGAAAAGTGCGGCGCGGCCATCCGCGAAAACGCAGACTTTATCGCCCACTGCGAAAAGCAGCGGAACCCGCTCGTCAAGGCCATGTTCGGCATGCACGCGCTCTTCACCATCTCGGACAAAACCATGGAAAAATGCGTTGCCGCCAACAATGGCCGCACTGGCTTCCACATCCATGTTTCCGAGGGCATGAACGACGTATACGACACGCTGCGCAACTACGGCACGCGCCCGGTGAACCGGCTCTTAAACCTCGGCATCCTCGGGGAAAAGACGCTCCTTGGCCATTGTATCCACGTCAACCCGGCGGAGATGGATATTATAAAGGAAACGGATACCATGGTCGTCAACAACCCGGAATCCAACATGGGCAACGCCGTCGGCTGCTCGCCCGTGCTGCAAATGTTCCAAAAAGGCATCCTCGTCGGCCTCGGCACGGACGCCTATACCTTCGACATGACCGAAAGCCTGAAGGCCGCCCTGGCCATCCAGCGGCACAACGCCTGTTTGCCAAACGTCGGCTGGGGCGAGGTCACAGCCATGCTTTTCGAGAACAACGCGAAGATCGCCGCGCGCTATTTTGAGGACGCGCTCGGCGTACTCAAGGCCGGCGCGGCGGCGGACGTGATCGTGATGGATTACAAGCCGTTCACCCCGTTCTCCGCGGAGAACGTAGACGGCCACATCCTCTTCGGCATGGCGGGCCGCCAGTGCGAAACCACCATGTGCGCAGGCAGGCTCCTCATGCGGGACCGGGTGCTCCTCTGCGCGGACGAGGAGGAAGTCAATGCCCGTACGCTGGAAGTCAGCCGCGCTCTTTGGAAGCGGCTCAACGGCTGATCACACCCTGTTTTTTGATACGACAAGGAGGTATTCCCCATGAGTGAACGCATGACCCCCATCCCCTTCCCAAAACTGATGAACTGGCTCTTTTCCGAGCGCGACGCGCATGGCGCGGTATTCGGCGTGCAAAAGCCCTTTGTCATGCGCGGCGGCAAAAAGCTCCCGCTGTTCCAGGAGGCGATCGAGACGCCGTTCGGCCCCGCCGCCGGCCCAAACACGCAGCTTGCGCAAAACATCATCGCCGCCTATTATGCGGGCGCGCGCTTCTTTGAGCTCAAAACCGTGCAGAAAATGGACGGCGAGGAGCTCGCCGCCTGCATCAACCGCCCCTGCATCCTTGCGGAGGACGAGGGCTACAACTGCGAATGGTCCACGGAGCTGACCGTGCCCCAGGCGTTTGAGGAATACGTCAAGGCTTGGTTCGCCCTCAAGCTCATCAGCCGCAAATGGAATTTGGGCGATCCCTGCGGCTTTGCGTTCAACATGAGCGTGGGCTACGACCTCGCGGGCGTAAAGACTGAAAAGCTGGATCGCTTCATCGAAGGCATGAAGGACGCTTCCGATACGCCCATCTGGAAGGAATGCGCGGAATACGCCCTTGCCGCCTTCCCGGAGGACGCGGATTACATCGAAAGCATTTCCCCGCGCATCTGCACGGGAGTGACCGTCTCCACGCTGCACGGCTGCCCGCCGCAGGAGATCGAAGCGATCGCTTCTTATTTAATTTGGGAAAAGGGGCTCAACACCTTCGTCAAGTGCAACCCCACCATCCTGGGCTATGACTTCGCGCGCAAAACCCTCGACGCGATGGGCTATGATTACATCGCTTTTGACGGCCACCATTTCCGGGAGGATCTGCAATATGCGGATGCAGTCCCCATGTTCCGGAGGCTCAGCGCGCTTGCCGCCAAAAACGGCCTCGAGTTCGGGCTGAAGCTCTCCAACACCTTCCCGGTGGATGTGAAGGCGAACGAGCTGCCGAGCGAGGAGATGTACATGTCCGGCCGGGCGCTCTTCCCGCTCACCATCGAGATGGCCCGCCGCATGGCGGAGGAATTTGACGGCAAGCTGCGCCTTTCCTATTCTGGCGGCGCGGATCAGAACAACGTCAAGGCATTGTTTGAGGCAGGCGTCTGGCCCATCACCATGGCGACGACGATCCTCAAGCCCGGCGGCTACGCGCGCATGACACAGATCGCGGAGACGCTCGAGGCCTGCGCATATAAGCCCTTCGCCGGCGTGGACGCGGCGGCCGTCGCCGCGCTCTCCCTTGCCGCGCGCACGGACCTTCGGTATCGCAAGCCCGAAAAGCCGCTCCCGCCGCGCAAGCTCGCGGAGAAAGTGCCGCTCCTCGACTGCTTCACCGCACCCTGCAAGGGCGGCTGCCCCATCGGGCAGGACATCCCGGAATACATCGAGCTTTGCGGCAAGGGGGAGTATGAAGCCGCGCTCCGGCTCATCACCGAAAAGAACCCGCTTCCGTTCATCACCGGCACAATCTGCGCGCATCACTGCATGGATAAATGCACGCGCAACTTCTACGAAGAATCCGTCGCAATCCGCCGCGCGAAGCTCGTTGCCGCCGAAAACGGCTATGCCGCGCTCCTGGCGGGGCTGAATGCGCCCGCGCGCAAGCCCGTCGCGCCCAGGACCGCCATCATCGGCGGCGGCCCGGCGGGCATCGCGGCGGCCTATTTTCTCGCCCGGGAAGGGTATCCCGCGACGGTGTTTGAGCGGGAGGAAAAGCCGGGCGGCATCGTGCAGAACGTCATCCCCGGCTTCCGCATCTCCGAAGCGGCCATCGAGAAGGACGTGGCCCTCGCAAAGGCGATGGGCGCGGAGTTTGTCTGCGGGAAACCCGCCCCCTCCCTCGCGGAGCTGCGCGGGGAAGGATACGAAAACATCGTGCTCGCCTTCGGCGCGGAAAAGCCGGGCACGCTTGGGATAGAAGGGAACATCCTCAACGTGATCGACTTCCTGCGCCGCGCGAAAACCGCGCCGGAGACACTCGCCCTTGGGGAAAGCGTTGCGGTCGTCGGCGGCGGCAATACGGCGATGGACGCGGCCCGCGCCGCAAAGCGCATGGGCGTACCCAAGGTGACGGTCGTTTACCGCCGCACGCGGAAATACATGCCCGCCGACGCGGAGGAGCTTTCACTCGCCCTTGCGGACGGTGTGGAATTTGCGGAGCTGCTCGCCCCCGCCGCGCACGAAAACGGTATGCTCATCTGCACCCGGATGGCCCTTGGTGCGCCGGACGCGAGCGGCCGCCGCAGCCCTATGCCCACGGGCGAAACGGTTTCCATCCCGGCGGACACGGTCATCGCAGCCGTGGGTGAAAAGCCCAGCCCGGAGGCGTTTGCGGCGTACGGCGGCATAGCGCTCGATGAACGGGGCCGGGCAAAGGCCGCCTATCCCTGCGGGATATACGTCGCGGGTGACGCGCTGCGCGGCCCTGCCACGGTGGTGGAGGCCATCGCGGACGCCCGCGCCGCGGCGGACGCGATCACGGGCGCTTCCCGCAAGGTGGAATTCCCGGTAGCATGCCGTCCGGGCTACGGCGCGGCGCTCGCAAAAAAGGCTTGCCTCGCCTTCCCCGCCGTGGCGGGCTGTGATGCGGAGCGCTGCCTTGCCTGCAACACCGTGTGCGAAACCTGCGCCACCGTCTGCCCCAACCGGGCGAACGTGGCCGTGGAGGTTCCAGGGCACGCCATGCGGCAGATCGTGCATGTGGATTCCCTCTGCAACGAATGCGGCAACTGCGCGACCTTCTGCCCCTACGACAGCAGGCCCTACAGGGATAAGTTCACGCTTTTTGCAAACGAGCGCGACTTCCTCGACAGCGAGAACGACGGCTTCCTCGTGCTCTGCCCGAAGCGCCCGCAGGTGCGCGTGCGCCTCGGCGGCGCCGTCGCGGATTACGACCTTTCCGGCGAAAACGCGCTTGACCGGGAGATCGAAGCGCTGATCCTCGCCGTGCTGCACAAATACGCTTACATGCTTTAACGCCCCGCGCCAAGCGGATGGAAGGAGGGACTGCCATGGCAACCTTTGTTGTGAACGGGCAAACCGTGACCGTAGACAAAAACCAGAGGCTCATGCGCTACCTGCGCGATACGCTGCGCCTCACCTCCGTGAAGGACGGCTGCAGCGAAGGCGCGTGCGGCACCTGCACCGTCCTCATCGACGGGAAGCCCGCGCGTGCCTGCATCCAGCAGACGGACCGGCTCGCGGGGAAATCCATCCTCACCGTAGAGGGGCTTTCGGACTTTGAAAAGGACGTCTATGCTTTCGCTTTCGGGGAAGCCGGAGCCGTGCAGTGCGGCTTCTGCATCCCGGGCATGGTGCTCTGCGCCAAGGCGCTGCTGGACGTTACCCCCGACCCTACGGAGGCAGAGATCGCCCACGCGCTGCGCAACAACATCTGCCGCTGCACGGGCTATGTGAAGATCAAGAAAGCCGTGCGCCTTGCGGCGGAATACCTGCGGGCAGGCCGCGTGCCGGAGGACGCCGGCGCGTGGCGGCTCGGCGCACGGGTACACCGGCTGGACGTGCGGGAAAAGGTACTCGGCACGGGAGAATACTGCGACGATATTTATATGGATGGCATGCTTTACGGCAGCGCCGTGCGCGCGGCCTATCCCCGCGCGCGCGTGCTCGCCATCCATACAGAGGAGGCGAAAGCGCTCCCCGGCGTAGCCGCCGTGCTGACCGCTGCGGACATACCCGGACAGAACAAGGTCGGCCACCTGAAGAAGGATTGGGACACGATGATCCCCGTGGGCGGGCTCACACATTATCTCGGGGACGCGGTCGCCCTTGTGGCGGCGGAAACGCCGGAGAGCCTCGAAGCGGCAAAGCGGCTCGTCCGCGTGGAATATGAGCCGCTCACGCCCGTGCGTTCCCCGGCAGAGGCCATGGCCGAGGGCGCGCCGCTCGTCCACCAAAGCGGCAACCTCCTCGCGCACAAGCATGTCTCCCGCGGCAACGCGGAGGAAGCCATCCGGAGCGCGCGCTATGTCCTGCAGGATCACTTCTCCACCCCCTTCACCGAGCACGCGTTCCTGGAGCCGGAATGCGCTGTCGCCTTTCCGAAGGAGAATGGCGTGATGATTTATTCCTCCGACCAAAGCGTATACGATACGCAGCACGAGACCGCCCCCATGCTGGGCCTCCCCAACGAGAAGATCTGGGTGGAGAACAAGCTCGTGGGCGGCGGCTTCGGCGGCAAGGAGGATGTGACCGTGCAGCACCATGCGGCGCTGCTTGCGTATATGACAAAGCGGCCCGTGAAGGTAAAGCTCACCCGCGCAGAGAGCATCCTCATCCACCCCAAGCGCCACCCGATGGAGATGGACTTCACGCTCGGCGTGGACGAAAACGGCATCATCCAGGGCGTGAAGGCCACAGTCGTCGCGGACACGGGCGCATATGCCTCCCTGGGCGGGCCGGTGCTCGAACGCGCCTGTACGCACGCGGCCGGGCCATACAACTATCAGAACTTCGAGATCGACGGCTACGCCTGGTACACCAACAACCCGCCCGCGGGCGCGTTCCGCGGCTTCGGCGTGACGCAGACCTGCTTTGCGATTGAGACGCTTTTGAACCGCGCTGCGGATGCGGTAGGCATCAGCCATTGGGAGATCCGCTATCGCAACGCGATCCGCCCGGGCCAAACGCTGCCCAACGGGCAGATCGTGGACGAATCCACCGGCCTTGTGGAGACGCTTGAGGCCGTGCGGGAGCAATACGAAGCCGCGCCCTATGCTGGCATCGCCTGCGCGATGAAAAACGCTGGCGTGGGCGTGGGCCTGCCGGACACGGGGCGCGTCCGCCTCGTTGTGCAGGGCGGCAAGGTGCATATCCACGCGGGCGCGTCCTGCATCGGCCAGGGGCTTGGCACCGTGCTCGTGCAGATCGTCTGCGAAACGACGGGCCTCCCGCGGGAGGCTGTGGCCTACGAGCCGCCCAACACCGGCAATTCCCCGGATTCCGGGACGACCTCCGGCTCCCGGCAGACGCTCATCACCGGCGAGGCGGCGCGCCGCGCCTGCGCGCTGCTCAACGCAGCGCTTGCGGAAAAGCCGCTTTCCGCGCTCGAAGGGGAGGAATATTACGCGGAATATCTCGCCAAAACCGATCCGCTCGGCTCCCCCAAGCCCAATCCGGTCAGCCATGTGGCCTATGGCTACGCCACACAGGTAGCGATCCTAAATGAGGATGGGCGGCTCAAGAAGCTCATTGCCGCGCACGACGTGGGCAAAGCTGTGAACCCGCTTTCCGTGGAAGGGCAGATCGAGGGCGGCGTTGTGATGAGCATGGGCTTCGCGCTCACGGAGCAATACCCGCTCACGGATTGCAAACCCACGGCGAAGTTCGGCACGCTCGGCCTGCCGCGTGCAAACGACATCCCGGAGATCGAGCCCATCATCGTAGAAAAGCCGGGCCTCACCGTGGCCTACGGCGCGATCGGCATCGGGGAGATCACTTCCATCCCGACGGCCCCGGCCATTGCGGACGCCTATTACCGCTTCGATGGGAAGAAGCGTTCTACGCTGCCGCTCGCGGACACACCGTATAGCAGGAAAGCCTGACAAAC
Organism: uncultured Eubacteriales bacterium; assembly: GCA_900546845.1. GTDB lineage: Bacteria > Bacillota > Clostridia > Christensenellales > CAG-138 > UBA1685. The sequence goes on from UREK01000025.1 coordinate 27,958, forward strand.
ACATTATTTCAACGGAATTTACGATAGGCAAATGCCGCCCCTCGGAGGCGGCATTTCCGTTCGTGCTCTGGCCACAGGCGGTGAAGGAGCGCAGTCCCTTTGCGCTATTCCCCCTTCCCGCGAAGGGAAGGGCGCGGGGATGGGCCGCCATGGATGCGGGTGAACAATGGCGTTAACCTGTGACGCGGGACGTCGGGGACGCCGTCCCTACAACGGTTTGAAGCGGCGGCCGCGAAGGTAAGACAATCCTCAGTCCGCTTCGCGGACAGCTCCTTTGCCAAAGGAGCCGTTTGGTAACACGCTGACCATAGGCGGGGAAGGGGCGCGGGGATGGGACGCCATGGATGCAGGTGAACAATGGCGTTAACCTGTGACGCGGGACGTCGGGGACGCCGTCCCTACAA
>UREK01000026.1 GCA_900546845.1 uncultured Eubacteriales bacterium
CCATTGCGGTCATGGTTGGCGTGCTGTTCCTTATGAAGCGCCTCATGAAGAGCAAGAACGCTTCCATGAAGGCGTAATTGCTGGAGCAAAACGTACAAACCGTGCGCCGCCGGGTTTGCCCCGGCGGCGCCATTTTTTTAATAATGAATAATAATGTTTCTTTGGCCTCTTACAGCAGCGGGCCGCCGCGCTTCATGACGGGCGCATCCCAATAGCGCAGCTCGCCATTGTAGCGCTCCGCGATGCGGATGGCGCGCGTGGTCAGCTCGTCGATCTCCGGCTTGCGCAGCGCCGCGATGCGCACGATGGAAACGCCGTAGGCAAGCGGCTGATCCGGCGTGAAGACCGGTTCGCCCACCGCGTAGCCGGAAAGCCGCGCCTGCTCGGAAAAGAGCAGCATCGTCGCTTCCGTGGGGAAGAAGAGGAACAGCGAAACGCGCCGCGCGACGGCCGCGCTGTCGCCATGTTCGAGCATCAGCTCGATGCGCTTGCGGTTTTCCTCGGTTTGCAGCTTGGCCGCGTCCGGGTACAGCAGCTTCTGGAACGTCGCCCAATGCGGCTCCTCCGCACAGCCCGCGCGGCAGGACAGGAAATACTCCTTGCCTGCGATACGCTCCGCATCCTCAAGCATGGCGCGCTCCTTCACATAGAAGTAATACTGGCGCTGGGCCCCGGTTTCGATGAACCCGGCGTAATACGGCGCGAGTGCTTTGCAGACCTTTTTGCAGACCGCTTCCGCGCGTGCGCTTTCGAGGCCCGAAAGCGCGTCCGCCTTTGTGCGCTTGCTTTCGCAGCTGATGTAAAGCAGCACGGGCCGTCCTTCGCGCGGCGCATCCGAAAGCGCGAGATCCACAGCGAATCGCGCTGGGCGGCCGTCAATCGGCCAATCGTATTCAAACCATTGCGGCGTATGCAGCATGCGGCCCTCCTTTCCAAATTGGCGGCGCGCCTTTTTTATCCTGCGCCGAGTTTACCGCCAATTTACAACTGCAAATTTATTCCAGAACCGCCTTGATGCGGCGCACGCCGGCGGAAGAGGCTTCCTCCTTTTTGATTTTGAACGTGCCGAGCTCGCCGGTGTGCGAGGCATGCGGGCCGCCGCAGATCTCCTTGGAGAATCCACCCATGGTGTAGACCTTCACGCGCTCGCCGTACTTGTCGCCAAAGAGGCCGATGGCGCCTGCGGCACGGGCTTCGTCCACGGTCATTTCCTCGCAGGTGATGGGCGCGTCCGCGGCGATGGCCTCGTTCACCAGGCGTTCCACCTCTTTGAGTTCGTCGGGCGTGACCTTGCGTTCAAAACTGAAGTCAAAGCGCAGGCGCTCCGGGGTGATGTTGCTGCCGCGCTGTGCCACGCTGTCCCCAAGCACCTTGCGCAGCGCGGCCTGCAAAAGGTGCGTTGCCGTATGGAGCCTTGCGGTCGCTTCGCTCGCATCCGCAAGGCCGCCCTTGAAGCGCTGCTCCGCGCCGGCCTGGGATTTCTTCTGGTGCTCTGCGAACGCGGCCCGGAACCCTTCGACGTCCACTGTGAGGCCGTTTTCCTTCGCCATTTCCTCCGTGAATTCGATCGGGAAGCCAAAGGTATCATACAGGCGGAAGGCGGAAGGGCCGTCGATCCGGCCGTCCGCGAAGCTGCCCTTGATGCGCTCGAACTCGCGGATGCCGTTTTTGAGCGTCTTTTGGAAACGCTGCTCCTCGCGGGAAAGCTCGGCCATGATCTTATCCCGGTTGGCGGTAAGCTCCGTATAGAATTCGCCGTACTGCGCGATAACGGCCTCTGCCACATGCTTGAGGCTGTCCTCCCCCATGCCGAGCTGCATCGCGTAGCGGATGGCGCGGCGGATGAGGCGGCGCAGGATGTATCCCTGATCCACGTTGGAAGGGGTCACGCCGCGCGGGTCGCCCAGGATGAACGTGGCGCAGCGTACATGATCCGCAATGATGCGGAACGCGCGCGTAGTTTCCGGGGAATCCTGATAGCCCTTGCCGGAAAGCTCTGCGATCCTTGCGATGATGCCGGTGAACGCGTCGGTATCGTACACGCTCTCCACGCCCTGGAGCGTAGCGATGGTGCGGTCCAGACCCATGCCGGTATCCACGTTCCTTTGCGCAAGGGGTTCGACCTTGCCGCCCTCGGGCTTGTAGTACTGCATGAATACGTTGTTCCAGATCTCAAGGTATTTGCCGCAATCGCAGGAGGGGTTGCAGCCCTCGGAGCACTTGGGCTTGCCGGTGTCATAGAAGATCTCCGTATCCGGGCCGCAGGGGCCTGCATTGCCGGGGATCCACCAGTTGTGCTTTGCGCCGAGGTAGAAGATATGGGAAGGGTCGGCGCCCATTTCCACCCAACGGTCGTGGGATTCGGTATCCCGCGGGGCGTTTTCGTCCCCTTCGAAGCAGGTGAAATACAGCCGGTCCTTATCGATCCCAAGCCATTTTTCATCCGTCAGGAACTCCCAGGAATAGGCGATGGAGTCCTGCTTGAAATAGTCGCCAAGCGACCAGTTGCCGAGCATCTCGAAGAACGTGCAGTGAGAGCTGTCGCCCACTTCGTCGATGTCGCCGGTGCGCACGCATTTCTGCACGTCCGTGAGACGCTTGCCCGCCGGGTGCGCCTCGCCCATCAGATAAGGGACGAGCGGGTGCATGCCTGCCGTGGTAAAGAGGACCGTCGGGTCGTTTTCGGGGATCAGCGAAGCGGAGGGGATCACGGCGTGCCCGCGCTCCCGGAAGAAGCGGAGGTAGAGCTCTCGCAGCTCCTTGGAAGTCAGATTCTTCATAAGTCTTATACCTCATTCGTGACAGGAGAACCGGCCAAAACGGCGGCGCTCCTATAAAAATTTACATATCAAGTTATTATATCCTACCCCCTGCCGCCTTGTCAACGCACGCGGCACAGGGTATAATCGAAGCATGAGAATGAAACTCTTTACAAGGCATGGCCGGCGACCCAACCTGAAAAAGCGCATCCGCCGCCTGATCACATTGAAAGGGGAAGAGGGCAAGCGTCCGCGGCGGATCCTGATCGCGGCGGGGGCTGCTTTGCTGCTGCTCATCCTTGCGAACGCGCTGCGTGCGGAGCCTTCGCTGATGTCGAGCGCGGAGGTTGCCACGGTGCACGACAACGGCGTGCTGCGCGTCGGCGTGCGCACCGACATGCCCGGCATGGCATATGAGGGCGAAGGATTGGAGATCGCGCTTGCGCAGATCCTTGCCGAACGCATCCTCTCCTACGACGACGGCTGGACGGGCGAGCGGGACGCGGTGGAGCTCGTGCCGGTCACATCCATGACGGTAGCGTCCAAGCTCAACGACGGCAGCATCGATGTCGCCATCGCCATGATGCCGCGTAACGCGACCTCGGCCTATGCCTACTCGTCCGCCTATTATGTGGATACCTGCCGTTTTGTGACGCGGGCGGGCGAGGGGGGCCGGGAGATCAAAAACATGAAGATCGGCTATCTGCAATCCGCGTCGACCTCCGGGCTTTATGTGCCGACGGCCTGCTTTTCCGCCCGCCTCTCCGCCTATTTGGAGGAGCATCCGGACGATGGGCTGATCACGACCTATGCCTATAATGAAGAGAAAATCTCCTATGCCTATGCTTCTTTCGGGGAGCTGTTCGGCGCGCTGCTTTCGGGCGAGGTGGACGCGATCGTCATGAGCGACCTTTACCTGGACAAATACGAGGACGAATACGACTTCGATCGCAGCGAAACCATTCTCGGGGCGTATTCTTACGCCGTGGCGAGCTCCTCCTCCGCGCCCGCGCTTGCGTCCCTTGCGGACATGATGCTCAGCGACCTGCGCGCGGACGGTACGCTGGATGCGCTGTACCGGCAATACGGCCTCAGCGCGCAGGAGACGGGCACGAACTGACCGCAGAACGGAAACAAGGATACGGCAAGCGCCCGCAGCCAAAGCGAAAAGCATGGCCGTGGGCGCTTGTTTTGGCATTAACGATGGGGAGGAAGGCGGTCTAGTCCGCTAACCTTGCATAGGCCAGTGTGCGCCCTTCCAAAAATTGCGCTTGCTTGAGTTCCAAGGAAAATGTTTCGTCATTGAATATATAGCTTTTCACCCAAATGCCGTAGTTTTCTTCCGCGCCTTCCGCTCTGGAGTCGCCGTCAAAGTGGCTGACTTCCTCTACCACCGTGAGCATGCTCAGGTCGTGCGCCTTGACAATGCCTGCAATATAATCCTCAGTATCCCATTCGACTTCGTGCCCGATGAGAACGGTAAAGACTTCAACCTTCTGCGTATAAAGGTTATACCAGTATTCCGCCGACCGCAGACAACCCGTTCCATCTGCGGCGCAGAGAAGGAGAAGCGCAAGGCCAGAGACGAGAAGCTGTTTCATGGATAAACCCCTTTCCAATCGGCGTTACCGGCCATATAAACAGATCATATCATGTTTTGCGCACGGAATCTGTTAGAAAACGGTAAACAAAAACCCGGCGGAACGGGCGCTGCCCGTTCCGCCGGGCTGCAGAGTGCCGAAAAAGTCTCTCCGGGATTGTCAAGGGCCGCAGCCCTTGACTTTCAATCGCGAGCAGCGACCTGTGCGGTGCGAGCGAAAAGCCTTGCGCCGCAAGGCTTTCTTTACACGGAGCGCTGGCCGCGCCATCGGCGCAAGCGCGATGTGCAATCCTCGATCAAGTGGCAGATGCCACTTGATCGACAGCCTAAAACCCGGTGGAACGGGCGCTGCCCATTCCACCGGGTTGCTTTGCTTTATGCAGGGCTGGTTATTCCTCGACCCTCTGATAGATGCGGGTGTAAACCTGCACGCCCCAGGCTTTGCCGTTGCGGGTCAGGAAGTGCATGCGGCCCTGCGCGCCGGAATCGGTGCGCAGCGTGCTGAACCAGGTGCCGCCGCAGTAGGTGAGGATCATCTCGCCGTAATTGTTGCGCGCCATGAGCTTGCCGTCCCGCTCGAACACCTCCACCGTCACGGGGATGCCTTCGTGGCAGATGTACTTGCCAAAGAGCATTTCCGGGTTTGCGAAATCCTCACCCGCGGGGTGCAGCCAGCGGTGGCTTTCCTCGAGCGGGAGGCCCATGACCATGTTGTACATCATCCAGACGAGGCCGTCCGGGTCGGAATCGCCCTGGTTGCAGAGGGCCACGAAGCCGTAGTTTTCATCCTTCAGGAAGCCACCGAACGAGGAAACGCCGTGGAGGCCGCCGCTGTGCTCGCAGATGACGTGGCCGGCCTTGGTGCGCTTGTTGAGCCCGTAACAATAGAAGGACTTCTCCTGCTCCGGGAAGCCCGCGCCCACGAGCAGCTCGACCGCCTCGGCCGGGATGGCCTGCACGCCGTCGATCCTGCCGCGGTTGGAGAGGCACTGATAATAGCGCGCCATATCGTGCGCGGTGGATTTTACGCATGCGCAGCCGCGGAACGGGGGCAGGATGGACCAGTTGTCATCGCAGGTCACGCCGCCTTCGCCATCTTCTTCAAACAGGCGCGTAATGTTGCCGCCCGCCATGGCGATGGCCTCGCTGCCATCGAGGTCAAGCACGGTGCGGGTCATGCCCATGGGCTTGAAGACGCGCTCCATCAGGAACTCTTCGAGCGTAACGCCTGCGGCGATGTCCACCACGTAAGAGAGGATGGCATAGCCCTCGTTGGAATAGCTCATGTATTCGCCGGCCTGGCCGAGCGTCGGGTACGGGCAGTTGGCGATGTAGTCGATCACCTGCTCGATGGTTTCCATCTTGTTGGGGGAGGTGCGCTTCATCTCACGCGACCACTCGCTATCACGCCCCGGGGTATTGATCGCAATGGACCATTCCAGCGGCTCCATAGGCGGGATACCCGCCGTGTGCATGGCAAGGTGGCGCAGCGTAACGTCCTGCTGCGGGTTGCCCGGTACGCGGAAGTTCGGGAAATACTTGCTTACGGGGTCGTCGAAGGAGAGCTTGCCTTCCGCCGCGAGAATGCAGCAGGCGAGCGTGGTCATGGACTTGCTCATGGAAGCGATGCCGAACATGGTGTTCTCATCCACGGGGCGGCGGGTTTCGAGATCCGCAATGCCATAGCCCTTTTCAAAGACTACGCCTTCGGGCCCGCTTACGGCGACGGCGACGCCGGGAAGCTTTTTCTTCTCGATGTAGCTTGCGAGCATGGAGTCCAGCTTCTGAAGATCGAATGCCATATGGTGTTTTTTCCTCCTGTGCAGAAAAAGGCGGCTCTCGGCGAGCGCCGCTGATTTGATATTACCATTCTAAGAGAAAGCGCGAAAAATGTCAAAGGCGCATGCAGGCTTTTGCGTTAAAGTTTGTTAACTTCGGGCGCTTCCACGTCAATTTCCGGCGGAATTTCGCCCAAAGCGATGAGCTTTTCGGCCAAAAGCTTGAACAGGGAGGCCGCGATTGCGGCTTGCAGGATGAGCTCGCCTACGGCGGAATCGTCCGATTCGTCCGAAAGGAGTACCGGGGCGGCTGCGGCGCGCACCTGCGCCGTAAAGGTAGCTGCAACCGCCTTGTGCGTGCGCACGAACGCATCATAGACCGCATGCACCTGCGCTTCGGGGGCGCTGCATGGCAGGATGCGCTGCACGGGTGCGATGCCGAGCGTCTGCTTAAGCATGCATACCATGATGAGGTACGCCAGGTGCACGCGGGAATAGCGCTTCTTCACCGGCGGCGGCAGGACCTTCATCTTCACATAGTTGTTGATCATCGCGGGGGTGGTGACGTTATCCGCGCCGTCCTCCCGGGGCAAAAAGTTCAGGTACTGCGTCAGCAGGGCGATCACTTGATCCATATAAAGCTCGATGCCGGGGAGCATGTCCCAGGCGGGCAGCTCATATTCCTGCAAAAAACCTTCCCACTTGCGCAGCTTTTCCGTAACGAGCGCCTTGTCATGCGTCATACTGCCAGCCTCCCTTCCGTCTCCCTGCAAAAAATTATAGCACAGATTTGCCGCGCACACCACATGATGGAGAACAAAAACGCATAATACAATAAATAAGATTACTTTACACAATTATAACTACGTGATAACATAATCTAAATTACTAGATTATGCTTGGCATATGCCGGGCGAAAGGATAGCCTTATATGAATTTTATCCTTTTCACTGACTCCTCATGCAACCTTTCCTGCGAGACGCTGGCGGCGCGCGACATCCATGTCGTGCCGCTGACGTACAGCATTGGAGAAAAAACCTATGCCTGTTATGAAGAAGGCGTGCCGTTCGATGGAAAGGCGTTTTTTGACCGCCTGCGGCACGGCGCACCGGCCCGCACGTCGCTCATCAACAGCGATACTTTTCTGCATGCGTTTGAACCTTACTTGCAAGAAGGCTATGACATCGTGTATATTAGTATATCGAGTGGGATCAGCGGGACGTATCAATCCGCGGTGCTCGCGGCGGAGGAACTCAACGCCAAATACGCGGCGAAGGTGTATCCGGCGGATTCGCTCTCCGGCTCATATGGCGAGGGCTTCATGGTGCTGCATGCGGCCGAGATGCGGGACGCAGGGGAGAGCGCGGCGGCTGCGGCGCAGTGGATCGCCGAACACCGGCTGCAAATGTGTCATTTCCTTTCGGTGGATGACCTCGGCTTCCTCAAGCGCGGCGGAAGGCTCCCCGCGATGGCCGCGGCGATCGGCACGATCTTGGATCTCAAGCCGCTGCTGTATTTCGATGCGCATGGGCGCGTCGCCGTGGCGGAAAAGGTGCGCGGGAAAAGCCGCCTCATGCGCGAGATGGTGAAGCGCTACGGGCAAAAGGCGCAGCGGCCGGAGGACGGCACGGCCGCCATCGTGCATGGCGACTGCCTGGCGGACGCTGAGCAGCTTGCGGCGCTGCTCCGGCAGGAATACCCTGGCGTCGCGGTGACGTTGCGCTGCTTCGAGCCGACGACCGGCGCACATTCGGGGCCGGGCGCGCTCGCGCTCATTTTCTGGGGGACGGAACGCTAAAGGCAGCGTTGTGTAAAAATAATAGATCAAAATTAAGTATGGAGGGCAAACAGAACATGACAGATGACGCAACCGGTAGTAAAGCACAGGACTTTTTGATCCTCACGGATTCCACCTGTGATATGCCGCAGGAGATGGCTGATGCGCTTGGAATCGCAATCCTGCCGATCCGCGTGGTTCTGGAAGGAAAGGAGTACGCGCATTATTTGGACGGGCGAGAGCTCGGCTTCCACGATTTTTATGAGAAGCTGCGTGCCGGCATAAGCGCGAAGACCTCGGCTGCCAACATGGAGGAATTCCTCGCACAGATGGAACCCGCGCTCGCGGCGGGCCGGGATGTGCTTTATCTTGGCTTTTCGTCCGCGCTGAGCAGCACGTATGGCGTCGGCGCGGTGACGGCGGCACAGCTCGCGGAAAAGTACCCGGAGCGCAAGATCTACGCGGTGGATACGCTCTGCGCGTCTTTCGGGCAGGGCCTTCTGGTATATCTTGCCGCGCAGCAGCGGCTCCAGGGCAAAAGCATCGACGAGGTGAAGGCATACGCGGAGGAGATCCGCCCGCAGCTTTGCCATTGGTTCACGGTGGATGATCTGCAGCACCTCAAGCGCGGCGGCAGGGTTTCCGCGGCGGCCGCGGCATTCGGCACGGTGCTTAACATCAAGCCCGTCCTTCATGTGGACGACGAGGGGAGGCTTGTTCCCGTAAGCAAGGTGCAGGGACGCATTGCATCCATCAAGTCGCTTATGAAAAAGATGCAGGAAACGGCGGTCAACCCTGCGGAACAGGTGGTGTTCATCAGCCACGGGGATTGCGAGAAGGAAGCGAAGAAACTTGCAGAGATGATCCGCGAGAACATCGGCGTAAAGGAGATCGTGATCAACCCTATCGGCCCGATCATCGGCGCGCATTCCGGCCCCGGCACGGTCGCACTGTTCTTCCTCGGGACGGAACGTTAAAGCGGGGGCGTATTTTACCATCATTCAGCAATCATTCGTCTTATATACAAAAATGGGCTGCGCCGGTTCTCCGGTGCAGCCCATTTTTGTATCGGAAAATTCCGGCACGTCATTTTAGCATGGCGCTGTTGTTTACGACTGTGGTGCTGTAAAGGAACAGCACGTCCTGCCCATGGAAGTCCACGTACTGGCCGAGGAGCCCGCTTGCGATGTAGCGGATGTCCACAAGCGTGACGGTCTCATAACAATCGAGGAGCAGCGGCGCGATGCTGCTGCCGAAGGAATCCCGGAACAGGATGAGCTCGCGGCCCTTGGCCGCGCCCGCGGCGTTCGGGTTCGTGACCGTGAGCACGGCGGAGGCACCGGAAAGGAATACGTCGTACATGTCCATGCTCTTGCCGCCGGCGAGCTTTGCGAGATCGTAAACGCCGGTCACTGCCTGCGTTTCGATGTTGTATACGGTTGCGCTCTCCGTGGCGGGGCTTGTGAGGTAGGTGAGCGTATCGGGCGGATAGGGGAGCGCCGCCTGCCCGTAATAGACGCCGTAGAAATCCGGGAGCGTATTTTCTTTATAGTCCCAGACGAACGAGCCGCTTACGCCGAGGCCTTCCGCAAGACGCAAAGCGGTATCGCGCAGGCACTCCTGCCGCCAATGGGCGTCGGTGGTATAATATTTATCCGCCGAAAGCGTATCGAAAATATCAATGTAGGTCACGCCCGCCGTGTTTTCCCGCAGCAGGCTTACCAGCCTTTCATAATCGAGCGCGGGATACCCGTTTCGCGCCGCGATGAAGTAGCTCTTATCCGGAACGAGGGAAAGATAGGTCTTCGCATCCGGGAAGTATTGCGCCTGCAGCGAGCGGATCTTTTCCGCCGCACGCAGCACGGAGCTTTCCGAGAGCGGGTATTCGAGCTTGCCGATATTGCCTTCGGCAAGGAACACGCCGTTGTTGTCCTTTTGCTGGAGCAGGTAATACTGCACGACCGCTTTGAGCGTGCGGAAGGAATCGCGCGCGGGGAACTGGTCGAGCGCGTAATCGTCAAGGTTCTGAGCGAACTTGCCGCTGAGCATGGCCGAAAGCGAGAAGGCGGGCGCCTGCGCGAGGGTGCGGCGTTCCGCCGTGGAACGCGCGTTGTCTGGCCAGGCGAGGTGGGCGATGAGGCCGCCCGCCAGGATGAACGCGAAAACGGCGCAGAGGATACGGTTTTTGATCTTATCGCTCATGTGCAGCCTCCTTTAAAAGCGGAAATACAGGAACGGGTTGAAGGAACCATCCACTAGGTACGCCGTGCAGACGAGCAGCAGCACGGCGAGGAAGGCTGGCGTGAGGATGGCAACGATCCACCCGCCCGCGCGGGTTTCGGAGACACGCGCGGCGAGCCGCTTTGGAAGCGGCGTCGCGCCGGCGAAGGCGAGCAGGAACACTACGAGGTAGCTGCGCAGCGCGTAAAGCCCGGTAGCGCTCGTGAGCGGCGCGCCGCCGAACAGCCCGGCGATGGCTGCTCCTGCGTCCGCGAGCGTTGCCGCATCGAAAATGAGAAAGCTCACGAGCGCAACGAACAGCAAATAAAGATGACGGAAAACCCGGGGCAGCTGTGCGAGCAGGCGGCCAAGAAACAGCTTTTCCGCGATGAGCAGTACGCCGAAGAATAGCCCCCATGCAGCGAAATTCCAGCTTGCGCCGTGCCAGAGGCCGGTCAGGCACCAGACGACGAGGATGTTGCGCACCTGCTTCCACGCTCCTGTGCGGCTGCCGCCGAGGGGGATGTAAACATAATCCCGGAACCAGCCGCCGAGCGTCATGTGCCAGCGCCGCCAGAATTCGGTAGCGCTCTGGGAGATGAACGGATAGTTGAAGTTTTCCGGGAAGCGGAAGCCGAGCATTGTCCCAAGGCCGATGGCCATATCCGAATAGCCGGAAAAATCGAAGTAAATTTGCAGGCAGAGCGCCGCGGCATAGCCCCAGCTGCCGAGGATGCTCGCGTCCGCAGTCCGGAGCGCCGCGCAAAGCTCGCCTAAGAGGTTCGCAAGCAACACCTTTTTGCCGAGGCCGACGGCAAATCGCAGCGCGCCGCGGCCAACCGCCTCCGCCGAATGGGCGCGCGCCCGGAGCGCTTCTTCCACTTCCGTGTAGCGCACGATCGGCCCTGCGATGAGCTGGGGAAACAGGGAGATATACGTTGCAAGATCGATGAAATTGCGCTGGGCTTTCGCCGTGCCGCGTGCGACATCCACCGTGTAGCTGAGGATCTGGAAGGTATAGAACGAGATGCCGATGGGGAGCGTCAGCTTGAGCAGCGGAAGCGAAGCGCCGAGCGCGTTCAGGTTGCCGATAAGGAAATCCGCATATTTGAACAGCAGTAGTGGCGCAAGCGAGAAGCAGACCGACGAGACGAGGAACGCCTTGCCTGCGCGCGTCCCCCGGAACCGCTCGATCAAAAGCCCGTGCACGTAGCCGGAGAGCACGCTTGCGAGCATGAGCGCCACAAGGCGCGGCTCGCCATAAGCGTAAAAGGCGAGCGACGCGAGGAGCAGAACCGCGTTTTTACACTTTTTGGGCGCAAGGAAATACAGCCCCAGCACAACGGGCAGGAAAAAATAAAGGAAGGTGACGCTTGAGAAGAGCATGGGGCGCTCCTTTCCGTCCCGGTGCGGCGCCGGAATTCACTCTGCAAAAGGGGCCGCAAAAGCGGCCCCTAAGTTCAGCGCTTCTGCGATGGTCAGTTTTCGACCTTCTCGCCGACGCTTGCGAACACGCTGCCAGCAGCCTCGACGACCGCATTATAGACGCTCTCCGCAGTTTCCGGATCGCCCATGACGAGCAGCACGTCTGAACCGAGCTGTACGGAGATAATCTTTTCCGCACAAACGCAGATCCACTTCGCCGGGTTGATCTTTTCCATGAGCTCGGATTGGATCGCGCCTGCGTCCGCACCCTCCGCCGTCATCACATATACGAGGGAGTAGGCAATGGAGCTGGTGCCGGATTCGGATACGACGATGCCGTCGATCCCGTCCACGGAGGTAAGGCCCGTATTATAGGTTACCGCATCCATGTCGCTGAGGTCAAGCGGGGTATACATCATCATCATGGGCAGGTTCTCCTCGCCCACCTTGGCGTATACGCCGTCGAGGAAAGCAGTCACTTCGTCCGCAGAGGCGAGGCCGTCCGCATCGGTGGGGAGCGTCACGGGAACACCGGTCCCCTCCGGCTCAACCGTGGGATCAAGCGTGGGTTCCGCGGTGGGTTCCAGCGTCGGCTCAATGGTCGGTTCGGCGGTCGGCGTAGGGTCAGGCGTTCCGCTTGCGCAGGCGCTGAACGCGAGCGCCGCCGAGAGAACCAGGAGCATCATGGGGAGCAGTCTGCCCCGGAATGCTTTTTTTGTATTTTTCATTGTTTTCCTCCTGTATGCGGCATGGCGCGCTTAGTTTGCGCGAAACCGCGTAGTATTTATGCGCGGCGGGCATATGCGTGCCGTTTGCCGCGTCCTCTATTCAAACGCGGCAAGCGGCGGAAAGGTTGCATGCTTTTTGATTTGTCACAGCCCGTTCACATCAAATTTGTGCAGCAGGCGGTAGCGGTCGATCACGTGGGAGAGAAGCGTCGCCACGATCGCGCCCACTGCGCCCTGGATGAGGTTGCCCGGGACGCTGGCCGCCGCGCCGAGCGCGCCAAGACCCTTGCCCAGGATCAGGCCCGCGTAAAAATAATACCCTGCCACCATGAACAGCTCCGCGACCACGGCGGAAATGCCTTTGCAGAGCGAGCGCTTGCCGCCGAAGCGGGAGACGAGCGCCTTGGCGAGCGCCCAGGCGATGAGCGCCACGCCGGCCTTGATGAGGAAGGTGCCGGGCGCATAGTGCATATATCCGGTAAAGACGTCCGCCAGCATGGAGCCGACGCCCGCGGCAAGCGTGCCATAGAGGGGCCCCAGGACCCATCCGGCAAGCAGCACGAAGCAGTCGCCCAGGTTCACATACCCGGTCATCGGGGAGGGGATCTGGATCACCATCGTTGCCACGCAGGCGAGCGCGGCAAACAGGGCTGCGAGCACAAGGGTGCGGATCGCTTTGTTCGTCATGGTTCAATAACCTCGCATTTCGTTCAGGATATGCGCCGCGTGTCCCGGCGCTATTGCAATGATACGCGAGAACTGGTATTATTGAAATAACCAAATAAAATAAAAATGATAATGTCAGAAGGAGCGCCAAATGCTGACCTATACCCTTGCCGCCGCGCCCGGCACGCCGCTTTACATCGCGCTTTACCGGAGCATCCGCGCGGACATCCTCGCGGGGAAGCTCGCGCCGGATGAACGCCTGCCCTCCAAGCGCAGCCTGGCGCAGCATATGAAGATGAGCGTCATCACGGTGGAAAACGCATATGCCCAGCTCCTGGCGGAGGGCTATATTTACGCCGTGCCGCGCAGGGGCTATTTCGCAAGCCCGGTGGAGCGTGCGCCGGAGCCGCCCGCGTGCGGCGCGGAGCCCATTGCCGCTCCGCCGGAGCCGCCCTGCTTTGTGGATTTTCGCAGCAATCACCCGGATTGCGCACGCTTCCCGTTTTCAGTATGGTCCCGTATCCTCCGGGATGAGCTTTCGCACCGGGAGACAAAACTGCTTGCCGCAACGCCCGCAAACGGTGCGCCGGAGCTGCGGGAGGCCATTGCGGCCTACTTGTTTCAGTTCCGCGGCATGCACGTTTCCGCAGAGCAGATCGTTGTGGGTGCAGGGTCGGAATACCTGTATAACCTCATCGTGCAGCTGCTCGGGCGCGCGCATGTTTACGCCGTGGAAAACCCCGGCCATGTGAAGATCCCCCGCATCTATGAAAAAAACGGCCTCGCTGTGCGCTATGTGGACGTGGACGAGCGCGGCATGCCCGTCGCGGGGCTGCGCGCGAGCGGCGCGGATGTGGCGCATATTTCGCCTTCCCACCATTTCCCGACGGGCGTGGTCATGCCCATCGGCAGGCGGCAGGAGCTCCTCGCCTGGGCGGGCGAGGCGGAGGGACGCTATATTATCGAGGACGATTACGACAGCGAGTTCCGCTTCACCGGCAGGCCGCTGCCGACGCTGCAAAGCATCGACGCGGGCGGCCGGGTGATCTACACCAACACGTTTTCCAAGAGCCTCGCTCCTTCCATCCGCATCAGCTACATGGTGCTGCCCCCGGCGCTGATGGCGCGCTTCCGAAGTGAGCTCTCTTTCTATTCCTGCACGGTCACGAGCTTTGAACAATACACCCTTGCGCGCTTCCTCTCCGAAGGGCATTTCGAGCGGCATATCAACCGCATGAAGAAATACTACCGGGCGGAGCGCGACGCGGTCATCAGCGCAATCGGCCGCAGCCCGCTCGCTGGGCGCGCGGAGATCCTGGAACAGGACGCGGGGCTCCACTTCCTCCTGCGCGTGCGCACGGGAAAGAGCGACGCGGCGCTTTCACGGGAAGCGGCGGAGGCGGGCCTGCGTCTGAGCTTCCTTTCGGAATACGAGAACGCGCCCACGCCTGCCGAAACGCACGAGATCGTTGTGAACTATTCCGGCGTAGATGCAGCGCGGCTCGGCGAAGCGTTTGAACGGCTTGCGGCAATTTTGTGAAAAAGCCTGCCAGGGTTTGAAAACGCGCGCAGTATCGTGTATGATAGGAATGAAATAAAATCAGCGGCACAGCGAAAACGCTGAAAATCCCGATGAACTGCATCCTGGAAATATGAATGGCCCGCGCGGAAGCGGGCCGGAGGTTGGAGAAACCACGACATGGAAATCTGGAAAATATGCCTGACGGCGGCAGCAGGCTACCTGTTCGGCTCCATCAGCGTAGCGGTCCTCGTATGCAAGCGGCTTTACGGCGCGGACGTGCGCGAGCGCGGCAGCGGCAACGCGGGGGCGACGAATGTGGCGCGTGTATTCGGCATGAAGGCGGGCGTCCTCACCTTTGTGGGCGACCTGCTCAAGACCGCGGCGGCGCTGCTCCTCGGGGAACGGCTCCTCGGCGAAACCGGCATGTGCATCGCGGCCTGTGCCTGCCTCATCGGGCATTGCTGGCCCGTTTTTTTCGGCTTCCGCGGCGGCAAGGGGGTCACGGTCAGCGCGGCGGTGGCGCTGCTTCTGGATCCGCGGCTGTTCCTCATCGTCGTTGCGGTGTTCTTCGCCGTGTTCTATTTCTCGCGCACGGTTTCCGTCTGTTCGATCTCGGCGGCGATAGCCTACCCGCTTGCGATGCTGCTCCTGGGCGACACGTCGCTCCCCATGCTGCTGACAGGCGTTTTCGTGGCGCTGCTCGTGGCCTTTTTGCACCGGGGGAACATCAAGCGTATTTTAAACGGCACGGAGCCGAAATTCAAAGCGAAACACAAAGAGTAACAAAGGTGGAAGGAAATTCATGAAGCTTACTGTGATCGGCTGTGGCCGGTGGGGCACGTTCCTTGCCTGGTATCTCGACCGGCTGGGGCATGCGGTTACGCTCTATGGGCGCGAAGGCTCCGCGCGCATGCGGCGGCTGCTGGAAGAACACAAAAACGACCTTTTGACGCTGCCAGAAAGCGTGCGGCTCACAACTTCGCTTGCGGAGGCTGTGGAGGCGGAGACGATCGTGATCTCCATCGGCTCGCAAAACCTGCAGGGGCTCATGAACCAGCTTGCGGCACGCGGTGTTTGGGATAAGACGGTCGTCCTCTGCATGAAGGGCCTTGAGGCGGATACGGGCCGGCGGCTTACCGAGATCGTGTGCGATACGCTTGATGCGACGAACCGCGTGGCCGTCTGGCTCGGGCCGGGCCACGTGCAGGAATTCACCGCGGGCGTGCCCAACTGCATGGTGATCGACAGCGCGGACAGCGCGCTCAAGGAAACGCTCGCGGATGCTTTTGCCGGGGATTTGATCCGCTTTTATTATGGGGAGGATCTCCTGGGCAACGAGATCGGCGCGGCGGCGAAAAACGTGATCGGCATCGCCGCAGGCATGCTCGACGGGCTTTCGCTCACCACGCTCAAGGGGGCTTTGATGTCCCGCGGCACGCGGGAGGTGGCCCGGCTCATCGCCGCGATGGGCGGCAACGAGCTTTCCGCTTATGGCCTTTGCCACCTGGGCGATTACGAGGCCACGGTATTTTCCAGGCACAGCCAGAACCGCCGCTTCGGCGAGGCGTTTGTGCGCGGCGAGCCTTATGACAAGCTGGCCGAAGGGTACTACACCGTCCGCGCGCTCCTGACGCTTGGCACGCAATACGGGGTGGAGCTGCCCATCTGCGAGGCCGTGCATTCGATCCTCTTTGAAGGACGCGAGCCGCGCAGCGCGCTTGACGCGCTGTTCAAGCGGGAACGCAAGCGGGAACTGAAGTAAGCCCTGCATCCATATTATCTGGACGCACTCCAAAAAGGCCGAAAGGCCTTTTTTTCGTATAGGCCGATCCTCAGTCACGGTTTGCGCCGTGACAGCCCCATGGTTCGCAAAGGTCGCGCAAGGACGGGCAATCCTCAGTACGCTTCGCGGACAGCTCCTTTGCCAAAGGAGCCTTTTGGACGGTGGCAGCGCGCAAGCGCTGACGGAGGATTGCCTTATCCGAGCGGCACTTCGGAAAGCAGGCTTCCCCTGCGGTGTATGACACCGTTTGAAAGGGGCGGTTTCCTGTTGCGTTTTTGGCTTTCAAATCATCCCTTCCTTTGTGCTATGTTTGCTCCTGCTGCAAACATAGCTTTTTTTGTGCGCTAAAAAGGCAAGTTTGCAAAAACCAATACTATAAACGGTACTAATCTGTATTTTTTCTGTTTGCAGGATTGATAAACCAGAACAAATGAGCTATGATGTGAAATAAGAACAAAAGTTCGAATAATTTTGACGGAGGGAAACGATATGAAATCAAAACAAGAGGGCGCCATGCGGATGGTGAAGGACCGCATGCTAGATCCGGCGGCGCTTGCGGCGCAATACGGCTTGCCGCCGCAGAGCGCGGACAGGGGGAAGACGGAAAAGGCCGCGTATGCGGAAACGGAACGGCGGCTTTACGCGATGCGCGCCTTGCGGGCGCGCGTGGAGGATACGCGGGAGGAGCTTGCGGAGCTGGAAGGGCTGGGCATCGAGGCGCTTCGGGAACATTCTGCCTCGCTTGTGCGCGTGCTGCGCCCCGGCATGCGCCTTGACCCGGAAGAGGTACACGCTGTGCAGCTTGCGGCGCTGCGCGGCAGGCTTGCGGCGGACGAACGCGAGCTCAAGCGGATGAACATTGCGCTCAGCTTCATCAGCGACGACCCGTACTATCTTGCCGTGGAAGCGCGCTATTTGCGCGGGATGGGGGATTACGACATCGCGGAACGGCTCAACTGCGATCCTTCCACCGTGCGCAGGAACCGCACGCGCCTGGTGCGGATGCTGGCGCTGCGGCTCTATGGCGTGGGAGGCGGCATATGCGGGATCTCTTTTTAAAAGGAACGCCCAACCCACGTCAGAGCGAATTCTTCCGTGCAAAAGCGCGGCATACGGCATATGGCGGTGCGCGCGGCGGCGGGAAGAGCTGGGCCATGCGTCGCAAGCTCGTGCTGCTTGCCTTTGCGACGCCAGGGCTCAACGCGCTCCTGCTGCGGCGGACGCTGCCGGAACTCCGGGAAAACCACGTGGTCCCGCTTCTGCGGGAGCTCAGCGGCATCGCGGAATATAACGCTACGGAACGGGTGTTCCGCTTCCCAAACGGCGCGCGGCTGCGCCTCGGATATTGCGACGGTGCGAACGACGTTTACCAATACCAGGGGCAGGAATACGACGTGATCGGCCTGGAGGAGGCTACGCATTTCACGGAGGAGCAGATGCGGTTTCTCACAACCTGCAACCGTACTGTGAAGCAGGATTTCCGCCCGCGCATGTATTATACCTGCAACCCGGGCAACGTGGGCCACGGGTGGGTGAAGCGCCTTTTCATCGACCGGCAGTTCCAAGGGGGTGAGCGGCCGGAGGATTACGCTTTCATCCCGGCCCGCGTATGGGACAACGAGGTGCTCCTTGCCGCTGATCCGGACTATGTGAATCAGCTCATGGCGCTGCCGGAGGATCTCAGGCGCGCGCATCTCGACGGGGATTGGGACGTGCATGCGGGCCAGTATTTCCGGGAGTTTTCCCGCGCGAAGCATGTGGCGGAGCCTTTCGAGCTGCCGGCCTGGTGGCGGCGCTTCCGCTCCATGGACTGGGGCTACAACGACCCATGCTGCGTGCTTTGGCATGCGGTGGACGGGGATGGCCGCGTTTATACCTACCGGGAACTGTACGTGCGCCGCATGCAGGCCTCCGAGGCGGCGCGGCGGATCCGGGAGCTGACGGGGAAGGAACACATCGCCTATACCGTTGCGTCCCCCGACATGTGGCAGAAGCGCGGGGCGATCCTCAAGAGCGAAGGCGGCTTTGAGGGGGAGAGCATCGCGGAGCTGTTCGCGCGGGAGGGCGTGCCGCTGACCCCGGCGGACAACGCGCGCGTAGCAGGCTGGCAGCGCGTGCGGGAATACCTTGCCCCGGCGGCGGACGGGAGGCCGCTCTGGCAGGCGTTCCCCTGCTGCGAAAACCTGCTGCGGACGCTGCCGCTTTTGCTGTTTGATGCACACAACCGCGAGGATGCGGCGGACGGCGAGGATCACGCGCCGGAGGCGCTGCGCTACGGGCTGATGTCCCGCCCGCGCGGCAGCCGGCCCGCAGCCGCGCCTGCCCAGCGGCGGTACGATCCATTTTCCATGCCGCAGCCGCGTGCAGGATTTTGGGAGAAGTAACAAAAGGATGACCGATAAACAAAATTATCAATTTTTGGAGGAAACACAGATGAATGCGAAACAGAACGAAACCGTAGAACGGATTTATGCCCTTTTTAATGAGTACCGCAGCGCGTATGCCGCCGAGTGGGAGCGACTGGATCGCTGCGAACGCGTCTACCGCGGGGAGCACTGGCTGGACGTGCCCGCACAGGATGAAAACGAGCCGCGCCCCGTCACGCCTGTGATCCAGTCGACGATCGAGAACGTGCGGGCCGACCTGATGGATCAGATGCCGGAGGCGGTCGTCATTTCGGACGGGCCGGGGCATGAGCGCGTGGCGGAGATGCTGACCGCCGTGCTGCGCGAGAATCACCGGATCGGCCGGTTCGACCGGGAATATTCCCTGCTGCTGCACGACCTGCTCGTCGGCGGCTACATGGTGCAGGAGACGGGCTATGACCCGGAGGCGATGGGCGGCTTTGGCGCGGCGTACCTCAGGGCGGTGGATACGCACAACATCATGTTTGACCCGCTGTGCACGGACATCCAGGATTCCCGGGCGGTATTCAAGTTCGCTCCGTACCCGCGGGAATGGTTTGCGGCACGCTACCCGAAGGAGGCGCGCGACATGCGCGAGGACGCGAACCGCGCGCTGCGCCTGGAGGACAACTACCTCGCGCGCGGCAACGGGGACATGCTCCTTTTGATCGAATGCTGGCAGCGGGAATACGACCCGGATGCGGAGTGCTACCGCGTGCATATGTGCAAGCTCGCGGGGCGGCAGCTCCTGGAGGACAGCCGCAGGACGAAGCCGGAGGGCTACTTCGCCCATGGACAGTATCCGTTTGTAGTGACGCCGCTGTTCCTGCGCAAGGGGACGGCGCTTGGATACGGATTCGTGGATATGTTTGAAAGCCAGCAGCGCTATGCGGACAAGCTTGACCAGATCATCCTGAAAAACGCGCTGATGGCCTCCCATAACAAGCTGCTCGTGACTGGCGCTTCCGGCTTTGACCCGGACGATCTCCGGGATTGGTCCAAGGAGGTGCACCGGGGCGAGAATCTCAACGGCGTGACCTGGTTCCCGACCGCGCCGCTGCCGGGCTATATCCTGAACTATGGGCAGAGCATCCGCCAAAGCATCCGCGAGGAATCCGGCAGCAACGACTTTGCGCGCGGGCAGACCTACGGCGGCGTGACCGCGGCTTCGGCCATCGCCGCGTTACAGGAGGCGGGCAGCAAGCGCAGCCGCATGGTGGCGCGTACGGTACACGGCGCGTTTGAGGAGGCCGTGCGCCAGGAGATTGAGGTGGAACGGGAATTCTGCATCTTCCCGCGCAATGTGGCGCTGCAAAACGCCGCGAACGGCAGTACGGAGCGCGCCTCCTTCACGGGGGAGGCCATGTTCGAGGTGACGGCGCGCAACAACCGCCTGCCGTTGGAATTCACGGTGAGCGTGCGCGCGCAGCGGGAGAACCGCTTTACGGTGGCGGCGCACAACGAGCTCATCCTGAAGCTGGTGCAGATGGGCATGGTCACGCCGGATGTGGGCCTCGAGCTGATGCTGTTTGACGGCAAGCAGGAAGCGCAGGCGCTGATGCGGGCGCGGGCACAGGCGCAGGCGCAGCAATCCGCTGGAACGGGGCGGAACGGCGCCGCGGAGGCAGTGCTCCCCGGCGTCAGCTTGGACGGGATGGACGGTCTCATGCGGTAAAAATGGGGTGCGGCGCATGAAGAAGCTCGAACGCATGACAAAGCAGGGCGCGCAGGCAGGCTTGGAATGCCTGCTCGCCATCTGCCGGGACGAGGAGCAGAAGGCGGCGGACCGCATCTCCGCTGCAAAGGTGCTCATCGAATACGGCCGCAAGGCGGACGCGCTGGACGACGGCTCCGTGCGCGTGGTGCTCGAGGGCGTGCCGAAGGAATACCTGGTGTAAGGCCCCGGCACGCACCAAGGAAAATCAATTTAAAACAGAATTTATAAGGGAGGACAACATGGGAAGATACGATCATGACATGCCGGTATTTACGTCGGACGGAAGGGGAGGGGCGAAGAAACGCCCGGCGAGCACAACGGGAACGACGCCAAAGCGGAGGTGGGAGCCAAGGACTGCGGGAGCAGAAACCGAGGCGTGGATCAACGCGGATATCCTCGGGGGAGAGAAGGTGCAGGAACAGCTTGCGGCGACAAAGCGCTGGCAGGAGATGGAGCGGCACCATGTGGACGGGATCATGACCTCCGGGATGACCGCGCCAACGTTCATCCGGACGGACACAAACGTGCGGGCGATGCAGGGTGCGCTCGGGGTCAAGGAGGACGGCGTCTGGGGCCCGGAGACGGACGCGGCGTTCAGCGCGCGGCTCGCGCAGGAGGAGGCTGCGGCGGTGGCAGAATTGCAGCGACTGTACCGGGAAGCGGGCGGGACGCCGCCGCAGGAACGGTATTACAAGCAGAGCCGGATTGACCCGGAAATCGTTGGGAAGTACATGACGGCGGGGGAACGGGATGAGGATAGGGCCTCAACTAGCGCCCGCAGGCCGCCGGCAGTGGTTTACGGAACGACGCCGAGGCCGATCCCGGAAGCGGCAGGCGCGGTGGCACGGAGCATGAACACGCTGGAAGGGATCAACCGGGCTTACGACCAGATCATAGCGGAGAAGGAGGCGGCGTGGCGCAGCCTTGACACAAGGGGTGTGAATCCGCGCAGCCAGGAAGACCGTGCGCTGATGGGGGAAAAGGGTGCGCTGTATATAGATTGGCAAAAGGCGGAAGACAAAAAAGAAGATGCAATCAAGGCGTATTATATGGGGCAGGATGAAATAAGGCTGCGCAATGAAGCGGCATACGCGCAGTCACCGGATATGCTGATTGATGTTGCGGTTGCGGATGCGGATTCCGTTTTGAAGCAACAGGGTTACAGAAATAAGAATTATCCCCAAAATCAACAGATATGTATGGTAGAGACAAGCTTTGGAACGGAGGAAGAAATGTTTACTTACATAGGGAGTATGATGAACAGACTTACAGAGGAAAGTGACCAGGAACACATGTGTAACGTATATTTCGTTGAATGGGAAAATGGCGACGTAGAATATATGACCGGACCGATATGTACTGGGGAACATGGAAATGTAGTCAATCCATACTTAACGGATCCATTTGGGACAAAAGCAGCCGAAAAATTATCTAAGATATATCCGGGTGTAAAAGTAAGGTATATGGGGCTGCTACATTCCCATCCGGACAACCGAAGTATAGACAATGATGGCTTTTCCGCAGGAGATGCATTGGTAGCTACAGTATCTGGGAAAATATACTTGACGACACCTTACGGAAACGTATATGCTTTGGATAAATGGCATGGTGCGTTGATGTTGTTGCCAAGCGGTTTCAGGGAACTGATGGTGCTGGAGAACAACTATTTAAGAAGTAATAGTATACCCGAAAGTGAATGGCCAGTAGGCCTTAAATGGTATATGGACAATGTCTTGGCAGAATACGATAAAAAAACGAGAGGAGGAAATTTTGAAACAATTCCAGCTAATACATATGATGTAAGGCATTGAAAGCGCATCGGAAGCAATTGTGCAATTAGAAAAAGAGGGACAACATGGAACAGAAAAGGAAAAGCGAAGCCTGGGCTTGGATAATTCTGATAGTGGAAAATTTGGTTATTTTGGTGTTTCTGCTATTATTTATGCTGCGCAGATGCGATTAGAGTACGGGAGATATGCTTTCGACATCACCCTATGCTTATATGAACGTGCATACTTATCCTGAAAAAATGGTCTATGTAATTGGGCAGGACGATGAACTGGATTTGTCAGGCGGGAAAATATGCTTTAGCTTTGTATTGAATGACACAAATGGGTTCCCTTGTGATAAATTGGAGCATAGCAGTTGCGGTGATGTTCGCGATATGGAAACACTGGGGCCGATTTCCGACGTTGATTTTTCTAGAGAAGGGACATACATGGTAACGTTTCAACATGAAAACTGAAAATACCATTTGCAATGTGCCTTCCCGATCCAAGTGATCTCCCCGGATTACGTAGAATAGCAAGCGAAAAAAGCGCGCGGCGGGACGACTTGCCGCGCGGCGCGTTTTGGGGGGCAGTGGAAAGAAAAATCTGGTTGACAACGCAGGATGGGACAATGTACGCTTTAGATGATGAATCGGCAAAACCGATAATTTTACCAGCATTCGTTCGGAATTTGATTGTTGATTACCGCAATAGGATTTGGGAAATGGGAAAGCAGCCTCCAAACTGGACAGGGGCCTATGTCAGATGGAGCGACAGAAAATCCGAGGGCGAAAATTTTGAAACATTAAGCCCAAAGTCCTATGATGCGCGCTAGATAAACAGGGGGGAAATTATGGGAGAATCGCAAAATAAAAGGCGCCGTGATTGGCTGTGGACGCTGTTAGTGGTGGAAAATTCTGTGATTTTGCTTGTTTTGGTAATATTTGGGTTACGAGCCTGCCTGTTCTCCATTCCAAGCCAGCCGCTGCGGGATTTTGGAAGCAGGTATTTGCAAAACGAACCTGACTATAGCTATATGTATGTGCATATGCCTCCGGAAAAGTTGATTTACATAGCGGGAAAGGATACTTCGCTTGACCTTGTAGGCGGAAAGGTCTGCTACAGCGTTTATCCGGAATATGCAAACGGATTGCCCTGCGCACAGAATGATGATGCTGATTGCGAGAATATACGTGATATGGAGGAATTAAAGGTGAAGGCGGGAATTGACTTTTCGAAGCCAGGAGTCTATTTGGTGACGTTAGAAGATGATAGCCGAACCTTTTCTACATGGTGTCATTTCTATATCCAAGTGATTTCCCCGGATTACGTAGAATAACAAGCGGACAAAACGCGCGGCGGGGCAATCCGCCGCGCGGCGCGTTTTGGCGGGACGCCGCCGCAGGAACGGTATTACAAGCAGAGCCGGATTGACCCGGAAGTCGTCGGGAAGTACATGCCGGCGGGGGAGGGGGATGAGGATAAGGCCTCAACTAGCGCCCGCAGGCCGCCGGTAGTGGTTTACGGAACGACGCCGAGGCCGATCCCGGAAGCGGCAGGCGCGGTGGCACGGAGCATGAACACGCTGGAAGGGATCAACCGGGCTTACGACCAGATCATAGCGGAGAAGGAGGCGGCGTGGCGCAGCCTTGACACAAGGGGCGTGAACCCGCGCAGCCAGGAAGGCCGTGTGCTGATGCGGGAAAAGGGTGCGCTGTATACGGATTGGAAGGAGACGGAAAGGGCGAAAGCGAAAGCGGTTGCGGCGTGGTATAGAGCGCGCAACGAAGCGGCATACGCGCAGTCGCCGGATGCGCTGATCGATATTGCGGTTGCGGATGCGAGGGGCTTTGTGCAGGGGAACGGATATACAAAACAGTATTATCCGAAAAACAGTGGAATTGGCAGAATAACGACTACTTTTGGTTCTATGGAGGGACTTTTTGTTTACTCTGGAAGTTCTCTTAATTATTTGACGAAATATAGCGGACAAGAGCATATGTGCGGCATCTATATGCTCGATCAAGGAGACGGGAATAGCGAATAATTATGGGTCCTGTATTTACAGGTGAACCAAATAATGTAATTATTCCCTATATAGCAAGCACGTTTGCGGCAGAAGGGTATACAAACAAGTTGTCGAACATGTACCATGGGGCGCAAGTCCAGTACCTGGGCATTTTGCATTCGCATCCGAGCCGTGAAAGCCACGATGGAAAGTATGATAATAATCAAGAGTTTTCTTGGGGAGATGCCGTAGCAGCTGCAATTTCAGGCAAAATCTGGTTGACGACGCAGGATGGCAGCATGTATGCTTTGGATAGAGAATGCGCTATGCTGATAATTTGGCCGGGATTGATTCGGGATGCCGCTGTACGGTATTCGAATGATCTGCATGCAAAAGGCGTGAAGTGGGAGGACTATCCGCAATGGTTGAAAGATTACTGGCCGAACATTCGAAAACATGACATGTATGTGAATGGGGCAAACCACATGGAATGCAAGGATGCCAAAAAGAAAAAATGGCTTTTGATTATCCTGATTGTTGAAAATTCGATTCTGTTACTGGCAGCTGTTTTATTTGGGATGCGGGGCTGTGTGAAATTCTGGGGAAATATGCTGTCCACGAATGAAATCTACCCCTTGTATTTTCATCACATGCATGTGCATGCTTATCCGGATAAGCTAACTTATGTGATCGGAAGGGACAATCGCTTGGATCTTTCTGGAGGACAAGTATGCTTCAGCATTGACCCGAAAGACTTACACGGATTTCCTTGTGAATGGGATCCAGATGGTTCCTGTGAAGCTGTATATGATATGGAAGAGCTTTACCCGGAAGAATTCGATTATGAATTTCTGATGCCTGATCTTGATTTCAGCAAGGAGGGAATATACAATGTGGTGCTAATGGGGGAGAGCGGGATGCTTTGCTCCTTCCCAATCCAGGTGATCTCCCCGGATTACGTGGAATAGAAAGTATGTTAAGCGCGCGGCGGGGCAACCCGCCGCGCGCTTTTGGACGGCACGCTGCTACGCAGGGAAAATCCAGTTGACAGCGCCCAATGGAACCGTATATGCTTTGGAAAGAGGGAGAGCAGTAGAAGCCTTTGGGGCGAGCCTTTTCCGTGACACGGCATTTGGGGAGAAAAACAAGGGAACGATCGATGCGATTCGGGCGTCTGAAAACTATTTGGTACCTAATATGAGAGGGTACGATGTTACCCAAGACTGTCAGCAAGTTGATGACCGGAGGTGGCGGTAAATGATTCGGCGGAAGCAACAGGTTTTGTTTTTTGTGCTGGGTGCGGCAAGCGTGGTGTTGGGGATTTTGCTCTATCAGTTTGGGGTATGGTTATCAGAGCATATTGGAATGGCCCGCGTAACGAATATAGGAATTGATGAATACCCTCACAAGCTTGTATATGTGATTGGAAAAGATATGGAACTTGATCTGACCGGCGGAAGGATATGGATGGGGACACAAGAGCAATCACCATCAACCTATGCTTTGTCGGAAGAGAATATCGGATATCAGTTTGAAGTCACAACAAATGCGGATTTCAACAAAGAAGGTGTGTATGTGGTGACAATTACACGCGGTGCATCAATGCAATGTTCCTTTCCCATCCAGGTGATCTCCCCAGGTTATGTAGAATAGCAAACGAAAAAGCGCGCGGAGGGGCGACCCGCCGCGCGACCTTTGACTTAATAGACTGGGAATTTTTAGTTTTTGGTTCTGGCTACGATGACTACGAACAGCAGTTTGCCTATTTTACATCAGTGGAAGCGATAAAAAAAGCGAATCCGGCAGAGTTCGAAGGTGCGGGGAATATGGTGTCTATATTAACAGAGGTCATTTCAGCGCCAGAAGCTATACGGGATATTCTTGGGGCTGAAAAGCCGATAAAGGAACTCATAAAGATGTTCATACAAGAATGGGGGCCTAAATTGGCGATAGAAAAGGGCAAGGAATATATTACGCCGAATTAAACGAATGGAGGAGCATAACTCGTGTGTATAGGATTAGCTTGGGGGCATGGGCCGTTTACACTTCTTGGGGATATCATTGAAGATATTTTTGGAGAAGGGAGCTTCGATGTTGTATTTTGGGCTGTTTTGTTTATCTGCTTGATCCTATATGTGATATGGGGCTATTACCGGGAAACAAAGCTCTATAAGCGCATCATGGGAGACAAGGCAAAGCCATGTTTATATGATGGCCGAGGGAAGCGCATCCGTAATCCGGACGGCACGCCGATCGAGAAACCAGAGGAAGACGCAGAGCCGGGAACGCTGGAGGA
>UREK01000027.1 GCA_900546845.1 uncultured Eubacteriales bacterium
GCAAGGCTTTCTTTACACGGAGCGCTGACCGCGCCATCGGCGCAAGCGCGACGTGCAATCCTCGATCAAGTGGCATCCGCCACTTGATCGACAGCCTGAGCCTTTCGTTTGCGCGGAAGGCTGCGTTTGTTTGAATCTGCTTACACCACCCGGTTTTGCGTCTTCCCCGCGCGCCAGGCGGCGAGATTCTCTGCGCAATAGCGGATGACGCGCTCCCGGGTTTCCCGCGGGGCCCAGCCTACATGCGGCGTGGCGACGCAGCGCGGGTGCATGGCAAGCGGATGATCTTTCCCGCAGGGCTCGGGCGCAAACACATCCGCACCCACGGCATAAATCTTGCCGGAATCGAGCGCGCGCACCACGGCGGCATCGTCGAGAACCGCGCCGCGCGCCGTGTTGATGAGGATCACGCCATCCTTCATCTTGCGGATAGTAGCCTCGCCGATCATGCCGCGGCTTTCGTCGTTGAGCGGGCAATGGATGCTGATGACGTCCGAATTGGTGTAGAGTTCATCCAGCGGGACGAAACGCAGGTGCTCCGTCTCGCGCGCCGGATTGGGATGCCGCCGGTAGGCGAGCACTTCCATGCCAAGCGCCTGCGCGATCTCCGCCAGGTTTCCGCCGATGTCCCCGAGGCCGATAATGCCGATAGTCTTCCCCGCAAGCTCCATCTGCGGGATCGCGGTCAGCTCCCGGTCTGCGGGATCCACCCAGCCGCGGACCTTGATGTAATGATCGAACACAGCCGTGTTGCAGGCGATCTGCAACAGCAGCGCCGCCGCCATCTGAGCTACAGCGTGCGTGCTGTACGCGGGCACGTTGCAAACTGCGATCCCGCGTTCCTTCGCCGCCGCAATGTCAATCATGTTGTACCCCGTGGCGAACGTGTTGATGAACCGCAGGTTCGGGCAGGCAGCCATCGCCGCCGCGCCAATGCTGCAGCGGTTGACGAACACCGCCTCCGCGCCGCCGATGTGGGCGGCCACTTCGTCCGGCTCTGTGTTTTCATACATCGTGAACTCGCCCTGCCTGGCGATGGGCTCCCAGGAAATATCGCCGGGATTGACTAAAAATCCGTCCAAAACCACAATTTTCATCCGTAAAAGCGCTCCGTTCGTTTTGTTTTTTGCCGCCCTCGGCTAACAAGGTCCGCACGCCCCCAGGCTGCCCTGGCCCGTCAGGACCGCACGTCTCTTTGTCCGCCGAGGGTATTGTACCACATTCTATTCCTGCTGTCGCGCGCCGCCCGCCAGCGTTTCCGCTTCCTGCTCAACCATCTGCACGAACATGTGCGGCGGCATGCCGAACGCGTTTGCGATCCGCCAAACGGTTTCAAAATTCGCCTGCTTATCCCCGCTTTCGATCATTGCAAGGTGGCTCCGCGCCAATCCCGCCAAGCCGCTCAATACTTCCTGGGAAAGTTTTCTCTCTTTTCTGAGCCTGCGGACAACACGTCCGGCCGCAAGCCGATTAAATTCTACCATCGCAGACAGCTCCTTTGGCTAAGTGTATGAAAAAAACGCCTCCCATATGTCTGCTTTAGTAGACAAATTTTGAATTCTTTGCTATACTGAACAAAATCGAAACGCTGCCGGAAGGAGTTTTGCCATGCCGAATATGTCCGAATGGTTCTCCGCTGCCGCATGCCCCCAATGTATTGGGAACCCCAGGGCAGAACACGCTCAGGAATTCGCTGCGCATCCTTATTGCGGCACGCCCAGCCGCGCGGTTGATATGCAGCGCTGCTTCCGCACAGGCCATGACTTGGAAACGCTTGTGCAAAACGCGGAAATGTACATAAAGCTGGGAAATTACGATGCCGCCACGGAAATTTTCGCAGCGGTCAGCAAGGAGTATCCCGGGGATTACCGGGGCTGGTGGGGGCTTGTCCGCAGCGAAACACGCGGATTTACATCCATGTCAACATCTCCAAATGAAATCGAAATGCACGCATCTCACGCGGAAGCAGTTGCTCCGCCCGAAGCGCGTGTTGAGATCGACCGCATTCGCGGCGATTTTTTAGAGTTTATGGAAACGCAGAAGGCAAAGTGCGTATGCGCCCATTTGCTTGATGAAATCAAAAAGCATGCGCACACGATCTGTTTTCAAGGAAAGACGCGCCGCCGCGAGATCGCATACGTGGCTGTCTGGGGAGCTTTGGGTTTCGTTTTCCTCGTTATCCGCTTCGCATCCGGCAAGTGGGGGTGGACCATTGCCGTCTTGCTGTCGCTGTTGGCGGCTTTTATAATGGCGGTAGAGCACAGCTATAACATTGCCCAGGCATCCGAATGTATTTCCCATGCCTTGGAAGAAACAGCACAGTGTAAAGCTGAGCTGGAGCATATTTACCTCAAATATCCAGATCTGCGTAAATAAGCAGATATAAGCCGGGCGGATGTTCCCATCCGCCCGGTGTTTCTATCCGTCAGCTTTTCCTTCAGTTCCCGTCCACCTGCGCCATGTGCTGGATCAGGTCGAGCACCTTGCAGGAATATCCCCACTCGTTGTCATACCAGGCGATGAGCTTCACAAAGTTGCTGTCCAGCATGATGCCCGCGTTTTCATCGAAAATGCAGGTATGGCTTTCACCGCGCATGTCGGAGGAAACTACCTCGTCCTTCGTGTAGGTGACGATGCCCCGCATCGTTGTGCGGGAAGCTTCCTCCACGGCGGCGCAGATGTCCGCATACGAGGTGTGCGTGCAAAGGCGCGCCGTCAGATCCGCGACGGAAACGTCGTTCGTCGGCACGCGGAAGCTCATGCCCGTAAGCTTTCCCTTGAGGCTCGGCATCACGAGCGCGCAGGCTTTGGCGGCACCTGTCGTCGAAGGGATGATGTTGTTGAACACCGAGCGACCGGTGCGGTAATCGCGCCCGGCACGCGCATCCACGGGCTTCTGCTTGGAAGTTGCGGAGTGGATGGTCGTCATCAGCCCCTGCTCGATGCCAAAGTTATCGTGGATGATTTTCGCAAGCGGGGCAAGGCAGTTGGTCGTGCAGCTCGCGTTGGAGACAACGTCGTACTTGGGATCATACTCCGTGTGGTTCACGCCCATCACATAGGTCGGCGTCTCCGCGTCCTTCGCCGGAGCGGAAAGGACGACCTTCTTCGCGCCGTGCACAAGGTGGCCGGACGCAAGCTCTGTGGTGTTGAACTGGCCGGTGGATTCCACGATGTATTCCGCGCCGCAGGCATCCCAGGGAATGTCCGAAATGTTGCTTTCGCTGAAAATGGCGATCTCGTGCCCGTTGATGCGCAGGCCGTTCCCGCTCTCCTCAATTTCGCCCGGAAAGCGCCCGAACACGGAATCATACTTCATCAGGTATGCCATGTAATTCGGATCCGCCTTGCGCAGGTTGATCCCCGTGATCTCGATCTCCTCCGGCCGCTCCGCCGCAATGCGCAGGACCGTCCGCCCGATGCGCCCAAAACCGTTGATGCCAACCTTGACCGCCATGCCTGAATACCCTCCCGACTGACTGCAATTTTTTTGCATAGTTTTAGGGGAACAACGTCCCCTAAATCGGGATTATAACATAATCGGTACTTATGTCAACAGTGTTTAATAAAATTGTCGCTTGGGATATTTTTTTAACACAAGCCGTTTTTGCGTTATTTTAATTGTCCGGTGCATAACAAAGGGCGGGAGCTTGCAATTTGCAGCCTCCCGCCCGGTTTCACTTTTGTTTGAATGAAAATTCAATTTCTTGCAATGTTATTCCGCGTCCACCTTCGCCATGTGCGCGACGAGGTCAAGCACCTTATTGGAATAGCCCCACTCGTTGTCATACCAGGCGACGAGCTTCACAAAATGCTCGTTCAAACTGATGCCCGCATCCGCATCGAAGATGGAAATACGGGGGTCGGTATAGAAGTCGGAAGAGACGACCTTGTCCTCGGTGTAGCCGATGATGCCCTTCCACTCCGGGGATTCGGAGGCGGCCTTCATGACGGCCTTGATCTCATCATAGGTTGCAGCCTTCTCCAGGCGGCAGGTGAGATCCACGACGGAAACGTCCGGCGTGGGTACGCGCAGGCTCATGCCCGTGAGTTTTCCGTTGAGCGAGGGAATGACCTTGCCCACGGCCTTTGCTGCGCCAGTCGAACTCGGGATGATGTTGTGCGCTGCCGCACGGCCGCCGCGCCAATCCTTCTTGGAGGGGCCGTCTACGGTCTTCTGCGTCGCAGTGATGGAATGCACGGTCGTCATCAGGCCCTCGACGATGCCGAAGTTATCGTGGATGACCTTGGCGAGCGGCGCAAGGCAGTTGGTGGTGCAGCTCGCGTTGGAGACGACGTTCATTTCCTTCTTATAGGTATTTTGGTTCACGCCCATGACGAACATCGGCGCATCGGAGGAAGGCGCAGAAATGACGACCTTCTTCGCACCGCCCTTGAAGTGCTGGGAGGCCTTTTCGGTAGTAGTGTTGACGCCGGAGGACTCCACGATATACTCTGCGCCGCACGAGCTCCAGGGAATGTCGCACGCGTTCATGATTGCGAATACGGCGATCTCCTTTCCGTTGACGACGAGCTTGCCATCCTTGGCTTCCACCTCTCCCTTGAACGCGCCATGCACGGTGTCATATTTGGTCATGTAGGCCATATAGTCCACGTCGATGAAAGGGTCGTTGATGCCGGCGATGTCGATTTCCGGGTTTTCCGCCGCCGCGCGCAGTACCAGCCGGCCAATGCGGCCAAAGCCATTGATGCCTACTTGAATTGCCATTTTAAATTCCTCCTCATGCGATAGCATATAAATTCTATGCAAAGCCTGCGGCTATGCCGCGGCTGCATCCCTTCATTTCCATTTTAATATTAAACAGAATGGCGGATTTATGCAACGTCTTTTTCGGCATCCTGCATTTTTCCTATATTTGGGTAGATGTACATAAGTGATCGTTATATAAAAAACAAGCGTGCATCCCTCTTTTTTGGGGGACGCACGCCGCCTTCTTACTTCAGGTTCTCCGGGTTGAGCGCGGAAAGCTCCGGCAGCACGAAGCGGCCGTCCCTGCGCACGAGCACGCCGTCAAAATACATCTCGCCCCCGCCGTATTCCGGGGTTTGGATGCAAACGAGATCCCAATGGATGCCGGAACGGTTTCCATTGTCGCAGTCGTCATAGCAGCGGCCGGGCGTAAAGTGGAAACTGCCGGCGATCTTCTCATCAAAGAGCGTATCCTTCATGGGCGCAGTAATATACGGGTTCACGCCGAGGGCAAATTCACCCACGCTGCGCGCACCCTCATCCCGGTCGAAGATCTTGTTGATGCGCTCGGTATCGTTGGCCGCAGCCTTCACGATGCGGCCGTTCTCGAACGTGAGCACGATGTTCTCAAACGTGAAGCCCTCGAACACCGAAGGCGTGTTGTAGGAGAGCACGCCGTTGATGCTGCCCTGAACGGGCGCAGTGAAGATCTCGCCGTCCGGGATGTTGCACGCGCCCGCGCACTTGATGGCGGGCAGGCCTTTGATGGAGAAGGTCAGATCCGTCCCCGGCCCCACGATGCGCACCTCATCGGTTTTTTCCATGAGCGCCTTGAGCGGATCCATCGCGCGGTCCATCTTGGAATAATCCAGATTGCAGACGTTGAAATAGTAGTCCTCAAACGCCTCGGTGGAAAGGTTCGCCATCTGCGCCATGCCGGGGGAAGGATAGCGCAGCACGCACCATTTGGTTTTCGGCACGCGGATCTCGCTGTGCACAGGATTGGAATACAGCTTGCTCATGCGCTCACGCTGCGCCGCGGGCACGTCGCTCATCTCAGCGTTGTTGTTGCCGCCGCGGATGCCGATGTAGGCCTGCATGTTTTCCATCAGCGCCTTGTCCACCTGCGCCATCAAGGCAAGCTGCCCGTCCGTTGCGCCCATCGCAATGGCGCGCTGCACAGCGTTGTCCCGCCGCCAGACGAAGGGGTTCGCGCCCGCCGCGTACGCCGCACGAATAAGCGCGAGCAAAAGCGCGTCGCAATCGCCATAGGTCTCGATGAGCACGTTCTCGCCCGCCTGCACATTACAAGAGAAGCCGATGAGATTCTTTGCCAGAGTTTCAATGCGTGGGTCCGTCATGTAAAAATCACTCCTTTTCTATATTGATGCTTTCCGCGAGGATGTAAAGCGGTCGTCCCTTCGCCTCGTCATACATGCGGTTCATGTACGCACCCTGCACGCCGAGGGCGATGAGGATCACGCCATCGAGCAGCGCGAGGCCACAGGCCGCCCAAAGCCAGGGCGCGCAGCCGACCGTCGCCGCGCAGATGATGAGCGCCACGAAGCCGAGGAGAGAAAGCGCAGAGACTGCGCCGCCCAGCCATCCCGCAATCGTGAGCGGCCGGTCCGAAAAGCCGATGATGCCGTCAAACGCCAGCTTGAGCATTTTCTTGAGCGTGTATTTCGTGCTGCCCGCATAGCGCTCATGCCGCACATATTCCACTGGCACCGCCGTAAAGCCCATCCAGCCGCTCATGCCGCGCAGGAAGCGGTTGTGCTCCCGCATGCGGAGGAACACGTCCGCCACCTTGCGGTCCAGCAGGCGGAAGTCCCCCGTGTCGAGCGGGATCGGGTATGCGCTCATGGCGCTGAGCAAGCGGTAATAGCAAAAGGCGGTAAACTTTTTGAAGATGGTCTCCCCCTCGCGCTTCAGGCGCTTGCCGTAGGCGATGTCCGCGCCGTTTTCCCATGCCTTCACAAGCTCGGCGATGACCTCCGGCGGATCCTGCAAATCCACATCGATGATGACGAGCGCGTCGCCGCGCGCCGCGTCCATGCCCGCGGTGACGGCAAGCTGGTGGCCGAAGTTGCGGGAAAAGGAAAGCACGCGGACCTGTGGGTTTTCCGCGGCGATCTTGCGCAGGTGCGCCATAGTAGCGTCCCGGCTGCCGTCGTTGACATAGAGGATCTCGTATTCATAGGGGAGCGCGCGCATCGCCTCGTCCATGCGCGCGAAGGAAACGTCGATCACATCCTCCTCGTTGAACACGGGGACGATGAGGGAAAGAAGCTTTCTCATTGCGTGAAATTCCTTTCGGCGGGTGAATTCTGCTTTCTACTGGTGATTATACCCGTTTTTGCCAAATATCACAATCCGGCCAAGCAAAATATCCCACCTCAGTGTTGAAACCCAGGCAAAACGCGGTATAATAAAGAAAAGAAACGCAACAAATGCGCGCACGGCGCAGGAACAACAGCAATGATTTTTAAAGGAGATACCAATATGCCACTTGTCACCAGCACCGAAATGTTCAAGAAGGCCTACGAGGGCGGCTACGCGATCGGCGCGTTCAACGTCAACAACATGGAGATCGTCCAGGGCATCACCGAGGCAGCAAAGGAGCTGAACGCCCCGCTGATCCTCCAGGTCTCCGCGGGCGCGCGCAAATATGCCAACCACGCTTATCTAATGAAGCTCGTAGAGGCAGCTGTGATCGAGACCGGCCTGCCGATCTGCCTGCACTTGGATCATGGCGACGGGTTCGATATCTGCAAGAGCTGCATCGACGGCGGCTTCACCTCCGTGATGATCGACGGCAGCCACCATCCGTACGAAGAGAACGTTGCGCTCACCAAGAAGGTCGTGGAATACGCGCACGATCACGGCGTAGTCGTGGAAGGCGAACTCGGCCGGCTTGAGGGCGTGGAGGACGATGTGAAGGTTGCCGCGGGCGAAGGCAGCTATACCGATCCGGATCAGGTCTACGATTTTGTGACCCGCACGGGCGTGGATTCCCTTGCAATCGCCATCGGCACAAGCCACGGCGCATATAAGTTTAAGCCCGGCACCAAGCCGCAGCTGCGCTTCGACATTCTCGAAGAGGTGCAGAAGCGTCTGCCCGGCTTCCCGATCGTGCTCCACGGCGCAAGCAGCGTCATCCCGGAATTCGTGGAGATGATCAACGCCTACGGCGGCAACATGCCGGACGCCATCGGCGTGCCGGAGGACATGCTGCGCAAAGCCGCATCCATGGCCGTCTGCAAGATCAACATCGACTCCGACCTGCGCCTCGCAATGACCGGCACCATCCGCAAATATCTTGCGGAGAACCCGAGCCATTTCGACCCGCGCCAATACCTCAAGCCTGCACGCGAGGCCATTAAGCAGATGGTTGCCCACAAGATCGTGGATGTGCTCGGCTGCAATGGCAAGGCGTAAGCGGGAGGACCGCCCATGAACGAATACGAAAACGTCGTGACCCTGACCGATGAGGACGGCGTGGAGGTCGATTTTGAGATCCTCGACGTGGTGCCCTATCATGGCGGTGAATATGCCGTGCTCCTGCCGGTGGACGATGCATCCGACGTGGTGGATGCCGTGATCCTCGAAGTGCTCGCCTCCGGCGAGGACGACGAAGAGGATATGCTCCAGGGCGTGGAGGACCCGGCCGTTCTTGATGCAGTGTTCGGCCTGTTCATGGAACGCAACAAGGACGAGTTCAACTTCGAACAATAACGGAATGTGGGGCGCGCAAGCGCCCCCTTTAGGCTGTCGATCAAGTGGCAGATGCCACTTGATCGAGGAATTCACGTCGCGCTTGCGCCGATGGCGCGGCCAGCGCTCCGTGTAAAGAAAGCCTTGCAGCGCAAGGCTTTTCGCTCGCACCGCACAGGTCGCTGCTCGCGATTGCAGGTCAAGGGCTGCGATCCTTGACGATCCTGGAGAGACTTTTTCGATAAGCTCCCCCTGTTTTATCATTTTCAAACCAGGAGATACGCCGTATGCGCAACATTTTAGCCGACATCGGCAACTTCATCTTCATTTCGGACGAGCCGGAACAGGCGGACGCCGTCTTTGTCGTGGGCGGCTCGCTGCCGGAGCTTCCGGAACTTGCGGCGGAACTCTGGAAGGGCGGCTATGCGCCCCTCGTTTTTATCGGCGGCGGCGTAAGCGTGAAGCATGGCGCCTTTCCCGGGCCGCGCACCAAGCGGGATGTTTACAACAAGGATTACGGGACGGAATACGATTTTTACCGGGATGTGCTGTTGCGCGCTGGCGTGCCGGAGCACGCGATTGCGGGGGAAAACCGTTCCGGCTACACCAGGCAGAACGCGCTGTTCGCCAGAGAAGCCGCGGATGCGCTCGGCTTTTCTCCCAAACGTGCGCTGCTGGTCTGCAAATCATTCCATGCCCGGCGCTGCCTGATGTGTTATCAGCTTGCGTTCCCAGATACACAATTCCGCATAATTCCCTGCGATGGCTTCGGTATCACAAAGGAGAACTGGTTCCTGTCGGAATACGGGATAGCGCGCGTATTGGGCGAGCTCCGCCGCTGTGGGGAACAGTTCACGGATGAGGATCTCAGGCGCTATCTTTCATAGGTTTCATCATCAAACGCATATGGCACGGTTTGCGCTGTGCCGGCTCCTTTTTAAAAGGAGCCGAACTTTTTTGAAAGGGGCAACGCCGGGCGCCTGCAATGTTGGGTGCAGTGTGCCATGCTCCTCACCGCTTTTTTGCGAGCGGGTAAGGCTTCGTTTCATCCGTCATGCCAAGCAAATAATCCGCCGAAACGCCATAATACCGCGCCAGTGCGATAAGAATCTCCGTCGGGATGTCGCTCCATGCGTTTTCGTAGCCGCTATATGTGCTGCGCGCGATGCGGAGATATTCCGCAACTTCGCGCTGTTTGAGGTCGCGGTCTTCCCGCAATGCTTTTATCCGCTCATATTTCATAAAGATATTATGGATTGATGCTTCGCCCATTGTCAACCGCCACGAACCTCAAGGTTGACATTCCCCGCCGGAATGGCCTATAATACTTCCTGTTCATCGGAGGGTGAACCATTCGCTTGGAAATGGGAACCGGATAAGATGCTGGCTGGAACGCCTGCGCTTAGCCGGTTTTTTTCAGCTTGGAAACGGAGGGGAAGCTATGATTCAGGAACAGAATTTTTCAAAGGGGCCGATCTTTGGGCCGCTTGTGCGCTTCGCGCTGCCGATCCTGCTCGCGCTGTTCCTGCAGACGATGTATGGCGCAGTGGACATGATGGTCGTCGGCCAGTTTGCGACGGCGGCGGACGTTTCCGCCGTTTCCACGGCGAGCTGGCTCATGCAGCTCGTGACAGCCTTCGTCGTCGGCATCGCGGTCGGTACGACGGTGCTGCTCGGCCGCAGGCTCGGCGAGGGCAACGCGGCGGAATCCGGGAAGATCGTCGGCGCGAGCATCGCGCTGTTCGCAATCCTCGGCATCGCCCTTACGGTACTGATGGAGCTTCTCGCCGTGCCGCTCGTCCGGATCATGCAGACCCCGCCGGAAGCCGTGGACGCCGCGCTTGATTATATGCGCATCTGCTCCGCCGGGACGGTTTTCATCGTGGCCTATAACGTGCTCGGCAGCGTGTTCCGCGGCATCGGCAATTCGCGCATCCCGCTCATGGCCGTAGCGTTCGCGTGCGTGTTCAACATCGCAGGGGATTACCTGCTCGTCGGCGTGTTCCACATGGCGGCGGCGGGCGCGGCAATCGCAACCGTCGCGGCGCAGGCGCTCAGCGTCCTCTTCTCCTTCCTCATTATCCGCAGGCAGAAGCTGCCCTTCTCGTTTGAGAAAAGCGACGTGAAGGCAAACCCCGCCCGCATGGGCGCGGTGCTCAGGCTCGGCTTCCCCATCGCGCTGCAGGACGTTCTTGTAAGCATCTCCTTCCTCGCCATCACGGCGATCGTCAACACCCTCGGCGTGACCGTTTCCGCAGGCGTTGGCGTGGCGGAAAAGCTCTGTGGCTTCATCATGCTCGTGCCCTCGGCGTTCAGCCAGGCGATGTCCTCCTTCGTGGCGCAGAACATGGGCGCAAACGAGCCGCAGCGCGCCCGGCGCGGCCTTGTTTACGGCATCGCTGCCTCGCTCGCCGTCGGCGTTGTGATGGCCTATTTCACGTTCTTCCATGGCGACCTGCTCGCGGGCCTTTTCGTCTCCGGGAAGGACCCTGCCGTGATCGCCGCCGCGGCGGAATACCTGAAAGCGTATGCGATCGACTGCCTGTTCGTCTCCTTCCTGTTCTGCCTGATCGGCTATTTCAACGGCTGCGGCAAGACTGCGTTCGTCATGGTGCAGGGCATCGTCGGCGCGTTCGGCGTGCGCGTGCCCGTCTCCTTCCTCATGAGTAAGCGCGTGCCCGTTTCGCTCTTCCACATCGGTCTTGCGACGCCCTGCTCCTCCGTGGTGCAGATCCTGC
Organism: uncultured Eubacteriales bacterium; assembly: GCA_900546845.1. GTDB lineage: Bacteria > Bacillota > Clostridia > Christensenellales > CAG-138 > UBA1685. The sequence goes on from UREK01000027.1 coordinate 11,167, forward strand.
TCTGCGGGGCGTACTTCCTCCTGCTCGCCCGCGCGGCGAAGCGGGACACCTGGAACATCGGAGAACTGGAGCGCTGACGTGGCGCAGGCCCTGGCTTTTCGCGCGGCGATGGGATCCCATTGCCGCGCGCTTCATTTTCTGTTATATTTTAAATTGAGAAATACGGATGGAAGACGTGGATATGCTAAAACGTTGGGCTTCGTTCTTTTTGGCCCTGGCCCTGTGCTGTTGTAGCCCCGGCCATATGCCCCCATTTCGTTAGCCGCAGGTACGATTACAAAAGGCAGGAGCTCCCTGCCTTCGTTTTTCCTATTTCTATTCCTCTTCCAGCTCGTCCAGCCGCGCCTGGGCCTCTTCCCATTTCTGGTAAAGCCCGTCGAGCGCCTGCCGCTTTTCCTCCACGGCGCGAGCAAGCTCGCCGGCTTTTTTGTAATCCGAAGCCACATCCGGCAGGGCCAGCTCCGCCTCAAGCTCAGCGATCTCCGCCTCTGCCGCGGCGACGCGCTCCTCCGCCCGGCGCGCTTCCCCTGCAGCGCGGTTGATGGCGCTCTGGCGCTCCTTCTTCGCGCGGTAATCGTTCTGTTTGGGGACGTTCTCCGGTTCCTCCACGGCTTTTTCTCGCGCGTCTGCTTCCCGCAGCGTGGCGCGGCGGGCGCGCTCGGCGACGAAATCCGTATAGCCGCCGATGTATTCCTCGATCCCATCCCCGCTGAGGTACAGCACGCGGTCCGCAAGGCGGTCCACCAGGTAGCGGTCATGCGTCACGACGAGGAGCGTCCCATCGTATTCCTCGAGCGCGCGCTCGAGCGCCTCCCGGGAAGCAATATCGAGGTGGTTGGTCGGCTCGTCCAGCAGCAGCAGGTTCGCGCCGGAAAGCATCAGCTTCAGAAGCTGCACACGCGCCCGCTCCCCGCCGGAGAGCAGGCCAAGCTCCTTATGTACGTCGTCCCCGCGGAAGAGGAACGCGGCGAGCGCCGTGCGGATAGCGGTATCGTCCATGCGTGGGTAGGCCTCGCGCACCTCTGCAAGCGCGCTCAGCTCGTCATGGAGGCCGGTCATGTGCTGCTCGTAATAGCCGGGACGCACCTTCGCACCGAAATAGAAGCTGCCTGCATCCGGCCGCTCTTTGCGCATCAGGATGCGCAGGAGCGTGGTTTTCCCGCAGCCGTTCGGTCCGAGCAGGAACACGCGCTCGCCCTTGCGCACATGCAGGTCTACGCCATGGAACACCGGCGCTTCATAGCTTTTTGCAAGCCCCGTCCCGATCAGCACATCGTTCCCGCCCACCTCATCCGCATGGAAGCGGAAACGGATGCCCTCCGTCTCCCGTTCCGGCGCAACGAGCGTCGCGCGCAGGCGGTCGGCCTGCTTCTGCTTGGAGGCTGCCGTGATGAAGTTGCGCTCCTGGCCCCAGCGCCGCTGCTGCTCCACGATGCGCTCGATGCGGCGGATCTCCTTCTGCGTGTTCATGTATTTGCGTCGGAGCGCCTCCTGCTCGTCCGCCATCAGCTCCATGTGGCGCGTATAATTCCCTTCGGAAACGAAGAAGCGCGTGTTCTTGATCTCCATGGTGCGGTTCGTGACCGCGTCGAGGAAATACCGGTCGTGCGAGATGACGATGAACGCGCCCGTGTAGCCACGCAGGTATTCCTCCAGCCAGGCGATTGCGTCGATGTCAAGATGGTTGGTCGGCTCATCCAACAGCAGCAGGTTCGCGCCGGAAAGCAGCACCCGCGCAAGCTGCGCTTTGTTGCGCTCGCCGCCGCTCATCCTCACAAGCGGCTTTTGCAGCTCCGCCTCCGTGAAGCCGAGGCCCAGGAGTGCCGCGCGCGTGCGGCTGCGGAACGTCAGCCCGCCGCCGTCCTCATAGCGCTCCCGCAGCGCATGCTGCCGCTGGATCAGCGGCGCAAGCTCGCTTTCCTCCGCGCGCTCCAGCGCGGCGTTCACGTCCTCCATGGCCGCCTCAAGCTCCATCAGCGGCGCGAACACGGAAAGGGTCGCATCATATACGCTCGCGCCCGTGTCCTCAATGCTCTGCGCCATGGCGACGACACGCGCCCCGCGGTTTTTGTATACGCTGCCCTCGTCGGCCTGCTCCAGCCCAAGCAGGATGCGGAAGAGCGTCGTCTTTCCGCAGCCGTTCACGCCAACGAGGCCGACCTTGTCCTTTTCGTTGATCTCAAAGCTCACATCCTCGAAGAGCAGCCGCTCCACGAAGGACTTTTTCATGTGGTGTACCGCCAGTACAGGCATGGGTCTTCTCCTTTTAGGTTCCGGGAGGGCGCATTCCTTCCGCGCGCCAACCCAGGCAATTAATACCGGTTCCGCACCTTTTCCGCGAAGCCGAGGAAATCCTTGAGTTCAAGCGCCGTGCCATCGTCGAGCACAGCCCGCCCGGTGAAGCGGCCGAACACCTGGTGCTGGTCGCTTTCGATGACGAGCGCGCTCGTGCGCGCCGCGCGGTCGATCACCGGCACGAAATCCATCTCGAAGCGCCCGTCGTCCGAGGTGAACGTCCAGGGTTTGAGAAAGCTGTCCCCCGGGATGTTGAAGCGCACTTCAGAAAGCTTATGCGCCACGCCGCCGTAAACGAGCAGGTTCTCGCTCGCGGCGCTCGTGTCGCCAAAGCCATAGCCGATGTTGAAGCCGAACGGCTTCCCGTTCACGACGCCGTTGCCGTTGCCCCAATACCAGGTGTTGTCATACGTCCAAACGCCGCGCCCCCAATCGAGCGTGGCGAAGCTCGTCTCCGGCGAAAACGTGAAGCGGCGGCTGCCAAGCGTCATCGTGCCGGAGGCAGGCATGCAGTTGATCTTCTGGTTATAATAAAACGCGCGGGGCGCATGGAAGGGCGTGGCGATGACCATCGTGTCCATCGGCGGCTGTGCGAGCGTGAGCTCGAGCGCGAGCGCGTCCGCCCCGTGGAAGCGCTCAAACCGGCAGGAAAGCCGGCGCCCGCCGGGCAGCGCCCGGAACGCCATCTGCACGCGCTTGCCGCCATAGAGCGTATCGCCCGCGGCGCTCGTTTCCGGCAGTTTGAACTTCCCCAGGGGGAAGGCCGTAAGCACCGTCGCCGTCCGCTCCCACGGCTTCTCGAAATCCAGCACCGAAGCGGAAATCAGGCCCATATAGGAATTATCCGCGATAGTGAGCGCGACACCGAAGGAATCGTTCGTGACGATGTAATAGTCCCATTCCTTGATGCGCAGCTTCCCCGCCTTCACGGCCGCGCGGCGGTAGTCGAGGAGCAGGCTCCGGGCCCAGCCGGGCTCGCGGAGGTTGCCGTTTGCGTCGAGGAGCGGGCCGCGCTGCGTGATTTCATGCTGCATGGAATGGGGCCTCCCGTTTGTTTTTCCATTACAGTATACCGTTTTGCCGGGGAAAGGGCAACGATTTGGCTATATTTCCAGCGTGGATTTGTAAACAAAATCCTCCGCCGCTCGACAAATCCCACCGCGCTCTGTATAATTACAGCATGGAAAGTAAATGGCAGAAAAAGCGCAACCGCGAAACGAAATGGAAAACTACGCTGCGCCGCGTCCGCATCCCGCTCTTGACGGTGACGGGGACGTTCCTTGTGGCGCTCGTCGGCCTCCCGCTGTTGCTCAACGGCATGGAAAGCGCGGCGCTTTCGGCGGATCTCCCCGTGAGCGCGCCTTGGGCGACTCCGCTCCCGCTGCCCACCGAAGCACAGCCGCTCGCCGCAGGGCAGGTCGTCCCGGAAGACACGCCTGCCCAAACGCCGGAGGGATCCGCGCCTCCCACTTCGGAACCGCCCGTTCAAACGCCGGATCTTTCCGGCTATACGGCGCTGCAATCCGGGGATGAGGATCCAACGGTCGCAAAGATCCAGCTCCGCCTGACGGAGCTTTATTACCTCGATTCGGACGAACCTTCCGAGACCTTTGGCTCGGCGGTGGAGGCCGCTGTAAAACGCTTCCAGCGTTCCCATTTCATGAAGGAAACCGGTGTTGCCGATCCGCTGACGCAGCAGATTCTTTTCTCCGAAAGCGCAAAGCCCTATGTGCTCACACAGGGATATTCCGGGGAGGATGTAACCGACATGCAGTACCGCCTCGCGGAGCTCGGCTATTACTGCGACAAGACCAACGGCTATTTCGGCGTGGCGACAGCGCGCGCCGTCGCCGCGTTCCAAACCAAAAACGGGCTTGCCGCGAGCGGCGAGGCGGACTATGACATGCGCGATCTGCTCTATTCCCCGGGCGCACGCCCGGCCGTCGATCCCACGCCCACACCAACGCCAAAGCCCACCAAAACGCCCAAACCATCCGCAACGCCGAAAGCCTCCGCAACGCCCAAGGCTTCCAGCACGCCGAAAGCTACCGCGACGCCCTCGCCTTCCGCAACGCAAAATGCATGGTGGATTCCGGGCACCGGATCCGACGATCCCGCCCCCACGCCGCAGCGCACGTCCTCCCCCGCCCAGAGCATTGAACAAACGGGGAGCGGCGTTTCGGGCTTCATCGCCGCCGCGAAAGCGCAGCTTGGCAAGCCGTATGTGCTCGGCGGGCGCGGCCCGAATGAGTTTGACTGCTCCGGCCTTGTATATTACTCCCTGCGCTCCGCAGGCGTGAGCATCGGCCGTTACAGCGCGCGCAACTACGCCAAGGTGGATTCCTGGGAGACCATTTACGGCAAGGAAAACCTCGCCGTGGGCGATCTGCTGTTCTACAAGAGCAGCGGCACGAGCGACACCACCATCACGCATGTCGCCATCTGGCTGGGCGGCAACCAGCTCATCCATGCCTCCTCCAGCCGCAGTTCGGTCGTCATCACCAGTTGGTCCACCTGGTCGGACGAGAACTTCCTGTTCGCCAAGCGCGTATTCTGATCCAGATATGGGAAAGAGCCGCCCCGCTTCCGCGTGGGCGGCTCTTTTTCTGGAGGGAAAACGCTTATGCGAGTTTGGCTTAGGAAATCATGCTGAGGATGCGTTCGCAGTCCTCCACACTGCGGGCGAGGTCATGCACATAGGCGCCGAGCGCCGGCGATTTCGCCGCGTTCGCTTCACCGAGGAACGCCCGGTTGACCTCCATCATCTGCCGGAACAGCGCAAGCAGCTTTCCGAAGCGCTCCCGCTGAGCTGCAAGCACGTGCTCCTGCATGGCGAGCCGTTCCCGGAGTTCCGAGCACTGCGCGGAAAGTTTGGCCGCATCCTCCTGCGCGCTGCTGCCCGCGGCCGCAAGCGCCGAGAGCGCTCCGAAAAGCGTCTGCGCATCCACGCCTTTCACCTTGGCGAGCGCTTCTGCCGCCTCGCCTGCGAGGGTAACGGCATTGCTCGTGCGCCGTCCCTTCGCGCCCTTGCGCGGACTCTCGGCAGCATATGGGTCAAAGGCAGGGAGGCCTTCCTCTGCAAGCTCTGCGAGCACCTTGCGCACAAACGCCGGGTTGGTGCGGATCAGCGAGCGGTACTTGTTCTGGTAACGCAGCATCGTCTTGGTGTCGCCCTGGCCCATGCGGAGCGTGCAGGCACGCACGGAAACGCCTTTCGCCTGCTCGGTGAGCACCGTGCGCAGCAGCGCACGCATCTCATCCTCGCTGAAGGGCACAAACGCCGCGCTGTGGAACGCTTCCGAAGCGGCCGCGCCGTTTTCCTTCACACGGGCATAGTAATAATTGCGGATGCTGTTGGGCTTCCTCCCCGTCTCCGCGGCAACGCGCTCAAACACTGCCTTGAGTGGAAGCCCCGCCGCGCGGCCGCGCGCTACCTCGTTGAACAGGAACGCTTCCTCGCCATTTTGCCAGCCGGCGCGGTTCATGCCGCTTGGCAGCGCGCCATTGGGCAGCGCAGCAGCAGTCAAGCCTGTATCCATATTCATATCGATCCCCCTTGAGATGAATTTTAATCCTATTATTTCCTGGTATTTCAATAATATACCTATTCATTCCAAGCGGAAGAAAAAACAGGGACGCAGCAAAAAGAGGAACAAAGCGCATGCCGCTTGCTCCCCCTTTTCGCGTTTCATATGACAGCCGTTCTTCGCTGGCAGCTGCACCCCGAAGGTTCTGGGCAGGCAGGCTAGAACTTAAAGTTCCGAATGATGTCCACGATCTCCGCACCGACGCGCTTCTGGGCCTCGGCGGTCTGCGCGCCGATGTGTGGCGTGCTGGAGACGGTCGGGAAATTGATGAGTTCCTGGTTCTTGGCTGGTTCCTCGGCAAATACGTCAAGGCCTGCGCCGCGCAGCTTGCCGGACTTGAGCGCTGCGAGCAGGGCAGTTTCATCCACGTTGTTGCCGCGGGAGGTGTTTATGAGCACCGCGCCGTCCTTCATCTTGGCGATGGTTTCCTCGTTGATGAGCGGCCTGCCGTCGATGCTCGGCGTGTGGAGCGAGACGAAATCAGAGTTGGCGAGCAGTTCGTCCATCTCAACGTATTTCATGTTCTCGTTCTCAAGGCCCTCTGCCTTGAAGATGTCGTAGGCGAGCACCTTCATGCCAAGCGCCTGCGCCTTCTGCCCAAGCGCCTGGCCGATGCGGCCATAGCCGATCACGCCGAGGGTCCGGCCTGCAAGCTCGATGCCCTTGTATGCCTTCTTCTCCCATTTGCCCTCGCGCATGGTATGCCCGGCGGCAGAAATGTGGCGCGCGACGGAGAACATATGCGCAAGCGCAAGCTCCGCAACGGTGCTGCTGGAGGCGCGGGGCGTGTTGCGCACGGCAATCCCGTTTTCCTCCGCATATTTCACGTCGATGTTATCCACGCCGACGCCGCCGCGGATGATGAGCTTCAGCCTGCCCGCTTCCTTTGCCGCGTCAATGATGGGCGCGCGCACCTTTGTGGCGCTACGCACGACAAGCACGTCATATTGCTTGACCTGCTCCGCCAGCTCGGCGGGCTCATAAAACTGTTCTACGACCTCGTGGCCCTCCGCCTGGAGCGCCGCGATCGCGGATTTGTCCATTCCGTCGGATGCAAGAATACGCATGGCTTTCCTCCTGTTTTCTGTCGCTTTTACTTATTTTCGGCCTCGAACTTCTTCATGAAGTCCACAAGGCACTCTACGCCTTCATAGGGCATGCAGTTGTAGATGGAAGCTCTGAGGCCGCCCGTGGAGCGGTGGCCCTTGAGGTTCGTCATGCCGGCGGCGACGCTCTCCTTCACGAACTTTGCGTCCAGCTCCTCACTGGGCGTGTTGAAGCGCACGTTCATGATGGAACGGCTTTCCGGGGAAATATTCGCACGGTAGAAATCCGTGGAGTCAAGGTAATCGTACAGCAGCGCAGCCTTTTTAATGTTGCGGCGTTCCATCTCCTCCAGGCCGCCGATGGAAAGCAGCCAATCCATCACGAGCTTGCAGATGTAGATCGACCAGCACGGCGGCGTGTTGTGCATGGACTTCGCCTCCGCATTGATGGTATAGTCGCACATCGTCGGGCAGATGGGGTTCACGTTATGCAGCAGATCCTCGCGGATGATGACGATCGTAAGGCCCGCGGGGGCGACGTTCTTCTGCGCGCCGGCATAAATCACGGCGAACTTGGAAACGTCGACCGGCCGGGAAAGGATGCAGGAGGAAAGGTCCGCCACGAGCGGCACATCCCCCGTATCCGGGATATAATCCCAGCAGGAACCATAGATGGTGTTGTTGAAGCAAATGTGGACGTAATCCGCGTCCGGGCTCAGCTTGAGCTCCTCCTGGCGCGGGATGCGGCAGAAGTTCTCGCCCTTGCCCGTCCAGGCGATGTTGACCTCGCCATACTTTTCGGCTTCCTTTGCTGCCTTGCCGGAGAAGCTGCCGGTCACAACATAGTCGGCCTTGTGGTTTTTGTTCATCAGGTTGAGGGGGACCGCCGCGAATTGCAGCGTTGCGCCGCCCTGCATGAAGATGACCTTATAGTTGTCCGGGATGGACATGACCTTGCGCAGCTGCGCTTCGGCCTGCGTGATGATATTGTCATACACCTTGGAACGATGGCTCATCTCCATGACGGACATGCCGCAGCCTTCAAAATTGACGAGGTTGTCTCGCGCGCTTTCAAGCACTTCGATCGGAAGCATGGAGGGGCCGGCGGAAAAATTGTAGATCCTGTTGTAAAGCATTACGAATTCTCCTGTTCTTTGTGTAGTTTTATGGTGCAGATCCGCGTGATCTGGTACCGCGCATGCTCAGCGCGTCGGTGCGCCCGCCGCAGCCGGCGCATCCTCCCATCTATTGTTAATTATACCCCTCCCGCGCAAAGAAAAGCAATCCCCACGGCTAGAATCGTGATTATATATCTTCCCCAAAAAGGATGGACAGGTTTCGTACGCTGTTGTATAATTTATTTGTATATGCACAGTTTATATTCACATTGATCATTCGATTTGGGGAGGAAGATACATGGACCGGCTTGTTGAACAATTTTCTGAGATCGGGCGGCTGCAAACCGTGCTCGTACATAGGCCTGACGTTGAAGTCGCCCAGATCATGCCCGACTTTTTTGACGAGATGCTTTTGGACGATATGCCGCATGTTCCCTTGGCGCAGGCGGATCACGACGTTTTCGCGGAAACGATGCGCAAAAACGGGGCGGCCGTGCTTTACCTAAGCGACCTGTTCTGCGAATCGGTTGCAGAGGAATCCGTGCGCCACGCCTATGTGGAGGATTATATCACCGCAAGCCGCGTTAAGGGCGAGACGGTAAAACAGGCGGTGCGGGAATATCTCTGCCCGCTCGCTCCAGAGGCGTTGTTCCGCGCCGTTTCGCGCGGGATTCTCCGGCGGGATCTCGCATTTTTTAAGCCTACGCCTATCCCGCTTGCGGTGGGCGATCCTTACCCGTTTGTGGTAGACCCTATGCCCAACATGTATTTCACGCGCGACGTCGCCATCAGCATCGGCACCGGGATGCTCATCAGCACCATGAGCATGCACTCCCGCGAGCGGGAAACGCTGTTCATCCGCTACATTCACGATCACCATCCGCTTTTCCAGGCGCATGAAGTCCCGCTCTGGTCGGACGCGGCGCTCGGTTATGGCATCGAGGGCGGCGACGTGCTCATCCTTTCGGATAAGGTGCTTGCCATCGGCTGCGGGGAACGCACGAGCATCGCGGCGGTGGAATGCCTTGCAAACCGCGTGTTCGCCCACGGCTACGAGCGCATCCTCGTGTTCAACAACCCGCGTTCGCGCACGTTCATGCACCTTGACGTGCTCTGCACCATGGTGGACCACGACACGTTTTTGACACATCCCTGCATTTATGAAAAGCAGTTCGATGTTTATGAGCTGACCGGCAGGCCGGGCCGCCTGCAAATTTCGCTCACCACGGACCCGGTGGATAAAATATTCGCCCGCGCGCTCGGCCTCCCTTCCGTCCGTTTTGTCGAAATGGGCGGCGGTGACCCGATCATCGCCGCGCGGGAGCATTGGAACATGGGCAGCAACTCGCTCACGCTCTCCCCAGGCCACATCATCACCTATGACCGCAACGACGTGACCAACAACCTGCTTGCGAAGGCCGGCATCCGGGTCGAGACCGTCCCCGGCGGCGAGCTTTGCCGCGGCCGCGGCGGCCCGCGCTGCATGTCCATGCCGCTCAAGCGGGAAAGGCTTTAAAAGGAAAACGCGTTATGCTGTCGATAAAGCGGCTTTTGCCGCTTTATCGAGGTTTTTCATGCGGCGCAAAGCCTTCCGCTTGCACCGCATCGGTCGCTGCCCGAGCTTGGAAGCCAAGGGCTGCGGCCCTTGACAATCCCGGAGAGACTTTTTCGACAAGCTGAGGCGGCCGCGCGGCCGCCTCAGCTTGGTTGCATATCTTCCATTCCGCCATGCGGCAACAGCATGCTTTGCCACTCTCTCCACATAGGCGGCCTTGCACATAGGCAGCCTTGCGGGACGCGTTGTCCGCCTCCCGGAGCGATGCGGCGGCTAAGCCGCGGCGTCCGGGCAGGGCGGCAGGGCCGTTTTCCCCGAGCGCCTGCCGGAATAATATTTTGAACGGCGCTGCCGGAAAAGGAGCAGCAGGCCGCGGACGCAGAGTTCCACTGCCATGGCCGCCCACACGCCGTGCAGCCCGAACGGGCCGGCCAGCAAAAACGCCAGCCCAAGCCGCACGCCCCAGATGCTCGCAAGGTTCAGGATGCTCGGCACGAGCGTATCTTCCGCCCCGCGCAGTGCGCCGGAAGCCACGATCGACACGGCATAAAGCGGTTCCGCGATGAGGCCGATGCGCAGCACCTCCGCCGCGAGCTTGCGGACGGAAAGGTCCGGCGTAAGCAGCTCAAACACCAGCGGGCAGATGAAATACATCAAAACGCCCATCAGCGTCATGATCGCGCAGCCCATCCCGATCGCAATGTTGCCATATCGCTTCGCAAGTTTGCGCTCCCCTGCGCCGATGTTCTGGCCGACCAGCGTGGTCGCTGCTGCGCCGATGCCGTAGCCGGGCATATAGCAGAGACTCTCCGCCGTGATGGCAAAGGAGTTCGCCGCGATAGCAATGGTGCCGAGCGGGGCGACGATCATCGTCGTCACCACCATCGCGCCGCTCATGGCGATCTGCTCTGCTCCAACGGGGCTCCCGATCCGCAAGGCCCGCTTGAGTATCTCCTTATCCGGTTTGCAATGCTCCTTCCGGTTGATGCCAAGCTCCGGCGAGCGGATGAAACAGGCCCACATCATCACAATGGATACAACCGCCGTCGCAAGCCCTGTGCCAAGCGCCGCGCCAAGTACGCCGTAGCGCGGGATGAGCAGGGCGTTGAAGCCCACATCCAGCACGCAAGTCACCGTGTTGAGGATGCTTGGCGTAACCATGTTCCCGCTGCATTGCAGGCTCGCGGAGGCAAGCCAGCTCAGCTGCAGGAAGGGCAGCGTGCAGGCGTAAACGAGGAAATAATGCGATGCATCCCGGTGCAGCGCTTCCTCTCCGCCCAGCCACACGGGCAGCGGATCGCTGACGGCGATCCCGGCAAGCATAAGGGTTACCGAAAGGATCACCGCCGTAACGATGCCGTGTTTAAGCACATCGCGCGCCTTTTTGTTGTCCCGCGCGCCAACATGGTGCGCGATCTGGACGGAAAAACCGGCCGATACCGCGGAGCAAAGCCCGCCCAGCAGCCAGGTGCTCGTGGCGACAAGGCCGATCGCCGCCGATGCATCCGCGCCGAGGTTGCCCACCATGGCAGAATCGATGTACTGCATCACGATGGAGGAAATCTGCGTCAGGATCGCAGGCACGCTCAGCTGCCATACGCGCTTGATCTGTTGGGGAAGTTCCGTGGATTGAAACATTCGCATAGCTTCACCCAAGTTTCTTTGCTTATTTCAGCTTCACGCCATAAATTTTGGAAGCGCGCGTGCCGATGACGATCATGTTGTCAAACGCGGCGGGCGACGCTTCGAAGTTGCCCTCGAGGTCGAGACGGTCCAACGTTTCGCCGGTGCGCCCATCAAACAAATACATATGCCCCGCAGAATCGCACTGCACCACATAGCCGTCTCCGCTGTTGTCATAGAGGATCAGCGGGGAAGACCAGGCGTATGCGCCAAGGTTCTTCTTCCAAACCTCCGTGCCGTCCGCCTTGTTGTAGGCGACGAGGAGGCCGCGCGTCTCGGTCTCGGTCGTCATCGCGTAGGCGACATAGACGAGGTCGGAAAGGTTGTTTTTTCCAAGCGCTGCCGTATCCTGGATGCCGCCGGAAACGTTGGAGCGCGTGCAGCGGTAGCCCTGCGCCTTCCAGACCACCTCGCCCGTAAGTGCATCGATCCGCCAAAACGGGATCACGCCCGTGTTATTGCCGTCCACCGTCCAGTGCAGCGAGGTGCCGACATAGATGGAAGCCTCCCCTGTCTCCTCGTTAAGCTCGAATACCGGCGTGCAGTTCGTATCGTCCAGCACATTCTGCATCCAGACTACTTCCATTGTGTTCACATTAAAGCAGAACAGGTCGCCGCAGTTGTCCGTCACGTACATGTAGTTTTTCCAGAAGATGGGGCTTGACTCGAAGCCGAGCCAGTAGGTGTTGTTCGCCTGCCCGTCCCGGCTGCGCTTTGTCGTATAGCGCCACTTGAGCACATCGCTTGGATTCACGGAGATCGTCCCGGCAGCCTCATCATACACTGTGTTGAGCTTGAACTGGTAGACGATGCCCGCCTCCGAAGCGTAGGTGACGGTATCCGTCGCCGCATGGACGACCGTTGCCGGGTCGAACGCGAAGAAGCCGCGCAGGGAGAAGGGGTCCTTCGCGCCGTAGCTGTAGAGCTTCCGCCCGTCGATCAGGCTGATGATCTGGTTTTCCGCCGGGCCGTTCGGCCCCTCGTCCCCCGCGCCGACGTAGAGCAACGGATAGCCGCGCGGGTCGAGCGAGCCGGAACCCTTGTACGTCCACTTGCCGTTGATGCGGTCCCGCGTGGCGCTGCCGTCCTCCAGATCGAGGAAGTAGATGTAGCTGTTCTCCGTCGCGTAAATGATCTCGACGAGGCCGTCCTTGTTCTTCTTCGCATCGTAAAGGTTCATGACGCGGCGGGTCGACTCCGGCCAGCGGACGATGAGCGGCTGGCCTGTCCAGCCCACGCCGAACCAGGTGCCGTCGGCGGGGTTGCCCTTTGCGATGGAGCCGGGGATCTCCTCCGTCCAGACGAGCTCCAGCTTCTTTTCCTGCACCGCGCCCGCTGTGCCATAGGTTGGGTCGTCGCGGTAATTGTTGCCGCGGAAAGTGATGACGCCTTCGAGCGCCGTGTAATCCTCAGCTTCCGGGTACGTGAGGTCTGCCGGCGCCCGGTAGGAGTTCACGGCCGTCCCGTTGAGCTGCATCTCGCTTTCCAGGCCAAAATCCGAGGCCGCCGTGCCTGCCGCGGAAGCCGGGCTCGGCACCGGGATGGGCGTAGGCGTGGGCTCCGGGGTCAGCTCCGGCGTGGCCGTTGGCGTGGGTTCCGGCGTGCTGCCGCCGAACAGGTTTTCAAAGAAGCCAGGCTTGTCCGTCTCCTGCGGCTCGCCCCCGGGCGCATCCCCGTTGCCGGTCAATGCGGAAATCGCCAAAATGCCCATCAGCAGCGTTATGATGAACAAAATTAAAATAATCAAGAACTTGGGTGTAATTCTTCTGCGCCTTCTGCGGCGGCGGCTCACCATAAGGTATCCCCCTTTTATTCACCAGAATTTTCTTATTATACCCTTTTTTGCAGGCGGGAACAACCGAACGCGCCCGCAATGATATGAATTGACTGTTAATTCTTGCCCCTGCTTGACGTTTTGCATGTTTTGCATTATAATAATTAATGCATAAGGAGGGGTTTCATGCTTCTAGAATTGGATTTTTCGAGCGATCTTCCGATCTACCTGCAGATCCGCAACCAGATCGTCCTCGGCATCGCAAGCGGCAAGCTCGCACCCGGCGAACGCCTGCCGACGATCCGCACCCTTGCGGACGAAGCGGGTGTGAACATGATGACCGTCAGCAAAGCCTACCAGCTTCTGAAGCAGGAAGGCTATATTTCCACCGACCGGCGCAGCGGCGCGATGGTCAGCGAAGCCACCGGCGCGCGCCAGGGGATGCCTGCCGCCATGCGGGATTCGCTGCGGTTGATCGTTTCTGAAGCCAAACTGCGTGGGGTTTCCTGCGCGGAGTTCACAGCGCTCTGCCGCGCACTTTATGACGAAACGGAGGTGTGACGCACAATGAAATATGCCCTGCTGCTGATGCTGTACCTCTGCCTTATTCCGATATACTTCATGCTGCGCAACGAAACGAAGCCGAAAAAGAACATCATCCTCGGCGTAACGCTGCCCTATGAGGCCCGGCAGGACGCGGCCGTGCGCGCCGTCTGCCAAACGTTCCGGCGGCGGCTGAACCTCGTCGTGCTCATCCTCGCGCTCCTGCCGCTCGCCTTCCTTCCGATCGCGCGCGCCTCCGTGTTCATGACGTGCTGCTTTGTGTGGATCATCCCCGCTGTTTTCGTGCCATATATCCCTTACGTGCAGTGCCATAAGCGCCTGCGCGCCTATAAACTTTCGGCCTGCCCGCCTGCCGGGCATACGGGCGAAACGCTTGTGGACCTCAAGCTCGCGGCGCTGCCGAAGCGGACGCTCAGCTTTTGGTGGTTCCTGCCGCCGCTTGCGATGGCTTTCGCGCCCATTCTCTACACTCTTTTTGCCGCGCCAAAGGACGAAGCCTTCCCCTGGATGCTCATGGGGTATGGCATAAATTTCCTCATGACGTTGCTCTTCGCCGTCCTGCACCGGCTCATCAACCGCCAGCGGGCGGAGGTCGTGGATGAAAACGCCGTCCTGTCTGCCGCGCTCACCCGTGTGCGGCGGTATCAATGGGGCCGCGCCTGGATCGCTTTTTGCTGGCTCACGGGGCTTTTCAGCCTCGGTCTTTGGCTCCTGATCGATTCCCCCACCGGCCTCCTCCTGCTCGCGCTCGGGTATACGGGCGGCCTCATCGCCGTCTGCATCCGCACCGAATTCGCCGCGCGCCGCGCGCAGGAATCGTTGACCGCGGAAAGCGGGCGCGGGTTCTTCGCAGATGAGGACCGCTATTGGCTCTGGGGCTTGCTTTATTGCAACCCGAACGACAGGCACCTCACCGTGAACAACCGCGTCGGCATCGGCATGACGTTCAACTTCGCCCATTGGGCCGGGAAGCTCATCCTTGGCGTTTCCGTTTTGATATTGCTTGCGCTGCCTTTCCTGGGCGTATGGATGATGCGCCTGGAATCCACGCCCATCACGCTTACGCTGAGCGAGACCGAGCTCGCCGCAGCGCACGCCTCGGAGCTCTGCCGGCTGCAACGGGCGGAGATCGAATCCGTGGCGTTGCTTGAAACGCTGCCCGATATGGTGCGGCTCGCCGGAATCGGCATTGACACGTTTTTCCAGGGAAAATTCCGCGTGGAAGGCTACGGCGTATGCGAGCTCGGCCTGAACCCGCAGGCGCCGCCGTTCCTCTTGATCGAAACCGCAGAGGGAACCTGGCTGCTGGGCGCGCAAAATGCGGAAGCCGTGCAGGCGGTCTACGCTGAGCTGGCAGGGGAGTAACGCGCTGCAGGCAACGACAAAAAGGCGCCCTGCTATGCAAATATGCAGGCTGTCGCTAAAGTGGCATCTGCCACTTGATCGAGGTGTTCACGTCGCGCTTGCGCAAAAGAGGAACTTCCGGCGCAGGAGACGCGCCGGAAACCACCTGCCTGCGACGGCCCAAAGGCCTAGTCCAGCGAGCGGTACAGAGCGAAGCGCCGTTCAACTTGGGTCGCTGCTCGCGATCAAAAGTCAAGGGCCGCGGCCTTTGACAATCCCGGAGAGACTTTT
>UREK01000028.1 GCA_900546845.1 uncultured Eubacteriales bacterium
GGCGGAAGCCCAGTGAGCAAGGGAGCGCAAGGAAGCCGCCCCTGCGGCGACACAGTGTGACCATTGCGAACTGTGGGGCCTGTCATGGCGCAAGCCGTTGACTGAGGATTGTCTTACTACCGCAGCCGACGTTATTCGCCGTAGGCGGTTGCGGATTGCCCTTGCTCCCGCAAAGACGGCGTTCCATCCGTATTAAATCCATTCTAAATATAATAAATGTCAATCGTTGTTCAGGAGGGTTTCCCGCGCCATGCACCTTATCAAGCGTTTCGTCTCGTACTACAAGCCGCATTGGAAGCTGTTCGCCATCGACATGGCCTGCGCGTTTATCGTTGCGGTGTGTGACCTGTTCTACCCGACGATCACCAAGAACATCATCAACGAGTATGTGCCGGAGCAAAACCTCAGGCTGCTCCTGATCTGGTCCGGCGCGCTCCTCTGCATCTATCTCCTCAAGGCTGTGCTCAACTACATCATCCAATATTGGGGGCATGTGGTCGGCGTGCGCATTCAGGGGGATATGCGGCGCGACATGTTCCGCCATATGCAGAAGCTGCCCTTCGCTTTCTTCGATGAAAACAAGACAGGCACGCTTCTTTCCCGCATGGTCAACGATTTGCAGGATGTTTCCGAGCTTGCGCACCATGGCCCGGAGGACCTGTTCCTTTCGGTCATCATGCTCGTAGGCTCGTTCATCATCCTCGCGGGCTACAACCTGCCGCTCACGCTCATCATCTTCGCGTTTTTGCCGGTGATGGTGTTTGTCGCGGCGAAGCTGCGCAAGGGGATGCAGGAAGCCTTCCGCGCCACGCGCGTGGAGGTGGGCGAGGTGAACGCAAACGTGGAGACGGCGATCGCGGGCATGCGCGTTTCGCGCTCCTACACCGCCGCGTCGCACGAGAACAAGAAGTTCGACACCGCCAACGAGCGCTTCAAGGCGGCGCGCGGCCGCGCGTACCGGGAGATGGGCAAGTTCCACTCCAGCATGACGCTCTTCAACGACCTTTTGTACCTCATCGTGCTCGTTGCGGGCGGCCTGTTCTTCTTTTACGGGAAGATCGACATCGGCGAATTCACCGCCTATGTGCTCTATATCACGATGTTCCTGAAGCCGATCAACCGCCTGGTGAGCATCTTCGAGCAGCTCCAAAACGGCATGACGGGCTTCCAGCGTTTCATTGAGATCATGGATCAGAAGGACGAGACGGACACCGGCACCCTTGCGGCGGAATCGCTCAAGGGCAACATCGTGTTCGACCACGTGAGCTTCCGCTATGAGAACAGCGACGCTGCGGACGCGGAGAGCAAGGTCATCCACGACCTTTCCATGTGCATCGAGCCGGGCAAGACCGTTGCGCTCGTCGGCCCTTCGGGCGGCGGCAAGACGACCATCTGCAACCTGATCCCGCGCTTCTACGAGGCGGACGAGGGGACGATCTCCATCGACGGCATCGACATCCGCGAACTGACGCGGGATTCGCTGCGCCGCAACATCGGCATCGTCGCGCAGGACGTATTTCTTTTCAACGGCACCATCCGGGAGAACATCGCCTACGGCAACCTGGACGCGACGGATGAGGAGATTATGGAAGCTGCAAAGAAGGCGCACATCCACGACTATATCATGACGCTCGACCATGGCTACGACACCGGCGTAGGCGAGCGCGGCGTGAAGCTTTCCGGCGGGCAGAAGCAGCGCATCTCCATCGCACGCGTGTTCCTGAAGAACCCGTCTATCCTCATTTTGGACGAGGCGACGAGCGCGCTCGACAACGCCACGGAGATGCTCATCCAGCAGGCGCTCAACGACCTTTCCCGCGGGCGCACCTGCATCGTCGTTGCGCACCGGCTTTCCACCATCAAGAACGCGGATGAGATCATCGTCCTCACCAAGGACGGAATCACCGAGCGCGGCACGCACGCGGAGCTTATCGCCGCAGGCGGTATGTACGCGCAGCTTTACCAATACCAGTTCCGGGAGTAAGCGGACGCGGTTCCATTTTGCGGATGAAACCAAACCGGGGCGCGCCAGACGGCGCGCCCCGCTCAGTTGAAGCTGAAAAGGAACCGTTTAGAGGATCCGGCCGAGATCCGCGCGCAGCACGGTCCCATTCCGCAGCGCAGGCACGCCGCCGATGAGCACGAGCTCCACGCCCGTGGGCGCAAGGCCGGGCTCGGCGAATGTCGCCTTGTCCTGCAAACGCGCGGGGTCAATCACCGCGACGTCTGCAACACAGCCGATGCCGAGCGTACCCCGGTCGAGCCCAAAGCGTGCGGCGGCCTCGCAGGTGGCCTTCGCAATGCCCTCGCGCAGGGAGAGCAGCTTGCGCTCAAATACATAGTTGCGCAGGAAGCGGGCGAACGCGCCTGCTGCGCGCGGGTGGCCTGCGCCGTCGAGCAGGATACCGTCGCTGCCGAGCATCGTGCGCGGATGCGTGAGCGCCAGATCCACCTCGTCCCCGTTCATCACGTGGGCGACGGTCAGGTATTCCGGATGCGTGCGGCGCACTTCCTGGAACACCTCCATGTTCGGGATGAAGCCCTTGTGGTCTCCGTCCGTCAATTCGATGCGGGTCACATCATGGTAGCGTGCGAGGAAGCCGTCGTCATACGTCGTTGCGCCGATGCTCGTGCAGAATGCATCATAGGGGTAGCAGTCAATCCGCACGTCAAGCCCCTCTTCCGCCGCGCGGCGGTCGATGTAGGAAAGCACCTCTGCCATCTGGCCGTAGGCCGCCATGCTGCCAATGTGGGAAATCTGGAGCTTCACCCCCGTGCGGCGGCCGATTTCAAGGAATTCTTCCATCGCGTCATAAATCTCAAACGCATCGCCGCGCACGTGGGCGGCGACGACGCCACCGAAGCGCTTGACCACTTCGGCCATCGCGCACATTTCGTGCAGCGTCATGCCGGGTTCGTAGCGGATGCCCATGGAGAGGCCGCGCGCGCCTTCGGTCATCTGCTGTTCCAGCAGTTCGCACATGGCAGCGAGCGTTGCCTCGCCCACGGGGGCGTATTTGTCCTTTGCGCCGCAGAGCCTGCGGATGGTCGTATGCCCGGCAAGCAGGGCCATGTTGACCGGCTGCTTCTCGTCGTATGCCGCGCGGTATTTAAAGAAGTCCCGCGGTGCGTCGCCGCAGTTTCCGGTCACAAGCGTCGTCACCCCTTGGCGGAGCGCGCGTAGGGTGATGTCCGCATGGATCTGCCCATCGCGCAGATTGTCCTCATGGGAGTGTGCGTCCACGAAGCCGGGGCATACAATGCGCCCGGCGCAGTCGATCTCCTCCCGCGCGGGCAGGGCGTCCCGCGTCAGGCGCACAATGCGGCCGTTCTTGACGCCCAGGTTCAAGACGCTCTCAACATGGTTTGCCGGGTCAGCCACGAGGCCGTTCTTTAAAAGCAGGTCAAGCATATATGGGTTCTCCTTTACCAACTCAGTCTCAGTTTGGGGGATACGGACTTATTGTAGTGGATTGTAAAAGAATTCTCAACTGATATTTCAGGAAGGGGGACGGGGAGCGCGGCGCAAATTTAATTTTCGCCGGTTGCGGGAATACGACAACCCTCAGCCGCCTGCGGCGGCAGCCCCGACAGTTCGCAGCGGCTGCGCAAGTAAGACAATCCTCAGTCACGGCTTGCGCCATGACAGGCCCCACAGTTCGCAATGGTCGCGCTGTGTCGCCGCAGGGGCGGCTTCCTAGCGCTCCCTCGCTCACTGGGCTTCCGCCTCGCTGCATCGCCCGCTGGGCGCACTCGGCTCCGCCCTTTTGCCAAAGGAGCCTTTTGGTTTGTGCGCTCTCCTGCGGCATTCGAATGCGAAAAAACGTTGGAGTTCACCGCTCCCAAAAGCCTCCTTTTTGAAAGGAGGTGGCAGCGCGTTAGCGCTGACGGGGGATTGCCGTATCCGGAGCGCCTCGCCCACCGACGGTTCGGGCGCGCCGAAAGGCGCGCCCGAACTGCTTTTTACACTTCCGTTGCGGGCTGCTCCGGCCGCTGCGCGGCAGCCTCGGCCTCGACTTCCTCAGCCTCGTCGTGCGGGACGAGCGCCACGGAGACGACCCGCGTACCTTCGTCCACCCGCATGAGGCGCACGCCCTGCGTGTTGCGGGAGGTGACGCTGATCTGCTCCACCGGCATGCGGATGATGGTGCCATCGTCGCGGATCATCATGATGTCCTCCGTGCCGGCGCACAGCTTCATGCAGGCAAGCTCGCCCGTCTTTTCCGTGATGGCCGTGGCGATCACGCCCTTGCCGCCGCGGCTCTGGCGGCGGTACTGCTCCTCCGGCGTGCGCTTGCCCATGCCGCGTTCCGTGATGGAAAGCACGGTCGCGCCCGGCAGGATGCGGTTCACGTCCACGACCTCGTCGCCCTCATCAAGCAGGATGCTGCGCACGCCCGTGGCCGTGCGGCCCATCGCGCGCACGTCGTCCTCATGGAAGCGGATGCACTTGCCGCGCCGCGTGCCGACGAGGAACTCGTCGTCCCCGGTGGAGAGCATCACGCCGATGAGCTCGTCGCCCTCCCTGAGGCCCAGGGCGATGAGGCCGCCCTTGCGGATGTTGCTGAAATCGCTCATAGGCGTCTTTTTGATGACGCCGCCGCGCGTGGCGAACACCAGGTATTCGCCTTCCGCCTGCGCGGTAACGGGGAACATGGCGGTGATCTTCTCGCCGCCCTGCAGCTGAAGCAGGTTCACGATGGCCGTGCCCTTCGCGGTGCGCCCGGCCTCCGGGATGTTATAGCACTTGAGCTTGAACGCGCGGCCCGTGTTCGTGAAGAACATGACCTCGGAATGCGTGGAGGTGACGAACAGGTGCTCCACGAAGTCCTCCTCCCGCGTGGCCTGGCCCAGGATGCCCTTGCCGCCGCGGTTCTGCGCGCGGTAGGTGTCGAGCGCGATGCGCTTGCAATAGCCAAGGTGCGTGAGCGTCACGGCCATCTCCTCTTCCTGGATGATGTCGTCGAGGTCGATGTCGTCCGCGGCAAGGGCGATCTCCGTCCTGCGCGGGTCGGCGTACTTGCGGCGCACCTCCAGGATCTCCTCCTTGATGATGCCGAGCAGCAGCCCTTCGTCCGCAAGGACCGCCTCGTAATGGGCGACGATCTTCACAAGCTCGCCGTGCTCGTCGAGGATCTTGTCGCGTTCGAGGCCCGTGAGGCGGGCAAGGCGCATGTCGAGGATGGCCTGGGCCTGCTTCTCCGAAAAGCCGAAGCGTTCGCACAGGCGTTCCTTGGCGACGGGACTGGAGGGGGATTTTTTGATGATCTCCACGACCTCGTCGATGTTGTCGAGCGCAATGATGAGGCCTTCCAAAATGTGCAGGCGCTCCTTAGCCCGGTCGAGATCATACTGCGTCCTGCGGGTGACGACCTCCTCCTGGAAGGCAAGGTAGTGGGAAAGCATCTCCCGGAGGTTGAGCACCTTCGGCTCGCCGTCCACAAGCGCGAGCATGATGACGCCGAAGGTGTCCTGCATCTGGGTATGCTTATAGAGCTGGTTCAGGACGACGTTGGCGTTCACATCCTTCTTGAGTTCGATGACGATGCGCATGCCGTTGCGGTCGGATTCATCCCGCAGGTCGGTGATGCCCTCCACGCGCTTTTCATGCACGAGCTCCGCGATCTTTTCCACCAGGCGCGCCTTGTTTACCTGGTAGGGGATCTCCGTGACGACGATGCGGCTCTTGCCGCCGTGCATCTCTTCGATCTCCGCCTTCGCCCGCACGACGATCTTGCCGCGGCCGGTGCGGTAGGCCTGGCGGATGCCCGCCGTGCCCATGATGGTGGCGCCCGTTGGGAAATCCGGGCCGGGGATGTAGGCCATGAGCTCCTCGACGGTGATGTCCCGGTTGTCGATCATGGCGACATAAGCGTCGATCACCTCGCCCAGGTTGTGGGGCGGGATGTTCGTCGCCATGCCGACGGCAATGCCGCCCGAGCCGTTCACAAGGAGGTTTGGGAAGCGGCAGGGGAGGACCTTGGGCTGCATGAGCGTTTCATCGAAGTTGGGCCCAAAGTCCACGGTGTTCTTGTTGATGTCCGCGAGCATTTCGCTGGAAAGCCGGGAAAGGCGCGCCTCGGTGTAACGCATGGCGGCGGCGCTGTCACCGTCCACGGAGCCGAAGTTGCCCTGGCCCTCTACGAGCATGTAGCGGGTGTTGAAATCCTGCGCAAGGCGCACCATCGCGTCATAGACGGAGGAATCGCCATGCGGGTGGTATTTGCCGAGCACGTCGCCGACGATGCGCGCGCTCTTGTGGAACGGCTTATCGGACGTGAAGCCCTGCTCGTCCATGGAATAGAGGATGCGCCGGTGCACGGGCTTGAGGCCGTCGCGCACATCGGGCAGCGCGCGGTCGATGATGACCGCCATGGCGTAGGAAATAAAGGATTTCTGCATCTCCTCCTCGATGTTGAGGGGGTAGATCCTGTGGTTTACTTCTGTCATATCGTTTCCTCTTTAAAATTGACAATGGGCTATTGCCAACTATTTTATTGCGGGTTGCGCGGCAGTTCGCAAGGGCTGCGGGGGTAAGGCAATCCTCAGTCATGGCTTGCGCCATGACAGCCCCACAGTTCGCAATGGTCGCGCAGCGTTGCCGCAGGAGCGGCTTCCTAGCGCTCCCTTGCTCACTGGGCTTCCGCCTCGCTGCATCCCGCACTGCGGGCGCTCGGCTCCGCCCCTTTCAAAAGGAGCCTTTTGGTCTGTGCGCGCTCGAATGCCATCCGAATACGAAATCCGTTGGAGTTCGCCACTCCCAAACGCCCCCTTTTTGAAATGGGGTGGCATGCGCGCAAGCGCTGACGGGGGATTGCCTTACCAGGAATCCATCTCGTGAGGCCTGCCGGGAGCGAAAAAGGATCCCTCACACATCCAGATCCGTCACGAGCTTGCTGTTCTGCTCGATGAACTCGCGGCGGGGCTCCACCTTGTCGCCCATGAGGGTGGTGAAGATCTCGTCCGCGCGCATCGCGTCCTCCAGATGCACCTGCCAAAGGATGCGCTTTTCCGGATCCATGGTCGTATCCCAGAGCTGGTCGGCGTTCATCTCGCCCAGGCCCTTATAGCGGTTAATTGCGGGCTTCGGGTCGCGGCCGATCTCGTTGAGGATGCTGTTGAGCTCCTCGTCGGAATAGGCGTACCAGACGTTCTTCCCGCGGGAGATCTTGTAAAGCGGCGGCTGCGCGGCGTAGACGTAGCCCTTCTCCAGCAACGGGCGCATATGGCGGAAGAAGAACGTGAGCATCAGGATGCGGATATGCGCGCCGTCCACGTCCGCATCGGTCATGCAGACGATCTTGTGGTAGCGCAGCTTGGATTCGTCAAAATCGCTGTCGATGCCCGCGCCAAAGGCCGTGATCATGGATTTGATCGCGTCGCTTGAAAGAATGCGGTCGAGCCGCGCCTTCTCCACGTTGAGGATCTTGCCCCGAAGCGGCAGGATCGCCTGGAAGGCCGGGTTGCGCCCCTGCTTGGCGCTGCCGCCCGCGCTGTCACCCTCCACGAGGAAGATCTCGCACTTGGCCGGGTCTTTTTCGGAGCAGTCCGCGAGCTTGCCGGGGAGCGCCGTGGTGTCGAGCGCAGTCTTGCGGCGGGTCAGCTCCCGCGCCCTGCGGGCCGCGTCGCGCGCGCGCGCGGCGGTCACGCATTTTTCGATGATGGCCTTCGCGTCCTGCGGGTGCTCCTCCAGGTAAGTGGAAAAACCGTTCGTCACGGCGCTGTCCACCAGGTTGCGGATGTAGGCGTTGCCGAGCTTGGTCTTGGTCTGCCCCTCGAACTGCGGCTCCACGAGCTTCACGCTCACGATGGCCGTCAGGCCTTCGCGCACGTCCTCGCCCTTGAGGCCCTCGTCCGTCTCCTTGAGGTATTTGTACTTCTTCGCGTAATCGTTCACCACGCGCGTGAGCGCCGTGCGGAAGCCCACGAGGTGGCTGCCGCCCTCGGTCGTGCCGATGTTGTTTGCGAAGGTGAATACGTTCTCGTTGTAATCGTCGTTATACTGCATGGCGACCTCGAGGGAGGCGCACTCCTGCTTCTCCGGGGCGTCCCGCCGGGCCTCGATGTAGATCGGCTCCGGGTGCAGCACGTCCTTGTTGCGGTTGATGTGCTGCACAAAGGAGATGATACCGCCCTCGTAGCAGAAGGATTTCTGCATGGGCTCCTCCGGCCGCTCGTCGGTGACGGTGATGCGCACGCCGCGGTTCAAAAACGCAAGCTCACGCATGCGGTTGATCATCGTATCGAAATTATAATTGACCTCGTCGAAAATCTCGTCGTTGGCGAGGAAAGTGACCTGCGTGCCGCTTTCGTCCCCCTCGTATTCGCCCACGACGGAGACGGGCGCGAGCGGGTCGCCGAAGCGGTATTCCTGGCGGTAGACCTTGTTGTCCCGCCGGACCTCCACGTTGAGCCAGGTGGAAAGCGCGTTCACGACCGAAAGGCCGACGCCATGCAGGCCGCCGGAGACCTTGTAGCCGCTGCCGCCGAACTTGCCGCCCGCGTGCAGCACTGTGAGCGCGACCTCGAGGGCGCTCTTGTGGAGCTTGGGATGTTCGTCCACGGGGATGCCGCGGCCGTTGTCGGTGACGGTCAGGGAGTTGTCCTTGTGGATGTTGATCTCGATGTGGTCGCAGAAGCCGCCCATGGCTTCGTCGATGGCGTTGTCCACCAGCTCTTTGACCAGGTGGTGCAGGCCGCGCACATCCGTTGAGCCGATGTACATGCCCGGGCGGCGCTTGACGGCCTCGAGGCCTTCCAGGACCTGGATTTGTGAAGCGTCGTAATCGTTGTGGTTGCTCATGGTTCTATCCTTTCACCGCCCCGCGAGGGGCGAAACGTTGACGGTGGGTGTTTATCCATTGTCGTTTGCAAATTGGCCTGCCACGCCGCGCGCCGCGCGCTTCAGAAGCGTTTCCGCGGCGATGGGGGAGGACCAGACGGAGAGCGCCCCCTCCCGTTCCAGCAGGATGTAGGATTTCTGCGCCGCGTCCGAAACGGTGCGGATGCGCTCCCGGCCGATGGCCGCGTCGATCGCGCGGCGGGTTTCCCGCGAGCGCATGGCCGTTTCCCGGCTCACGATTGCGATCACCTCGCAGAGATCGACCATGGCGTCCCCGCCGATGTGCAGCAATTCCATACCGTAAAAGCCTCCGCTTTTATTTTTGCCAAAATTTGGCGAAGTTATCAATTCCGGGACGAAGAGAAGGGGATAATCCTCCGCTTTCCCTGTTGGGGTATGTCCGGCGCTTGCGCGGGTAAGGCAATCCTCAGTCATGGCTTACGCCATGACAGCCCCTTTGCCAAAGGAGCCTTTTGGGCGGTGCGCACTCCATCGGCGGTGAAGGGGCGCAGCCCCTTCGCAGTATCTCCCCCTTCCCGCGTCGGGAAGGGGCGAGGGGATGGGCCGCCATGGGAATGCGCTGCCGAACGCGTCAGCCGCTGCGGCGGGGAACAATCCTCGGTCACGGCTTGCTCCGTTTCTCGCGGCAGTTCGCAAAGGCCGCGCGAATAAGGACAATCCTCAGTCCGCTTCGCGGACAGCTCCTTTGCCAAAGGAGCCTTTTGGGGGAGCGCTCCCCTGCGCCGTCCGTATACGGAAAACGCTGGGGCGAACCACTCCCAAACGCCCCCTTTACAAAAGGGGGTGGCACGGCGCAGCCGTGACGGGGGATTGCCGTATCAAGAAGCCGCTTCGGAAAGCACGCCGGAGGACTGCCAAAATGCAACAAACGCCGGAACGAATCAGAAACGGAAGCAGCCCAAGTCCTTCCCGCCCTTTCCCTTAAAGCTCCCGCAGCGTACCGTTCGCGCAGGCATAGGCCGGGATGTCGCGCATGCCCGCCCGTTCCAGCCCCGCGAGGGAGGTGCAGGTCAAGAAGCATTGGCAGCCCCGCATGGCCTCGAGCAGCGCGCGCTGGCGCGGCTCGTCAAGCTCGGAGAGCACGTCGTCAAGGAGCAGCACAGGCGGTTCGCCCTTCTCCTGCGTGAGCAGCGCAAGCTCGGAGAGCTTGAGCGAAAGCGCGGCTGTGCGCTGCTGCCCCTGGGAGCCGTACACGCGCACGGGCGCATCCCCCAGGCAGACGGAAAGGTCGTCCCGGTGGGGGCCCATGGTGGTGAAGCCGCGGCGGATGTCGTCGAGCGCGGCAGCGTAAAGCGCCTCCTGCAGCGCCTCGCGGGCCGCGCCGCCATAGCGCGCGGGGTCTACGCACGGGGCGTAGGCCACGGAAAGCTGCTCCCGCCCGCCGGAGATGCTGCGGTGCAGGTCCCGCGCAAGCGTGGAAAGCGAATCCACAAATTCCTCCCGCATGCGCATCACGTCCGCGCCCGCGGCGGCAAGCTGCTCATCCCAGACGTAAAGCTGCTCGCGCACCGCCTGCACGGGGCGTTCCCGCCCCGGTTCGCCCTTCAAAAGCGCGTTGCGCTGCTTGAGCGCAGCGTTGTATTGCTGGAGCTTGTAATAATATGCCGGGCGCAGCTGGCTCAGCTCCATATCGAGGAAGCGGCGGCGTTCCGCCGGGGCTCCCTTCACAAGCTCGAGATCCTCCGGGGAAAACATCACCACATTGAGCACGCCCATCAGCTCGCCGCTGCGCTGCGTTTGCAGCCGGTCGATAAAGACCTGCTTGCGCTCGCCCGCGCGCAGCTTCATCTCGATGCGCCGTTCGCCCACGCGCGTCTTGACGTCAAGCCCGACATACCCGCCGGCCATGCCATGGTTGATGAGTTCCGCATCCCGTGCCGTGCGATGGGAGCGGCCGAACGCACAAAAAAATACGGCCTCCACGGCGTTTGTTTTGCCCTGCGCATTTTCGCCCACGATCACATTCAGGCCGGGGCGCGGGCGCAGGTCGAGCGCCTCATAATTGCGGAAATAATTCAGTTTGAGCCGCGCAACATGCATAACGATCCCCTTAGAATCATTCGTTTTAGTATACCATATTGCGGGCTGTTTTTCAAGGTTGCTTATTAATATAAGAAGAAAGGACTTGAGTTCTGTGTTGATCTGCAAAATGGAACCGGCTCCGCGCAAGGGGGCGGAGCCGGACGTGAGCCTGTGTTTGTTACTTCGCGGCGCACGAGCCCCAGATGAGCAGCACCACAAGGCCGGCCGCAATAAGCAGGTGGCTCCATACCGTCCTGCGCGCCTTCGGCTCCGCAGCGTCATCCGGCGCGGCGTCCCGGAAGGCTGCGGCCCAGCAATCGAAGGCAGGAATGAGCAGCATGCGGATTTCCAGGATGATAACGGTGTAGAAAACGATCCTTTTCGCTGTCCCGCTCTCCCACGCGTCAACGAGGCCAAGGCTGACCAATGCGAGTATGCATGCGCTGAAGTCTGCAACATAAACCGTTTCCTTTCGGCGCACAGTATCCCAGAGTTTCCTCGCCCGGCGGGCGGGGATTTCGTTTTGTTCCTGCATGTGTTTTCCTCCCTGCTTCAAGCGGCGCAGAGCCTCACGCCTACGATGACCGTCGCCGCCGCGCAGAGCAGCGCGGGCGCTCCGGGAAAAGACCTGATAAAAAACAGGGCGGTTCGGGAATCCGCCTTTTAAAACGCGGTTGTTATGTTCCTATCATATTCTGTTTTCACACGCCTGTCAACCAAACGGCGATATGTGGTTTCACCCGCAAACCGGCCGCATTCTTTCTCTCATGCAACTAACTTTAATGAAATCTTAGTTTTCTGTTGATAATTTGTTTATCTATTTTTGTTATGCTTAGCTTATGCGGCCATGCCCGCGCATGCCGCAAGGAAAACGCAAGGAGGTCCGGAATGGAATTCTTAACGCGCGTCAACGACTTTCTCTCGGCGCTGTTCTGCGTCTGCTTCGCATATCAGATCGTTTACCTGCTGGTGGCGCTCGTCAAGCGCCCAAAGCCGCTGCCGCCCGCCGCGCCCCGCCGCTATGCGGCGATCCTCTGCGCCCGCAACGAGGAAGCCGTCATCGGCAACCTGATCGAAAGCATCCACGCGCAGAGGTACCCCGCCGGCCTCGTGGATATTTACGTCTGCGCCGACAACTGCACGGACGGCACCGCCGCAGTCGCGCGCGCCCGGGGCGCAACCGTATTTGAGCGGTTTGACGCATTGCACGTCGGCAAGGGCTATGCGCTCGATTTCCTGTTTAAGCGGCTGCGCGCCACGGGCGCGTTCGCGCGTTATGACGGGTTCTTCTTCTTTGACGCGGACAACCTCCTGCACGAGGATTTCATCGCGGAGATGAACAAATCCTTCGCCGCGGGCAACCGCATTGTAACCGGCTACCGCAATTCCAAAAACTACGGGGACAACTGGATCAGCGCGGGTTACTCGCTCTGGTTCCTGCGGGATGCGCAATACATGAACAGCCCGCGCATGCAGCTTGGGACCTCGAGCGTCGTGGGCGGCACAGGCTTCCTCGTGGCGCGGGAGGTCATCGAAAAGAACGGCGGCTGGCCCTTCCATCTGCTGACCGAGGACACCGAGTTCACGATCGACAGCGTCCTTTCCGGCGAGTTTATCGCCTATTGCGGCAACGCGATCCTCTATGACGAGCAGCCGACGGCCTTCCGCCAATCCTGGCGGCAGCGGCTGCGCTGGTCCCGGGGGTATTTGCAGGTGCTCCGCAAGTATGGCGCGCGCCTCGTCTCCGGCGTGTTCCGCGGCGGCAAGCGCGGCTATGCCTGCTTTGACATGCTCATGGCGATCCTCCCCGCGATCGTCCTGACGCTCTGTTGCGCGCTGCTTAACACCTTCGGCGCGCTTTACAGCCTGATCATCCTGCGCGAACCCGTGCTCGGCACACTCTGCGCGCAGCTTTTGCGCTGGTTTGGCGGCATGTATGTGACGCTCCTGTTCACCGGCGGCGTCACGCTCGTGAGCGAGTGGAAGCGCATCTACTGCGGCAGCTTCCGCAAGGTGTTCTTCCTGTTTACGTTCCCGCTTTTTATGATGACCTATCTGCCGGTCTCCGTGGCGGCGCTGTTCCAGAAGGCGGAATGGAAGCCCATCCACCACAGCGTAGCTAAGACGCTCGAGGACCTGAAGAACGCGGCCTGAACGGCTGGCGCAAAAAAAGCCGCCCCCGTGCCCTTGGAATGGAATGGCGCGGGGGGATTGTTGTGTTGTGGGAGATAAGACAATCCTCAGTCATGGCTTGCGCCATGACAGCTCCTTTCAAAAAGGAGCCTTTTGGGTGATGCGCTCTCGGGTGGTATTCGTATACGGAAACCCGTTGCGGTGAACCACTCCCAAACGCCCCCTTTCTGAAAGGGGGTGGCGGCGGCGCGAGCCGTGACGGGGGATTGCCGTATCAAGAATCCGTCCCATAAGCCGTGCGGGGGGATTGCCGATGACAGCTGCCAAGCCGAATACAACACTCGCTCCTCATCTCCACTTTCACCCTTCCCCAAAAACGGAAAAGAGCCGCCCGAAGGCGGCTCTTTGCGTTAGCGTTCCTCGCGCTTCTTGGGCGCGATGACCACGCGGCGGTTGGGCTCCTCGCCCTCGCTGTAGGTGGTCACATAGGGGTTGTTTTGCAGCGTCGCATGCAGGACGCGGCGCTCGTAGGGGTTCATTGGCTCCAGCGTGCGCGCGCGGCCCGTGGCCTTCACCTGGGAAGCGAGCTTGCGGGCAAGGCGGGTGAGCGTCTCCTCCCGCTTGTCCCGGTAACCTTCGGTGTCGATGGTGACGCGGGTGTAGCCCGTCTCCTTGCGGCTGCGGTTGATGCACAGCGAGGTGAGGTACTGGATCGCATCCAGCGTTTCGCCCCGGTGGCCAATCAGGATGCCCATGGAGGTCGAATCGATCCGCAGGCGGATGCCGTCCTCGCTGACGTTGGCGAGCACCGTGGCCTCAACGCCCATCGCCGCGAGCAGGCCCTTCAGGAAGTCCGCCGCAGCGTTGCCCTCGGCCGCCTCTGCCGAATAGTCGATCGCCGGGTGTACGAGCGCCGGCGCGCGGTCATAGCTTTCCCGGCGTTCCCGGCCATCCCGCCGGTCGCGGTCACGCCTGCCGCCGCGGTCGCGGCGCTCGCGCGGCATGTCCTTGTTGGCGATGTAGTCCGGGATGACGATCTGCTCCGGCTCGCGCTCGATCAGCCGCACGATCGCAGGCTTCGCGCCGATGCCGAACACGCCCTTGGTCTCCTGCTGTATGATGTCGATCTCTACCTCGTCGATGGAAATCTGAAGCTCACGCAGGCCGTTGAATATGGCCTCGTCAATGGATTTTCCGGTGGCTTCCAAAGTCCTCATTTTTTCTCCTCCTTTACAACCGGTGCAATGGGAAACTTCTTGTTCATGTAAAGGTTCACAAGCATCATCAGTATGCTGCTGAGCGTCCAGTAAATCGCAAAGGCCGCGTTGTAGGACAGGCAGAACACGAAGGACATGATGGGGAAGAGGTACATCATCATCTTCCCGCTGCCCGCGGCCGGGTTGTCCGTCTTGGGCTGGTTCCGCTGCATCAGCCAGGACGCGAGGAACTGGGAGCCGCCTGAAAGGACCGGCAGGATGAACCAACCGTTGTTGTATCCGGCATACAGGTCAAGGAACGGCTGCACCGCTTGGTTGTAGGCCGCAATGGCGCTCTCGCTCCTCAGGAAGCGGTACGTCTGCTGCATCACGCCGTTGTTATCCACAAAATACGAGCGCACCGCGATGCCCATATCCACGAGCTTCTGCCAGATCTCCGGGTTATCCTGCAAGAACAGTAGCTTTGCAAGGTCCGGCGTCGCAAGGAAGCTCTCGCCGCTCTGCACGACTGCGGCAAGGCCGCTGTCCGGCTGCCAGATGTTGTTCACCCAAAGGAATTTGAAGGATTGGAACAGCTCCATCGCCTTGTCCGCCTCCTCGGTGATAAGGCGCAGCGTCATCTCATAGCCCCAGAAGCGGAACGCCGCGATGAAGCAGAAGAACAGCGGCATCGTGATGAGCATCGGCAGGCAGCTGCCCCACATGCTCACGCCATGCTCCTTCATGAGCTTCTGCTGCTCCCGGTTCATGCGTTGGGGGTCGTTTTGGTACTTCTTTTGCAGGCGCTGGATTTCGGGCTGGATAGCCTGCATCTTCATGGAGGATTTGCGCGTTTTGACGTCGGAAATCAACGTGAGCCCACGCAGCACCAGAGTGCTGATGAGGATCGTAAAGAATACGCTGCCGATGTTGCTGTAAAGCCAGCGCATGGCTTCCAGGAACCATGTAGTCAAAAAGAAATCGCCTTGCACGGATTTTCCTCTCTTTTTCTTCTTTGTCGTTTGTTCCCGCCCGCTTGGGGCGGCAGCCTGAGCGCCCGCTTCCCTTGTTTACGGTACGGGGTCGTACCCGCCCTTGGAAAACGGGTTGCAGCGCAAAATGCGCCAAAACGCGAGAAGCCCGCCCTTGATCACGCCATGCTTTTCGATGGCCATGACCGCGTAGTTTGAGCAGGTCGGCGTATAGCGGCAGCACCCGGGATGGCGGGGGGAGATATAGAGCTGATAGCCCCGGATCATCGAAAACAAAAACCGTTTCATTGCTTTGGCTCCGCTCCTTCGGGATCCCGCTTTGCGCTGTGTTCGTTGGTTTTCTTTTTTTCTTCTTTGAGCAGATTCGCGCGGCGCAGCAAGCTGCGCATAGCGCTTTGGATCGCGGTGAATTCCTCGTCCACAACCGGCTCTCGAGCTATGAAGATAAGGTTGTATCCGCCTTTCACGCACGGGATCATCGGGCCAAAAGATTCCCTCAACCGGCGTTTGACGCGATTGCGGACGACGCTGTTGCCAAGTTTTTTGCTGACCGAAAACCCAACGCGCACCGGGGGCTGCTTCGGCTTTACACCCGCCTTGGCGTAAACGAGCACAAGCTGCCGGGCCGCCTTGGATTGGCCTTTGCGGTATACGTGGCGGAACTCCTTGTTCCGCTTTAAAGAATAACAGCGCTTCACCAGTCGGTTTTCACCATATGTCCTGTTCTCCCCGCGCGGATACTGCGGGGATGGGTTCCGTTTTCCTGCGCAAAAAGCACACGGCAAGCGATTCGTTTGCATTCCGACCGCTTGCCGCCAAACTTTTCATCAAGCTTTTACGCAGACAGTCTTTTCCTGCCCTTAAGCCTTCTGCGGGCAAGTACGTTCCTGCCGTTCTTGGTCTTCATGCGCTGACGAAAACCATGAACCTTCTTGCGCTGCCGTTTCTTGGGCTGATACGTTTGAAGCATGTCGGTGCACCTCTCTTCCAGCTATTCTAAGCGCCTGCGGCCCGACGCCGCACCGCGCCCGATGATCGAATCCGTCAATTCCCAATTATATCGGAACGAGCGTGCTCCTGTCAAGAAATATTCAGCCTTTGCGGGCATTTCCCAAGGGCGCGCCCCGGGAAAACGGCGCGGGTTTTCCCACTTTTTCCACAGGGACACAAGATGTTGTTGTCTTGTTTTTTTTCAACACAAGGCGTTAAGAATTCTGCCGAAAAACCCGCGTGCCGCACTTGAAAGCGCCTCCCGATTTTGATATGATACCAAAAAAGAATCCGACCCATCGCCTGAAAACAGGGCCTGCCGACGGCAGCTTTTTTCGTATCGCTGCGCTTTATCCACAGGTTTATCCACAAATGTGGATGGCTGCATCCACAGCCCCTGCGTTCCAACAGCGCTGCGGGATTCTTCAGTCCGCGCCGGCGGCGCAGACAATACGGAATAGCCATCGGAAAGCGGGAAACCGTGCTTCCGATACTGTATTTTTACTTTGAATGATAAAGCGGGGGAACTTACGATGAAAACAAGCCAGGCGGTATGGGAAAAATCCCTCGCGGCCTTGCAGGAGCAGATGACGTCCATCAGCTACAAGACCTGGATCACGCCGATCCAGCCGGTCTGCATTAAGGACAACACGCTCGTGCTGCAGGCGGAGAACGAAACCTCCAAGAACACGCTGCGCTCCCTTTATACCCAGATGGTGACGGACGCGGTCAACCGTGCGAACGGCTCCGGCTACCTCGTGCGCTTCATCGACGAAACCGAGCGCGCCGACTACCCGGACCCCAATGCGGGGAAGGCGGCTTACAGCAGCGATTTTACGCTGAACCCGAAGTATACCTTCGAATCCTTCGTCATCGGCAGCTCCAACAACTTTGCGCACGCTGCAGCCCAGGCCGTGGCGGACAACCCATCCTCGGCCTACAACCCGCTGTTCATCTACGGCGGCGTGGGCCTCGGCAAAACGCATCTGATGCATGCCATCGGCCACCGGATGCTGCAAAACAACCCGGACGCGCGCATCATCTACGTGACGAGCGAGACCTTCACCAACGAGTTCATCCAGTCCATCCAGGAGAACAAGAATACGCAGTTCCGCAACAAGTACCGCAGCGCGGACGTGCTCATGGTGGACGATATTCAGTTCATCTCCAGCCGGGAGCGCACGCAGGAGGAGTTCTTCAACACCTTCAACGCGCTGCACACCTCCGGCAAGCAGATCATCCTGAGCTCCGACCGGCCGCCGATGGAGCTGACGACGCTTGAGGAGCGCCTGCGCTCCCGCTTTGAGGGCGGGCTCATCACGGACGTGCAGCCGCCGGATCTCGAAACGCGCATCGCCATCCTCAAAAAGAAGGCCACTGACGAGAACATCGACGTGGACGAATCCGTGCTTTCCTACATCGCGGAGAAGGTGAACTCCAACATCCGCCAGCTGGAGGGTTCGCTCACGCGCGTTTACGCCTACGCGAAGCTCACCAAGCGCCCGCTCGACACGAGCCTGGCGGACGCCGCGCTCAAGGACATCATCCCCGGCTACGAGAACCGCAAGGTGACGGTTGAGCTGATCCAGCAGATCGTCGCGGATTATTATTCCGTGGATCTGGAATCGC
The DNA here is from genome assembly GCA_900546845.1 of uncultured Eubacteriales bacterium. Taxonomy (GTDB): domain Bacteria; phylum Bacillota; class Clostridia; order Christensenellales; family CAG-138; genus UBA1685. The sequence continues at coordinate 17,826 of UREK01000028.1, forward strand.
TCCTTTCCCAGCGCCGCACGATGGAGGTCACCTATCCGCGCCAGGTGGCGATGTACCTTTCCAAAGAGCTGACGGAGGAATCCCTGAAGGCGATCGGCCGCCGCTTCGGCGGGCGGGATCACACCACGGTCATCAGCGCCTGCAAGAAGATCAAGGCGGACATGCAGGAAAACGCGCAGCTCGTGCTCGTGCTGGAGGATCTGACGAAGCGCATCCGGAAGAATTGACCATATTTTCCATACTGTAACCGCATGAACGATCGAGGCGCGCCAAGGGCGCGCTTTTCTTTTGACAACGAAAAATTGTGGAGGTAAGGCAATCCCCAGTCCGCTTCGCGGACAGGCCCCACAGTTCGCAATGGTCGCACTGCGTTGCCGCCGAAGCGGCTTCCTTGCGCTCCCTTGCTCACTGGGCTTCCGCCTCGCTGCATCGCCCAAGCAAGGAACTTACGGCGCGGGAGACGCGCCGTAAGCCCCCGCCTGCGGGCGGGGTGCGCCTCGGCTCCGCCCCTTTGCCAAAGGAGCCTTTTGGTCAGTGCGCTCCCGTGCGCTATCCGAATACGAAAAAACGTTTGAGTTCACCCCTCCCAAAAGCCCCCTTTTTGAAAGGGGGTGGCAACGCGCTAGCGCTGACGGGGGATTGCCGTATTCCAGCAGCGCGCAAGCGCTGACGGAGGGAGCCTTTTGGTTGACGCGCGCTCGCACGCCATCCGAATACCTTAATCCGCAAGGCTATGGTTTCGGATAAGGCACGTTTTCCGGAAGCCCTAACAAGAAATCTGCCGACACATGAAAATAGAGGCATATAGTCCGCAAGTCTTCTATGCTTGGGCCAGTTTCGCCCGTTTTAAGATATGATATTTTCCGCTGCGTCATGTTCAGCTTGTCTGCAAGCTCCGTTTGCGTCATGCGCGACGCAGGGTCTTCCTGCAGATAGCGGAGCGCTTCTCCAAATTCCATACAAATCACCACCGCTTATATCATGCCACAGATAAAAGAGGAGAGTAACGTTATTCTTTAAAAAAAGCATCGTATTCAACTTGGAAAAGCATCTTTAATGCTTTGAGATCGCTTGCCTTTATGTTCCTTCTCCCCACCTCAATATTTGCAAGTGTGCTTCTAGACATTTCACTCCCCATTAATTGCAACTTTTCCACCACTTGCACCTGCGTCATTTTTCTTTCCATTCGAATTGATTGAATGTTTCTTCCCAAAGGAACATCCTGTAGAATCCACTGCATAGCAACCTCTTGTGACTAATTAGAAACTTTATCTTGAGTATAATTACTTTTCATGCTATAATTGTGACTGATTAGAAACAATAGGAGGAGAATTCCATGAAATCATCCATCAGCGAACTCTATTACGGCAACCTGTATCCGTTTTTGACGTACAAACCCGCGTTGGAGGAAACCGCGCGCCTGTTCAAAGCCGCGGGCGGGCGGTATGACCGCTTCCGCGCGCGGCTGCCGGAGGAAATGCGGGAGCCCTTCGATGCGCTGCTGGAGGACAAAAGTACAATGCTGCTTTCGGAAATGGAAGAAAGCTTCATAGACGGGTTCCGCATCGGCGCGCGGCTGATGATGGAGGTGTTCTATAACGTTGCCGCAGCGCCGGGTACAGAAGATGAGGAATGAAGCGGACTTGCCTTTACAGCGGATGGAAGCGGCGGCTGTGGGGATACGGCAATCCTCAGTCAACGGCTTGCGCCGTTGACAGCTCCTTTGCCAAAGGAGCCTTTTGGACAGTGCGCGCTCGAATGCCATCTGAATACGAACCCCGTTGGAATTCACCACTCCCAAACGCCCCCTTTTTGAAAGGGGGTGGCAGCGCGCTAGCGCTGACGGGGGATTGCCTTATCAAGAAGCCGCATCATAAAGCATGCCGGAGGATTGCCTTATCAAGAGGCCGTTTCGTAAGGCGCGCCCTCCCCAACGTCTGTATGCTTCCAATTTTAATTATAGATGCACCGATGCATCAGATGAAGAACCTTCTTCGCATCTCCTCTTTGAACTGTACGCGCTTATTGATGACGAGCGAGACGATGGCGAGGATCAGGCAGGGCACGCACACGAAGAGCGACCAATACAGCAGCGGCGTTTGCCCGAGATAGCGGCTCACCGTAAGGTCGATGGCACCGCAGAGAAGGCCGGCGGCGGCAAGCAGTCCGGCGAGGCGCACGAACTTGGCGCGGCACTTGCGGAACAGCAGCAGCATCGCCGCGACGGCGGCTGCCGCACTCAGCGTGATTGGCAGCGCCAGCGGCAGGAACCAATCCCCGCGCGAATGGACCGCGATCGCATAGAGGAACAGCAGCGTGACCGCGCAGTCGAGCGAAAGGAAAAGCCAGGGATGCGGATGCTCCGCCGCGAAGGGGGCGAGCACATAAACATAAGCCATGGCCGTCGCGCCGATGACGTAGGCCGACCAGGTAACCGCCCCGGCGCCGAGCACATCGCAGATGAGGCAGACGACCGGCGGGATGAGCAGCATCAGCGTGGCCATCACGGTGAAGAAGCGGCGCGCGGCCCGGCGCTCCAGCAGCTCCACCTTGCTTGGATAGGGGCGCGCGGCGGGGTCGGGCGCGCTGCGCTGATTGGGGTTTATGACCTCCGTGCCGCAGAGCGGGCAGCGGCGGAGGGTGCCGTCCAGCTCAACGCCGCAGTTTACGCAGTAAGACATGGTTGGTTCACCTCTCATTGCTTTCGATTTTGACTGGCACGCCAAGCCTGATGAGCCGTGTGAAGAACTCGCGCTCCAGGTCGCTCTCGCGGATGGTGCGCGTGATGTTGATGTACATCGTCCCATCGTAGGAAAGCGTGCCGATGGCCACCGGGTTGCGTGAAAGCGGGCCGAGCATGAACTCCATCCGCGTCACGAACAAGGCCATTTCCGGCGGCAGCGCCGCGTTGCCGAGGTTGGAAAAGCAGGTGGCGGTCTTCTTGTCGCCCGTCATGTAAAAAACGGCGCGCATTGCAAGATCCTTCAAAAACAGGGGAGCGGCGCGCAGCACGGCATTCTGCTCGGAGCGCACGTTCGTCGTGAACTTCGCGCCGAGCACCTTGGGCGTAAGCTCCATGCCCATCTGGTGCGTTACGATCTTGAGCACCTCGTCGAGCGTATAGACGCCATAGCTCGGCTCGATGCCGGGGTTGACGTAGTTGGCGAAGTTGCGCAGCGTCTTCGTCGGGAAAAAGCGCCGGAGGTTGACTGGGACGCAGATCTTTACGGGCTTCAAGCGCTTCGCGCCGCGCGGCGTACTGCAAAGCGGACGCTTGCGCCGCTGGATCGCATCGAAGGCGAGGATCAGCACAGCCGTGAGGTATACGGTCAGGCTCACGCCCTTTTCGGCTGCGCGGGCCTTCAGGGCTTCCACGGGGATAACTCCTGTCGTCACGTGGATGAAGCCGTCCCGCTCCCGCGTACCGCTCAGGTGGAAGGAGTCCGCTTCGCTCCGACTGCGCGTCACGTTCCCCGCGCAGGCGAGAAAGCCGTCCTCCATCTCGCCGGGGTCGGGCGCGTCGTTGCAGTCGAGAATATCACCGCCGCGCGGGATAGAAACGCCGTAGCGAAGCGTCAGGTATTCCGCGACAAGCGTTTTCAAAAAACAGAGGCCGCCTGTGCCGTCGGTCAGCACGTGGAAAATCTCCACGGCGATGCGGTTGCCGTAATAGCGCACGCGGAAGGCGTAGCCGCGGCTATCCTTGGCGCGCATGGGCATGCAGGGGTTGCAGACGTCCTCCTCCACGATGGGCGGCGCGTCATTGTGTTCGAGATAATACCAGAACATGCCGCGCCGCAGCCGCACGGCGAACCAGGGAAAGCGCGCGAGCGTGCGCGCGAGCGCTGCGCGGAGCACCTCCGGCTCGACCGGCTCCACCAGCGTGGCGGAGAGGCGGAACATGGCCATCCAGTCCCGCCGCATGGAGGCGGGGTATATCTTCGCGGCGTTGTCCAGCCGCATCCAGGTTTGCTCTTTTGCGCTCATTCGTCCTCGTCGTCCTCTGCGGCGGCCGGGACGTCGCGCACCGCGAGGTAATCCTTTAAAAATTGTACAATGCGTTTCAAGGCCTCCCGCGCCTCGCGCACGCCGTAAAGCACGTAAACATGCCACATGCCGCGCGCCGTATGCAGCTCGCAGGGGACGCCCGCGCGCTCGAGCGCATGCGCCATAGAAACCGCGTCGTCCAGCAAAAGCTCCGCCTCCCCGGCGAACAGGAGCGTGGGCGGGAAGCCGGAAACATCCCCGAACAGCGGGGAGACGAGCGGGTTTTTGAGATCGTCCCGCGCATACATGCGCGCATAGGAGGCGAGCAGGTCGTAGCGGAGCGAAGGGTCGCTCCGGCGGTTTGCGCGGCAGGAAGCGCCCGAAAGCGTCAGGTCCGTCCAAGGGGAGATTGCAACGATCGCGCGCGGCATGGGAAGCCCAAGCTGCTTGAGCTTATGCGTGAGCGCAAAGCAGAGGCCGCCGCCCGCGGACTCGCCGCAGAGGGCGATCTCGCCCGGCGTGAGCCCGCCGTCGAGCAGGTGGCGGTACGCGGTGAGCGCGTCCTCGAGCGCCGCGGGGAAGGGGTGTTCCGGCGCGAGGCGGTAGGCCGCCGCGAACACGCGGCAGCCCGTCGCCGCCGCAAGGACGCTGCCGAAGCCCGTCGCATATTCAAGATCCCCGGCCGTGTAGCCGCCGCCGTGCAGGTAGAGGATCGCGCCGCCGTCCGGCGCGTAACCCTGGGGCAGCGCCCAGGCCGCGCGGAACTGCGGGAACGCGTGGGGGACGAGCTCTACGCGGCTGGCGACGGCCGTCGCCTCCAGCCGCCCGAGCTTATCCTGCGAGGCGCGGGCGAAAGGGATGCCGCCCTTGCGCATTAAAAACGCGGCGAGCCTTTGGTTCATGCGGAGCCAGGTGTTTACGATGCCGGCCATTAGGCCTCCTTAATCTGTCGTCTTCGGGGGAATGCGCTGCATGCTCCATGCGGCGACAGCGAGCGCCGCCATGATGAGCAGCACGGAGAGTTCGGGCATCCATTCCACAAGCGTGGGCGGCACGGGGGCGCGCAGCTTGGCAAGATCATCCACAAAGATGTGGTAAAGCAGCGGCAGCGTGAACACGAGGCCAAGCGGCACACGGGTCCTGAGCAGGCCGAAGGCCGTCGCCGCATACAGCACGAACACGAGCGTATACAGGATGCAGCAGAGCACCGTATGCACCCGGGAGGGGAAGGAGAGCGCCTTCAGCACGAAGAACAGGCAGCCAAGCCCAACCGGGAGCGTGCAGAGCCTGAGCGCGCCCCGCAGGATGAACGCAGCGAGGAGCACGCAGGAGAGCAGCGGCACTGCAAGGTGTACGACCGCCGTGTAAGCGTCCGCGTCCGCGCCGTGCGCGAGGCAGAACCAGGCGAGGCGCACCGCCGCGGAGGCGAGCATGAGCCCGGCGCAGACGCGCGCAGGCAGGGACTTCCCGTCAAGGGTGAACGCAGGGCTATTCATCGGAATCCTCCACTCGCAGGAAGCGCGGGCGCGGCCCTTCCGGCGCAGCGACCTCCTCGGCCCACATTGCCGCTGGGCGCACCCAGAGGCCGCGGCTCCCATACAGCGCCCGGTAGACCACGACGGGCGCGAGCGTCTCGGAATGGAGTGCGAGCCCCAGGCATTCGTATTCGCCGCCCTTGAAGTGGCGGTAGCGTCCGGGCCGTGCGGCCGGGGAGCTGAGCGTGAGGCGCCAGCCGCCCGTGCGCGCGAGGTCGAGGAACAGCGCCGCGAGCGGGGCGAACAGCTCCTCCGGCATAGCCTCCGGCGAAACGAGGACGACCTCCGCACCCTCCGCCCGTTCGGAAAGGCAGTCCCAAAGCGCGTCGAGGTTGCGCCCATAATGCGCGGGCAGCGAGAACGCCGCGGCGAGCGCGTCGTGCATCTTGGCGCGGGTGAGCATCTCGGCGCCGTCGAGGGTGATCCGGTTCATGTAGCGCTCCTAACTTCATTCATAGATCGCGGTAAATGTCTCGTAATGGTCGGGCGTATAGTAGATGAGGCCGTCGCTCGCATAGAGCACGCGCTCCGCGCCGCGGTAGCCGCCCGCGTAGTTTGCGTCGCACTCATACCAGGCGCGGCCGTCCGCCTCCGGGAGCAGCTTCTCGCGGTTGCCGAAGCGGTCCCCGCCGATGCTCATGCCGGGCGCGACGTCCCAGAGGTTGCCCGCGGCGCTGTCCCAGCCGAGCTCCCTCGCCTCATCCTTGGTGAGGAAGTTCGGCGGCAATTCGCCATAGTCGTGCAGGTAGTCCGCGATGTCGTAAGGGTCGGTATAGTCCGCGCCGTAGGCGACGCCGGGTGTGGGCGAGGCCGGCTCCGGCGTTTGCGCGGGGGTAGCCGTCTTTTCCGGCGGCGCAGTTGGTTCCGGCGCGTCCGTCCCCTCCGGCAGGTTCTCCACCACCGTGGTGAGCAGGCCGAGCGCGTCTTCCGGCGTGCAGCCCAGGAGCGGGAGGATGGCAAGCCCGAGCGCGAGCAGCAGGAGCAGGCGTGAAAGCGGTTTGCGCAGGCGCTTCATGCGGCAGTTCCCTCCATAAGCATGGTTTTAAACATGGCTTTGACAGGGCTCAACGGAAGGTGGGGCCGCCGGGCGCGTTCAGGCCGCGGATCTGCTGAGAGATGAACAGGATAGCTACGAGGTCGGTCACGCCGCTGTAAACAAGGCCAACGCCGATGAGGATCATCACCGTAGAGGCGACCTTAAAGGGGTTAATGAGCATGAGGACGCCGAACGCGAGGCCTACGAGCGCGAGCACGAGCACGCTGATCCAGCCGTTCCAGCCGGCACGCTTGAGCTCAAACGCGTGGCAGAGCTTGATGAAGCTCGAGACGACGATCGCCGCGCCGAGGATCACGGGCAGGAGCGCTGCGACGCCTTCCGCTTCCAGCAGCAGCACGAGCGCGAGGGCGAGCATCAAAAGGCCGAGCAGCAGCTCCGTGGGGAAGAAGGAGAGCAGACGGCTGCGGAAATACAGCCAAAGGAAGCGCACGCCGGCGATCACGAACACGCCAACGAGGACATAGCACACAAGTTTTGCCGAAACGGTTGGGAAGAGGATGAACAGCAGCCCGAGCACGATGCACAGCGCAGCGCTTACGATAGCGCAGACCTTTGCGTCTTTCAGGAAATTCATGGGGTTACCTCCTATGGAAAATGCGCTTTCGCACGCGGGGCGCGCGGAAGTCCCAAATCTATATATATAGGATACATCATTTCGCATGGAAAGAAAAGCTGTGCGCGCAACATGAAACGTGATAGAATTGAAAACAATGAAACGCGATGAAATCGAACGGAGGGATTTCGCAACCATGGCGCTTGGATTTTGGATCAGCTGCCTCGCCGGGATGCTCCTGTTCGCGGCGGCGGTGGCCGTGGGGACGGTGCTGCTTGCCGTGCGCTTTCACAAGCGGGGCGAGCGCGGCGCAGTAGCGGCGGCGATCGCGCTCGGCGCAGTAATGTTCGCCGTTTTGGCCTATTTTACGCTTGTGTTCATTTTGATCGGGAGGAACGTTTGATATGCGGTATGAGGGACGCATTTTCCGCCCGCCGAGCGAGGCGGAGAGCCTGATTTTGCAGTCCACAATCGGGTGCAGCCAGAACGGCTGTGCCTTTTGCAGCATGTATAAGGAAAAGCGCTTCCGCATCCGCCCGGCGGCGGACGTTTGCGCGGACGTGGACGAGATCGCCGCGGGCCCCTGGGCGCGGGCGTTTTCCCGCGTGTTCCTGGCGGATGGCGACGCGCTCATGCGCAGGACGGAGGAGCAGCTTTCCATCTTCTCTCACATTTATGCGCGGCTGCCCCGCTGCGAACGCATCACCTGCTATGCCTCGCCCGCAAGCGTCGCCGCAAAGACGGACGCGGAACTGCGGGCGCTCGCGGCGGGCGGGCTTGGGATGGTATACATGGGCCTCGAATCCGGCAGCGATCAGGTGCTTTCCCGCATGAACAAGGGCGCGGCGGCAGCGGACATCATCCTTGCGGGCCAGCGGGTGCGCGCGGCAGGCATCCGCCTTTCGGTGACGGCGATCATCGGCCTAGGCGGCGCGGAAGGCTCCGAGGAGCACGCGGTCAAAACCGGGGAGGCACTTTCCGCCATGCGGCCGGAGTATATCGGCCTCCTGACGCTCATGCTCGAGGGGGAAGAGCCGCTTTATGCGGACTACTGCGCCGGACGCTTCGCCCCGCCGGACCAAGCGGGGCTTCTGCGGGAGCTGCGCACGCTCGTCGCACATACGGACAGCGAGGGCAGCGTCCTCCGGGCGAACCACGCTTCCAATTACCTAAACCCTGTCTCTTATACACATCTGACGCTGCCGACGATATGCAGTGTGTAGA
>UREK01000029.1 GCA_900546845.1 uncultured Eubacteriales bacterium
TTTTCGGACGGCACTCGAGAGCGCACACCCCAAAAGGCTCCTTTGGCAAAGGGGCTGTTTTTAGGCTGTCTCCGTGACTGCCTAACTGCAAAACCGGGCGGGGCTGTCAACGGTGGCGCGTATGCGCCGTTCATCTTGACCGTTGACTGGCTCGACTGGCTTTGCTATTTTTCTTCCCCGAATATAAATAGTTCTTCAATAGGTGTGTCAACAGCCCTTGAAATATCAATCGCTAATTTTAATGATGGGTTATACTGTGCTTTTTCCAGACGCATAATTGTTTCTCTGCGTACACCAACAATCTCAGCTAGCTGTTCTTGTGTCAAATCTTTTAGTAACCGATATTTTTTCAAATTACAAATAAAATTTGCCATGATTTATTCCTCACCACTGTCTTTACTGTCATAGCGATAAAGCAAGTATTCGGCAAGAAATGGCACTAAGCCAATAATAAGAGAGAGGGAAATCACCATGAAAAGTAGTTTTGCGTCATTAGATTGGAGCATCCAATCCCATGTACTTGCAATCAAAACGATAAACGAAACGGAAAGACCTATGCGATACGCCTGTAATTGAGCTTTTATGCGATTTTCCTTAAAACGCTCGTCCATTAAAACATTTGACATTTTGCCCTCAAAGAAAAAACCAAAGAAGCCGAAAAAACAAAAAAAGTAAAAGGGGGAAACATCACCTTGAATGGTATAAGTCCATATACCTGCAAAACCAAGAAATCCTAAAAATCCGAATAGCCCTAACTTCGGATTGACCTTTCTTGCCCGATTGTTCTTATCATTTCCGCTATACATATTCAAGCCTCCTTTAAGTGATTTATTTGTATCTTTATAGGATAATTATATCACATTTCATATTCAAGTCAATAGAGTTCATAGAAATATTACAAATGAATGTATGACAATGAAGCAGCAACATTTCTGTGTTACTGCTCCATTGCTCGGAATAGCGGTGGGGCTGGCTTTGTCTTGTTTTGTTGTGCTTCTTTATTGACCATGAGCATTAGCGGTGGTATGTACGCCGCGAGCGAAAAGCCTTGCGCCGCAAGGCTTTCTTTACACGGAGCGCCGGCCGCGCCACCGGCGCAAGCGCGACATGAATCCCTCGATCAAGTGGCATCTGCCACTTGATCGACAGCCTGTGCGGGCGCGCCGTTTGGCGCGCCCGCATTGCGTGTTCCGGGCGGAGCTGATATACTGGGGAAAACAAAAGGCAAAGGCAGGGAACAAGCACATATGCGGATTCTTGTAATTGACGGCCAGGGCGGCAAAGTCGGCGCGCAGCTTGTGAGCGGCATCCGGGAGCGGCTTCCCCAGGCGCGGATCACGGCCGTGGGCACAAACGCGATGGCAGCCTCGGCGCTGCGCAAGGCGGGAGCGGACGCTGCCGCGACGGGCGAAAACGCGGTGCTCGTCGCCTGCCGCACGGCGGATGTGATCGTCGGCCCCGTCGGGATCGTGATCGCGGACGCCATGTTTGGGGAAATCACGCCCGCGATGGCCTGCGCGGTCGGCCAGAGCCTCGCGCGCAAGGTGCTCATCCCATTTGAAAACTGCAACAACATCGTTGTGGGCGCAGAGGGCATGGGCGTTTCCGCACTGCTGAAAAAAGCGGTGGAGGCCGTCGCTTTGCTCGCGGCGGAAGAATCCCTTGCAAACTAGGCAGATGCTGTGATATAATCCCGAATGCTGGCGGTAGAAGCCGCTCTTTCATGGGCAGAAGCCCGTGCGCAACCCGTTTATACAGCAACGCGATGCCATGAAGGTATCCTTTCTTTCCGCAGGAAGGATAGCTTCATTTTTGTTTTGGGAGGATATGCTTTCATGAAGAAAAACGTTTTGCGCAGTTTGATCTATGCGGCGCTGTGCCTGGCGCTGTGCCTGTATCTGCCGTTCCTCACGGGCCAGATCCCAGAGATCGGCAGCGCGCTGAGCCCCATGCACATCCCCGTGCTGCTCTGCGGCTTCCTCTGCGGCTGGCCATATGCGCTCGTGGTGGGCCTCGCTGCGCCGTTCCTGCGTTTCGCGCTGTTCTCGATGCCCCCGCTGTTCCCGACAGGCGTGGCGATGGCCTTTGAGCTTGCGGCGTATGGCGTAATCACGAGCCTCCTTTACCGCGCCTTGCCGAAGAAAAACCGCTACCTTTATGTTTCACTCATCGGCGCGATGCTCGTGGGGCGCGTGGCCTGGGGCTGTGCGCGCTGGCTGATCGCCGGGCTCGCAGGGACGGAGTTCACGTTTCAAACGTTCCTCGCAGGTGCTTTTGTAACGGCGGTGCCCGGCATCATCTGCCACATCGTGCTGATCCCGCCGGTCGTGATGGCGCTCAAAAAGGCGAGGCTCCTCAAGGAGTAAAATGGGATGTGAAACACAGGCCGTCTGCGCGCACGCGCGTATGCGTCCACGCAAGCGAAAAGCCCGCTGCCGCAAACGCGGCAGCGGGCTTGAGGCTATCGATCAAGTGGCAGATGCCACTTGATCGAGGGATTCACGTCGCGCTTGCGCCCATGGCGCGGTCAGCGCTCCGTGTAAAGAAAGCCTTGCGGTGCAAGGCTTTTCGCTCGCACCGCACAGGTCGCTGCTCGCGATTGCAAGTCAAGGGCTGCGGCCCTTGACAATCCCGGAGAGACTTTTTCGACAAACTGAGCCCACCGCCGCGTTTGCGGCGGCGGGCTTGCTGTTTGTGGCGGGCTTTATTATGCCGCTTCGCCCGGCTTTTCATATTCCAGCACGAGCACGCGGTCGCTGCCGAGGCTTTCCGGGGTAAGCGTCGCCTCGCTCTGGCGCATGCGGTGGATCGCACAGCCCTTGAGCGAATCGAGGAACGCGGCAAGCTCGCCCAGCTCGAAGCTCAGCTGTTCCGTCTTATAATGCATGGGCACGAACACCTTCGGGTGAATCAGCTCCGCAAGCTGCTTGGCCTCCTTCGCATCGATGGTGAACACGCCGCCCACAGGCGCGAGCAGCACATCCACCTGCCCGGCCGCAGCAAGGGCCGCTTCATCCGGCAGGTGTCCAAGGTCGCCCGCATGCAGCAGGCGGATGCCGTCCATCTCCACCAAGAACATGATGTTGCGCCCGCGCTTGGCGCCGCGCTCCTTATCGTGCCAGGTGAGGATACCCGTAACGCGCACGCCCTTGACCACATGCGTGCCCGGCTCCGTGATGCGCACCGGGTCGCCCAGCGCGGCTTCAAAATAGTTATGGTCGTAATGATCGTGGCTCGCGGTCACGGCGTCTACCGCCATCGGCGCGAGCGTATACCCAGTCTTCGGCGAACAAGGGTCCATCAGGATCCGCACGCCGGCGTTGCTGGTCAACAGGAAGCAGGAATGCCCCAACCATTTCAAATTCATATTCATCTATCCTCAACTTTCTATAAAATCCGATGTTTCCGCGGCGAGCGCATAGCCCAGCAGCCGTGCGGCGCATTTGCCGACATCCCCACAAGCGGAATAGAGACGTGTGCGCACACGGAGCGGCGCCGCTTGCCCCATCGTCAGCACAGCGTGCGCGGCGCGCTCTGCGCGCGCATCGCGCTGCTTTGGCGGCAGCCCGCCCTCCGCAATGCCAAAGCACAGCCAAAGCGCATGGCGCACGGCCGGGCTGTCCGGACAGCCCGTGCTTTCCGCGCGCGCAAGCATCCGCATGCGCGCTACCGCATAAGCGAGGGGGCGCTCCGTCTCCGCCGGGAGCGGCGGCAGCGGCGTGCTCTGGATCACGCTCCGCATCAACGCCCCATAGGCGGCATCCGTTAAGGCAAAGCAGAGATGCCCGCCCCGCAGCGCGATTTCACAGAACGCAGGCGTACCGCAAAGCAGGGCCGGCGCTTCGGCCTCCGCCGCACGCGCGGCAAGGAGGCATTTCTCCGGCGCAAGGCCAAGCCGGCGCGCGAGCGCGCTCGAAAGCTCATAGCCTGCCGCGCAGGCGCGTACATCCGCCACGCGCGCCTGCGGGAATCCGGCGCGGCGGAGCAAACCGGCCGCCGCTTCCCGCGCGGCGGCATAAGCGTCGAACATGGGCGATGCACCGCCTTCCAAGCATTGCCTTTCAGTCTCCCTCCGCGTGCGAATGGGGACACGGAAGGTATTAATAGCGTATTGTATTTTGTGGCGGTTGTCAAACGCACAAATGAAAAGTTTTTGTGAAAACGCGCCGAAATTCCAAAAATTCTTCCCGTTTCCTCTGCCCACGAAAAAGGGGCGCGCCCGCGCCCCTTCCGCCTGCTGCGTTACAGTACGAGCTGACCGTCCTCCGTGTTGATGATGCGGAAGATCTGCTCCTCCTCGCCCGTTTCGGTGCTGATGTAGACGATGTATTCCTCCTCGCCGCAGGTTCCTTTGAACTCGTAGCAGAGCCGCTCCGTCTGCGGCGTGACGGGGATGAGGGCGAGCGCCCGATCCTCCACGGTGAGGTTCGTGGAAAGCATGCTCTCTGCCTCCTCCATGGAAACGGCCGGTTCCGCAAGGTCACGCTCCGTATGGCTGAACAGATAGTTGCGCGCATCCACGCCGACCACGCTGCAGGTTTCCCGGTCTACCCAGATTTTCACGAGGTCGCTGTAAAGGATTACATCCCCCTGCGTGGCTGCGAAGTTGATAAGCGCGCAGCCGCCGTAATACTGGGCGTAGGTGGCATGCATGCCCGCGTACCCGTTTTCCGCAAGGTATTGCTCCGCCGCCTGGCGGAATCGTTCCGTCTCCGCTTCCTCCGGCACGCCCTCCGCGCCGCCCGTGGCGCTCGACATCATCCAGAGCAGGTGCCCGCCCGTCTGCGTGATGGAAACATCCACCTCCCGGCCGTCGTCATACGTGCCGTGAAAATCGTAAGCAGGAATCGTCCCGTCCGAAGTGCCCTGCGGTTCGATCTCAGAAAGCCCTGCAACCTTCGCCGCGGCAGCGCGCGCCTCCTCCTCGCTGACCGGGTTGCCGGTAAGCCCCTTGGCCTCCTGCTTCTCCGTGCTTTCGGAGAAGGGCCCGTCGTAGATCAGCGTCGGGAATTCCTCGATGCCTTCCTGCTCCTGATATTGTCCGCCGCCCTCACCTTCGCTGGATGCGGCATCGGACGCTTCGGAGGCTTCCGAAGTAAAGTAGCCGTCGTTGGTGATGACCGCAACGGGGACGTCCCCCACCTCGAGGCGCTCGTTGAGCTCCGCGCCGATGCGGATGCAGGCGTTGTGCAGCTCGGCAAGCTGCGCCTGGTCCTCCTCGGTCATAGGCATGCCGCGCACCGCTTTTTTCGTGAGCCCATGAGCGTAATCCCCAAGGCGCACGACGAAGCTGTTGAGGTCCGCTGTGTCGATGTGGGACGAGGGGATTTGGGACATCAGGCTCACGCTTGCGCCGGAAAGCCGCCAGACATCGTCCAACAACAGCACATATTGCGCGGGCGACGCCGTGACGCGCAGCTTGCCGAGCGCGGTCTCCAGGTTGTTCATGTTGTCGCAAAGCTCCGTAAACGCCCGGGTGTACATCGCGGTCGTGCTGTTTTTGTATTCCTCGGCCAAGGCGGATTGCTCCGAGCCCCAGAACGCCACCCCCACAAGCGCGATTGCGAGGATCGTGGGCAGCACGATGCGTTCAAACGTATCCTTTGTTTTCTGTTTCATCGCTTCACCATCTCCTTATCCGCGGAAGAACGAATGGCTGCCGATCCGCAGCAGCACGGGCTTGGAGAGCATCCATCGGTTCGTCGTTTTCGCAGGGTTGTAATAATATAGGCACCCGTTGGTCGGATCCCATCCGTTCATGGCATCGCGCGCAGCCTTGATGGCCGTCTCGTCCGGCGAGAGGTTAATCTGCCCGTCGCTCACCACGGAAAACGCGCCGCTTTGGTAGATCACGCCGCTGATGCTGTTGGGGAATTTGCTGGATTTTACCCGGTTGAGCACCACTGCCGCAACCGCAACCTGACCCTTATACGGCTCGCCGCGCGCCTCGCCATACACCAGCCGCGCAAGCAGGTACAGGTTGCCCGAGGTGCCCGTGGAGGACGATCCGCCCGAGCTCCCGGACGAGCTGCTGCCCGAGAGCGTGAGCCCGAGCGCCTTTGCTGTCGCGCTCCCGACGATGCCATCTGCCGTGAGGCCGTTCCTGCGCTGGAAGTATTTCACGGCCGATTCGGTCTGCGTGCCGAAGACACCGTCCACCGAGCCGGTATAATAGCCCCAGCGCTTGAGCTTGGTTTGCAGCTGCCTGACCGCCTCGCCGCGCGAGCCCACGCGCAGCGCCGCCGCGAGCGCCGTGGATTGCAGCAGGGCGCAGAGCGTGAGCACCAGCACGAGCATCAGCGCAGCTTTTCGCTTATTGTGTTCCATAGCTTTCCTCCGTCTATGCTTTTCAAGAGCTTGATGAGGAGGCTGTTGGTTCTGAGCTCCTCATAGTCAATTTCCCCACCGGGGAGCTCCAATATGCACAGCGGCGGAAACATTACGCACCACCAGTTTTGCCCTGCCCCCGCGCCGAGCGAGATGCGCAGCGCCGCGTAATCGCCCGCGGGGTAGACCGCGTCCCCGTAAACGCGCCGCGGAAACGCAAAAACGCCGACTTCGAGCGCCGCACCATAGTCCATCCCGCATTCGGCAAGCGTTTGCTCCACGGTGGAAAGCAGGCCCGCACCGTCCTCCATCAGGCGCTGCCGCGCCTCCTCCGCGTTCGATACGCCCGCCATGCGCGCGCGCTCGTATTCCAAAACCGCATCCCGCACGCGGAGCTTCGCGGCCTGATCCTCTTCCGAATCGCTGTTGGCGATCACGTGCAGCCGGAACACGGACGCATACACGCTTTGCGTCTCCGAAAGGCAAGCGGCCGCGCCGCCCGCCTGCCCCGGCGGGCAAAGGAGCAGCGCAAGGGCAATTATGCAAATAGGGAGTATCCTTTTTTTCATATGATCAAATTCCGTTTCCTTTCCCAGTGGATACCGCAAGCATTGACGTTTTCCGTGATTTTTAACCGTTTTGGGCTTATAATGAATATATGGAATATGAAGCGCATGCGAAGATCAACCTTTTGCTCAACGTGCTCGGCCGGCGGCCGGACGGCTACCACGAGCTCTGCACCATCATGCACGCCATCGACCTTTGCGACACGGTCACGCTCGAACCGGCGAAGGAGGTTTCCGTCGTAGCGGACGTGCCGCTGCCCGCGCGCAGCGCTGCGCGGCGCGCGGCGGAGGCTTACCGCGCCACCGCGGGGACAGACGGCGCGCGCATCTCGATCCGCGCCCGCATCCCTTCGGAGGCCGGGTTCGGCAGTTCCTCCGCGGACGCGGCGGCTGTGCTTTCCGGTATGCAGGCGCTCTATGGCGCGCTTTCCGAAGAAGAACTGTTCGCACTTGCCGCGCGTACCGGCGCGGACGTCCCTTTCTGCCTGGCGGGTGGCTGCGCGCTTTGCGAGGGCATCGGCGAACGCCTCACGCCGCTGCCCTCAGTGCCGCTCGACCTGCTCATCGTGAAGGGCGCGCGGGGCGTGAGCACGAAAGCCCTGTTTGACGCCCTTGCGCTGCCGCTGCCCGCAGGGGACGCGGGCGCCGCAGTCGCCGCGCTGCGCGCGGGCGACCGGCGCGCGCTCGCGCAGCGCGTTTTCAACGCGCTGGCGGCGCCCGCGTCCGGGTTTGCGCCGGAGATCCCGGAATTCACCGCCCGCCTCCGCGCCCACGGAGCGCTCGCCGCCTGCATGACGGGGAGCGGCTCCGCTGTATTCGGCGTCTTTGACTCCCGCGCCGAGGCTGAGCGCGCAAAGGCCGCTTTCCCGGACGCGGCGTTCGCACAGGTATGCCGCACGCTTCCCTTTTCGCGTAAAACGTAGTATACTTCCTGTATTGTTTTGATCCCGCTGGATTTTAATCGGAAAAGAATCGAGGAAAACCGTTATGACGCATATTACGAACCATAAAACCATCCACCTCATCGGCATCGGCGGCTGCTCCATGAACGGCCTCGCCCAAATTCTGCGCGACCGGGGCTATACCGTGCAGGGCTCCGACGCAAACGTTTCCCCGTTTACAGAACGCTTACAGGAACTCGGCGTGCCGGTCACGATCGGCCATTCGGCCGGCAACCTTGGCAACGCTGATCTCGTCATCTATTCTGCGGCCATCAAGCCTACGAATGTAGAGCGCGTTGCCGCGAAAGAGCGCGGCATCCCGGAATTGGAGCGCTCCGTAGCGCTCGGCCAGTTGACCGAGGGCTACAAGGACGTTGTCGGCATCGCGGGCTGCCACGGCAAAACGACCATCACCTCCATGCTGGCCTACATCTGTGAAACCGGCAAGCCGGATGCGACCGTGCACATCGGCGGCTTCGTGGACATCCTCCACGGCGGCGTGCGCATCGGCGCACACGACATGTTCATCACCGAAGCATGTGAATACGTAGAGAGCTTCCTGACGCTGCGGCCAACCGTCGCGCTCATCAACAACATCGACGACGACCATCTGGATTATTATAAGGACATCGAGCACATCACGGAGGCGTTCCGCAAATTCCTCGCCCTCCTGCCGAAGGGCGGCGTATTCATCGGCTGTGCAGACGATCCGCGCGTGCGCAGGCTCCTCGTGGAGCACAAGGGCGCGCACATTTCCTACGGCATGGCAAACGCGGATTACACCCCCGGCAACATCGTCTATGACAATACGGGTTGCCCCGCTTTCGACCTGCTGTATGAAGGCCGGAACCTCGGGCGCATTGCCCTTTCCGTGCCCGGAGAGCACAATATCATCAATGCCATCGCCGCAGCAGCCGTGGCGCTCCACGCAGGCGCGCCCTTCCCGGCCATCGCGGAGGCGCTGCATGCGTTTGAAAACACCCGCCGCCGCTTCGAGTTCTTCGGCGAACGGGACGGTGTGCGCTATTATCACGATTATGCCCATCACCCCGCGGAGATCAACGCTACGCTTTCCGCCGCCGCGCGCGTGCCGCACCGCAAGCTCTGGTGCGTATTCCAATGCAATTCCTATACCCGCGCAAAAACGCTTTTCTGCAAGCACGTGGCCTGCTTTGCCCATGCGGATGAAGTCCTTGTGCCGGACATTTACCCCGGCCGCGAGACGGACGACGGCAGCGTCCACGCGAGGGACATGGTTGCCGGCATCAGCGCGGGCGGCACAAAGGCCGTATACCTGCCTACGTTTGAGGAGATCCGTGCCTACCTGGACGCGCACGCGCAGCCGGGCGACCTCGTCGTCACCCTTGGCTCTGGCGACGTTTACAAACAGACGCAAAAGCTGCTCTAAAACGGGCGCACCGGAGGCCTCCGCATGGTTTATCTTTCCCGCTTCACCTTTCCGGACTCGGATCGGGAATTCGATTTCTTTCTCAGCCAAAAGCGCACCTGCTACGATTCGTTTTATCCGTTCCAGGTACTTTCCCGCCGAGCGCTGTTGGAGCTGGACTTCGCGCCCATCACGATCCTTTACGGTGGGAATGGTTCAGGCAAGACGACCGCGCTCAACGTCATCGCGGAGAAGATCGGCGCAGCGCGGGATTCCGCCTTCAACAAGTCGAATTTCTTCCCGGATTACCTGGCCCTATGCCATGCGGAAGCCGAAACTCCGCCCGGCGGCTGCCGCATCATCACGAGCGACGACGTGTTCGATTACATGCTCAATCTCCGCAGCCTGAACGAGGGCATAGACCTGCGGCGGGATGCGCTCTTTCAGGAATATCTCAGTACGAAGTATTCTGAATTCCGCCTCACCTCCATCGAGGATTATGAGAAGCTCAGGCGCAACAACAACGCAAAGCGGCTCACGCAGTCGAAATTCGTGCGCAAGGAGCTGATGGACAACGTGCGGGAATATTCCAACGGGGAAAGCGCCTTCCGCTACTTCACAGAAAAGGCGGGCGAGGACGGGCTCTACCTGCTGGACGAGCCGGAGAACAGCCTTTCCCCCGCGCTCCAGGCGGAGCTCGTGCAGTTCCTGACGGATTCCGTGCGCTTCTTCGGCTGCCAGTTCGTGATCGCCACGCACTCGCCATTCGTGCTCGCGCTCAAGGGTGCAAAGATCTACGACCTTGACGCCGACCCCGTGGACGTGAAGCGCTGGACCGAGCTTGCGAACGTCCGCGCGTACCGCGACTTTTTCAAAGCGCACGAACGGGAGTTTGAACGATGAATGCGCCGATGTGTTGAGCATCCGGCCCTCGACAATCCCATAGAGATTTTCGCAGCAAACTGAAACCGCCCCGGGATTTTCCGGGGCGGTTTGATTCGCGCAATCAGGTTTGGTTTATTTGTCCATCTGCGCGGCGTAATAGTTCATCAGGCAGCCGTCGAGCAGGATCTGCTTCTCATCGGCCGTGAGGCCCTTGATGTAGAGCGTGATGTCCTCCACAGCGCCGCACTTGCGGATGACCTTCGCAGGGATGGTCTCGGTGCCGGTCTCGACCGCCTTGCGGATGCCGGGCACGAACACCATGTCGCCGTCCTCGTAATCGAATTTGGTGCCTTCCGCGAGGGTGAAGGGCAGGATGCCCCAGTTGATGCAGTTGCTGCGATACCGCTTGGTGGCGTACTCATAGCAGAAGTTGGCGTAGCCGCCGAGCACCTTCTGGCAGGAAGCCGCCTGCTCGCGCGCGGAACCGTCGCCAGGCTTGTTGGCGAAGATGGCGGAGCCGGTACTCGTGGTGTTGATGAGTTCCTCCGCATTGCCGACCTTGGCGAGCGCGTCCATCAACTCCGCAGGCTTCTCGCCCGCGATGCGCGCGTTCTCAAGCGCCTGCGCGGCCTTGCTGCGGCCCACGTATTCCGGCACGCGGCGGGAAAGGGCGAACTCCGAAAGGCGCAGCGGGTTGGAGCGGTAAGAACTCGTCTCACCGGAGGGGATCAGCTCGTCCGTGGTGGTCACAGGGTCGTTGATGACGGCCGCGAGCTTCACGAGGAGGTTCTCGTTAAGGGCGTACATCTTCGGCCAATCCGTGATGTTGGGCCCAAGGCGCAGCTCGACGGAGGGATCCGCCTTGCCGTAGCCGTTGTAAACGCGGCGCTCGTAGACGGACTTGTCGAAATGGTAATCGATCTCCGGCATGTCATAGTCCACATCCGTAGCCGCTGTGATCACGCCGTGATTGCGCGCGGTAGCCGCGATGGAGCGGGCGTCCATAAGCGCGACGGTCGCAATTTGACCCTCGCCGGGCTTGGAGCCTTCGCGGTTGGGGAAGTTGCGGGTGGTGTGGCGGAGGGAAAGGCCGTTGTTGGACGGCACGTCGCCCGCGCCAAAGCACGGGCCGCAGAAGCTGGGCTTGATGATCGCGCCCGCCTCAAGCAGCTCGGCGGAAGCGCCCACGCGGGTGAGCTCCAGGCTCACGGGGACGCTCATCGGGTACACGGAAAGGCTGAAGTAACCGTCGCCCACGTCGCCGCCCTTGAGGATGGCGGCCGATTCCATAATGTTGTCGTAGGTGCCGCCCGCGCAGCCCGCGATGACGCCTTGATCCGCCAGGATGGAGCCGTCCGGCTGCACCTTGCTGACGAGGTCGGTCTTTGCCTTGGGGAACTTCTTCGCGGCTTCCGCCTCGACTTCCGCGAGGAGCGCCTTCGCGTTCTTCTGGAACTCGTGGATGGTGTGCGCCTTGGAGGGGTGGAACGGCAGCGCGATCATGGATTCCATCTTGTCAAGCTCGATGTGGATCATGCTGTCATAGTAGGCGACCTTGCCGGGCTTGAGCGCCTTAAACGCCTCCGGGCGGCCGTATACGTCGTAATAATGCTTGACCTGGTCATCCGTCTCCCAGATGGAGGAGAGGCAGGTGGTCTCGGTGGTCATGACGTCGATGCCGTTGCGGAACTCGACGGGCAGGTTTGCAACGCCGGGGCCCACGAACTCGAGGACCTTGTTCTTCACAAAGCCGGAATCAAACGTCGCCGCAACGAGCGCAAGCGCAACGTCATGCGGGCCAACGCCCTTCTTCGGCGCGCCGGTGAGGTAAACGAGCACGACTTCGGGGGCAGGCACGTCATAGGTATTCTTGAGGAGCTGCTTCACAAGCTCGGGGCCGCCTTCGCCAACGCCCATGGTGCCGAGGGCGCCGTAGCGGGTGTGGCTGTCGGAGCCGAGGATCATGTTGCCGCAGGCCGCCAGAGCCTCGCGGGCATAGCTGTGGATGACGCTCTGGTTGGCCGGCACATAGATGCCGCCGTATTTCTTCGCAGCGGAAAGGCCGAACACATGGTCATCCTCGTTGATCGTGCCGCCGACGGCGCAGAGGCTGTTGTGGCAGTTTGTCATGGCGTAGGGAAGCGGGAACTCCTTGAGGCCGCTTGCGCGCGCGGTCTGGATGATGCCGACGTAGGTGATGTCATGCGAAACAAGGCAATCGAACCGGATGCGCATCTTCTTGGGATCGTCGGATACATCGTGCGCGCGGAGGATGGAATACGCGATGGTGTTTTCGCGCGCCGCGTCGGGGCTCACGCTCATCGGCGCGCCTTCCTGCGGCTTGCCGTCCACGAGGTACACGCCGTGGGAGGTCAACTCGATCATGGTTTTCTGCTCCTTCTAATTTTATTTATAATAAGATAATGGAAATGCCGCTTGGCGGCAAGTTCATCTTATCGCAAGGAAATTCGGATTTCAAGGGATGCGCCGGAGATATACTTGTATACATTCGCAGCAACGGAGGAAACCCCGCAAAATGTTAACAATTCTGGAACGGCATGGCGCGGTTGTTCCCCGCCGCGCCGCGTGCTATAATGGGGTTGCTATGAATTGGTGGAAAGAAAACAAACTTCAAAGGCGGCTTTACGTCTGCGTCGCCGTGCTGTTCACGGCGGTGTTCGCGTGGTATGCCCTCTCCCAGGCCGGCACCCTTGCGGGTCTTGCGGCGGCGGGGCTTTCCTGCCTGCTGTTCGCGCTCTGCGCGCTGCGCGCTCTGGACAGCGCGCTTGCGTTTTTCACCTCGGAGCCGCTTCCTTCACCGGATTCCCGGCTCGGGCGGCGCAGCCTCCGGCGGGATAAGCGGCACCCTTGGGCTCGCATCGCCCTGTTCATGCTCATCACGCGCCTGTTCCTGTTCGCCGTGGCCTATGCGTTCCACGCGGCGGGCGGCGTATACGAGGGCGGCATCTGGGATACGCTTCAGGCCTGCTGGCTCAAAAGCGATTCTCCAAGCTACCTGGGCATTGCCGAAAACTGGTATGTGACCGAGGGCGACCCGCGCTTCCACATCGTTTTCTTCCCGTTTTACCCGATCTGCATCGCGGCGCTGAACTTCCTCACGGGCAATTCGTTTGTTTCCGCGATGCTCGTTTCCTCCCTCTGCGCCATCGGCGCCGCGATCCTCGTCTACGAGCTTGCCGCGCTCGATTATGAGCGGGAAACCGCCCTGCGCGCCGTCAAGTTCCTGTTCCTGACCCCGGCGGCATTTTTCTTTGCCGCGCCGATGACGGAAAGCCTGTTCCTGCTCTGCTCTCTCGCGTGCGTTTACCTCGTGCGCAGGAAGCATTACCTTTGGGGCTGCCTGTTCGGTGCGCTTGCGGCGTTTACGCGCTCGCTCGGCGCGCTCCTGCTCGCATTCGTGTTCGTGGAATGGCTTTACGATCTGCTGCGCGCAAAGCGCACGGAAACCTTCCCTGCCGAACGCAAGACGCTCATCCGGCAGGGGCTTTGCATGCTCCTCGTACCCCTTGGCCTCGCGGGATATGTTTACATCAACTACGCGGTGACGGGCGACCCGTTCAAGTTCATGCAATACCAGCGGGAACATTGGAGCCAGGGCTTCGGCCTGTTCTTCGATACCGCTGCCTACCAGACGGAATATGCGCTCTCCACGGCTGCAGAGGGCAACCTGCGCCAGCTCTTCGGCCTCTGGCTGCCGAACCTCGTTTACTCGTTCGGCGCGCTCGGCCTCATGGCCGCCGCGGCGAAGCGGCTCCGCCCTTCCTACATGGCGTATTTCCTCGCGTATTTCGTCATCGCCATCGGCGCGACATGGCTCCTGAGCGCGCCGCGCTACCTCGCCGCCTGCTTCCCGCTGGCCCTCGCGCTCGCCGCGCTTGCGGACACGCGCAGAAAGGACACGTTCTTTACGTTTGTCTCCCTCGCCGGGCTCGTCGCTTACCTTGCGATGTACGTGAACGGGTATCCGGTGTATTGAAACTCCGGCAAGGCAGTCCCCCCCATCAGCGGCTACGCCGCAGGAATACGGCAATCCCTCCGCCACGGCTTACGCCGTACCACCGACCACAGTTCGCAATGGTCGCGCAGCGTTGTCGCAGGAGCGGCAGACTTTTTGAAACGGTTTCTTGATCCGGCAATCCCCCGGCATGCTAGCGCATGCCACCCCCTTTCAAAAAGGGGGCGTTTGGGAGTGGTGAGCTCCAACGGGTTTCGTATTCGGACGGCGCTTGAGAGCGCATAGACCAAAAGGCTCCTTTGGCAAAGGAGCTGGCAGCGCGCAGCGCTGACTGAGGATTGTTCCTGCCGCAGCGGCTAACCCGTTCGGCAGCGCATTCCCATGGCGGCCTATCCTCCTTACCCTTTTTCCGGCACGGAAAGAGGGAGATGCCGCGAAGGGACTGCACCTCTTCACCGCCGACGGCGCGTGTACAGACCAAAGGCTCCTTCGGCAAAGGAGCTGGCAGCGAAGCGGACTGAGGATTGTCGTATCCGCACAAGCGCTGGATATACGCCGCTAGGGACCGCCCGGCAAGTTTCCCCATCAACCATCCCATACTAATTGTGAAATCGATTGGAGGCATTATGAACCAGGCAAAACGCATCGTCCTTGTGATCGACATGCAAAATGATTTTATCACCGGCACACTCGGCACGCCGGAGGCGCAGGCCATCGTCCCAACCGTGGCCGCGCGCATCGAAGCGGAGCGCACGGCAGGCGCAATGCTTGTTTTTACGCGGGACACCCACGGCGGCGATTACATGCAGACCCTGGAGGGCAAGCTCCTCCCCGTGCAACATTGCGAACAGGGCGGTGAAGGCTGGGCCCTCGCGCCGGAGATCGCGCCGCTTGCGGAGGGCGCTTTGATTCTCGACAAGCCGACGTTTGGCTGCGTCGCCCTGCCGGAGCTGCTGCGCCCGCACGTGGGGCCGGATACGGAGTTCCTGCTCCTCGGCCTCTGTACGGACATCTGCGTCGTGTCGAACGCGCTCCTTTTGCGTGCTTATTTCCCGGGAAATCATATTTTTGTCGCGCCGGACTGCTGCGCGGGCGTCACGCCGGAAAGCCATGCCGCTGCGCTCACGACGATGAAGATGTGCCAGATCGAACAGGCATAAAGGAGGCTTTCATGCAAAAACCCGTATTGGCAATCCTGGCGGCGGGCATGGGCAGCCGCTATGGCGGCGGTATTAAGCAGATGGACCCCATCGATGGGGACGGCTGCTTCATCATCGACTATTCTGTCTTTGACGCGCTACGCGCGGGCTTCGATGAGGTCGTATTCATCATCAAGCACGCGATTGCGGACGATTTCCAGGCGACGGTCGGCGCGCGCGTCGCGCCGCACATGAAGGTGCGCTACGCCTATCAGGAGCTCAGCAAGATCCCCGCGGGCGTCGCGCTGCCGGAAGGCCGCATAAAGCCGCTTGGCACCACACACGCGCTGCTCTGCGCGGAGGAATCCATCGCCGGGCGGCCGTTTGCCGTCATCAACGCGGACGATTATTACGGCCCGGATGCGTTCCGGCTGCTGTATGAATTCCTTTCCGACCCTGCGCACGCTGCGGAACATCTTGCCGTGGGATACCGCCTCGAAAACACGCTGACCGACCACGGCCGCGTCAACCGCGGCGAATGTGTCGTGGAAAACGGCTACCTCGCGCGCATCAGCGAACGGCTCGGCATCGCCAAAACTCCTGAGGGCGCGGAATACCAAAACGCGGCGGGCGAGACTGTCTTCATGCCACGCGGCACCGTCGTATCCATGAACTGCTGGGGGTTCCAGCCGGCGCTGTTCCCGCTCCTGCGCGTCCGGTTTGACGCGAACCTCGCCGCCGGGCTCGCGGCGAACCCGGAAAAATATGAAGACCTGCTGCCAGACGCGGTCTGCGAAGCCATCCTTTCCGGTCAGGCGCGCGTGCGCGTTTTGCCGACGCTGGGGAGCTGGTTTGGCGTGACCTATCACGAGGATAAGCCCATGGTTATGGAAAGCATCCGCGCGCTGAAGGCGCAGGGCGTTTATGCGGAAAGGCTTTGGGGATAACATGCGCATCCGCCCCTATGAACCCTGCGACCAAGCGCGTCTGCGGGAGGTCTGCCTTGCCACGGCGACGCCGCGCGTCTATGAGGACGCAGCGCTGCGGGAATGGATTCTCCTGATGTACAACGATTATTATACGGAGCGCGAATCCGATACCTGCTTCGTTGCCGCGAACGAAGCGGACGAGGCCGTCGGCTATGTGATCTGCGCGCCGGACTATGCGCGTTACCGCCTGCGCTTCCTGCCCTACCTGCCTCGTATCTGGCACCGCTCCCACAGCGCGGCGCGCAACTGGCTGTTTCACCAGGTGGAAGGATGTTTTGCGCGCGAATATCCTGCGCATCTGCACATCGACATCTTCCCGGAATACCAGCGGCTCGGCCTTGGGCACCAGCTGATGGACGCACTCTTTGCCGCGCTCCGGGCGAAAAACGTGCGCGGCGTAATGCTCGGCTGCGGGAAGAACAACGAAAAGGGCAACGCGTTTTATGAAAAGTATGGCTTTACGCGCCTTGGGGAAGCGCGCGGCACGGTGCTCTGGGGCTTCAAGTTCTGAAACGGTCCGGCATGAGGTATGGGAGCTGTTTGGAAGACGGCTCCTTCTTTATGCGCACCGGCTATGAGCATTTCCATATGCAAAATATTTTTTAGAATGCTTTACTTTTTGTTTGAACTGGGATATGATAGTTTGGGTCTGAATAGGCCAGCCTAAAACAGGAGGACGCAGCGATGAACAAAACCTATGACGCGATTATCATCGGCGCGGGTCCAGCGGGCATTTTTACCGCGCTCGAACTGATGAAACACGATGAAACCAAGAAGGTGCTGCTGATGGACAGCGGCCGCGCAATCGCGCAGCGCAAATGCCCCGCGCGCATCACGGGCAAATGCGTGGGCTGCACCCCCTGCGCCATCATGAGCGGCTGGGCGGGCGCGGGCGCGTTTTCGGACGGCAAGCTCTCCCTTTCGCACGAGGTAGGCGGCAACATCACCAAATATATCCCCGAGGCGGAAGCGCAGGCGCTCATCGACTACGCGGATTCGGTCTACGTCGGCTTCGGCGCGCCGGACGCAGTACACGGCAAGGGCGACCCGAAGGTCGCCGAGATCGCTTATGAAGCGAGCCGCCACAACATCCACCTGGTGCGCTGCCCCGTGCGCCACATGGGCACGGAGTATTCCGCCATCGTGCTGGAAAACATGTACAAATGGCTCATGGAGCATGAGAATTTCACGTTCATGGACGCCACCACGGCGGAGCATGTGATCGTGGAAGGCGGCCGTGCAACCGGCGTGCATTACGTTTCCGGCAGCGGCGCAGGGGACGTTTACGGCGAAAACATCATCATGGCCCCCGGCCGCGGCGGCGCGCAGTGGCTGCAAAACGAGGGCAAGCGGCTCGGCCTTTCGCTTTCCAACAACGAGGTGGACATCGGCGTGCGCGTAGAGGTGCCCAACTCCATCATGGATCACCTTACGCAGCACCTTTATGAGGCGAAGCTCGTCTATTACGCGGACACGTTTGAGAACAAGGTCCGCACGTTCTGCATGAATCCGGGCGGCATCGTCAGCGAGGAGCACTATGAGGGCGGCATCGCCGTCGTCAATGGCCACAGCTACCACGATGCGAGCCTGCGCACGGAGAACACGAACTTCGCCGTGCTCGTAAGCACACATTTCACCAAGCCCTTCGACGAGCCGATCAAATACGGCAACTATATCGCGCAACTTGGCAACATGCTCACCGGCGGCGGCGTGATGGTGCAGCGCCTGGGCGACCTCCTGCTTGGCCGCAGGACGGACGCTTCCCGCCTTGCGAAATCTACCACGCGGCCGACGCTCACGACCGCCGTGCCGGGCGACCTTTCCTTCGTGCTGCCGCACCGGCATCTGATGAGCGTGATCGAAGCCCTGCGCGCGTTCGACAAGCTCGCCCCCGGCCTTTATTCCCGCAACACGCTGCTCTACGGCGTGGAGGTGAAATTCTACTCCTGCAAGCTCGAGGTAGACAATCGCTTCCGCACCGCCGTGCCCGGCCTTTATGCCATCGGCGACGGCGCGGGCATCACGCGCGGGTTGATGCAGGCGAGCGTCACGGGTGTGATCGTTGCGAGGGACATTCTCGGGCAGGGCGAGTGATAAGCGGGAACGCGCCTGTTTCCTTCGCAGTGCAGCTTTTGTGAGCGGTAGCTTGCTTTATGGAGCGCCGCCCTGGGTAAGGCAATTCCCCGTCAGCGCTTGCGCGCTGCCACCCCCTTTTGTAAAGGGGGCATTTGGGAGTGGTGAACTCCAACGCTTTTTCGTATTCGGATGGCGCATGGGAGCGCACAAACCAAAAGGCTCCTTTTTGAAAGGAGCTGTCGCCGCAGGCGACTGAGGATTGTCTTCCCCCCACAAACGCCGCTTTAAAGCGTCACAACCGCGATTATAAGGAAATGGCCCCGCCGCAAGGCGGGGCCACTCGTTTCACTCCTCTACAATCTCCGCCCGGAACACGTTGATCGTGTCCGCATCCGGGCAGCAAAAGGTCGCGGTTCCGGCAGGCTGGCCGGGGATGCTCCCGCCATAGCGGAGAATATCCACAAACGGGAATGCCACGTGCATCGCCATCGGGCAAAGCTTGCCGCGCTCCGTGTCAAAATCGAAGCTGTCGCCGGGCCGGTGGCCGCGGTGGCAGGGCGCTTCCCCTTTGCGCTCGACGAGCGTAATGCGGATCTTTGGGCGGCGCATTGCATCCCCCTCCTTTTCTCAGTCCGCAAGGATTCTTCCATCGGTCGAGAGCGTCACCACCTGCCAGGGGATGAACTTCCCGCTCCTTTGCAGCGCGTCCTTGACCGCATTCTCAATGCCGCCGCAGCAGGGCACCTCCATGCGGACGACCTTGATGTTCTTGATGCTGTTGTTGCGAAGGATCTCCGTCAGCTTCTCGCTGTAGTCCACGCTGTCGAGCTTCGGACAGCCCACGAGCGTGATGCGCCCGCGCACGAAATCCCGGTGGAACGCGGCGTAAGCGTATGCGGTGCAATCTGCCGCAACAAGCAGGCGCGCGTTTTCAAAATACGGCGCGTTTACCGGCACGAGCTTGATCTGCACCGGCCATTGCTGCAGCTCGGACGCAATGGGCGTCATTGCGCCGCACGCGTCCGGCTCCGCTGTGCCGCGCGCAATCGCCTTCGCCTGCGTGCCGGGGCAGCCGCAGGGCAAAGTCTCTTCTTCCGTTTGCATCTTCTTCTGCTTGTTCTGCAATACCGCCGCCTCGTCGTAGGCCGCGGCTTCCCGCTCCACGAAAGCGATCGCCCCCGTCGGGCAGGCGGGCAGGCAATCGCCCAGGCCGTCGCAATAATCGTCCCGCATCAGGCGCGCCTTCCCGTTTACCATGCCGATGGCCCCCTCGTGGCAAGCCGCCGCGCAGAGTCCGCAGCCGTTGCACTTCTTTTCGTCGATTTCAATGATTTTGCGGATCATGGTTCCTTCCTCCTCAGCCGCTTGACTTTCTGATAAGATCATACTATACTTTCGGAAATCATTATGTTGTTATTCCAACAAAGTGAGGAAAATATGGATGGAGAATTGATTGTAAACAGCAAATTGTTCCGCGGCATCTCGCCGGAGGAGGCCGCCTCCATACTGCACTGCCTCCAGGCGGTGGAACGCCGCTACCCCAAGGGCGCGCTCATTTGCCGCCAGGGAGAGCCGGTTCCAGCGGCAGGGCTGCTGCTTTCCGGCGAGGTACACATCGTACAGAGCGACCTTTGGGGCAACCAGAGCATGTTCTCCCGCATCGGCCCGGGAGAACTGTTCTCCGAGGCGTATGCCGCTTTGCCCGGCGCAGTTTCGCTCGTGAACGCCGTCGCCGCGCAGGAAAGCCGCGTACTGCTGCTCTCGGTCGCGCGCATCCTGCACACCTGCCCTTCCGCCTGCGCGTTCCATGCGCGGCTCATCCGCAACCTGCTTGCCTGTGCAGCGGAAAAGAATCTCCACCTTGCGGAGAAGATCACGCACACCG
Source organism: uncultured Eubacteriales bacterium (assembly GCA_900546845.1). GTDB lineage: Bacteria > Bacillota > Clostridia > Christensenellales > CAG-138 > UBA1685. The sequence goes on from UREK01000029.1 coordinate 20,172, forward strand.
CGCCCAAGACCATCCGCGGCCGAGTGCTTTCGTACCTTTCGGCAGAGGCCATCCGGCAGGGGAAGCACAGCTTCCGGATCCCGTTTTCCCGCCAGCAGCTCGCGGATTACCTTTGCGTGGAGCGCAGCGCCCTTTCCGCCGAGCTCGGCAAGATGCAGCGGGACGGGCTGATCGAATTCCGGAAGGATGCGTTCACGCTGAAGGCAGAGGCCGCTCCGCTATAAAAACGAGCAATGGGCGGCCAGTAGCCGCCCACAAGCTCCATATTTTCCGGCATTTACGCCTCAGGCGAATGCTCTCCCTTCTGCGTTACCGTACCAAGGCCGGAGACGGACTGGGTGACGGTGGGGCTGCCGTAGTACTCGATGCTGCCGACGCCGGAGATCTTCGCCTCCAGCTCCTCCACGACCGTGACGCACATATCGCCTGCACCGGAGATTTTCGCCTCCAGCGCATTGCAGATGAAGTTCTCGCCCTCAATATCCCCCGCGCCGGAGATGTGGATGGCCGCAAGATCCGCCGTACCGGAGAGCGTAAAGGAACCCGCACCGGAGATCTTCGCCTCAAAATCGCTCACGGAAAGGTTTTCGACGCTGCCATCCGCTGCGCCGCTCACGTTGAGCGAAAGCGCTTCCGCGCCATCCGCGTCTATGGTCACATCATAGCCGCCGGAAAGGTCGATCTCGTCAAACCGGGCGCAGATGGTCAGCTCGAAGCGGTCGGTCTTGATCTCAAGGTGCTTGCTTGGGCCGACGCGGATTACGCCGTTGCGCACGGTAATCGCAAAGCCGTAATCGAGCAGATCCTCGCTGACCACGGCTTCGACGGAAGGCGTATCGGAATAGGCGACGTTGATCTTCACGTTCTTGGAATTGGTGAAGGACATGTTGTCGACCTCGATACGATAGACCTCCTCCGCATCCGGCGTTGCCGTGAGCGTCGTGTAATCGTCCGAAAGCGTCACATAGCGCGGCGAAACGGTGATGGTAACGCAGCCGGTCATCGCCGCCGCGCAGGCGAAGAGGAGCAGCAGCGCGAGCGCGCGCCGCAAAAACGGTTTCTTGTTCATGTTTTCCCCCTTATTCTCCATAGAAATTCGGCCGCCGCGCATAGCGGAACACATCCCCCGCGCGGGTCACGACCACATTGTCAAACCCAGCCGCGCAGTGCGCAAACACGGGTTTTCCTTCCTCATCGAAGCCCACGCAGACGCCGATATGGTTACCCTTGTTGGTAGGATATGCGTTTTGGAACACAAAATCCCCCACGCGCAGATCCTTCCAGGCGATTTCCTTCGTCCTGTCCCACTGGGTCCACGTCCCCATGCCGACCTGCTCCTCTACCTCGGCGGCGCTGAGCCCCCGCTGGATGAAGCACCAGGCGACGAACCCGGAGCAATCGAGCCCATAGGGCTTCAATGTGCCCGTGCTTTCGCTGCCCGCGCTCGTGACCTCCGTCATTTCGCCCCAGCGCGGGTCCTCACCCACGGCGCTGCTTTTGCCGCCCCAGAAGTAGTGTACCTTGCCCACAAGGCGCACAGCGTCCCGCGCCACCGCGAGGCGCGTTTCATCCGCCTCCGCTTCCTGGCCGCGCAGCAGCGCATAGTCGATCTCCTCCGCCGTAAGCGGGACGTATTCCGCGCGCTTCACCGCCTGCTCGATCGCCTGCGCGCCAAAGTACAGGCAAGCGACCGCCGCGGCCGCAAGCAGAATCATCAGGATGCGGCGCGCGCGCGGGGTGAGCCGCATCTTTTTTCTCGTAACCGGTTTCGTGTTCATACTATGTATGGTAAAGCATTTCGCCGCCCATTACAAGGCGGCGAAGATTAAAAAAAGATGAATTTGTTCTAATTTGCCTCATTCATGCCCATGTTTGTAAAGCTGGCGGTTGTCGAGCGCCCATTGCCGGTCGGAGAAGCCGCCCACCGGCACCGCCGCAAGCGCGTCGAACATTTCAAAGAGCTTGGAATCCATCACGTCAATCTGGCTCACGAGCTCCGCCTCCGGGAACATCGGCGGGCGCGGCGAGCCGAATTCCGGCACGCCGTGGTGTGCGAGCAGCATGTGCTGCAGCAGCATGGTGGTATGCTCATTGGTCATGAGTTCCGCCGCCGCGCGCTCCACCATCGCCATGCCCATGTTGATGTGGCCGAGCAGCTGCCCCTTCTGGCTGTACGCACTCGCAAGGCCGATGCCGCCCACGGTCAGCTCCTGCGTCTTGGCAACATCGTGCAGAATGATGCCCGCGTACACAAGCTCCGTGGAAAGCGAAGGATACAGCGGCTTATACACGGCGCAGACCGCCCTCGCCGCCTTGAGCATGGTCGTCGTGTGGTACAAAAGGCCGCCGCGCATGGCGTGGTGCAGCTTGAGCGCGGCCGGATAGCGCAGGATCGCCGCCTTGTTCTCGCGCAGAATGTATTGCGTCAGCATGCGCAGATCCTCGTCCTCAAAGCCCTCCGCGCATTGGTACAGCTCGTCGAACATCGCCTCCGGCGCGAAGGGCGCGCAGGGCACAAGCTCCGCCATGTCCACCGCCTCATCCGCCTTCACGTTGCGGATGCGGTCGATCTTGAGCTGCTCCTCGTCCTTCCAGAGGTTGATCGTCGCGCGCACCTTAATGACGGTGTCCGCATCGTAAGTGCCGTGCTGCTCGGGCGCATAGTCCCAGAGTTTGGCGGCGCATTCGCCGCCCGCGTCCGCAAGGACGAAATCGAGGTAGCTGCTGCCCTTGACGTTGCTCTTTTGCGCAACGCTTTTGACGATGCAGTAGCCCTCCACTTGGTTCGTTGCGGCGTTGTGAATTTTGGAAAGCAGGTTCATTCTGCCCATAGGGTTCCTCCGTAAGCATGCTGTGCGCTTGCTGGTTTGATTTTGTTGATTTTATTATTATAGCAGATGCGCGGGGCGCGCGCCAAGGAGAATTCCGGTTCTTTGGCGGCGCGCCGGCGGTCACGGCAGATCCGAAAAGAAATCCGCATATTCCACGCCGAAGATCCGGCGCAGCGTCATAAGCTCGCTGATGCGGATGCTGTACGTCCCCAGTTCAATTTGGGAATACGCGCTTCTCGATAGCGCGCATCCGCTTACCTGCATCTGCGCGACGACCTGCTCCTGCGTCAACCCGGCCGCGTTGCGGAGCCGCCGGATCGTCGCCCCGATCGAAATATCCTGCTTGATTTTCTGCGCCATAGCGTTTTCCCGTCCTTGCTATAAATTCATTGCATTTCTTCCTTTACAATAGCAGGAAAATCGAATATAATTGCAACTTATTTATTGCAAAACAGGGCGGCAATACAACAATGCATTGAGGTGTTTTATGTTGCGTGTAAAAATTCTAAGGCATCTGGAAGAAAACATAAACGTACTGCAAAAAATGGAATATCTGCTGAAGTGGGGCGGTGAATTATGCTATCAGGATCTAATGATGGACATTGGCATCGACGCTTTTCGCGGATATGAGTACTTTCTTGCCATCTTGCTGCTTATAGCAAATGATCCGGCAATCGGGCGAACAAAAGACCGATTATTTTTGCAATGGTTTCGTGAAGAAATTGAAGCAAGCGGGGCAAGTCAAGCCATTGATCGGATCACGCAAATCATGAAAGAAGATCACGGTCAACTTATGGCACAACAGAATTTAGCGCAGCGGCCCCGGTAACAAAGCCGTTCGCTGTATTCCTTATGCCAAAAGCCCCTCCGGGATCGTGAAGGGCCGCCCTCGGAGGGCGGCCCTTCACGCTGTCGATAAAGTGGAATATTCCACTTTATCGATGTTTGCACGTCGTGCTTGCGCCGATGGCGCGGCCAGCGCTCCGTGTAAAGAAAGCCTTGCGCCGCAAGGCTTTTCGCT
>UREK01000030.1 GCA_900546845.1 uncultured Eubacteriales bacterium
GAAGTTCCTCTTTTGCGCAAGCGCGATGTGCAATCCTCGATAAAGTGGCATCTGCAACTTTATCGACAGCCTGGGGGCCGTGCCTGTCGCATTGTTAAAGAGTTATACTAAAAATGTGAAATAACTGTGCAGCGCGTTGACAGTGCATACGCGCTGCATTATAATTTTTCCGTTGCGGCCGGCAGATTCGCCGGCCATTTTGAACGCTTGGCATGACAGGGTGTCATATTTTAGGAGGAAGGGAATGGCGAGCGAACGGTTCCGCAACCTGCCGGAGGAAAAAAAGCAACGGATCATCGCGGCGGCGCGGGATGAGCTTTCCCGTGTGCCGTACGACGAGGTCTCCATTAACCGGATCGTGAAGGAAGCCGGCATCGCGCGCGGCAGCTTTTACGAGTATTTTGCCGATAAGGACGATATGATCGAATACCTGATGGGCGATTATTGCCGCAGGATGGAGCGCATGTTCGGCGCGATGTTCCAGGCGGGCTGCCTGGATATTTTCGACGCAGCGCGCGAGGCTGTGGCCTGCACGGTGGAATTCAGCCGGGAGGAAGGACGCGAGGCGCTTTGCCGGAACCTCTTTTCCTGCATGCGGATGAACCGGCGCTTTTCGTTTGAACAGATGATGGATACCGAGCGTGCGCTCGTGACCACAGGGCTGCCCCATATCGACCGGGAGCGCTTCCGGGACGCTTCGGATGAGGCCGTTTCCTTTTTGCTCGATACGCTCGTGGTGCTGGCGCGCAACACGATCGCGCGGATCTTCACAGACCCGGAGAACCGGGAGCAGTATCTAGCGCAGCTCGACCGGAGGCTTGTAATAATAAAACACGGCGCGCTTTTGCCGGAGGATCAATAAAGTTTTTTGCCTGGGAGAAGTTAAATGTCGAAATTCAGCGTGAAAAAACCCCTTACCGTATTTGTGGCCGTGATCGCAGTGCTTGTGCTCGGCGTTGTCGCATTTACGAGGATGACGCCGGACCTGCTGCCGAACATGGACTTCCCGTATGTCATCGTGATGACGACCTACCCCGGCGCAACGCCGGAACGCGTGGAAGCTACCATCACAAGGCCGCTCGAGCAGGCTATGGCAACGCTTGAGAACATCGAAGAGGTATCGTCTACCTCGGCGGAAAACTATTCCCTTGTGGTGTTGGAGTTCAACGAGGATGTGAACATGGACACCATCACCGTGGACATCCTGCAGCAGATCAGCCTCATCGAAGGGAGCTGGGACGATACGGTCGGCACGCCGTATATCCTCAAGATAAACCCGAACATGCTGCCGGTCATGGTTTCGGCTGTTTCCATGGAAGGCATGGACACTGTGGCGCTTTCGAGTTTTGTGGAGGATACGCTCCTCGCGGAACTCGAAGGCACGGCGGGCGTCGCAAGCATTTCGACGAGCGGCGTGATCGAAGAGAATTTGAACGTCGTCATCAGCGAGGAAAAGATCGGCGCGCTCAACGAGAAGCTGTTCGAGCTGATCCGCGCCGAGTTTGACGAGCCGCAGGCGGAGCTGGACAACGCGCGCAGCGAGATTGAGGAAGGGCAGGAGCAGATCGAGGACGGCAAACGGGAGGTGCGCAGCGGCCGCAAGGAGCTGGAGGCGCAGACCGAAGCCGCAAGGGAAGAACTCATCGCCAAGCAAGGAGAGCTTGCGGAGACGGAGGAGATGCTCAATGACCAGCTTTCAGAGCTCAGGAGCATGCGCGCCTCGCTGCGGTCGCAGCAGGAGCAGCTTACGCAGCTGGAGAGCACGGTCGCGCAGCTCCAAGGGACGCAGGCCACGCTGGAAAGTGCGGCAAGCGCGCTTGCGGGCGCGGTGCAGGCTATTGAGACATACGAGCCGGTCGAGGCGCAATACGAAGCGGAGATGGAGGCCGTCCGCAATGATACATCCCTGAGCGAAGCGGAAAAGGAGCAAAAGCTCGCTGAGCTTGCGGCCGCGCCGGATTACCTGGCGGCAAAGGCCGCGCTTGCACAGGTGGATTTCGCACTTGCGGCGCAGGGCTTGACGCGCGCAGACGCAGCGGCGGCATACCAGGATGCGCAGGATGGGCTTGCCAAGGCGGAAGCGGGCCTCCGGCAGATTGACGATACGCTTGCCGGCATGGGGCTGACCCGTGCGGACATCCCCACGGCCGCGGCGCAGCTTGAAGACGGTATCTCGCAGGTGAGCGATGGCATCTCCGCGCTGCGAAGCGCCATGAGCGAGCTCAGCAGCGGCGAGATCCAGATCGAGGAAGCGTTTGAAACGCTCGAAAGCGAGAAGGCGAACGCAGAGAAACAGCTCGACAGTGCGGCATCCGAGCTGCGCAGCGGCGAAAAGGAACTCACGAGCGCGCTGGAACAGGTCGAAGACGGCCTCGCCCAGCTGGATGAAGCGCGCGAGGAAGCCCTGAAGCAGGCCGACCTCCACAATATCGTGACGATGGATATGGTCGCAAGCGTTCTGCAGGCGCAGAACTTTGCCATGCCCGCGGGCTACGTGCAGGAGGACGGCGTAAGCTGGCTCGTCAGCGTGGGCGATGAGATCACGACGCTCGAAGAGCTTCAGGGCCTGCTGCTGTTCGATACGGGCATGGAGCCCGTTTACCTCAGGGACGTTGCGGACGTGTTCGTGACGGACAACGCCGCTTCCGTTTACAGCCGCATCAACGGCAGCGACGGCGTGATGCTCACCTTCCAAAAGCAGTCCACTGCCGCCACGGCGGAGGTTTCGGACAACATCCGCGCCGAGTTTGAGGCGCTTTCCGAAGAATACGAAGGGCTCGAATTCGTGCCGCTGATGGATCAGGGCGATTACATCTACATCATCACCGACGCGATCCTCTCCAGCCTTCTTTGGGGCGCGGTGTTCGCGGTCATCATCCTGTTCCTGTTCCTCCGCGATCTCCGGCCTACGTTCATCACGCTCTGCGCGATCCCCATCAGCGTGGTGTTCGCGTTCGTGCTGATGTATTTTTCAGGCGTGACGCTCAACATGATCTCCCTCTCCGGCCTTGCCGTCGCAGTCGGCATGCTAGTGGACAACTCGGTCGTCGTCATCGAAAACATTTACCGGCTGCGCAGCAAGGGCGTCTCCGCCGTGCAGGCGGCTTTATCCGGCGCGAAGCAGGTCGCGGCGGCGATCACCTCATCCACCCTCACGACGGTCTGTGTGTTCCTGCCGATCGTGTTCGTGGAAGGGCTTACGCGCCAGCTCTTTACCGACATGGCGCTCACGATTACCTATTCGCTGCTTGCAAGCCTCATCGTCGCGCTCACACTTGTGCCGGCAATGTCCTCCGGCATGCTCCGCAAGGCGGAACCCAAGCCGCAGAAGGGCTTTTCCAAATTCCTGTATGGGTATGAGAAGCTGTTGCGCGGCGCGCTCCGCCACAAGGCGCTTGTGCTGACCGCTTGTCTGCTGCTGCTCGCGGGGAGTCTCTTGCTCACCGTGCAAAAGGGCTTTATCTTCATGCCGGAGATGGATATGCCGCAGATCACGGTGAGCCTGACCATGCCGGAAGGCGCCGTGCTTGCGGATACCAAGGCGGCTGCGGATGAAACAGTTGCCATGATCTCCGGCATCGAAGGGGTGGAAACCGTAGGCGCGATGCTTGCCTCCGGTTCCATGATGGATACGTCCGCCGCAGAGGATGCGGTCACCATTTACGTTACGGTAAACGAGGACGGCCCGCTTACGGGCAACGAGGTCGCAGAGCGCATCAACGAACTGGCGGAAGGCCTGCCTTATACGGTCACGGCGGCAGGTTCCGGTTCCATGATGAACGCCATGTCCGCATTGAGCGGTTCCGGCGTTACCATCAACGTATATGGGAACGACCTCACGGCGCTCCAGGAGAGCGCGGACGCCATCGCACAGCGCCTTGCGGAAGTGGAGGGGACGGCAAACGTTTCAAACGGCATCGAGGATCCCTCGCCCGTCGTAAAGTTTACGGTGGATAAGAACGCCGCGATGGAAAAGGGCCTCACTACCGCGCAGGTTTACATGCAGATTGCCGCCGCGCTCCAGACCGAGGTAAGCTCGACGGAAGTTACGATAAACGATTACACTTATGAGATCGCAGTAACCGCGGACACGGTGGAAGAGCTTACGCCGGATTATATCCGCAACTATACCTTTACCGTAACGGGAGCGGACGGCGAGGAAGAGACGGTCGCGCTATGCGACATCTGCACCATCACCGAGGGCGAGACGCTCAGCGCGATCTCGCGCGTCAACCAGCGCCGTTATTTGAGCGTGAGCGCGGAGATCGCGTCCGGGTACAACGTGACGCTCGTGACCACGGCGGCGGAGCAGGCGCTTGCGGATCTCGCGCTGCCAAGCGGCGTAACATATGCCTTTGAGGGCGAGAACGAGATGATCATGGATTCGCTCGGGGATCTTGCTCTCATGCTCCTGCTCGGCGTGCTGCTGGTGTATTTCATCATGGTGGCGCAGTTCCAGTCCCTGAAATCGCCGTTCATCGTGATGTTTACCATCCCGCTCGCGTTCACAGGCGGCCTCATCGCACTGCTGCTGTGCGGGGAGACCATCAGCATCATCGCTATGATCGGCTTTGTGATGCTTGTGGGTGTGATCGTCAACAACGGCATCGTGCTCGTGGACTACATCAACCAGCTCCGCCTTACGGGGACGGAGCGCGTGGAAGCGATCGTGGAGGCGGGCACGACGCGCATGCGGCCGATCCTCATGACTTCCATGACGACGATCCTCGGCCTTATCGTAATGGCGCTTGGCCTTGGTACCGGCACGGAGATGATGCAGCCGGTGGCGATCGTGTGCATCGGCGGCCTTCTGTACGCGACGGCGCTTACGCTCTTCGTGGTGCCTATCATCTATGACATGATGAACAGAAAGGAGCTGCGCAAGGTCTCGGAGGAGGAGCTTGTGATAGTGGAGGAATAGCCGGCGCAGTTTGCGGCGCTGTACTGCATAAGCGAAGCATGATAAAGCGCGCGGGCAGCTTTTCGCTGCCCGCGCGTTTTATGTCATCGGCAAGGGCTTTTGACCTTTGCCGATGCGGTTGCAATTTGCAACTGCTCGCTTTGCTCTCTGCGCCGCTCGCTGGGCCCGCAGGCTTTATTCGCCGTCGTATTTGAGCAGCTCTACGCCCGCCAAGTCGAAGATCTTGCGCGCGAACTCGTCCGGATACCCCGCGCCGTAGACTACGCGGGAGATGCCGGAATTGACGATCATCTTCGCGCAGATCACGCAGGGCTGGTGTGTGCAATAGAGCGTCGCCCCTTCGATGGAAATGCCGAGCTTCGCGGCCTGGATGATCGCGTTTTGCTCCGCATGGATGGCGTAGCAAAGCTCGTGCTGCGTGCCGGAGGGGATGTTGAGCTTACGCCGGAGGCATTCGCCGCGCTCCACGCAGCTCATAACGCCCGCGGGCGCGCCGTTGTATCCGGTCGTGATGATGCGCTTGTTGCGCACGATCACGGCGCCGATCTGCCGGTTTTCCTGAAAGCAGCTCGACCAGCTGCCGACCATCTTCGCCATGTCCATGAACCGCTTGTCCCACTTCGTCCATCCGCCCATGCGCCTGACCTCCAAATGCATGATTTTGCATAAAGTATAGCACGGTATAACAGGCCCGCACAAGCCTGCCTGGCACCCGCGCTGAATGCCAAAAAGATAACGAGAATCCCGCCTTTACAAAGCGCGAAAGAGGGCGTATAATAGCGCACATAAAGGTAATACCTTTAAGGTAATACCTATTTTGCATTCGGAGGGAACGGAGCGTGGAGCAGCAAACGCCGGAGCAGAACAACCCCATCCGCACGCGGCTTCTTACGGCCATGCAGGATGGGATTTTCGCGCACAGCGAGCGCCTCCCGCGTGAAAGCGTGCTGGCGGAGCAGCTTGGCATCAGCCGGACGCAGCTCCGGGACAGCCTTGCCACGCTCGAGCGAGAGGGCTTCATCACGCGCCGCCACGGCGTCGGCACCATCATCAACCGCCACGTGCTCTCGGTGCAGACGCGCATGGACATTGAGGTGGAGTTCATGGATATGATCCGCCAGGCCGGAAAGGAGCCGGGCCTGGCCTTCACCAACGCAGAGCGTATCGCGTGCGGCCCGGAAGCGGCCGAACGCTTGAAAATCGAACAGGGAGAAGCGGTTCTCAAGGTATGCCGGCTTGTCACTGCGGACGGCCAGGCCGCCATTTACTGCGAGGACTATCTGCCGTACGGCCTGATAAAGCGCCCCTTTGCGGAGGCGGACTTTACCCGGCCGATTTTTGATTTTCTGCGGGAATTCTGCGCTGCGGAGCCCTACATGGATCTTACCGAGATCCGCCCGGCCGTGGCGGACACACGGCTTGCGGGGATCCTCCGTGTGGCGGAGGGCGCGCCGCTTCTCTACATGGACGAGGTGGATTACGACATCGCCGGAACGCCCGTGCTGTATTGCGCGGAATACTATATCGACGGGGTCGTGAAACACACGGTGATGCGCAAGCGGCTTTAAGGCGCGTGCGCAGGGTGGGCGAAACGCTATAATTTGCCGAAGATAAAGGAGAAAATATGAAAAAAATTGCGGTTTTGATGGGGAGCGACAGCGACCTGCCCGTCGTCAAGGCGGCGTTTGCGGTGCTCCGGGAGTACGGCGTGCCCTATGAGGCACACGTGATGAGCGCACACCGCTCGCCGGAGGCTGTGCGGGACTTTTGCGCCTCGGCGCGGGAGCGCGGCTTCGGCGCGGTCATCGCGGCGGCAGGAAAGGCGGCGCACCTTGCGGGCGCGGTTGCCGCGAACACAACGCTGCCGGTCATCGGTATCCCGGTGAAATCCTCGACGCTCGACGGTTTGGATGCGCTGCTTGCAACGGTGCAGATGCCTTCCGGCATGCCGGTTGCAACCGTCGCAATCGACGGCGCGGCAAACGCGGCGCTGCTTGCGGTGCAGATGCTTGCGCTTTCCGACGCGGCACTCGCCGCGAAGCTCGACGCAAAGCGCGCCGCCATGCGCGCGCAGATCGCGGAAAAGGACGCGCGCCTGCAAAAGGAACTCGAAACCCTGTAAGTTTACCATATTTCAAATTTTATACCGGAGGAGACTGCAATGAAGAAGCTCGAACAGGTTTATGAAGGCAAGGCCAAGAAGGTATTCCGGACGGACGATGAGGACCTTTTCATCGTGGACTATAAGGACGACGCGACTGCGTTCAACGGCCTCAAGAAGGGCACCATCGCCGGCAAGGGCGCTGTCAACAACCGCATGACCAACAGCATGATGCAGCTGCTGGAGCAGCACGGCATCCCGACGCATTTTGTAAAGGAGCTTTCCGAGCGGGAGACGCTCGTCAAGCGCGTGAAGATCGTCCCGATCGAGGTCATCGTGCGCAACGTGGCCGCGGGCTCTCTCGCAAAACGCCTGGGCCTAGCGGAAGGCACGCGCCTTAAGAGCACCGTGCTTGAATACTGCTATAAGAACGACGAGCTGGGCGACCCGATGATCAACGATTACCACATCTTCGCCATGGGCCTTGCTACGAAGGAGGAACTGAACAAGATCGCGGCCTATTCCTTCAAGATCAACGAGATCATGGTTGCGTTTTTCAAAGAGATCGGCGTGGATCTCATCGACTTCAAGCTCGAATACGGCGTCACCAACGACGGCACGCTCGTGCTCGCGGATGAGATCTCGCCTGACACCTGCCGCTTCTGGGATGTGAAGACCGGAGAAAAGCTGGACAAGGACCGCTTCCGCCGCGACCTTGGCGGCGTGGAGGAAGCCTATCAGGAAATGATGAAGCGCCTCTGCGCGCACAACGCGGGCGGGCAGAGATGAGCATGGGCCAGATTCACGAAGAATGCGGCGTGTTCGGCGTATATGCGCCGGAACGCGCGGACGTTGCCTCCCTTGCGTATTATGCGCTGTATGCGCTGCAGCACCGCGGGCAGGAAAGCTGCGGCATCGTCGTGAACGACGACGGGCTTTTCAGCTTCCATAAGGACACCGGCCTTGTCAACGAGGTGTTCGATGCGGATACGCTGCGCAAGCTCGGGCAGGGGAACATCGCCGTCGGCCATGTGCGCTATGGCACGACCGGCGGGAGCCAGCGCAGCAACGCGCAGCCCATCGTGGTGAACCACCGCAAGGGCCGCATGGCGCTCGCGCACAACGGCAACCTCGTCAACTCCCAGGAACTGCGCGAGGAGCTGGAGCTTGGCGGCGCGATTTTCCAGACCACGAGCGACACGGAGGCCATCGCTTACGTGATCGTGCAGGAACGGCTCAAGGCAGCTTCCATCGAGGAGGCGGTGAGCCGCGCAATGGACAAGCTCGAGGGCGCGTATTCCCTCGTGCTCACCTCGCCCACGAAGCTCATCGGCGTGCGCGACCCCAACGGCTTCCGGCCGCTCTGCCTCGGGAAAAAGCGGGACGGCGCATATGTGCTTGCGTCGGAATCCTGCGCGCTTGATGCGGTCGGCGCGCGGTTCATCCGGGACATCGAGCCGGGCGAGATCGTCGTGATCGACAAAAACGGCGTCAATTCGATCACCGCGCATTGCAGCAAATGCGATTCCACGCTCTGCGTGTTCGAATTCATCTATTTTTCCCGGCCGGATTCCGTGCTGGACGGCAGCTCCGTGCATATCGCGCGGCAGCGGGCGGGGGCGTTCCTTGCGCTCGAACATCCCGTGCAGGCGGACATCGTCATCGGCGCGCCGGATTCCGGGCTCGACGCGGCGCTCGGCTTTGCCCGCCAGTCCGGCATCCCATACGACATTGGCCTCATCAAGAACAAGTACATCGGCCGTACCTTCATTTCGCCCACGCAGGAGCTGCGCGAGAACGAGGTGAAGATCAAGCTGAACGCGATCCGCTCCGTGGTGGAGGGAAAGCGCGTGGTGCTCGTGGATGATTCCATCGTCCGCGGGACGACGAGCCGCCGCACCGTGATGCTCCTGCGGGACGCGGGGGCGAAGGAGGTGCATATGCGCATCTCCGCGCCGCCGTTCGTGAACCCGTGCTATTACGGTACGGACATCGACTCCAAGGAGACGCTCATTGCCAACAACCATACCATCCCGGAGATCGCGCAGATCATCGGCGCGGATACGCTCGGATACCTGAGCCTTGAAAACGTCACCAAGCTCGCCGCCGGCTGCAAACGGGGCTTCTGTACAGCGTGCTTCGGCGGCGCGTACCCGACCCGGGAGCCTTCCTTGGCGAAGAAGGACCGCTTCGCCTACAAAATCAGTGAAAACGAGGAACACAAGCATGGAAAATAAGCAAAGCCACAGCGAAAGCTACCGCGCCGCGGGCGTGGACATCGAGGCTGGGTACAAGGCCGTTGCGCTCATGAAAGAGCACGTCGCGCGCACGGTGATCCCCGGCGTGGTATCGGACATCGGGGGCTTTGGCGGCCTGTTCGCGCCGGACCTTACCGGCATCCGGGAGCCCGTGCTCGTAAGCGGGACGGACGGCGTCGGCACCAAGCTCAAGATCGCCTTTTTGTTGGACAAGCATGATACTGTCGGCATTGACTGCGTTGCCATGTGCGTCAACGACGTGGCCTGTGCGGGCGCGAAGCCGCTTTTCTTCCTCGATTACGTTGCGGTGGGTAAAAACGAGCCCGAGCGCGTTGCGGCGATCGTCTCCGGCGTGGCGGAGGGCTGCGTGCAGGCAGGCTGCGCGCTTATCGGCGGCGAAACGGCGGAAATGCCGGGCTTTTACGGCGAGAAGGAATACGACCTTGCGGGCTTCGCTGTGGGCCTTGGGGATAAGCAGCGGCTCCTGACGGGCGAGCGCGTGCAGGCGGGGGACGCGATCATCGCGCTTGCGTCAAGCGGCGTGCATTCCAACGGCTTCTCGCTCGTGCGCCGGGTGTTTGACGTGGAGAATCGTGACCTTTCCGTATATTCGGAGGAGCTCGGCGCGACCATCGGCGAAGCGCTGCTCACGCCCACGCGCATTTACGTGAAGCCCCTGCTGGCGCTGATGCAGGCGGTGGATCTCAAGGCGGCCGCGCACATCACCGGCGGCGGCTTCTATGAGAACATCCCGCGCTGCCTGCCCAAAGGGCTTGGGGCGAAGATCGCGCGCAGCGCCGTGGAGGTGCTGCCCGTGTTCGACATGATAAAAAGGCTCGGTAACATCCCGGAGCGTGACATGTTCAACACCTTCAACATGGGCGTGGGCATGTGTGCGGTCGTCCCGCAGGCGGAGGCCGACGCCGCCATCCGTACGCTCGCGGCAAACGGCGTGCACGCTTACGCGTTGGGCGAGGCCGTTCCGGGCGAGGGCGTTGCGATATGCTGAAGCAGCGCATCGCCGTGCTCGTTTCAGGCGGCGGGACGAACCTCGCGGCGCTGCTCCAGGCGGAGCGGGCCGGGGCGATGCCGCATGGGGAGATTGTGCTCGTCATCGCCTCCAACCCGGAAGCGTATGCGCTCACGCGCGCGCGGAACTACGGCGTGGCGCATGCGGTCGCGGACAAAAAGGCGCTCGGCGCGGAAGGGTTTGAGGCGCGCATCGAAGCGCTTTTGCGCGAATACGCGATCGACGTGATTGTGCTCGCGGGCTTTTTGAGCATCCTGAGCGCGAAGTTCGTGCAGCGTTGGCCAAACCGGATCCTGAACGTGCACCCTTCGCTGATCCCCGCGTTCTGCGGGAAGGGCTGCTATGGGCTGCACGTGCATGAAAAGGCGCTTGCCTATGGCGTGAAGGTGACCGGCGCCACGGTGCACCTGGTCAACGAGGTGCCAGACGGTGGGAAGATTTTGCTGCAAAAGGCGGTGGAGGTGCGGCCGGGCGACACGCCGGAGCTGCTCCAGCGCCGCGTGATGGAAGAGGCGGAGTGGCAGCTTTTGCCGCGCGCGGCGGAGCTCGTGTGCCGCACGCTTTCTGAAGGAAAGGAGATTTAACGTGCAAACGCAGAACATAGAAACGATTTTACGGGAAAACGGCTACGTAGGCCGCGGCGTCATCCTGGGCAAGAGCCCTTCCGGCAAAAAGGCGGCCATGGCGTATTTCATCATGGGCCGCAGCGAGAATAGCCAGAACCGCGTGTTCGTCGAAAAGGGGGAGGAGCTCGTCATCCATCCTTTCGACCTGGCGAAGGTGGAGGATCCGAGCCTCATCATTTACGCGCCCGTGCGCGTGTTTGGGGAGAACACCATCGTGACAAACGGAGACCAGACGGACACCGTTTACGACTTCCTTGCGGCGGGCAAAACCTTTGAGGCGGCGCTGCGCACGCGCTGCTTTGAGCCGGACGCGCCGAACTTCACGGCCCGCATCAGCGGCATGCTGACGCGCACGGAGGGTGGCTGCGCTTACAAGCTTTCCATCCTCAAAAGCGCGGACGCGGCGGGCAGCGCCTGCCTGCGCCAGACGTTTGAATATGCGGAGCCGCTCCCGGGCGTGGGGCATTTTATCCACACCTACCAAACGGACGGGAACCCGCTGCCCGCATTCACGGGCGAGCCGGAGCAGATCTACATCCCGGAGGACGCGGACGCGTTCGCAGCGCTCCTTTGGGAAAACCTGGACGCGCGCTACAAGATCGCCCTGTTTGTGCGCTATCTTGATTTGGATACCGGCGCTGCGGAAACGCGCGTGATCAATAAGCATCAGAAATAAGGAGGACGGCATGAAGGAACTCGAACTTAAATATGGCTGCAACCCGAACCAGAAGCCCGCGCGCATATTCATGGAAGCGGGAGAACTGCCCATCGCCGTCCTCAACGGCCGCCCGGGCTATATCAACCTGCTGGACGCGCTCAACGGCTGGCAGCTTGTGCGGGAGCTGAAGGCGGCGCTTGGCCTCCCGGCGGCAGCGTCCTTCAAGCACGTGAGCCCTGCGGGCGCGGCAGTGGGCGTGCCGCTGACGGAGACGCTCCGGCAGGTCTACTTTGCCGGCGAAATCGAAGGGCTTGCGGATTCCCCGCTGGCGACGGCCTATGTCCGCGCCCGCGGCGCGGACCGGATGTCCTCCTTTGGGGATTTCGTCTCCCTTTCGGATGTGTGCGACGTGGCGACGGCCCGCGCCCTGCAGCACGAGGTCTCCGACGGCGTGATCGCGCCCGGCTACGAGCCCGCGGCGCTTGAGATCCTCAAGGGAAAGCGCAAGGGAAGCTATACTATTCTGCAGATCGACCCCGCGTATGAACCCGCGCCCATCGAGCGTAAGCAGGTGTTCGGCGTCACGTTCGAGCAGGGGCGCAACAATGCCGCGTTCGGCGAAGAGACGTTTGCAAACATCGTTACGAAAAGGAAAGAACTGCCGGAAAGCGCGAAGCGGGACCTGATCCTCGCGCTCATCGCCCTCAAGTATACGCAGTCCAACTCCGTGTGCTTTGCGGAGAGCGGGCAGACCATCGGCGTTGGCGCGGGCCAGCAGTCCCGCATCCATTGCACGCGCATCGCGGGCAACAAGGCCGATCTTTGGCACCTCCGGCAGCATGAAAAGACGCTTTCGCTTCCGTTCCTGCCCGGCGTCAAGCGGCCGGACAGGGACAATGCCATCGACGTTTACCTTTCCGACGAGCCGGAGGAAGTCCTGGCAGACGGCCGCTGGCAGAACCTGTTCACCGAGCGGCCCGAGCCTTTCTCCAAAGAGGAGAAGCGCGCATATCTCGATACGATTTCGGGCGTTGCACTTGGGAGCGACGCGTTCTTCCCGTTCTCGGATAACATCGACCGGGCAAAGCGCAGCGGTGTGAGCTACATCGTGCAGCCGGGCGGTTCCGTGCGGGATGATCTCGTCATCGAGGCGTGTGATGCATACGGCATCGCCATGGCCTTCACGGGCCTCCGGCTGTTCCATCATTAAGAGCGAGGAGGCGCAGCATGAAGGTTATGGTCATCGGTGGCGGCGGGCGGGAGCATGCCATCGTCAAAGCGATCAAAAAGAATCCAGCGGTGGAAACGATCTACGCGCTCCCGGGCAACGGCGGCATTGCGGCGGACGCGGTGTGCGTGCCGGTCGGCGCGACGGAGATCGACAGGATCGTGGAATTCGCAAAGGCGCAGGCGGTGGATTTTGCAGTCGTCGCGCCGGACGACCCGCTTGCGATGGGCGCGGTGGACAGGCTCCACGCGCTCGGCGTCCCCTGCTTCGGGCCGGACGCGAAGGCAGCGGAGATCGAAAGCAGCAAGGTGTTCGCAAAGAACCTGATGCATAAATACAATATCCCCACGGCGGCTTACGCCGTGTTCGAGGATCCGGAGACGGCGCTTGCATACCTCAGGGGCACGCGCTATCCTTCCGTCGTCAAGGCGGATGGGCTCGCGCTCGGCAAGGGCGTGATTATCGCGCAGAATTATGCGGAAGCGGAGGCGGCGATCGATTCCATCATGCGCGCGCGCAAGTTCGGCGCAAGCGGCAGCCGTGTCGTAGTGGAGGAATTCCTGACCGGGCCGGAGGTCTCCGTGCTCGCGTTCACGGATGGGAAAACCCTTGTGCCGATGGTATCTTCCATGGATCACAAGCGGGCGCTTGACGGCGACCTTGGCCCGAACACGGGCGGCATGGGAACGGTCGCGCCCAATCCGTTTTACACAAAAAAGATCGCGGACGAATGCATGGAGAAGATATTCCTGCCAACCATCCGCGCGATGGCGGCAGAGGGCAGGCCGTTCCGCGGATGCCTGTATTTCGGGCTGATGCTCACGCCGGACGGCCCGAAGGTGATCGAATACAATTGCCGCTTCGGCGATCCGGAAACCCAGGTCGTCCTCCCGCTTTTGCAGAGCGACCTTTTGACGGTGATGATGGCCGTGGAGGAAGGGCGCCTTGCGGAAACGAAAGTGGAATTCTCCGGCGGCGCGGCCTGCTGCGTAGTTGTCGCGTCAGGCGGATACCCCGGCAAATACGAACGCGGGAAGACCATTTCCTTTGCGGACACGCCCGCGCTGCGGGAGGCGACGGTCTACCATGCGGGCACGAAGCGCGATGAAACCGGCGCGCTCGTGACGGCGGGGGGGCGCGTGCTTGGCGTTACGGCTACGGGCGCGACGCTCGCGGAGGCGGTCGGAAAGGCGTACCGCGCGGCGGAGGCCGCCTCATTTGAAGGCGCGTATTACAGGAAGGACATCGGCGCGCGCGCGCTTGCCGCGCATGCCGGGTAAAGGAGCGGACATGGTTTACCGTATTTTCGTGGAAAAGAAGCCCGAGCAGGCCAACGAGGCCAGAACATTGCTCAACGAGCTGCAAACGCTGCTCGGCCTTTCGGGGATCACGGGGCTCCGGCTGTTCAACCGCTACGATGTGGAAGGCGTGTCCGAAGCGCTGTTCCGCCAGTGCGTGACGAACGTGTTCTCCGAACCGCCGGTGGACGACGCTTATGAAGCGTTGCCGGAGGAAGGGACTGCTGCCGTGTTCGCGGTGGAATCCCTGCCCGGCCAGTTCGATCAACGGGCGGATTCCGCCAGCCAGTGCATCCAGCTTATCTCCCAGGGGGAGCGCCCGCTCGTGCGCGCGGCTAAGGTATATATGCTCTTTGGCGCGGTGGACGAAGCTGCGCTTGCCGCCGTGAAGCAATATGTCATCAACCCGGTGGAAAGCCGGGAGGCTTCGCTCACGCCCGTGGAAACGCTTCGGGCGGAGCTCGAAGCGCCGGACGGCGTGGAGACGCTCTCAGGCTTCACGGCGCTCGGCAGGGACGGCCTTCTCGCGCTGCACAAGCGCCTTGGGCTTGCGATGGATCTTGACGACCTCTTCTGCTGCCAGCGCTATTTCCAGTCCGAGCGCCGCGACCCAACCATCACCGAGGTGCGTGTGCTCGATACCTACTGGTCTGATCACTGCCGGCACACGACCTTTGGCACGCGGCTCACGGATATTGCCTTCGACCATCCGCGCGCTGCAGAGACCTATGCGCGCTATGAGGCAATCCGCGCGGAAATGGGCGCCAATAAGCCCGTGACCCTGATGGATATGGCGACGCGCGCGGCGAAATATTTAAAAAAGACCGGCCAGCTTCAGCGGCTGGATGAATCCGACGAGATCAACGCCTGCACGGTGAAGATCGACGTGGAAACGGACGCCGGAACCGAACCCTGGCTGCTGCTCTTCAAGAACGAAACCCATAACCACCCGACGGAGATCGAGCCGTTCGGCGGCGCGGCTACCTGCATCGGCGGCGCGATCCGCGACCCGCTTTCCGGCCGGGCCTACGTTTATCAGGCCATGCGCCTCACGGGCGCGGCCGACCCCCTGCGCCCCGTTTCCGAGACGCTGCCGGGCAAGCTCCCGCAGCGCAAGCTCGTGACGACAGCCGCGGCGGGCTACAGCTCCTACGGCAACCAGATCGGCCTTGCGACGGGCCTTGTGGACGAGCTTTACCACCCAGGCTACGCCGCGAAGCGCATGGAGATCGGCGCGGTGGTCGGCGCGGTCCCGGAAAGGAACGTGCGGCGCGAAACGCCAGCCCCGGGCGACGTGGTGATCCTCCTGGGCGGGCGCACCGGGCGCGACGGCTGCGGCGGCGCAACGGGTTCCTCCAAATCGCATGACACGAGCTCCATCGAAACCTGCGGCGCGGAGGTGCAAAAGGGCAACGCGCCCGAGGAGCGCAAGCTCCAACGCCTGTTCCGCAACCCGGAGGCAGCGCTGCTCATCAAGCGCTGCAACGATTTCGGCGCGGGCGGCGTAAGCGTCGCTGTGGGCGAGCTCGCGGAAAGTCTCCGCATCAATTTGGACGCGGTGCCCAAGAAATACGAAGGCCTGGACGGCACGGAGCTTGCCATCAGCGAATCCCAGGAGCGCATGGCGGTGGTCGTGGCGGCGGTAGATGCGGCTCGGTTCCGCGCCCTCGCGGCGGAGGAAAACCTGGAGGCCACTATCGTGGCAACTGTCACGGACGACGGACGCATGACCATGGACTGGAAGGGCAAGCGCATCGTGGATCTTTCCCGCGCGTTCCTCGACACCAACGGCGCGCCCAAGGAGGCGAAGGTGCGTGTCGCCGCCCCGAAAGCGCCGGAAGCGCGCAAGGCGGGCGGTTTTGCGGAAACCTACCTCGCCCTGGCGGGGGACCTCAACATCTGCTCCAAGCGCGGCCTCGCGGAGCGGTTTGATTCCACGATCGGCGCGGGCAGCGTGCTCATGCCCTTCGGCGGGAAACGCCAGCGCACGCCCGCGCAGGCGATGGCCGCGAAGATCCCCGTGCACAAAGGGGATACAAGCACCTGCTCCGTGATGGCGTGGGGGTTCGACCCGTTTGAGAGCGAACGCGACCCATACTGCGGGGCGTATACCGCTGTTGCGCAGTCCGTCGCAAAGGTGGTGGCGGCGGGCGCGCCGCTCGCCAACTGCTACTTGACGTTCCAGGAATATTTTGAGAAGCTGGGCGGCAAGCCGGAACGCTGGGGCAAGCCCACAGCGGCGCTCCTCGGCGCGTTCGCGGCGCAGCTGGATCTCGGCATCGGCGCGATCGGCGGCAAGGATTCCATGAGCGGCTCCTTTAACGACATCGACGTGCCGCCCACGCTCGTTTCCTTTGCGATTTCCACCGGCGAAGTGAAGAACGTTATTTCGCCGGAGTTCAAGCAGGCAGGCGCGCCGGTGTACCGCATCGCGGCGGAGGTTGACGCGGACGGCATGCTTGTGCCTGAGAGCCTCCGCGCGTGCCTCAGCACAGTGGAGCAGCTCATCCGGGAAGGCAAGGCTGTGAGCGCTTACGTATGCGGCCAGGGCGGCGCGGCGGAGGCCGTGCTGAAAATGTGCCTTGGCAACGGCTTTGGATTTGATTTTGCAGAGGGCGTTTCGGCGGAGGCGCTGTTCCGGAAGCACCCGGCCTGCTTCCTCGTGGAAGCAGCGGAAGGGACGCTCCCGGAGAGCATGCTGCTCGGCCGCGTTTCAGCGGAGCGGGCGCTGCGTTTCGGTGGCGAAACGGTTGCCCTCTGCACGCTCGAGGATGCGTATGAAGGCAAACTCGAAAGCGTGTTCGCGTGCAACATCCCGATGGAGGAGCCTGCCACCCTTCCCGCGCCGCGCTTTGCCGCGCAGCGCTGGGGCACGCCGCGCCTGCGCAAGGCGGCGGCGCGCGCTCTCATCCCCGTATTCCCCGGCACCAACTGCGAATATGACACCGCGCGCGCTTTCGAGCGCGCCGGCATCGCGGCGGATGTGCTCGTCCTGCGCAACCTGACCGCAAGCGATGTTGCGGGGGCGGCGCTCGAATTTACGCGCCGCGCGCAGCAAGCGGAGATCATCTTCCTCCCCGGCGGTTTTTCCGGCGGTGACGAGCCGGACGGCTCCGGCAAGTTTATCACCGCATTCTTCCGCAGCCCGCGCATCCGCGAAAGCGTGGACGAACTGCTCAAGAACCGGGACGGCCTTATGTGCGGCGTGTGCAACGGCTTCCAGGCGCTCATCAAACTTGGGCTCATCCCCTATGGCGAAATCCGGGACGCGGATGCGCAGAGTCCGACGCTGACCTATAACGTCATCGGCAGGCACCAATCCAAGATCGTGCGCACGCGCGTGTGCTCCAACCGGTCGCCCTGGCTGATGCGCACCCAGCCGGACGAGGTGTATTCCGTGCCGGTCTCCCACGGCGAGGGGCGTATCCTTTGCAGCGAGGCGCAGCTTTGCGCGCTCGCGGAAAACGGGCAGATCGCTACGCAGTACGTCGATCTTTCTGGCAAGCCCACGATGCAGGTGCAGTTTAACCCCAACGGCTCCGCTTGGGCCGTGGAGGGCCTGACCTCGCCGGACGGCCGCGTGCTCGGCAAAATGGGCCATTCCGAGCGCATCGGGGCAGGATTGTATAAAAACGTGGAAGGCCGCTATGATATGCAGATCTTCGCATCGGCGGCGGACTACTTTAAAATTTAACCGAGAAAGGCGGTGCAAACAGTATGGCGACCATCATCAGAGGAAAAGAAGTGGCCGAACATGTGCTTGCGCAGGTGAAGGAGGACGTTGCGGCGCTGGCCGCGCGGGGCGTTACGCCCTGCCTTGCGGTCATCCTCGTGGGGGATGACCCCGCGTCGCAGGTCTATGTGCGCAAAAAGAAGGAGAAGTGCGCGGAGCTTGGCATGCGCTCGCTGGAATTTACCCTGCCCGCGGAAACGGACGAGACGGAGCTGCTTGCGCTCATCGGAAAGCTCAACGCGGATGCGAATGTGCACGGCGTTCTTTGCCAGCTCCCGCTGCCCGCGCACCTTGACGAGCAGACCATCGTGCGCGCGGTCGCGCCGGAAAAGGACGTGGATGGGTTCACCTGCCGCATCTCGGCGGACGCGAAGCGCGACCTCATGCCATGCACGCCCGCGGGCGTGATGGAAATGCTCCAATATGCGGGCGTCCCAATCGCGGGCAAGCAGTGCGTCGTCGTCGGCCGCAGCAACATCGTGGGCAAGCCCATGGCAATGCTGCTTTTGCAGGCGGACGGCACGGTAACGGTCTGCCATTCCAAAACGAAGGAGCTCGCGGCCGTGACCCGCACGGCGGATATCCTCATCGCGGCGGTCGGGAGGCCGCGCTTCATCACGGCGGATATGGTCAAGGAAGGCGCCGTGGTGATCGACGTCGGCGTGAACCGGGGCGCGGATAAAAAGCTCCTCGGGGACGTGGACTTCGAGGCCGTCGAAAAGAAGGCTTCCCACATTACGCCCGTGCCCGGCGGCGTCGGCGTGATGACCATCGCCATGCTGATGAAGAACACCGTGCGCGCTGCGGCGCTGCAAAACCCGGCAAAGAAGGATTCATAACAGGAGGAGAGATCATGGCTTATTTTTACGAGGAACCTTCGCATACCTTCAGCGAGTATCTTTTGGTCCCCGGCTATTCCTCTGCGGACTGTATTCCGGCGAACGTTACGCTCAAAACGCCGGTCGTGCGCTTCAAAAAGGGGGAGAGGAGCGCTATCGAGATGAACATCCCGCTCGTCTCGGCGGTGATGCAGTCCGTTTCGGATGACAAGATGGCCATTGCGCTCGCCAAGGAGGGCGGCGTTGCGTTTATTTATGGCTCTCAGACCGTTGAGCGCCAGGCGGAAATGGTGCGCCGCGCGAAGAACTACAAGGCGGGTTTCGTCGTGAGCGATTCCAACATCCGGCCGGATCAGACGCTTGCGGACGTGCTTGAACTCAAGGAACGCCTCGGGCATTCCACCATGGCCGTCACGGACGACGGCACGGGCACCGGCAAGTTCCTCGGCATCGTCACGAGCCGGGATTACCGCGTGAGCCGCATGGATAAGGCGACGCGGGTTTCCGAATTCATGACCCCGGTGGAAAAGACAATCTTCGCACCGGAAGGCACGAGCCTCAAGGAAGCGAACGACATCATCTGGGATCACAAGCTCAACGCGCTGCCCATCCTGGACAAAAACGGCCGCCTGGTGGCGTTCGTGTTCCGCAAGGATTACGACATCCACAAAGGCAACCCGGATGAACTGCTCGATGCGCATAAGCGCTACGTCGTCGGCGCGGGCGTGAATACGCGCGATTATGAGACGCGCATCCCCGCGCTCGTGGACGCGGGCGTGGATGTGCTGTGCATCGATTCCTCCGAGGGCTTTACCGAATGGCAGAAGCGCACACTCGCCTGGGTGCGGGAGCGCTACGGCGATGCGGTGAAGATCGGCGCGGGCAACGTCGTGGATCGGGATGGCTTCCGCTTCCTCGCGGACGCGGGCGCAGACTTTGTGAAGGTCGGCATCGGCGGCGGCTCCATCTGCATTACGCGCGAGACAAAAGGCATCGGCCGCGGCCAGGCCACGGCGGTGATCGAGGTCGCCAAGGCGCGGGATGAATATTTTGAAGAGACGGGCGTCTATGTCCCGATCTGCTCGGACGGCGGCATCGTGCAGGACTACCACATTACGCTCGCCCTTGCCATGGGCGCGGATTTCTGCATGCTCGGCCGCTATTTTGCCCGCTTTGACGAAAGCCCGACGAGCCGCGTGCTCATCAACGGCAACTATATGAAGGAGTACTGGGGCGAAGGCTCCGCCCGCGCGCGCAACTGGCAGCGCTATGACATGGGTGGCGCGGCGAAGCTCTCCTTTGAAGAGGGCGTGGATTCCTATGTGCCCTATGCCGGGAGCCTACGGGACAACGTTTCCCTGACGCTTTCCAAGGTGCGCTCCACGATGTGCAACTGCGGCGTGCTCTCCATCCCGGAACTGCGCGAGAAGGCGCGGCTTACGCTCGTCTCCTCCGTCAGCATCGTGGAAGGCGGCGCGCATGACGTGGTGCTCAAGGATCACACCGGCGCAATGTCAAAATAATCCGGTGTTTCGGAACAACCGAGAACCTGGCCCACGCGGGCCGGGTTCTCGGTTGCCGAAAAAGTCTCTCCGGGATTGTCAAGGGCCGCAGCCCTTGACTTTTGATCGCGAGCAGCGACCTGTGCGGTGCGAGCGAAAAGCCTTGCGCCGCAAGGCTTTCTTTACACGGAGCGCTGGCCGCGTCATCGGCGCAAGCGCGACGTGAATTCTCGCTAAAGTGGCATCTGCCACTTTAGCGACAGCCTGAACCTGGCCCACGCGGACCGGGTTCTCATTGCTTTATTGAAAACCCTACAGCCTGTGGTTTGACAAATTCTGAACATTTTTAGCAAGGCTTGCACTGCGTTGCCATTTCGTAGTAAAATAAATTGAAATATTGTGCAAAAGCCTGCTTGGACTGCAACCATAAGGCTTTGCTGAACATGCGAATACCGTGCGCCGCAGGGCGCGACAGAGGAAGAAATGGCAAACTATACCTACGATCCGGGACCGCAGCTCCCAAACTATATGAAAAAACGGATGGAGGCAAACGCTTCCGCAGGCTCAGCGCGCGCAAAAGCGCCGGTGCATGCCGCGAAAGAGAGCACAGCCCGCGCGGGGGCTATGAGCACCGGGACGCGCGGTGCCGCGGCCGCACCCCGGAAGGGAAGCGGCACGAGCCATGCGGCCAAGCCGCAGGCACAGGCACAAAAACGCGCTGCAAGCGCACCCAAAACGGCGCATACCGCCGCAAAAACGGGAGGCGCCGCCCCAAACGCAAAGAAGAACGGCGGCGCGGCAACCAGCCACAGCAAGAAAAAAAAGGCGCAGAAGCGCAAACACATGCTGCATATGCTTCTGGGCGCGGCAGCCTGCCTTGCCTGCATCATCGGCGTGATATGGATCGCAACGCGGGAAAACGAGGCCAACATCCCGGCGGACATCGACGCAATCATGAGCACGAAGCAGACGTTCCGCGACGGCGTGAAGCTGATCGGCGTGGATGTGAGCGGCATGACGCCCGAGGAAGCGACCGGGCTTGTGAAATATGCGGCGGAGAAGAAGCTCGAAAAGGTCGCCGTCACCGTGGCGCTCGCGGGCGAGCGCTGGACATTCAGCGCAGGCGATCTCGGCATGGGCTATGACCTGACCGAAACCTTTGTCCAGGGCCTTGCCTATGGCCGCGGCGAGGACGACGAGGTGCAGGATGTACTTGCCGCCGGCGCGGGCGAGTTTGACGCGGAATACACTTGGGATAGGGAGGCAATCCTCGCCGCGCTTGCGCAGCTTGCCCCTTCCATCAACACGGAGGCCACGCAGCCTTATGCCGAGCCCATTACCGATTGGGCGAGCGAGGAACGCTTCAACTACATCGCAGGCGAGGAAGGCCGTGCCCTCAACGATGAGGCGACAGCGGACCTCATCGAATATGCGCTGCGCACCGGCGAGTTTGAGACGACGATCGAACCCGTGGTGAACGCGGTACTGCCGACGGCGACAATCGAGGACGTAAGGGCACACACGCAGTATATCTCCGAATATACGACCACCTTCTCTGCGGCGCGGGATGACGAGACAAAACAGAACCGCCTCTATAACATCCGAAAAGCTGCGGACATCATCAACGGAAACCGTATCGAGCCGGGCGAGGAATGGAGCTTCAATGCGATCGTTGGCCCCCGCACCTACGAGCTGGGGTGGAAGGGCGCAAACGGCATCAGCGGCGGCAAGGAATATACCGTGCAGGCCGGCGGCGGTATCTGCCAGCCGAGCACGACGCTTTACAACGCACTGCTGTGCGCGGGCGCGAGCATGGACGAAGGCGCGGGCATTATGATCGTTGACCGCCGCGCGCACACGATCCCATCCGACTATGTGGACGTTGGCCTGGATGCGACGGTGGATACCCGCGGAATCGACTTCGTGTTCCGCAACAACACGGAATCCCCGCTGTTTATCTTTGCCGAGGTAAAGAATGTGGAAGGGCGCAGCAGCCGCTATCAGATCACGGTCTATGTATACGGCGAACCGCTGCCCGAAGGCGTAACCTATAAATCCCGCAGCGAGATCATCGAAGTTACCTCACGCGAGAGCGAGACGGTCTATGCCCAGGATGTGTCGATCCCAACGGGCTATCAGAAGGAGAAGATCGTGCAGCGGGAAGGCTATGTAGCCGAAGCGTATTTGGATAAATACGTAAACGGGGAGTTGGCGGAAAGCACACTGCTGTATACGGATAAATACAAGGGAAACCCGGCGGAGATCGCCATCGGCACAGGGCCTGCTCTGCAGGCGGGCGAGGCTGTGCCGGAGGGCTTGGTTCCAGTTGGGACGGCGCCTACGGAGGCTTCCTCCCGGGCATAAGCGTACGCAATTTATGAATTAGAAACGGCCGGAGGGAATCCTCCGGCCGTCGAACTTGTCGAAAAAGTCTCTCCGGGATTGTCAAGGGCCGCGGCCCTTGACTTTTGATCGCGAGCAGCG
>UREK01000031.1 GCA_900546845.1 uncultured Eubacteriales bacterium
CTTTTTGAAAGGGGGTGGCAGTGCGCAAGCGCTGACAGGGGATTGCCGTATTCCAACAGCGGCGTGAGCCGCTGCCGGAGGGAGTTTGCGTTGGCTTACCGCTGACGAGACGGAAGCTGCGAGGAAGCCGAGTCTCCAACTCCCTCAGCCGCCTTGCGGCGGCAGCTCCCTCAAGGAGGGAGCCTTTTGGTCTATGCGCTCTCGTGCGCTGTCCGAATGCGGAAACCCATTGGGGTTCACCACTCCCAAAAGCCTCCTTTTTGAAAGGAGGTGACAGCGCGTAAGCGCGCCGGAGGATTGCCGTATCAGGAAACCACCTTGTAAAGCAGCCGCCGACGGAGGATTGCCGTATCCGAACCCCGCCTGAATTTACCGCGCCCATATCTTCCCAAAAATTGAACGGAGGATGAATTTTCGCCGCCTTTGCCCGCATGCGCTCCACAAAAGCCATTGGACATGCTATAATGAAACCCTGAACGGAATGGGAAAGGAGAACCGCATGCCGGTTTCACTTTTTATCAAGCAGTTCGACGACCTGCTCGCGGAAAATGGGCTTGCCTTTGTCTCCACGGTGCTCGACGTCGTGATCACGTTCGCCCTGGCGCGGCTGATCGTCGCGCTTGTCGGCCGGACGGCGCGTTCCATCGTGGCACGGCGCGCGCGCGACCTTGAAGAGATGAAGGCACGCAGGCTCACCACGGCAGTCACGCTGCTCACGAGCGTTGTAAAATATGTCGCATATTTCATCGCGATTGCGATCGCTGTGGGTGAGCTCGGCTATGCCGGAGCGATGAACTCCATGCTCGCCGCGGCGGGCATCGGCAGCCTTGCCGTTGGCATCGGCGCGCAGAGTGTCATCAAGGATGTGACCGCCGGGCTGATGCTGCTCTTTGAGGATCAGCTCGCTGTGGGCGATTACGTGAGCGCTGCGGGCGTAACAGGCACGGTCGAGGCAGTGACGCTTCGCACCACCACTGTGCGCGGCTATGGCGGCGAGGTAAGCGTGATCCCCAACGGTAGCATCTCGGTTTTGACCAACTATTCGAGGACGGATTCGCTTGCTGTCGTGGAATTCCCGGTAGCATATGAGGCGGATGCGGAGCGCGCGCTCGCGCTCATGCGCGCGGAGGCAGAGGCTTACTATACGGAGCTTGGGGACGTTGCTGTGGAACAGCCGGACGTGGTGGGCGCGGTGCAGCTTTCCAGCGGCGAAATGGTGCTGCGCGTGGTGCAGCGCGTCAAACCTTTGGAGCACTGGGCTGTGCAGCGGGAGCTGACCCGGCGCATCGCTGCGCGCTTTGTGCGCGAAGGGATCGCCCTGCCGCGCACGCGCGTACAGTTGGCGCAGACGGAGGGGAAAGAGGCATGATCGAACGGTTTGACTTGGGCGACCATATCGTTATGAAAAAACCGCACGCCTGCGGCGCAAACGAGTGGATCGTAACGCGCACAGGAGCGGACGTGAAGCTCAAATGCGTGCAGTGTGGCCGCGTCGTGATGCTCGACCGCGGCGAGTTCGAACGCCGCGCGCGTAAAAACCTGACGGAAGGGACGGGAAAGCCAAATGGGCAGGAAGATCGATAAAAAGCAGCTCGCGCGCCTGCGCAAAAACGCGGAGGCCTTCCATGCGAAAGACGATGCGTTTAAAAAAGCGTCCGACCAGGACTTTGCGATCTGGCTTGTGATCGTGCTCATCGCGGCGTTCGCCGTGCGGCTGTTCCTGTTTGAACCTGTGCGCGTTTCCGGCGACTCGATGTACGATACGCTGCTCGACGGCGAGCGCATGTTCGTGGAAAAGGTGAGCTATTGGTTCACGCGCCCGCAGCGCGGGGAAATCATCATCTGCTATTATCCGAACCACACCTCCACGTGCGTCAAGCGTGTAATCGGCGTCGCTGGAGATCGGATCGCCATCACAGGCGGCGAAGTCTACCTCAACGGTGAAAAGCTGGACGAATCCGCCTATTGGGAGAATATCATCTGGGGCGATATGGCGGAGATCACCGTCCCGGAGGATTGCGTGTTCGTAATGGGCGATAACCGCAACGATTCAAGCGACAGCCGTAGCGCGCTCGTCGGTCCCATCCCATATTCCCGCGTGGTGGGCCGCGTGCGCAGCGTGATCTGGCCACTCGAGCAGGCACGGGAGTTTTAAACGCGGCGGCAAGGGGGAGAGCGGCTTTATGAAAACCACAGAGAATGTGCCGGAAACCGGCCTGCGCCGCACGGAACGCAACCATGCCGAATATGGGCGGCTCCGGCTGTATACCTGGGTTTGGGCGCTCCTGAGCGCTGCGGTGGCGGTCGCGCTGCTGTTCACAGTGTGGCTTTTCGGTGTGCAGGCGCGCGACGCCGGCATGGCGCCCGCAATCGCGCCGGGCGACGTGATCCTCTTCGACCGGCTGGCGAAGTATTTCAAAGCCCCGGAACGCGGGGACGTCGTCGCGTTCTCGGACGCGGTGGACGAGGGCACATACCTGGGCCGCGTTGTCGCCCTTCCGGGCGAAACGGTGGCCGTTTCCGGCGGGCGCGTGTACGTCGGCGGGCTGCTGCTGGACGAGCGCGCATATGCCCTCGGCGCGCTTGCGGAGGATATTCCGGAATTCACGCTCCCAGCGGGCAGCTTTTTTATCCTGCCGGACGACCGCGCGGACGCGGTGGCAGCTGTGGAAAAGCTCACCGTGGACGCATCCCGCATCAAGGGGCGCGCGCTCCTGCGCGTATCCCCGCTTTCACGGGTCGGCATATTCTAGCATAATTATAAAATATATGGCGATACATCGGGAGCCAAAATAATATATTGTGGCAAAAATTTTCAAAAAAAGGGCTTGACAGGCCGGTGTTTCGCGCGTATACTGACAAACAATAAAACCGTTGAGGGAGAGCAAGTACTTTCGGAACCCTCCTTTGCAGAGAGCCGCGGGCGGTGGGATCGCGGCATGGAGAACCGGGACGAATGGGCTCCTGAGGGCGAGCTGAACGCACAAAGAGTAGGCGAGCCGGAGTAGGCGCTCCGTTATCAAGCGCCGGCATATGACAGTATGCACAGAGAGGGCGCATTGCGCCAAGCCGGGTGGCACCGCAGGAGTTTGAATGGCTCTTGTCCCTGCAAAAGCAGTTGGGGACGAGGGCTTTTTTGTTGCTCTCCTGTCCCGGCAACCCCGCGGGAAAGCCCCGCAAACGGCCGCTGGCCGCAAACTGAAAGGAGTGCAAACCATGAAGGACAACAACATCCCCTACAAGATCTACCTGAGCGAAGCCGAACTGCCCAAGCAATGGTACAACGTGCGGGCGGACATGAAGAACAAGCCCGCACCGCTGCTCAATCCCGCTACCCTCCAGCCCATGACGGCGGAGGAGCTCGGCCACGTGTTCTGCGATGAACTCGTGCAGCAGGAGCTGGACAACACCAACGCCTACATTGACATCCCGGCCGAAATCCGCGATTTCTACAAGATGTACCGCCCCGCCCCGCTCGTGCGCGCCTATTGCCTGGAGAAGCACCTCGGCACGCCCGCGAAAATATATTACAAGTTTGAGGGCAACAACACCAGCGGCAGCCATAAACTGAACTCCGCCATCGCCCAGGCATACTATGCAAAAAAGCAGGGCCTCAAGGGCGTGACGACGGAGACCGGCGCCGGCCAGTGGGGCACCGCGCTTTCCATGGCCTGCGCATACCTTGGGCT
This sequence comes from uncultured Eubacteriales bacterium, assembly GCA_900546845.1. Classification (GTDB taxonomy): domain Bacteria; phylum Bacillota; class Clostridia; order Christensenellales; family CAG-138; genus UBA1685. The sequence goes on from UREK01000031.1 coordinate 3,690, forward strand.
CGACTGCAAGGTGTTCATGGTCAAGGTTTCCTATGAGCAGAAGCCGTTCCGCCGTGAAGTCATGCGCACCTATGGCGCAAACGTGACCCCATCTCCCTCCATGACGACCGAGGTTGGCCGCAAAATCCTTGCAGAGCATCCCGGCACGACGGGCAGCTTGGGCTGCGCGATCTCTGAGGCAGTCGAGGTGGCCGTCGGCTCGGAAGGCTACCGTTACGTGCTCGGCAGCGTGCTCTCCCAGGTGCTGCTGCACCAGTCCATCATCGGCCTTGAGAGCAAGGCAGCGCTTGACAAATATGGCGTGAAGCCGGACATCATCATCGGCTGCGCGGGCGGCGGCTCCAACCTGGGCGGCCTGATTGCCCCGTTCATGGGCGAAAAGCTGCGCGGCGAACAAGATTACCGCTTCATTGCGGTCGAACCCGCCTCCTGCCCGAGCCTCACGCGCGGCAAATACGTTTACGATTTCTGCGACACGGGCATGGTCTGCCCGCTGGCGAAGATGTATACGCTCGGCTCCGGGTTCATCCCCTCCCCGAACCATGCGGGCGGCCTCAGGTACCATGGCATGAGCAGCGTTCTTTCCCAGCTTTACGCTGACGGCCTCATGGAAGCGGTCTCCGTGGAGCAGACGAGCGTGTTCGCCGCAGCGGAAGAATTTGCCCGCGTGGAAGGCATCCTGCCCGCGCCGGAAAGCAGCCACGCCATCCGCGTCGCGATTGACGAGGCGCTCAAATGCAAGGAAACCGGCGAGGAAAAGACGATCCTCTTCGGTCTGACCGGCACCGGCTATTTCGACATGGTGGCTTACCAGAAATACCATGACGGCGAGATGACGGATTATATCCCCAGCGATGCAGATCTTCAGAAGGGCTTCGATGGCATCCCGAAGTTCCCCGGAAACATGATCTGACGCACCGCACAAGGCTGAGGCCCTTGACAATCCCGGAAAGACTTTTTCAACACGCTACGGCCGCCCGGCATCCGCCGGGCGGCCTCCTGCATAGCAGTATTTGGTTTTGTAAAACGGGCCCGCCCCGCCGCCTTAAAGCAGGCGGAAAAAGAGCATCGGAACCAGAACCAGCACCGCGATGACGATCAGCGTGGCCGGCACAAGCACAAGGAGCGCCGCGAGGAGCATGGCGGGCTTATCGCCCTTCTCAAGCTCCGTCTTTTCCATGTCGTCCTTGAACTGCTTTTCAATCTGCCCGATCTCCTTCAGGCTTTTCATCCTGCGAAAAATCATTCCTTACCTTCGAGCCTTTCGGAAAAACTCACTGCTTTTCGCTGAGCATATGGTGGCACGCCACGAAATGGCCCGGAGAAACCTCCTGCGGTTCCGGCGTTACAGCGGTGCAGATCTCCGTGCAATAGCGGCACCTGGTGTGGAACTTGCAGCCCTTGGGCGGGTTGATGGGGCTCGGGATGTCGCCTTCAAGCAGCACCAGTTCCTTTTTCTGATCCACATCCGTCGTGGGGATCGCGGAGAGCAGCGCCTCCGTGTAGGGGTGACGCGGGTTCTCGAAGATCTCCTTCTTGTCCGCAAGCTCCACGATGTTGCCCAGGTACATGACGCCGATACGGTCGCTGATGTATTTGACGACCGAAAGATCGTGCGAAATGAACATGTATGTGAGGTTTTCCTTCTCCTTGAGATCCTGGAGCAGGTTGATGATCTGCGACTGGATGGAAACATCCAGCGCGGAAACCGCCTCATCGCAGACAACGAACTTGGGCTTTACCGCCAGCGAACGTGCGATGCCGATGCGCTGACGCTGGCCGCCTGAGAACTGGTGCGGATAGCGGTGGATCATATAAGGCGCAAGACCACAATCCTCCATCGTCTGCATCACGTATTTCTGCATCCGCTCGTTGTTGCTCTTGAACATGTTGTGCGCCAAGAGGCCCTCGCCGATGATCTGGCCCACGGTCATCCTCGCGTTCAGGGAGGAATATGGATCCTGGAAGATCAGCTGCAAGTCCTTGCGCAGGTGGCGGATCTCCGAATACGACAAGCGCGAAAGGTTGATGCCGTCATCGCGGAAGGCTTCATATTTCTGGAACTCCGGGTCGTCCGCATAGCGCGCGCGGAGCTGATCCAGCACGGCGTGCGCCTGGTCCAGCGCCTGCTGGCGGGATGCCCGGTGTGACGCATTTTCCGCGAGCTTCGCGTCGATGCGCGCCTTCTTCGCTTCGAGGGAACTCGTATTCTTCCCTTCTTTTTGCGCGTCCTCGATCTGCCCGGCAAGATCCCGCTCGTTCATCTCGAGCTCGGAAACCGCTTCGTCGATCTTCACGATCTCCTGCGCGATGGAATAAGCCGCGAGGTAATCGCGTTTAAACTCGCTCAGATCCTCCACCGCATAGAAGCCGCCGATCAGCTCCGTGAGGCCCAGGAAGGCCTCCTTGAGCGCCTTTTCAGCGTGCTCGCGCTCGTTCATCGCGGCAAAGGTTTCCTCGTTGAGCTCGCCTTTCTTCTCCTCTGGCAGCGCATCCTGGCGGGCCTTAACAGCGTCGTATTTTTCGGCGGCGGCGTCCCGCTTGGCCGTAAGCTCCTTGATATGCGCGCGCAGATGCTCCGCGTTTGAAACGGTGTCCTGCACGTACTGAGGCACCATCGAATCGAGCTTGCGGCCGTAATACATGGTACGTCCGTCGGTCTGCCGGTAAAGCTGCAGGATCACGCGGCCCAGCGTGGATTTTCCGCAGCCGGATTCACCGACGAGGCCAAAGGTTTCGCCCTCGTAAATGTCGAGCGAAATACCGTCATTCGCCTTTACATAAAGGCCCTTCTTCTTGAGCGGGAAGTATTGCTTCAGGTTTTGGATGCGGATCAAAACCTTTTTGTTATCGTTCATGACGCTCCTCCTTTACCGGGTAGAAACATCTGATATGCTGCACCGGCGAAACCTCCAGCATGGGAGGCTCTTCCTCCTGGCAGCGCTCAGTAGCATATTTGCAGCGCGGAGCAAATTTGCATCCCTTCGGCAGATCGAGCGGGTGCGGCACCGCGCCCGGGATCGCATCAAGCCGCTGATCCGCAGGGGTGTCCAGCCGGGGGATCGAGGTCATCAAGCCCTCGGTATAGGGATGGGAGAACTCGTTCTTGCCGAAGATGGTCCGGACGGGGGCCATTTCCACGACCTGCCCGCAGTACATAACGGCAACGTCGTCCGCCATTTGGTTGATTACGCCGAGATCGTGCGTGATGAACAGGATGCTCGTGCCCTTCTCCGCCTTGAGGTCGTTCATCAGCCGCAGGATCTGCGCCTGGATGGTAACGTCAAGCGCGGTGGTCGGTTCGTCCGCAATGAGCAGGTTCGGCTTGCAGGCGAGCGCCATGGCGATCATCACGCGCTGGCGCATGCCGCCGGAAAGCTGGTGCGGATACTGCTTGGCGACGTCCTCCGGGTTCGGGATCTTGACGGATTTGAGCATCTCAATGGATTCCTTGGCCGCATCCCGCTTGCTCATTCCCTGGTGTATGATGAAGGATTCGCTGATCTGCTGGCTCACCGTGAACACGGGGTTCAAGCTCGTCATTGGCTCCTGGAAGATGACGGAAATCTCGTTTCCGCGCACCTTGTACATCTGCTCGCGGGTGAACTTTGTGAGGTCCTGCCCTTTGAAGAAGATCTCGCCGCTTTCGATGTAGCCGTTGCCGTCCAGCAGCTGCAGGATGCTCATCGCGGAAACGGACTTTCCGCTCCCCGATTCGCCCACAACGCCGAGCGTCTTGCCGGCATCCACAGAATAGGATACGCCGTTCACGGCTTTCACGATGCCGCGGCGGGTCGTAAAGTATGTATGCAGATCGCGTAGTTCAAGCAATGCCATGTCTGTATCCCTCCTATCTGTCGTTGGATTTTGGGTCGATGGCGTCGCGCAAGCCGTCGCCGGCCATGTTGATGCCGATCGTGGTAATGCTCAGCGCGATCGCGGGGAACGCCCAGCGCCACCAATAGTTCTGCATGACGGTGGAGCTGTTGCAGGCAAAGAGCATGTTGCCCCAGGTCGCGTCCGGCTCGGTGATGCCAAAGCCCAGATAGGAGAGGGAAGACTCCTGCAGCATGCTGCTTGCAAAGCTCAACGTGAGGCTTACGAGCGCCACGGTGATCACGTTTGGCATGATGTGCTTGAAGATGATCTTCACCTCTGTGACGCCGAGCGCCTTTGCTGCGGTGACGAACTCCTTCTCGCGCTCCGCGAGAATCTGGCCGCGGACCAGGCGCGCGATGCCCGGCCAGCTCAGGATGCCGAGGATGACCATCATCATCAGCATGCGGCCGGTCGTGCTCATCTTGCCGGCGAGCAGCGCGGAAAGCACGAGCGCGAGCGGGATGAACGGGATCGCGTTGATGACCTCGCCCAAGCGCATGACGAGCATGTCAACCTTGCCGCCGAAGTAACCCGAAACGCCGCCGAGCAGCAGGCCGATAATGCCTGCGATGATGACGGAGACCATGCCGATGGTCAGCGTCACGCGGCCGCCGGTCGCAAGGCGCGTCGCCACGTCGCGGCCATACTGGTCGGAACCCATCAGGTAGCCCTTGAGGCCCCAAGTGTAGACTTTGCCGTTCGCGTCGATCGCGTAGTTTTGATAATAATCGCTGCTGATAGAGACGATGTTTGCAGCGTCCTTCGGATATTCCGCCTGGCCATAGAGATCCCAGCCCCAGGAGCGGACGGTTCCGTCGTCAAGCCGTGCGGTATAATGGCCGCGGCCGCCTTCGATCTCCACGGCATGGCCCTGGACTTCCTCCGGGATTTCCTTCACGTCATAGGTCGGGTTGCCCCACACCACAACGGTGTTGTCATCCAGGACCGCCGCGGCGGAGTTGTCGGTCGTGGCAATGTCCACGACCCTGCCCTGGATCTCTTCGGGGATGTTGCGCGATTCGAGGTCGATCGTCGCAAGGCACTCCACGCGGTTGTCGAGCGTGAGCACAAAGCCCGTGTTCGGGTTGAGCACGACCTTCTTGGTGTTCCCGCGCACGTTGCGCAGCGTTGCGCTGATGACATTCTCGTTGCCCCAGGTGTAGATGTTGCCTGCGTCGTCCACCGCGGCGGAATACTGATACCCTGCAAAAATCTGCTGGATGTTCGCGTTTTCCACGTCCCTCGGCACGTCGCACACCTTCAGGCGGTCATAGCCCCAGGAGACGATGCGCCCATCCTCCGTCTGCACGATGATGTGGTCAAGGCCGCAGGAAACCTGCTTGACCTTGCCGAGGCCGGCGGGGACTGCCTTGAGCTTGTCGGTGAGGTTGCCCCACATGTAGAGGTTGCCGTCCTTGTCGATGCCGGCGCCGAAATACGCGCCGCCGTCGATCTGCATGGCGTTGTTCCTAAGCGCAGCAGGCACCGCCATCATGGAGAAGCCAGGGCGGATGTTCTGCTGGGAAGGGTCCTGGAAACCGGTATCCAGCGGCGCAAAAATCGGGATGACAAAGCTGCAGAGCAGCACGATGATGAAAATCCACATGCCGAGCATGGACGTCGGCTTTTCCCGGAAGTTGCGCACCATGGTGCGCACGGGGCTCTGCATCTGCTCCTCCTGCGCGATGGAGAGTTCCTCCACCGCCCGGCCGCCGAACAGGCCGAAGCGGAGGGCTTTCCCGAGGATCGAGCTTTTTTTCTTCTTTATTTCCACCGTCATACCCTCCTCAAGACAGCTTTACGCGCGGGTCTACCACGCCGTACAACAGGTCGATCACAAGGTTGCCGACCAGGGACAGAACCAGGTAGAACATCAGCAGCGTCATCGCAACCATGTAGTCCAGCTGCTGCATGGAGGTCACAAGCGTGTTGCCCATGCCGCGCCAGAGGAAGGTGCGCTCGATGACCACGGCGCCGCTGAAGATGCTGAGGAACCAGCCGGCTACGACCGTGATGAACGGGATGAGCGCGTTGCGGAACGCGTGGCTGTAGATGACGACCTTTTCCTTCAGGCCCTTGGCGCGCGCGGTCTTGATGCAGTCCATGCGCAGCGCCTCGATCATCGTCGCACGCACATAGCGCGTCAGCGAGCCGAGCGAGCTGAACACGATGACGATGCATGGCAGGGCCATATATTTGAGCTTATCCAGGACTGCCTCCCACGCCGTGCCCTGGAAATTCGGGGTGCCGGCGCCGGAGATGGGGAAGATCTCAATCTTCACCGCAAAGAAATAGATAAACAGCAGTGCGATGACGAAGAAGGGCAGGCTGTAGCCGATGATCGTGAAGATCTGCACGCCGGTGTCGAACTTCGAGCCCTTGCGCACGGCCGTCGCAATGCCGAGGGGGATCGTGATCAGGAAGATCGGGATCAGCGTGGCAACGTTGAGCAGGATCGTGTTTTTCATCGGCGTGCCGATGATCTCTTTCACGGGCTTCTGGAACTGCGTGGAATAGCCGAAATCACCGGTGAGCATGTTGAACATCCACTTGACGTACTGAACCGGGATCGGCTGATCCAGGCCGAGCTTTGCCCGTGCCTGCTCATATTTTGCCTGGTACTCCTCCGGCTTCATGCTGGTCTTGTTGCCTTCCAGCATCATCGTGGCGGGGTCGCCCGGAACGAGCTTGAATATGCCGAAAATAATAATTGATGCGACGATGAATACAACCACTATGTACAGCAAACGTCTTAATACATAGTTTAACATTGACGCAACTCCTCTCTATGGAAATATGGCATCCGCGAATATGGGAATCTATGGTCAGCTATATTTTTTTGCAAAGGTTGGGTGGGGGGGATCCCCCCTATCATGTTAGATGCGGAGCGGGTGATACATACGCGCTTTCTTACACATGAGGGCGCGCGGTTGCTCGCGCACCCTCATTCCTGTGCTTCTGTGCTATGCGGCGATGCGCGGGCGCATTGCGCCGCACAGCGTCATGTTGTGCTTACTCGTTGTGGCCGACGACGTTCGCGTAGACCAGCTCGTACTCCCAGCCCCATACGGAACCAGCATTGTAGTTCTCGAGCTTGGCATTGAAGAAGTCGTGGTAATCGTCGGAATACAGCGGGATGTCAGGCATCAGCTCGTTCCAGCGCTGTTCGAACTGGAGCCAAGTCTTGTCCCAGGTCTCAACGTCGTCATACGGGATGTTCTTGAGCTGCTTTGCAAGGCTCTCAAGCTGCTCATCCGTGATGCGGTTGGTGTTGTATTGGCCGAAGAACTCAGGATCGGTGCTGTAGTAGTACCAATAGGCCTGCGTCTCGGAGAAGCCGGTGCCCATGTTGAACATATGGTATTCGGGGTTCTCCGCGATCTCGCCTTCCTGATAGTAGTGCGCAAGCAGGAGCGAGAAGTCCGCAACGGTCTCTTCGATCTTGCCGCCCACCTTCGCAAACTCGGCGGGGAGCATGGTGTTGAGCAGCTCAGCCACGGAGTTGCCGGAGGAGCACCACTTGATGATCAGCGGCATGAGCTCGCCGTCAACTTCCTTGTAACGGATGTCGTCGGTGCCTTCCACAAACGGCTGGCCCTGGGCGTTGAGCGTCCAACCGCCGTCGATGAGGACCTGCTTGGCGTTCTCAAGGTTGTAGGCGTACTGGTTCAGGGTTTCTTCCAGGATGTCCTTGTTGTCGATGTACTCGCGCATGGACGCGCCGTAGTAACCGTGTACGAGGACGGCGAAGCCCTGCGCATACTGGCGGATGAACTCGTTGCGGTCAAGGCAGTAGGCGACGGCCTGGCGGACCTCGGGGAACTGGGTGGGCCCGAAGTTGCAGGCGAACGCAATCTTGCCGTAGCCATAACGCGGGTAGCTGGCATAGCTGGCGAGGCCCTCTTCAACGAGGTCAAGGCCGGCGTTGATGGTGTCGCCGCCGGAGAGGCCGGCTACCAGGTCAACGGCGCCGGTGCGCAGTTCGTCCATCTGGGTGGCGTCTTCCACGAGCTTGACGATGATCGTCTCGATCTTCGGCTTCACGCCGTCATAGGTGCCGAGGTAAGCGTCGTTCTTGTTGATGACGATGGTGCGGGTGTCCGCATCAAAGCTGCCGAACTGATACGGGCCGGAGGTGACGGTCGGCTGATAGCGGTAGCCGGTGCCTTCGGTCAGAATGGTCGTGCGGAGCTCTTCCACGTCGAGGCCCTCGATGAAAGCGCCTTCGCCGTTGTCGCCGATCGTTGCGCTCGGAGCATAGACATGGACGGGATCGGGGCCGACGATCGCATACGCGATGTCGTAGTGATACGGCAGCTCCTCAGCCGAGATGGTGATGGAGAAGGTGTAGTCGTCCAGCAGGCGGACGCCGGAGAACACGTTGGTGTCGCCGTTGTGGTACTCTGTGTAGCCAACGAGTTCAATGCCGGTGCCGCTGGTGGCGCCAAGCTCCACCATTTGCGGGGAAGCCCACAGCAGGAGGCCGCCGACATAGTCCTTCGCGGTGATCGGGTCGCCGTTGTTGTAGGTAAGGTTGTCGTTGATGGTGAAGGTATAGGTCTTGGAACCATCCTCGTTGTCAACCTCGCTCCACTCCTTGACGGTGATCAGCTCATCTACCGCAAAGACGCCCTCGCGGGTCCAGTTGACGGTAGCATAGCCGCTCATGAGCTGCTTGACATACGCGTCGGACGCGGAGTTGGTCCAGCCGGAGATGAAGTCGCCCATGGACTCGGTGACGTCGCCAATGATGATTTCATTGGTGTATTCAACCGCGGGCGTGGTGGGCGCGTCGGTCTCGGCGGGGGCCGGGGTCTGCGCCTGGGCGGGGTCGGTCGTCTGATCCGGCTGGTTTACCGGTTCGGACGGTTGCTGGCAAGCGACGGCTCCGAGAACCATCGCAAGCGCGAGGAACATGATGAGAATCTTCTTCATGCCGTTTTCTTTTCCTCCCATTTTTGAATAATTCGCATTGAAGAACTGCATCGCCAAACTTCGAATGCACTATAATATTATCAAAACATTCTGAATATTGCAAACAATATATTCAAAATCCAAAACAATATATTTTGTCTTGAATACGTCCGCACACCAGCCGCCTCCCCTGTTTCCTGCGGGTGTATTTTTCACCCTGGACAGATTGGAAAATTTACCGATTTAATAAACGCGTCCGGACATAGGCCCGTCCGGCTTCCGGTTGTGTGTATAAAACGGCAGGCAATGCGGACCCTTCCGGCCTATTGGGCGTGAAATTTTTCTGCGCATCCCGGCGCGGCCAGGCGCCAAATTCAGGCTGCATACAGGGAAGCACGGCAGAAAAAAACGGACGCAGAGCCGTTTCGTTCCAATTCCATCATTTTGCAGGGTGCGCTGGCACGGATTTCCTGAACGAGGGCGTCCGGGCCAAATCCCATACAAAAAACGGAAGCGTACCGCGCAGGTCGTGAACGGGGCAGCGCCCCGCAAGCGGGAGCAGGCTTATTTCCGGAGGAGAAGGCCCATAGCAGCATCCAGTACAATTTGACATTTCATCCTTTTTATGTACAATAAAAAAGGGATAACCAGGAGTAATTCAGTCCGCCGCGAGGAATACTCACGATCAGGACATTTAGCATGAACAGCGATCGGGAATCGAAGGAATGTTGGATTCTGGTTATATAGCTATTTATGAAAGGAGAAATCAAATGAAGGGTTTCGCAATGCTGAAAATTGGGCAGACCGGGTGGATTACGAAAGATGCGCCCGCCTGCGGGCCTCTGGACGCCATCTGCAAGCCTCTGGCGCTGGCTCCCTGCACCTCTGACGTGCATACTGTCTGGGCGGGTGCCATCGGCGACCGCAAGGATATGATTCTCGGGCATGAGGCCGTGGGCGAGGTCGTAGAGGTCGGCAGCATGGTTAAGGACTTCAAGCCAGGCGACAAGGTCCTCGTTTCCGCAATTACCCCCGATTGGGGCGCGTTGGCCGCCCAGGGCGGGTATTCCATGCACAGCGGAGGCATGCTGTCCGGCTGGAAGTTCTCTAATTTCAAAGACGGCGTGTTCGGTGAGTTCTTTCACGTCAATGAGGCGGACGCCAACCTGGCGCTGCTGCCGGAGGGCATGGACCTGGGCGCCGCCTGCATGATCAGCGACATGGTCCCCACCGGCTTCCACGGCGCGGAGCTTGCCGACATCCAGTATGGCGACAATGTAGCGGTCATCGGCATCGGCCCCGTCGGGTTGATGAGCGTGGCTGCCGCCGCCATCCGGGGCGCCGCTAACATCTATGCTGTGGGCTCCCGCAAAAACTGCGCGGATCTGGCGCTGGAGTTCGGCGCCAACAGGATCATCAACTACCGCGAGGGCGATATTGTGGAGCAAATACTGGACGTCAACCACGGCGAGGTGGACAGGGTCATCGTTGCCGGCGGCGACAACGACACATTTGACCAGGCTATCCGCATGCTAAAGCCCGGCGGGAAAATCGGCAACGTGAACTATCTGGGCGAAGGGGATTATGTAAAGATCCCGCGTGTTGAGTGGGGCTGCGGCATGGGGCATAAGCAGATTGTCGGCGGCCTGATGCCCGGCGGCAGGCTTCGCTCTGAAAAACTTGCCCGGCTGGTGGTTGCCAACCGCATCCATCCCGAGAAGCTCATCACCCATACTTTCCATGGTTTGGAAAACGTAGAACCCGCCCTGATGCTGATGAAAGACAAGCCCAAGGATCTCATTAAGCCCTTGGTCATTGTTGACTAATCCAATTCCAGGCAGCGCGCGGCCGCCGGTTCCCTCCGTCAACGGCGGGATTTGAAGCGGCAACGCCATGGGCGTCCGCTTCAGCGGGAAGCCTGCACCGTCTGACACATTCAAAAAATAAATTTCAGCGGCTCCGGGGCCCGGTTCATCGGGTTCGGAGCCGTTTCTGCAAGGCAGCGCACGTCATAGTCGCTGTCCAAGGAGGCAAATCCCCATGCGCAGCTGCCAGATTCAGCGGCGTACAGGATACGTACCCCTTCCGCTTCTTCGATTTCCTTGAGCGTTTGCGCAATGACCGCCTGCATGGGCTTACCTCCTTTCCAAGTTTCTGCCACGTTTATTCTGCCGCCTTGAAATTATAGACCGGCCGAATATGGCAGAGGATCTCCGCAGTGGGATGGATGTTCTTTACGATCTCATCCATGGTCTTGTAAGCCATGGGAGATTCGTCCAACGTACCGGGCAGGACGCAGGTGGAGAAAATGCCTTTCATCTGCTCCCGGTACTCCTCCATGGAAAGGCTCGCAAAAGCGGCCCTGCGGCTCATGAGCCGCCCCGCCCCGTGGGGCGCGGAGCAGTTCCAGTCCTCGTTGCCCTTGCCGGTACAGATGAGGCTTCCGTCCCGCATATTGATGGGAATGAGCAGCTTTTCGCCCGCCTTTGCAGATACAGCCCCCTTGCGCAGGATCATGGCTTCGGTGTCAATGTAGTTGTGGATGGTGGTAAAAGCTTCGGCCCTCGTCCAACCCATGCCGAAGAGAATCACCTCCACCATGGCCTCGCGGTTCATGCTGGCAAAGCGCTGCACCAGGGCCATGTCGTGGATATAGTCTTCAAAGAGTTTCCCTTCCACATAGGCAAGGTCTTTGGGGATTCCGATCTCATGCTCCTTTTTCAGCGCCTTGACAGCAGGCTGTATCTCTTTGTGCCGCCCCTGTTCCTTCAGTTGGGCGATCAGGGCGTCTATCTGATACTGGGCGCCGCCCCAGAGCGTCCGGCGGCCCTGCTCCTGATAGTATTCCGCCACTTCCTTGCCCAGATGGCGGCTGCCGGAATGCACTACCAGATAGTATGCGCCTGCCTCGTCCCGATCCAGCTCTATAAAATGATTGCCGCCGCCCAGGGTGCCGATGCTGCAACGGGCCCGGGCCAGCTTCATGGCGGGGGCGCAGCGCAGCGCCTCCAGCTCGATCTCCGCGTGGAGGGGATGGGGCGTTTTTCGCACATCCCGGCCGGAAGGAATCTCCCGGCGGATCAGGGCGTCCAGCTTGGAAAAGTCCGGGGCTTGTTCCGTGATCCGCACCGTCTCCATGCCGCAGCCGATGTCCACTCCTACCATGCCGGGGACGATCTTGTCGGTGATGGTCATGGTAGTGCCGATGGTGCAGCCCATGCCCGCATGCACGTCCGGCATGATGCGGATCTTGTTCTCCCGAAAAGCCTCCTGGTCGCAGACGGCTTTGATCTGGGCCGCCGCCCTTTCATCCATCGTATCGCAGTAGCAGCGGGCAGTGTTGCAGGTACCCTGTATTTTAATCATTGCAATCTCTCCTATTCCTATGCCCCAATGCAGGCATATCGATTTCCCATGAGGGTCTCCATCATGAAGGCGCAGGGGGTAAGGACGCCCGCCGAGAGCATCCGGAAGATCCGGGGAGAGCAGCCGCTGATGAGCGCTGCGCCCTGCTCATTCATGGTGACTGGCTGCTGGCGGTTTCGGCTGGCCACGTTCCAGAATACCACCTGGGGTAGCGCATAGCCGTGCTGTGCAAAGCGGGCTTTCGCGTTTTCAAAGTTGGTCACGCCGCCTCCTTCGATGCAGGCATCAAACTCCATATCCGATATGATATAGAGAGTGGCAGGCAGCTCCGACTGGGGGACGCGGTGTTTCACCGCCGTCCGGAGGATTTCGCGGACAGGCTACGCTACATCGCTTCCTTCAATGAGGTAGCCAATACCAATCTGGAAGCGGTATTCGAGCTCGCTGGCGGTGGTGGATACCTCGGGGTCCATGTACTGGCAAGCAAAGCCCCTTCCTGCGGACATTTTAGCTCGTGTGAGTTAGAGTCACATGTTGTGTTTTGCTGTCTGTGCTTTTCTTTATCCAGCATAGCAATGGGATATGGAAAAAACACGGAAAAAAAGTTGCGAACTCAAAAGAGTCCGCAACTTTGTTGTTTTTGCAGCCGATCACGGATCAGCGCGACAAAGCTGTCGGGTTCTGTTACCCGTATCAGCGGGCCGAAGGACAGCACCCGAATGAGCAGCTCCGTCTCATCCGCCTCGGCGTACCGGAGCCGGACACGGTAGCTATCCTCCGCAAGCCGTTCCGTTTCCTTTTCAAAGTGGGCGAAGTGCAGCATGGCCCGCTCCAGCGCGTTGCGCTGATCCTGCAGAAGAAACGTCATGGTCCGCTGTTTGGCCTTGTGCCGGCGGACGGTATTTTGCACGTCCTCCTCGATCAGCCTGCATCCTTGGATGCGCTGCAAATTGACGGAACCCGTGTCGTTTTTGGAAAGGATCAGGCGGAATTTATCGTCCTTTTCGGAGTATTCCAGCTTCCGCGGGCGGCAGACAATGGATTTAGGCATCCCCTTGCGGGAGCCGTATTCTATGGCAAGCTGTTTCTTTTCCCGGATTGCCCGGAGGATGATCCTGAAACGGTCAATATACCCTGCGTCCGTATAGGGGTCGCCGTCACCATACTGGTCGAATACCACATAGTCCTCCGGAGTAAACAGGGGCGGTACACCTTCAAGCCCCTTTACCTCAACCCCAAAAAGCGTAAAGCGGGGATCAAGGGTAATGGCCTTGAGCCAGCGCCGCTCCAACTCCGTGAGGGGCCGGGTGGGCACATGTTGGAGGGGTGTTCCCCAATTTTCACAGAGAAGCTGCCAGCGCTGCTCCTTCAATGCGGGGATGATGGCAAGAAAGCTCTCCGAAAAGGCGGTTTCATCGCAGATTGCTTTCAGCTTCTTTTCATCCAGCGTCCCCTCCTGGGCGGCGCGGATGGCCTTGCTTACCACATGATAATAGCAGCCGTACATCTCGTGGAAAATCATGTTTCTTCACCTCCCAGCCCATAGAGGGCGCACATATCGTCGAAATCCTGCCGGAACAGCGCCTCAGTCTCTTTGTTGGAAAAATGGATGTCCGTAATCCTGCAAAAGAAGCTGCGTATCCACGGGATCATCTCTCCCGAGTCATAGACCTCCGCACAGAAACGTGCCCTGCGGGCGTCCAGCCGGATGACAGTACCGCAGCGCTTCTCCCGGTAGAGGCGGTTCCAGATATGTTCTTCGCCTTCTCCAATATGCAGGGTAAACTCCACCCGCTCCATCTGCCGCCCCCGCTTTTCATCGCAGGTGACGCCCCACATATGCCTTTGTTTTTGCGCAAGCTCCTGCCGCAGGGCGTCAAAATTGGGATGGATTTCCCCGGGTTCCACCTTTGTGATATAATCCAACCGATAGGAAATGAAGCTGTGAAGCCTGGGATTTTTCGCCAGAAGATACCGCCGCCCGCTCTGTACGCTGACGAAGATGCGTAAGGGGACGACCTTCCATGCCCGCTCCTCCTTGGCCCGGCGGCTGTAGTTGCCTATGGTAACGCTGCGCTTTTCTCTCATGGCTATGAGCAATCGGCAAAGCACCTCCGTTTCGAGCGCGGGGGTGATATAGTGGTGTTTGAATACAAAAGGATTGTCTTCGATCTCTTCCCTGTCCAGCAGATAGCTGCCCGGCGCTCCGGCGATGCTGCCCTCCGTAAAAAAGGAGACGGCCTCCCGCCAGCCGGAAAGATCCGGCGACATACTGCGGCGGTAGAGCAGCTGCCGGCCCTGTTTCTCCCTTTGCAGCAGCCCCATGGCAACATATTCCTTCAGCTTTTTCCGAAGGGTAGACTCATCAAAGACAAGGGAATTTGGGAAGCGCGAAAGATAATCCCTGTCGATCCGTTCAGCAACCTCCTGAATGGACAGGGCAATGGTTTCATCATGAAGGATATCCAACAGGATAAAATGCAGCGTGATATCCCCATCCGTAAAGCTCTTTGCTTTCAGGGCCTTATAAAGGGGGTTATGCCCGGCGCAGCGGGGGTCGATGGTGAGAAACACGTTCTTGCCCGCGGCACTTTGCCGGAAGGCCATGTAATCCCCCAGCCAGCTTTCCATCCGGCGGCGCTCGTTATCGTAGCTGCGGCTGCTCTTCTGGTCGTACTCGTTTCTGCTCTTGAAGCCGTACACATAGAAATCCCGCATGTAGCTGCGGATGCGCGCAAAGTTTTTGATAAGCTCGCTGTAGGCCATACTGTATTCCTTTCCTTGCAGGCGGGACAAAGTACGGTAAGGTTCATTTATATTTTACATGTTTTCCGCGATATGGACAAGGTATGTCAAGGTAAAGATGCCGAAGCTGAAGAGTGTTGCCTTTGAGACAGCGATCCTTGAACAGTATCAACACCAGGAATCCTCCGTTAAGGAGGCTTTGATCGAGATGTGTCTGGCGGGCGTATCCGCACAGAGGGTAGAAGCTATCACAGAAGCCGTGTGGGGAACCAAGGTATCGCCGGGGACAATCAGCAACCTCAGCAAGAAGGTCTACGGGCACATAGAAAAATGGCGTGGCCGGCACCCAGTGGGGCAATCAGTACATGAACATGAAGCACCTGGAGGCCATCTGCGAGGACGCCCCCATTGCCGGCCGCTTTCATTCAGCCAGAGCCCTGCATTCCTTTTTTGTGTATAACCTTTTACAATGTCAATGAAATTGGACATAATTAAAACAAATAAAACAATATATTCCTAGCTTGACGCTGGCAATAGCCAGGCTGTCAAAAAGGCCCCTGGGGGCTTCGGGGGTCGCAACCCCCGGAGGCTTTCATCGTGAGCGAGCGAAACCGTAATTGAGGATACCAAGTTTATTCAATGTCGTGATGGAACTGGATATAGATGAATCGTATCTTATAAAGCCCGGTGGATATTGGCGATATGCGAAATCGCATCAGGATGGTTCAAAACTTATCGTTTTATATTCACCAGAGCAGCAGCTGCTGTATGTGCTTGAGGATTTTTATTAACAGTGCCTGAGGCAAAGCGCTCATCATAACATAAATCATAACATAAATAGAATTACAGCCATTGCAATCCTTGCTTTCCATCGCGGATGAATTTTACAGATTTCTTGTAATATGCGTTTCCTTTCAGATAGACTCGGCGTTAAAACATCCATAATATCCTCTTTAATCTGTCAGGTCTGCCAAAACTCTAAAACCATTATAACATCATTTTTGGCAACAAAAAAGCGCTCCAATTGGAACGCTTTTCTGTTGGCGGAGAAGGAGGGATTTGAACCCTCGCGCCAGTCACCCCAGCCTACTCCCTTAGCAGGGGAGCCCCTTACAGCCACTTGGGTACTTCTCCGCGGGTGCGTTATTCGTGGAAGAGCGCCGGACGCTCTGATGCCGCCGAATATGACAATGCCCGGAGGGCATTCTCATATTTGGCGGAGAGAGAGGGATTCGAACCCCCGGTGCCTTGCAGCATCACCGGTTTTCAAGACCGGCTCCATAAACCACTCGGACATCTCTCCCGATGTAGCTTTTGTATTATAGCAAAGCCCGGGGGCGCTTGTCAAGGATAAAGCCTTCCTTTTGCGCGTTCAGATGAGCCTGCGCCCCTCGCTGACCACTGCGCGAATAGAGTGGGCGTCGTCCGCATAGATCAGGCGCTCCAGGCGCTCGGCCGGCGTGAGCGGACGGGAGGGCGGGAAGGCCGTGTCGTCCAGAACCACGGCGTGCAGCGCGTCGCCGGCGCGGAAGCCCGGGCCCGCTCCGAAATACTGCTGCCCGGCGCTCGTCGCAAGGTAAAACGCCTCCGGCACGGTGAGGAACGCCTCGTCCTGCCTCTTGCCGCTATAGTAATAGCGCAGCTTGGAGACGCGGATCGCCTCGCCCGCAACGTGCAGCATGGAAAGCTTCGCACCGCCCGCAACGTCCGATGCAAGCGCAACGTGCAGCCCCTCGCTGAGCATCCTGCGCACGGGCGCAACGCCCGAATACAGGTTGGTGTTGGAATCCGGGCTGTGCGCCACCCATACGCCCGCGCTGCGCATGGCCGCGCGCTCCCGCGCGTCACTGTGCACGCAGTGCGCCATGACCGTCCCCTGCTTCCAAAGGCCAAACTTCGCGTAGCTCTCCCAGTATTGCGCACAGTCCGGATGCAGTTCCCGCACCCATTCGATCTCCGCGTCGTTCTCCGAAAGGTGGGATTGTACCGGCAGGCCGTATTCCGCCGCGAGCGCGCCAAGCCCCTCCATCAACGTGTCGGAACAGGAAGGGGTGAAGCGTGGCGTCAGGATGGGCTTGACGTGTGGGAAGCGCCCGGCGCACTCGTCCAGCCAGCGGCGCGTTTCCACGAGCGATTCCTCACACGTTTCGCGCAGGGAATCCGGGCTGTTGCGGTCCATGTTCACCTTGCCCACATAGCCGGTCACGCCCGCCCGTTCGAGCGCATCCATCAGGATCAGCGTCCCTTCGCGGTGCAGGCTCGAAAACATGCACACGCGTGTCGTGCCGCGCCGCACGAGCTCCGCCGCGAGCGCCTCATATACCGTCCGGGCAAAGCCCACGTCCGCAAAGCGTGCCTCTTCCTTGAAGGTGTACGCATTGAGCCATTCGAGCAGCGGCAGGTCGAACCCCATGCCCATCATGCAGTATTGTGGCGCATGCAGGTGCAGATCCGTGAACGAGGGGACGATCAGGCAATCCCCGAAATCCTCCAGCGCCGCGTTCTGGTATTTCCCGGGCAATTCTTCAAACACGCCCGCGATCCTGCCGCCCTCCGCGACGAGATATGCGGCCTCGGCGCACTCGAGCGCACCGAGGCGCGGCGCCTGGACAATGATCCCTTTATAAACGTGAATTGTCGTGCCGGCCATAACAGATCCTCCCTTTCTTTCATAAAGATATAATCTAACATAATCCAACATTCAGGCTGCCGGGAAGCAGGGGCGTGGGCGGCGTAATCAGCGCGGTAAGTGTAAGACAATCCTCAGCCCGCCTGCGCGGACACGTTCACAGTTTGCAATGGCCGCGAGGATAAGACAATCCTCAGTCAGCGCTACGCGCTGACAGCTCCTTTCA
>UREK01000032.1 GCA_900546845.1 uncultured Eubacteriales bacterium
ATCCTACAACAGCAGGTGTTTTTTCTCAATGTCCGTTTTTTGTGGTATAGTTCAATATGCTCCGGCGGGCTTCCTATTTGCCGTCCCCTGTTTATTGCAGCCCAAGCCCCTTCGTCAGCGTAACGATGAAATCCTGCACGTTGGTGACGATGCCGCGCGCGGCAAGGCTGCCGCGGTCCGCAAGTTTGTTGACGACGAATTCCGCAATGTCCACGCAATAGAAATACACTTGGCGCACCGTGCCGTCCGGCAGGACGCGGTAGGCCGGCGTCATGTTTCCAGTAGCGATGGTATGCAGCATGCTCGCCATGCAGATGACCGTCGTCGCGCCGCGCACCTGCTTCCGCATGGCGTCCTGCGCCGCGTAAGCATCCCCGATCACGCCGGGCAGAGGGCCATCGTCCCGGATGGAGCCCGCGAGCACGTAGGGCACATGATGCGTCTCGCATTGATAGATGATGCCGTTGTCGATACCTTCGTTTTGGAGGAACGCGGCGATGCTCCCATGATACCGAACACGGTTGATCGTATCCAAATGGTTATAGTGGCCGTTGGGCTGGGATTCCTGCGTATAGATGTTCTGGCCGAGCGCGGTTTTCAGGTAAGCCGCCTCCAGATCATGCGTGGCAAGAGCGTTGCCAGCCAACAGCGCATGCACATACCCATTTGCGACGAGGAGCGAAAACGCGTTGCGCGCGTCATAGTCAAATGCAAACGCCGGTCCCATCACCCAAACGATCTTGCCATGCTCCCGCTCGTGGCGAAGGAGCTCGTACAGCTCGTCGTAATCCCGGGAAAAAGCGGTCTCCCGGGAGCGGCCCTGCCGGAAGGAAAACGCATCGCCCCGGCCGCGCGCTTCGCGAAAGCCGTCCGAGTGGACGAAGATGCCTTCTTCCCCGTTCTCCGTGCGCCCGACGGCGACAAGATCCCCCTGCCGGAGCGTGCGGATCTCGCGCACGGCGATCTCCCCGTATTCGTAGACGGGCACGCAATCCATGCGGCTTTCCCGTACGAGTACCCATATGCCGCCGATCTTGAAATATTCCGGGAAAATGCTCATGGCATGGTAGCCTGAGGGCGCGACCTGGTCCGCTGGGGCCGGAGCCCAAATGGATTCCGGCGCGTCCCGGAACTCTTTTTTGGAAAAATCTGGCGCAGCATAAGCGCGCAGCGCAAAGCGCATCGTAGGTCACCCCTTTTTTTGCCGAAAATAATATATTTTATATTATTTTGCGGTTTTAGCATGTCCAATAGCATATCATATTGAAAATACGGACGCAACACTTTCGCCTGCGCGTGCATGGTATACTGCGCGCCGCGTTGGGAATACTAACCGCAGAAAAGAGCCGGCGCACGCCGGAATCAACAAGGAGGCACAGTATGAAACAACATGGTATGCTTTTGTCCGTTTTGCTGGCCGCTCTGCTTTTGCTCGGCGCCGGCTGCAACAACGGCAACATTATGCCCACGCCCACGGTCAGGCCGACCACTCCCGTAAACCCGACGGTAAACCCCACGATGAACCCGACAACAAACCCCACGATTGGCGTTTCCCCTTCGGGCGAACCGGACGTGACGGGCGGCGGCGCAGACAACTCGATCGAAGGCTTTAAGGAAGGCGAGACTGTGGAAGTCAGCAGCCTGCCCGACAAGGTCTCGCAAGCTGTGAAGGACAAGTACCCAGAAGCGACGATCAAAAGCGCGACCTATGCGACTTACATGGACAAACAGATGTATCACCTGATGCTGGAAGGCGCGGGGGAAAACACCACGGAAGTTTACGTGCAGGCGGACGGTACCCTTCTGCCGTTTAACGCGCAGAGCACGCCGGAGAGCACCGGCGGCGGTGCGGGCGGCGGTTCTACCAACAACGGCTAAGCAAACGAAAAACGCAAAAAGCCAAAGCCGGAGCACAATGTGCTCCGGCTTTCCGTTTTGCGTTGATGGAGTGAAGGGGATGCGCCCCTTCACCGCCAATGGCCGGCCTCACCTCCAGCCTCCCTCCTTGAGAGGGGTGGCAGCGGCGCGAGCCGCTCGCATTCCAGCGGGAAGCGGGGCGTCCGCGGGGCAGGTCACTTCATCATGATAAGCTCGTATTCCCGCGTGCCAAGGCCGATCTTTTCAGCATGCGCAAGGCAGCTCTGCCATTCGGATTCCGGCGTCGTGTTGCGGAAGTGGTCGCCGTAATCCACAAAGCCTTCCCGCGCCATGTTGTCTCCAAGGCGGCTGTTGGGCAGGGGCTTTGACGCGAGGCAGGCGTCTACGCAGGCCTGGTCGAGCGCCAGCGGGTCAAAGGAGGCGAACATGCCAATGTTGGGCAGGATGGGCGCGTCGTTCTCGCCATGGCAGTCGCAGTAAGGCGAAACATCCACGATGAGGGAGATGTGGAAGTTCGGCCGCCCGTCCACGACAGCCTTGGTGTATTCCGCCATGCGGCAGTTGAGCACCTCCACCGCATTGTCCTCGGTGAATTCGATCGCGTCGAAATTGCATGCACCCAGGCAGCGCCCACAGCCGACGCAGTGCGCAAGGTCGACGGTCATCTTCCCGGTCTTCGTATCGAACACAAGGCCATCGTTCGCGCATTCGCGGCGGCAGCGGCGGCATCCGCGGCAGCGCGACGCGTCAATGCTCGGCTTGCCGTTGGAGTGCTGCTCCGTTTTGCCCGCGCGGGAACCGCAGCCCATGCCGATGTTTTTGATCGCACCGCCGAATCCGGTCGTTTCATGTCCCT
This sequence comes from uncultured Eubacteriales bacterium, assembly GCA_900546845.1. Lineage (GTDB taxonomy): Bacteria > Bacillota > Clostridia > Christensenellales > CAG-138 > UBA1685. The sequence goes on from UREK01000032.1 coordinate 2,735, forward strand.
TGAAATGCGTGAGGCTGATAAACACGTCCGCATCCATCACCGCGCGGCCGATCTTTGCTTCCTTCACGTATTCGCCGCCTGCAACCGGCACGGCCACATCGTCCGTGCCCTTGAGCCCGTCGCCGATGAGGATGGGGCAGCCTACGGTCAGCGTCGTAAAGCCGTTCTCCCAGGCACAGTACAGGTGCTCCAGCGCGTTCTTGCGGCTGCCGGGATACATGGTGTTGCAGTCCGTCAGAAACGGCTTGCCGCCAAGCTCCTTCACCACATCCGCCACGGCCTTCGCATAATTCGGGCGCAAATAGCTGATGTTGCCAAGTTCGCCGAAATGCATCTTGATCGCTACGAACTTGCCTTCCATGTCGATTTCGCCGATCCCAGCCTTGTGCATGAGCTTCTTGAGCTTTGCGGGAAGCCCGTCGCCATAGGCGGCCGTCCGGAAATCCGTAAAATAAACCTTTGCTCTTTCCATAGTGCGCTTCGCTCCTATCTTTTTTGTAAATTCCGAAGTAACCAGTGGCTATTATAGCGGTTCAAGCGGGCTTTAAGTCAAGCGCGTGCCACAGGTTTTCGGGCCGTTTCGCATTCACAAAAGCCGCACGTTTGCGCCTACGCCAAGCAGGCAGACATACGCCTCGCGCACGGGCGTTCCCGTGAGCGCAGCAAGCGCCTCCGCATAGAGGGAAACCTGGCGCGCATGCTTTGCTGCGGCCTCCTCCGGCGGCGTGCCGGGGGGCACGAAATCCGTTTTGTAATCGAGCAGCACCCACGCGCCGTCCTCCAGGAAGCAGCAGTCGATCACGCCTTGCAGCAGGATAGGCTCGTCCGTGTCCGCGCCGAGGAGATGCCGCGCGCTGACGCGGTAGTTGAACGCGAGCTCCCGGCGCACCGTACCCGCCGCGCACAGCCGCCTTCCGAGCGGCGAGGCGAAGAACGCTGCAATGCGCGCCGGAGAGACAGCCTGCGCCTCCTCTCTGCTCAGAAGCCCTTCGCGTTCAAGCCGGGCGATCTCCGCCGCGGCGCTCTCCCGCGTGTGCGGCAAAAGCGCGATTGCGCGCAGCAGCGCGTGCGCCGCCGTACCGCGATCCGCGGCGGAAAGGCGCGCATCCTTTTCCGCAAAGCCCGGCGCTTCGGCCATGGTGATCTCATGCCCCGCAAGGCCGGTGACGGTCACGCGGCTTGGGATGACGGTATCCGCCTCGTAGGCGTATTGCCGCGCGAACCGCGCCGGGAATTCGCCGCCCTCCGCGCGGGCCATGCGGGCAAAGCGCGCATACTCGCCCTGCTGCATGCGGCCGTCCAGCAGCGCCGCACCCGCGGCGGGCCGCACCGAAACCTGCATCCAGCCGCCCGGCCCGGTCTTCTTCCACGGAAGGCCGTAGCGTTTGCGCAGCGCGTCGCCATCTTCCGTCTCAAGCACCGCGCCGAGTACCCATTCCGCAAAGCTCTTCGCCGACGAAACCCGCGCCGGGCTCAGAGGGAGCGCCGCCTCGCGCACGGTGCGTTCCGCGTTTGGGAGCGCCGCGAGCAGGATCAGCCGGTCGCGCGCACGCGTCATGGCCACATAGAGCACGCGCATTTCCTCCGCAAGATCCTTCGCGGCGGCGCGCGCGGCGATGGCGCGCTTATAAAGCGTCTCCCGGCGGAACACGCCTTCCGTGAGCTTCACGCCGACGCCCAGGAGGCCGTCCGCCGAGATCGGCGCGGAAAGGGCCGCCCGGTTGAAGGGCCGCGCCAGCCCGGCGACGATCGTCACCGGGAACTCGAGCCCCTTGCTGCGGTGCACGCTCATCACGCGCACCACGTCCGCGCCCGCCGTCTGCGCCGCGCCAAGCGTGCCGGTGCTCACCACCTTGTCCATAAAGGAAAGGAACGCCGGCAGGCCGCGCACGCCGCTGCGCTCATAGAGCCTTGCGCGCTCCACGAGCGTGTTGAGGTTTGCGAGCCGCTGCTTCCCGCCGGGCAAAGCGCGGCAGAAGGAGGCATAGCCCGTCTCGTCGAGCAGGTAGCCGCAAAGCTCCTCCACGCTGAGGAGGCGCGAAAGCGCGCGCCAAGCGTCGAGCTTTTGCAGCATGTTTTTCGCTTTCGCGCCAAGGGGCGTATCGTATTGCGCCGCGCGCAGGAGCGAATCCACGCAGGCGAGCGGCGCGCCCGATTCATCCCGCCCGTGTTCGGCGCGCAGGCGGGCGATCTCCTCCGTCGTGAAGCCACCGATGGGCGAACGCAGCACAGAGGCAAGGGCAACGTCCCGCCGCCGGTTGTCGATCACGCGCAGGAGCGCGAGGAACACGCGAACCTCCACCGCGTCGAAAAAGCCGCCCGTGAGCTCCGCGTAGGCGGGCACGCCCGCGAGGGCGAGGGCCTCCGTCCAAAGCTCGGCCACACCCCGGTGGGAACGCAGGAGCACCGCGAAATCGGAGAAGCGCAGCGGGCGCTCCTTCCCGGTGTCCCGGTCAAAGATGCGTTCCGTCTCCATCAGCGCGTGGATGCGCTCAGCCGCCATCGCCGCCTCAAGCGCCACCGCGTCCGGCCGCTCGGCGGTTTCCTCCTCCGGCGCGTCCTCTTCCTCCGCGTCCGCATCCGGCGTGAAACAGTCCGCCATGTCCGCGATGAGCAGCTCCGCCCCGCCGGGGAGGCCTCCGTCCTCCCGCCCGTGTACGAGCGCCGCAGCTTCGTCGTATTCGATCTCAGCGGCCTCCGCCGTCATGATGCGCGAGAAGATCCCGTTCACAGCACTCACCACGGCGGCGGAGCTTCGGAAGTTCGCGTTGAGGTCGATGCGCGCGCCGCCGCGCCCGGCCTTGTAGCGGGCGTAGCGCTCCATGAAAAGGCGCGGCTCCGCCATGCGGAAGCGATAGATGGACTGCTTCACGTCCCCGACAAGGAACAGCCCGTCCTCCCGCAGGATCGCAGAAAGGATCCGCTCCTGCACGGGGTTGCTGTCCTGGTATTCATCCATGAAAACATAGCGGAAGCGGCGGCGGTATTCACCCGCAACGGCCTCGTTTTGGAACAGCCCCAGCACCTTGTGTTCCATGTCGGAATAATCGATGACCGAGCGGGCGTCCTTCGCCTCTGCATAGCGCGCGTCGAGCGCAACGACGGTCTCATACAATTCGAGCAGCAGCGGGTATTGCGCCCGGAGGCGCTCCGCTTCCACGGCGAGCGGGGTCGCGTATTCCGCCTGCTGTTTGGCGATCGTGTCCTTGAGCTTCTTGCGCGCGGCGTCGATCTCCTTTTTTTCCGCTTCGCCTACGCCCTTCCAGCTGATGCGCTGGGCAGGCTTCCCAGCCCCGGCGAGGGCCGCCGCGTACGCGCCGCGGGTCTCGTGCAGCAGCAGCCCGCGCGCGATCATGACCTCCTCGTCCAAGTGCGCGGCAAGTTTCGGGTAATCCTCCGCAACGGTATCCCGCATGCCCTGGAGCCGGTCGGCCGCCGCCGCGAGCGCCTGGCGGTTGCGCCGGAGCAGCTCTGCCACGGCGGGCGAATCCGCAAGCGCTTCCGGCGTGGCGCGGTATTGTTCCACGGCGTTCCGGAGCCAGGGGAGCGGCTCCGGCTGGGCGAGTGCAAAATCGTAAATGCCGAGGATCAGCTCCGCCGCGCGCTGCTCGTTGCCGCCGAGCGCGTCCACGAGCGCGGCAAAGCGGCCGCTTTCGTCCGCATAGCGATCCTCCGCGACCTCGTCCCAGGCCTCCTGTTTCATCACGAGGGTTTCCGCCTCGTCCGCCACGCGGAAGGCAGGGTCAAGCCCGGCCTCCTGGAAATGGCGGCGCAGCACCTCCGCGCAGAAGGAGTGCAGCGTGGAGATGTTCGCGCGCGCCGCGTCGCGGGCGGCGGCATGCAGCCGGATACGGGCCTTCTCGTCCGTTTCGGCCTCCGCGGCGGCGGCAAGCCCGGCCTCCACGCGCTTCTTCATCTCCGCGGCGGCGGCGTTGGTGAACGTGACGCAGAGGAACTCGCTCACCGAAGCGCCCGCAGCGACAAGGCGCACGAAGCGTTCCGTCAGCACGGCGGTCTTGCCCGAACCCGCGGCCGCGGAAACGAGCAGGTTTCCATTTTTCTCAATGGCGCGGCGCTGCTCATTCGTCCACTGTCTCTTCATGCTCCACCTCCTTCAAAAGCGCCTCGAGCTTCACCCGGCGCACGCTGCGGTACGCGCAGCCGGGGAAAGCCGGGTCAAACCCGCAGAGGCTCGCATAATCGCAGCGGCGGCAGGCGGTGTCCTGCTTGTTTTTGCGGTAGGGCGCCGCCTCCGCGCGGCCGGCGCGCACAGCTTCTGCCGTCCGCGCGGCCTTACTGTGCGCAAATTTCTCCACAAGGGCCAGCTCATCCTTGGAGACCGCACCCGCCCCCCGTTCCGGGATGACGGCCGCGCCGCCTGCCGCTTCGAGCAGGCTTGCCTCGCGCAGCGAAATGCCGGAGAGGCGGAACGCCTTTTGCACCTCCGCGAGCAGCGCCTCGCCGGAGACGCCCTCCTCCAGAACGGGGGTCTTTACGGGCAGATAGTAAAACCCGGCGGGCTGCGCGCGCCGCGCCGCGCCGTCCGCTGCGGTGACGGCGGCGAGATACAGCGGGAGCTGGAGCTTTAAGCCATAGTAGAGGTCCGTCGCGTCAAACTTGGCGGAGCCAGTCTTGTAATCGATCACACGCAGGAAGCGCGCGCCTGCCGCGTCCGTGAAGCTGTCGAGCCGGTCGATCTTGCCGGAGAGCAGGCAGTGCGTGCCGTCCGAAAGGGCGAGCTCGATGGGCGGGTACGCCTTGCCGCGCCCGAACTCCACCTCGCACCCGGCGGCGGAAAAGCGCCCGGCGGCAAGCTGCCGCACGATTGCGTGGGCCGTCTCCTTCACGCGGCGCACGAGCCGCGCGCAGAGGGCGCGCATGCGCGCCGTGTCCATCAGCACGCCGTGGTTGTGCTCCGCAATGAGCGGAGGCAAAATCTCCGCGAGCAATTCCTCCACCTGTTCCGGCGGGATCTCCGCCGCAGGCACGCCGAGGGCGATGAGCCGCTCCGTGAACCGCGCGAGCGCCTCGTGGCAGAACGCGCCCTCGTCGGCGCGGCGCTCCCGGTATTCCCGGGGCGCTTCGATGCGCAGGCCATAGCGGGCAAAATGCTTGAACGGGCAGGCGTTGAAGGTCTCAAGCCGCGTCGCGCTGCCATAAAGCGGCGCGCCATAAAGCGCGGCGGCAAGCTCCTGCCCGAAGGGTTCCGGCGAGCTTTGGTGGAACAGCGCGGCCTCCGCCTGTGCGAGCCGCCCGGCATATTCCGGGGCGGAGGCGAACGCCGCATAAAGCGCGCGCGCCTCGTCGCTGAATGCGCCCTCGTCCACGCCCGTGCGCAGGAGCGCGACGAGCCGGGAAAATCCGCTTTCCGCCGAGATTGGCGGCGCGGGCGCGAGGTCGGTCTCCATCTTTACGCCGGGGAACATGGCGCGGATGCGGTCGATGAGGCCGCACTGCACGGCGGTCTCCGCACCCATGCCGAGGGGATAGGAAAGGTACAAAAGCCTGCTCGGCCGGGCGATCGCGCCATAGACGTCCGCGAGTTCCTTGTCCGTGCGCTCCTTGCTCGTGGGGAGCGCGGGCAGGCCGAGGGCGGAGAGCTGCGCAAGCTCGTCGTCGTCGATCATGCCGTCGTCCCGCACGTGAGCGGGGAACACGCCTTCCACCGCGCCAAGCACGAACAGCGCGGAGACGCTGCGCGCCCGCGTGCGGCCAAGGCTCCCAAAAAGCACCTGGTCCGCCGTCGTCGGGATCACGCCCACCTCGTAGGTGGAAAGCCCTTCCTGCAGCACGGCGATGTAGCGCTCCGTGGAAACCGGTGCATCGCCCAGGATCGCATGCATCTGTGTGAACAGCTCCATGAGCATATTGTAAACCTGCGCGCATTCCTCCATGAGCTCGAAGCGACCCTCGCCCCGCAGGCGTTCGGCCTCCGCGGAAAGCTGGCCGCGCACGTCGAGCGCGCAGAGGTATTCATACAGCGCTTCCGTTTTTGCGCTTGCCGTGCCCGCGCCCGCAAGGCGGGCGCGCAGCTCCATCAGCGGCGGCATGAGCGCCGCCCGGGCGCGCTCGGCCGCGGGCGGCACCTCGCCCCGGGCAAAGGGCACGGTCAAAAGGCTGCCGCGCATGCCGTAGCGCAGCACGTAAAGCTCAAATTCTTCCACATCGTCTGGGGAAACGCCGGCGAGGCCGGTCTTTGCGGCCTCCAGCACGTCCTGCTGGCGGAAGGCCCGCGCCGCGGCGGAAAGCGCGCGCACCGCGAGCCGCGCTGCGGCATAGCCCGCGAGCGGATGCTTCGCGTCCGTGAAAAACGGGATGTTCCGCGCCCGGAGCGCCCGGCTCACGGGGTTGATATACGCGTCGAGATCCGTGGCGATGACGGCCATGTCCCGGTAGCGCATGCCACGGTCCGCAGCGGCGAGGATCGCATCGGCAACGGCTTCCGCCTCCGCCGTGCGGCTCGTCCCGGCAAAGAGGGAGATGGCCTCCGCCGCGTCCCCGCCCGGATAGGGCAGAAACGGGTAGGCAAACGCCTCGCGCTCCAGGTGCCGTAGCGCCGGATGCGCCCGCTTGGCTTCGTCCTCGTGTGGCCCCGGGATGGGCAGGCGGACGATCCGCGTCGGGCTGCCCTCCGCGCGTGCGATGTCCCGCAGGCGCATGAGCAGACGGCGTTCCGCATCGAACACGGCGGCGTCCCTGCAATCGGGGGAAAGATCCGCGCGCAGGGCGATTGTGAGAGAACCCGCGCAGCGCATGAGCGCGGCGATCACGTCGTAAAGCTGTTCGGAGATGAGGTCGAACCCGTCGATGATGACGGCCTGCCCGGCGATGGACGAGCGCGGGAGCCGTTCGCACAGCGCAGCGAACGCGTCCGCCGCATCCATGTTACGCCCGGCAAGGTAGCCCTCCGTGCGCGCATAAAGGAGCGCGAGGTCGGCAAGTTTGGCCCCAAACGGCGTGCCATCCCCCAGGCGCTCCGCCGCGGCCGCAAGCTGCTCCGGCGGGATGTTGAAGCGCTTGCACTCCGTAAAAAACGCGTCGCACTGCTCCGCGAAACCCGCCCGGGCGGATACGCCGGCAAAGGCGGTCAGGCGCCGCGCTTCCTCCTCCGCCGTTTTGCGCACGACCATCCTGCGCCCCTGGCGAGAGAGGAACACCGTCCGCTCCCCGGTTTCCCGCAACACGTGCCGCGCGAGCGAGGTAAACGAAAAGACCGACGCCTGCAGCAGGCCGCCGGGCAGGGCGGCCGCAAGCTCGCGTTCGGTCTCAAAGGTGAATTGTTCGGGGACGATGAGCGCGACGGTCTCGCCGCGCGCGCAAAGCTCGCCCACCCGGCTCCGGATAAAGCGGCTCTTCCCGCTGCCCGCGCGCCCCGCGAGGAACGTCACCGGCGCCGCCATCAGAAGCGCTCCCGGTGCAGCGGGTTATATACCACCTTGCCGTCCTGCCGCGCGCTTTCAAAGAGCGTGATGCCCTGCACGGTCATGGAGGCATTTGGGGAAAGCCGCTGCAGCTCGGCCGTCACAAGCTCGTCGTGCTCCACGTTGCGCCCAAGCGTGATGTGCGGGCGGAAGCGTTTGCGCTCACGGGAAAAGCCGTTGTCATACAGCGCGCACTGAAGCGATTCGTACAGCCGCTCCAGCTCGTCCAGCTCGCCCTTCACGGCGAGGAAGGACGTCTTGCTGCCGTTTTTGTCAAAGCAGTCATACTTGCCAAGATGCAGCGTGAATGTGCGGATGCCGCGCACGGCCTCCCGCATCGCAGCGACCGCGCCGGCAAGATCGTTCGATTCCCCGATGAAATGCAGCGTGACGTGGAAATTCTCCTGCGGCACGAACCTGCCGCCGCAGCTCATCTGCTTGACCTCCTTCTGCACGCGCGCAAGCTCCTGCTTGAACGAGCGCGGCAGCTCGATGGCGATAAAAAGGCGCATAGCGGCCCTCCTTTGGAACGGTTGATTGTAACGTATAGTATACCATTCCAAGGCCGCGCGGGGCAACGGAGACTTAGCCGTCCTTCCGCCGCGCGCCCATCCGCTGGGAAGCCACCATGCGCGCGATGGAGGTCACGACCGAAACGCCCGCGGCAATCGCACCGGCGCAGGCCGCCGTTTCGATGCCCTTCTGGGCGAACAGGACATAATCCCCGTTAATGAGCGCGTCCATCGCGTAATACAGGCCGCCGCCCGGCACGAGCGGCACGATGCCGATCACGAGGAAGATCGTCGCAGGCGCTTTCAGGATGCGCGCGAAAATCTCCGAAAGCACGGAAACCACGATCGTCGCAAGCAGATAGCGCACCACACCCGAACCGATGTCCGCAAGCAGGAGGAACACAAGCCAGCCCACCGCACCCGTGACGCAGGAAAGCAGGATAAACAATGGCTTGCGGATCTCAAACACGATGCAAAAGCCCGCGCAGGCCAGGAACGCATACAGGCAGGGCAGATATTGTTCCATGCTCAAACCCCTCCCAGCAGCGCCCGGGCCAGGCCGAACGGGACCGCAATGCCCACGGCGATCGCCATCGCCACGATCAGCACCTCTGCAAGTTTGCTCAGCGCCGTCATAAAGTCCCCGATGATAACATCCCGCATCACGTTTGTGATTGCGATGCCGGGCACGAGCAGCATGATCGCCCCAATGATGATCTTGTCCGTATGGATACCCGCACAGCCCGCGTAGGTCAGCGCCACCGGCACCATCACGAGCAGCATGCTCGCACAGAGGTTCATGAAGAACACGTTCGCGTTGAGGCGCACCATGTAACCCACCGCAGCCTTCACGATCATGCCGCAGAGGAACGCGATGGCCGCATCCGCCGCGTGCCCGCCCCAGAACAGCGTGAAGAAGGCCGCGACGCAGCCGTGGCCGAAATAGCTCAGCCACGTCGGATAGGAAGGCCGCCCCATGATCTCGCGCAGCCGCGCGAACGCGTCCTCCACCTCCGGCACGTCCCGGCAGACCTCCCGGCAAAGCGCGTTCAGCCGGTCCAGCTTGTCGAGGTTGTTCGTAGCGGATTTGATGCGCACGGACTTGGTGTAGTTCCGTTCGCCGTAATGAATGCTCATGATCACGCAGGAGGGCACGGCGAACACCTCCGCTTCTTCATATCCGTAAGCCGCGAGCATGCGGTTCGCGGATTCCTCCACGCGGTAGATCTCCGCACCGTTTCGGATCAGCTGCCGCCCCATCTCACAGCAGAAATTCAGGCACTGTTCCACTTTTTTAGAATGCATATCCCCAGTATGCCCTGCGCCGCAGGGCGGTCCTTTCCTCCGGCCCGGCGGGCGCACCCCTCCGAACCGTCCCTTTCATGGCTGTCCTGTTTGACATTTTTTTGCCACTCGCCTCATTATATGCGGCGCGCCGGAAATGTCAAGGGAAATATGGGGGTGCGCCGCAAAAGGGCGGCATGCAGCCCTTCACTCCAACCGCATGCGCCAGACCGCTACGGGAAACGACTCGTTGCCCGGCATCACGCCGGACGCGGTTTCCACAACCTCAAAGCCTTCGGAAGCATATAGCGCCCGCGCGGGCGCGTTGCCACAGAGCACCTCCGCAAAAACGGGCCGGGCGGAGATGCGCGCGAGCGCATCCCGCACGAGCGCGCGGCCGATCCCCCTGCGTGCACAGGCAGGATCCACATATAGCCACGCGAGCTCATCCTTCGAAAACGCGGCAAACCCAACGACGCACCCGCCAACTAGCGCCACGCGCACGGTATATTCAAACAAGCATTCTCGATCCGCAGCAATGGAAAGCGGCAAAAACGCCTCCGGCAGCCCGGCAAGCCGCAGTTCTTCCGCCCGCGCCGCATCGTGGATTTCCTGCAAGCGCGGCCAATCCCGCGTCGCGTAATCTCGAATTGTGATTTCGTTCATTCCCATTTTCCTTCCATTCAGTTCACCCTGTAGACTAGCCCTTCGAACGGCAGGAGCGGCAGCTCCTCAGCAAACGCGCGGGAAGAATGTGTGTACAGCAGGCACTCGCGGGCGTTGAGCCCGCGGAAGGAAACCTTCGCCTGCTTTTCGGAAAGGTTCACGGCGACGAGCAGCGTCTCCGCTTCCCCGCGGCGCAGGTAAGCGAGCACCCGCTTGTTCGCTTCGTCCACAGGCGCGTATTCGCCAAAGGTCAGCACCGGGTGCGCATGCCGGAAGGCGATGGCCTTCTTATAAAAGTTCACCACGGAGTCCATGCGCAGCACATCCTCCTCGATGTTGACCTCCCGGTAGTTCGGGTTCACGCGCAGCCAGGGCGTGCCGTCCGTGAAGCCCGCGTTGCGCCCGCCGTTCCACTGCACGGGCGTGCGGGCGTTGTCCCGCGTCATCTTCACGATGATCTTCTCCGCGAGCGGGGCGGGCAGATGCATCATGCTCTGCAAAACCGCGTAATCGTTGATGGCCTCAAAATCCTTCCATTCCTCCCGGGCGAGGCGGCAGTTGGTCATGCCGCATTCCTCCCCCTGGTAGAGGAACGGCGTGCCGCGCAGCGTCAGGTTCAAAAGCGCGAGCGCACGAGCCGAGGCGCGCCGCAGCTCCGGCGTCTTTTCGCTGCCGAAGCGGGAGACCTGGCGCGGCTGGTCGTGATTGGAAAGGTAATTACCCGTCCAGCCGTTTTTCTCCTGCATGGCGAGCTGCCAGCGATCCACCACGCGCTTGAAATCCCGGATAGTGAAACGGTAGCCCTTGCGGAAATCGAACTTGCCCAAGGGGCCGCAGCCGAGCATGGCGATGTCGAAATGGAACATCATCATGAGTTCCCGGTTGTCCGGGTTCGTGAAACGCGCCACATCCTCGATGCCCGTCAGGCAGCCTTCGCCCACGGTAAAGCAATCCGGATAGCGCGCAAACACCTCCCGGTGCATCTCTTGAATGAACGCGTGCACGCCCTCCTGCTTGGTCACAAGCTCCGCCGGGAACTGCAGCCCGCGCTTGTGCGGGTCCTTATCCGGCAGGCCCGGCGCCTTCTTGATGGCGTTCACGACGTCGATCCGAAAGCCCGCGACGCCCCGGTCCAGCCAAAAGCGCATGGCCTTGTACATCTCCTGCCGCACGGCGGGGTTCTCCCAGTTCAAATCGCATTGCCCGGGCGTGAAGGAGGTCAAGTAGTATTCGCCGGTCTTTTTCTCCTGCGTCCAGGCGCTGCCGCCGAAAAAGGACATCCAGTTGTTCGGCGCGCCGCCGTTCTTGCCCGGCCGGAAATAGTAAAAATCCCGGTAGGGCGACGCGGGATCCGCAAGCGCCGCCTGGAACCAGGCGTGCTGATCAGACGTATGGTTCGGCACGAAATCCATCACGACGCCGATGCCCCGCGCCTTCGCCTCCGCGACGAGGCGGTCGAAGTCGGCGAGCGTGCCGTATTCCGGGTTGACCGCGTAATAGTCCGAAACGTCGTAGCCATAATCCTTGTTGGGCGAGGCGTAGATGGGCGAAAGCCAGATGAGGTCGATCCCGAGCTCATGCAGGTAATCGAGCTTGGCGATCACACCGCCGAGGTCTCCGACACCGTCCCCGTTTGAATCGTAGAACGAGCGCGGCCAGATCTGATAAACAATTTTTTCCCGCGGGTCCATGGAGGGTCCTCCTTCTTGTTCCGCCAAAGCGTTTTATTTGATTGCGAGGAAATAGACGAGCACGAGTGCGCCGAGCGCGATGCGGTACCAGCCGAAGGCCTTGAAATCGTGCTTACGGATATAGTTCATCAGGAATTTGATGACGGCAAGCGACACGAGGAACGCCACCGCCATGCCGATGAGGAGCGTCACGAGCTCCGCGCCTGTGAACGCGAAGCCGAACTTCAAAAGTTTGAGCGCGCTCATGCCGAACATCACCGGCACGGCGAGGAAAAACGTAAACTCCGCCGCCGCTACGCGGGACACGCCGAGGATGAGCGCGCCAATGATCGTCGAGCCGGAGCGGGACGTGCCGGGGATGATGGAGAGCACCTGAAAGAGACCGATGCAGAACGCCGTCCGGTAGCTGATGTCCGCGAGGGTGCGGACGCGGGGCCTGCGCGTCTGGTTCCAGCTTTCCACCAGGATAAACGCGACGCCGTAAACGATGAGCGCCCCGGCGATGACGATGGGCGTGTGCAGGTGCGCTTCAATGTAATCGTCAAGCAAAAGCGTGACGGCCGCGCCGGGAATGCAGGCGACGACAACCTTGAGCCAAAGCGAGAGCGTATCCTTTTTCCAGAAGGGCTTCGCCCTGTCCTTCACTTGGAAGGGCAGCATCTTTTGGAAGAACAGCACCACCACCGCGAGGATCGCCCCGAGCTGGATGACGATAAAAAACATCTCCTTGAACGCCTCGCTCGTGCCGAGCTGCAAAAACTCGTCCACAAGCAGCATATGGCCGGTGCTGCTGACCGGCAGCCATTCGGTGATCCCTTCCACGATCCCAAGGAAGATTACCTTTAGAATTTCAATGAAGTTCAGCATGCGGCAGCCTCGCCCTCCCTTTCCCAAACGCGCTATATCCCAGCGTACCGGTTTTACGGCGCCAATGTCATTTACTATTTTATGCGTATCTTCCGATTGTAGCAAGCGAAGATTCCGTGAACCGTTGCAAAAGCGCGCGGCTTCCGCTATGCTTGTATCAGCAAGTTCTAACTTTACCGGTAAGGAGGCACACACATGAACCCCAAAGTTGATGCCTGGCTGGACGCGCGCGAGGGCGCGATCGTGAAGGCCGTGCAGGAAATCATCGCTATCCCGAGCGTGAAGGCGGAGCCCGCGCCCGGCGCGCCGTTTGGCGCGGACATCAAAGCTGCGCTGGAGCATGCGCTCGCGCTCGCCGCAGGCTTGGGCTTTGCGGTCAAGGATCTCGACGGCTACGCCGGCTACGCGGAATTCGGGGAAGGCGAGGAGCTCGTCGGCATCCTCTGCCACCTGGACGTGGTGCCTGCAGGCGTGGGCTGGACGTACCCGCCCTTTGGCGGCGAGCTCCACGACGGCAGGATCTATGGCCGCGGCACCGTGGACGATAAGGGCCCGGCCGTCGCCGCGCTCTACGCCATGGCCGCCGTGAAGGAATGCGGCCTCCCGATGAAGCGGCGCGTGCGCCTCATCCTCGGCTGCGACGAGGAGAGCGGCATGCAATGCCTCGAACACTATTGCAAGCACGCGGAGATCCCGGCAATGTCCTTCTCCCCGGACGCGGAATACCCGCTCGTCAATTCCGAGAAGCACGGCTTTGGCGCGGATTACCGGATGCCCTACGCTTCCTCCATTACCATCCAGGCGGGCGAACGCGCGAACGTCGTCCCCGGCGAAGCCACGGCCACCGTGCCGCTGCCGCTCGCGCGCATCCTGCCCATCCTGGAAGCCTATCTGGAAAAGAGCGAATACGGCTGCTCCGCCGAGGCGGTGGACGAAGCGTCCTCCAAGATCACCGTCCGGGGCCTTTCGGCGCACGCCTCGCTGCCGGAGCAGGGGCGCAACGCGTTCTTCGCGCTCGTGGATCTGCTCGATCGGCTTCCCTTGCCCGAGGCCGACGCAAAGGCTGTCGCCGGGGTCGCCCGCGCGTTTGGCTTCGAGTGCCACGGCGAATCCTTCGGCCTCGATAAGGCCGACGCCTCCGGCCGGCTGACGCTCAACGTCGGCGTGATCGACTGGGACGAAACGGGCATCCGCCGCCTTTCCATCGACATCCGCGCCCCCATCACCATGGAGCGCGGCGAGATCGAGGCGGCGCTCGACGCACGGCTTAACCCCATCGGCCTTACCGCCGCGCGCACGAGTTTCTCCGAAGGCTATTGCGTGCCGCCGGAGAGCGAACTCGTCTCCAAGCTCCTCGCGGTATATTCCGCGCGCACGGGCGAGCCCGCGGCGCCGCTCGCCATCGGCGGCGGAACCTATGCGCGCCACCTGCCCAACGCTGTCGCCTTCGGCTGCGAGATCCCCGGGCACGAGGCGGCGATCCACATGCCCAATGAGTATATCACCGTCGAAGATCTGATGTTCAACGTGCGCGTGCTCGCGGACGCGGTCGCCGCGCTCGGCTGCAAGGAGGCTTGATCGCGGCAGAAGCCGCGCTGAGAGGAACGTGAAGGAGGAAACCGATGCTGTTTGAAAACGTGCTTTATTACGGGGCGGATTTCCGCTTCCATCCGGGCGATGTGGAAACGGACGCAGGCCGCGTCACGGCAGTGCGCCCGCGGGGCTGTACGCCCCGGGCCATGCTTCTGCCCGGCCTTGTGGACATCCACCTGCACGGCAACTCCGGGGCAGACTTTTCCGACGGCTCGGCGGAAGGGCTGCTGCGGATGGCGCGCTTCCTCGCCGCGCACGGCACGACCTCCTTCAGCCCGGCCTCGCTGACGCTGCCGGAGGAGCAGCTTGCGGCCGCGTACCGCACGGCGGCGCAGTTCCATGCAGAGCAGCCCGCGGGCGCGGCCGCGCTGCGCGGGATCACGATGGAAGGGCCGTTCTTCAGCATGGGCAAGCGGGGCGCGCAGAACCCGGCGCACCTGCGCCTGCCGGACGCCTCGATGTTCGCGCGGCTCCAGCAAGCGGCGAACGGGCTCATCCGCATCGCCTGCGTCGCGCCGGAGCTGCCGGGCGCGCTCCCGTTTATCCGGGAGATTGCTGCGGAAGGCGTAGCCGTCTCCGTCGCGCATACGGAGGCGGATTACGACGCGGCCTCCGCCGCGTTTGACGCGGGCGCATCCCACGTGACGCATCTCTATAACGCCATGCCGCCGCTCCTCCACCGCGCGCCGGGCGTGATCGGCGCGGCTGCCGAACGCGGGCGGGTCACAGCGGAGCTCATTGCGGACGGCGTCCATGTGCATCCTTCCGCGGTGCGCGCGGCGTTCCGGCTCTTTGGGCCAGGGCGTATCTGCCTCATCAGCGACGCGCTTTCCGCCTGCGGCATGCCGGATGGGGATTACACCCTCGGCGGCCAGGCAATCCGCGTCAGAGGCCCGCACGCCACGCTCCTGGACGGCACGCTTGCGGGTTCTGCCGCAACGCTGTTCGGCTGCATGAAAAACGCCGTGCGCTTCGGCGTCCCGCCGGAGGAAGCCGTGCGCGCGGCAAGCCATACGCCCGCGCGCGTCATCGGCGCGGCGGGCGAAGTTGGCGCGATCCGCGAGGGCCTTGCGGCGGACCTGCTCCTTTGCAGCATGGATTGGGAGTTGCGGGCCGTCTACGCCGGCGGGCAGTTGATCCGGGAAAATTGACGAGATGAACGTTTGGCTGCTCCGCTTCCCAATATTGTTCGCATGTAAAGTCCGCGCAAAGTATGCTATAATGAATCCGTGTGATTTATAATGAGAATGTAAAACCAGACGGAGAATAGGAGAACATGGCAGCAACACACATATTAAACAAAGGCAAGCGCGACGTTGACATGACAAGCGGGAGCATTATCCATCACATCGTCAGCTTTGCGGTTCCGCTTTTGATCGGCAACATCTTTCAGCAGCTTTACAACACGGTCGATACCTGGGTGGTCGGCAACTATGTCAGCAACGAGGCGTTTTCCGCCGTTGGGACGGTGGGGCCGATCATCAATATGCTCATCGGCTTTTTTATGGGCCTTTCGAGCGGCGCGGGCGTAGTCATCTCCCAATATTACGGGGCGAAGCGCTTTGATAAGGTGCATGACGCGGTGCATACCGCGCTCGTCATGACGCTCCTGCTCGGCGTCGTATTCACCGGCGTGGGCATTGCGATGATCCCCGCGATGCTCGACCTGATGAAAACGCCTATCGAGGTGATGCCGGAGTCCACGGCGTACCTTACCATTTACTTTGCGGGCATCCTGGGCCTTATGCTCTATAACATCGGTTCCGGCATCCTGCGGGCGGTCGGGGATTCGCAGAGGCCGTTTTACTTCCTCGTCGTCTCCGCAGTGCTCAACACGGTGCTCGACCTCGTGTTCGTGCTCCTGTTCGATATGGGTGTGCGCGGCGTCGCGCTTGCGACGATCATCGCGCAAGGCGTGTCCGCATTGCTGATCCTCGTTACGCTTATGCGCACGGACATCTGCATCAAGCTCATCCTGCGCGATTTGCGGATCAGTTGGGACATGCTCAAAAAGATTGTCCGCGTCGGCATCCCTGCCGCGGTTCAGATGGCGGTCACCTCATTCTCCAACATCTTCGTGCAGTCCTATATCAACTATTTCGGCGCGGACTGCATGTCCGGATGGACAGCATATTCCAAGATCGACCAGCTCATCCTGCTGCCGGTGCAGTCCATCGCGCTTGCTTCCACCACGTTCGTGGGGCAGAACCTCGGCATCAACCAGGTGCCGCGCGCGAAGCAGGGCATCCGCACCGCGCTCGGCCTCGGCGTGGGAGCGACGGTCCTCATCATGATCCCAGTGCTGATTTTCGCGCCGCAGCTTGTGACGTTCTTCAACAGCAAGGCCGAGGTCGTGCAATACGGCACGCTGCTGCTGCGCTGCATCTCGCCGTTCTACGTGCTCTCCTGCTTTAACCAGATCTACGCCGGCGCGCTGCGCGGCGCGGGCAACAGCCGCGCGCCGATGGTCATCATGCTCTGTTCGTTTGTGCTGTTCCGCCAGTGCTATCTTTACATCATGGCGAACTTCATCTCGAACGAGATCATTCCCATCGCCATGGGCTACCCGGCAGGCTGGCTTGTGTGCAGCCTTGCCATGATGCTATACTTCAAGCGCGTGGAGCTTTCGAGCACCCGCGTCGTGGAGGATTCCGAGGCTGCGGGCAGAGCCGCCTAGGAAACCGAGGAGGAGCTCCCGGAGCTGCAATAAAAAGCCCGGTTCTCGTGATGATTCGGCAAAAGGAAGCTCTGCCAGCTTCCTGCCTCCACGAGTTTTTTCAGAGAATTCTCTACAGACGCCTTTTTGAGGGAAGGGCATCCGTTCCGCCGCGCGCTGGGCTGCGTTTCATATTTGGGAAAGAAGGGCGAAAATTATGTGGAACGCACCCGGTAAACATCAAAACCCGGCAGAACATGTCCCATCGAAGATAATGTTACGCGATTCATATATTAACCGTAGCAATACGTAATTTTTAGGAGGAATATTCAAAGATGAGAAAAAGGCTGATCCCGTTTGCGCTGGCAGTTTGTGCGCTGCTGCTCGGCGTGCTCCCGGTCAACACGTTTGCCGCCGCGCCGGGAGGCGGCGCTTCTCCCCAAGCCGTCGCCGAAATGAACGGCGCGCTCGTCTACAATACAGCCGACCAGGCGTATTATATAGTTGGCGAATGCAGCGGCATGCAGGAATACAAAACCCTTGTCGTCGCGCTCTACAAACTGTCCGGCGGGAAGTGGGAGTTCGTCGATTCGGCAATCACCTGTGGGACCGCCACCCACCTTGATGTCCAAAAGAAAGTATCCATCACAAAGGGGAGCTACCAATTGATTGTTTCGGTCACCACGCCGACTACGTCCGGCTCCTTCCCACATTTTTATGAAGTTTAACTCTCAGTCATATTATAAAAATCACCAGGGGAATGCTTCTCCTGGTGATTTTAATCTGTTCCGGGCACGCGTGCCTTTTATCCCTTGCGGGAAAGCATATCCAGTATCGCCTGGATTCCGGCTTCATCCCCGCAGTTTTCGAACACACAGTTGAGCACATATTCCTCATTGACCGTCGTGCCGACAAAAGACGCGTCCTGTTCAGTGTAAACGCCGAAAATATCGATCCCGCTGCTGCATTTGAATTTACGCAGCTGATTGCCCGCACCCGCACCAATAATAACAGCCTCTTTAGCCTCAGTATAAAGTCTTTCAGCCTGAATCAGCGTAATGGTTACGTCACTAACGGAATAAGTTATCTCAATACGTTTTCCAAGGTTCTCTAATTCCGTAAATGTAATATCCTCAACCACAGCATCTGAACTGGCAAGATAGTAAACGGGATGCTCCACATAGTCCGCCAAAGCGTCGATGGAATCGAAGTGCAGCTCGATTTCTTCCTCCAGGCCGGAAACACTCGGAACCGCCAGCACCGGGCCCGCTTCTGCGCTGGCCTGCACATGCAGGATGTTCCCAA
>UREK01000033.1 GCA_900546845.1 uncultured Eubacteriales bacterium
GCCCCTTCGTTTCATATCCCCTTCCCGCGCCGGGAAGGGGCGAGGGGATGGGCCGCCATGGAAATGCGCTGCCGAACGGCTTAACCGCGGCGGGAATACGACAATCCTCAGTCACGGCTTACGCCGTGACTGCTCCTTTGCCAAAGGAGCCTTTTGGTTTGTGCGCTCTCGGATGCCATCCGAATACGAAATCCTTTGGAGTTCACCACTCCCCAAAGCCCCCTTTTTGAAAGGGGGTGGCGGCAGCGTAGCTGCCGGCGGGGGATTGCCATAAATCAGCGACGCAAGCATCGCCGGCGGGGGATTGCCTCGTTTTAGCGGCGCGCCGCAAAGCATGAATGCCGAAGGGGGCGTTTCGCGCAAAACATTGGGGCGCGCCAATCCGGCGCGCCCCTGCTGCACGGGTTTATTTCGCTTAGCTGTTCTTCATGATGACGCTTTCGATGACGTCGCTCGCATGCTCGCAGGCGTCGAAGCAGTTCTCCAGGCCCTCATAAAGGTGCGTCCAGCTCAACACGGTGACAGGGTCGCTCTCCGTCGTGTAAAGGCGGCGCATGGCCTTGAGATAAAGCCCGTCCGCTTCGCTTTCGAGGGAGTTTACCTCCACAATCGCCGGGCGGATGGTATCGGATTTGCGGAAGTTGGAAAGTTCGCCCACCGCGCTGCAAAGCGCTTCCACGCAGCGCACGAGCAGCGCCGTAAGCTCGCCCACGTCATCCCGCATAGCGGTGACGTTGTGGATGAAGATGCGCTGCATGACGTCGTCGATGCAGTCCACCACATTGTCGAGCTCTTGGGAAAGCGCTACGAGATCCTCCAGCTCGATGGGGGTCATGAACTCTTTGCCCAAACGTTCCATCATGTCATGCTTGAGCATATCCGCATCGTGCTCAATGGCGTGCATGGCTTCCATGCGGGCGCTGAACGTTGCGGTGTCGAACCCGCCGAGCGATTCCTGAAGGCATACGGCGGCCTTCCTGCCGAATCCCGCACAGCGCGCCATGGTTTCAAAATAGTATTGATCTCTGGATTGTTTCACGTTCGTTTGCTCCTTTATCTAAAAATGGTTAAAAGATCCACATGAAAAGTTTTGCCATGACGAAGCCCAGAAGCCCGCACCCGGGGAACGTCAGAACCCAGGCGAGCGCCATTTCGCCGACAATTTTCCAGTTGACGGCCGAAAGCCTGCGCGACGCGCCCACGCCCATGATGGAGGTGGTCTTCGTATGCGTGGTGCTCACGGGGATGCCGGTGAGCGAGGAAAGCAGCAGGCAGAGGGAAGCGCCCGCATCCGCCGCAAAGCCCTGATAGGGCTGGAGCTTAACCATGTCCATGCCGACGGATTTGATGATGCGGTAGCCGCCGATGCTGGTGCCAAGCGCCATCACCGCGGAACAGAGGATCATAAGCCACAGCGGCACACTGAACTCCGTCGCCGTCTGCCCGTTCACGAGGAAGATGCCCAGCAGGAACACGCCCATGAATTTCTGCCCGTCCTGCGCGCCGTGCATGAAGGCCATGCCCGCGCCGCCCGCGATCTGCGCCTTTTTGAAGAAGCCGGTGGTTTTCCGGCGGTTCATGTTCCGGCAGCAAAGCTCCGTCAGGCGCGTGGCGAGGAAGCCTGTCCCGAAGCCGAGCACGGTGGAAAGGCCGAGGCCGTAGAGCACCTTCACCCATTCGGAAAAGTTGATGCCCTCAAGGCTCGAATGCAGCGCGATGGCCGCGCCGGAAAGCCCGGCGATGAGCGCATGGCTCTCGCTCGTGGGGATGCCGAAGGCCCAGGCAGCCGTCGCCCAGACGACGATCGCAAACAGCGCCGCGCAGAGGGCGACCGTCGCCTCGTGGGTATTGCCGCCGAAATCCACCATGTTGTAGATCGTCATGGCAACCTTGGAGTTGATGAGCGTCATCACGAGCACGCCGAGGAAATTGAACACGGCCGCCATGATGATGGCGTTTGGCGCGCGCATGGAGCGGGTTGAGACGCAGGTGGCAATGGCGTTCGGCGCGTCCGTCCAGCCGTTTACCAGGATGACGCCGAGCGTCAGCGCAACGGTGACGGCGAGCATCGGGCTGCTGAACACCTGCGCTAGGAAGTCTGTCAGGGGAATGGTCATGCTTTACTCCGTTCTTACGTTTTCTTCACTTTTTTCTTCAGGATAATTATAACATTCCGAAAAGTGCGGCGAAATATAAAATTCCGCTATGCTGTGTTAAATGTATGTAAAGCGTCCTCGTGGAGCCGCACGTGGACTTTTGGCCGCGCATGTGCTTTAATGAAAGCGAAAACGCTGCATTTGGGAGGAAACATGCGCCCTGTTTCGGAAATGACCCCGATGGAGGCTGCGCGCATCCGCGCCGTCCTCTTCGATATTGACGACACTGTGACCACCGCCGGCAAGCTGACCGCGGAGGCCTATTCCGCCATGTGGGCGCTCGCGGGCGCAGGGCTCCGGCTCATCCCGGTCACCGGGCGGCCCGCGGGCTGGTGCGACCTCATCATCCGGGAATGGCCGGTTTGCGCTGTCATCGGGGAGAACGGTGCGTTCGCGCTGTACAGCCTCGGCGGGGAGCGCCCGCGCACATTCCTGCACCCGAACGCGCCGGCGGATGCGCAGGCGCGCCTTGCCGCCGTGCGGGAGGCCGTGCTCGCCGCCGTGCCGGGCTGCCGCGTGGCGCGGGACCAGTTTTGCCGGAAATACGACCTTGCCATCGACTTTTGCGAGGACGAGCCGCGCCTGCCGCTTTCCGCCGCCGAGGAGATCCGCCGCGCCTGCGAGGCACAGGGCGCGCATGCGAAGGTCAGCTCCATCCATGTGAACGCCTGGTTCGGGGATTACGACAAGCGCTCCATGGCGGAGCTTTTCTTCCGGGAAGTGCTGCGCGAGGAGCCCTTCGCCCAAAGCATCTTCTTTGGGGATTCCCCGAACGACGCGCCGATGTTCGAGGCCTTCCCGCTCTCCTGCGCGGTGGCGAACATCGCGCCCTTTGCCGCGCGCATGGCGCATTTGCCGCCCTATGTGACGGCCCTGCCCGGCGGCGCGGGCTTTGCGGAGGCGGCGGCGCACATCCTCGCCCAAAGGGGGCGCGCATGAGCGGCTTTTCCAGCTTCCCGTTTGACGCGCTGCCCGCGCTGCTCCTGCCCTGGTACGGCGCCTGCGCGCGGCCGCTCCCCTGGCGCGAAACGCGCGAGCCTTACCGCGTATGGATCTCGGAGATCATGCTCCAGCAGACGCGCTCCGCCGCCGTCTGCGGGTATTACGCCCGCTTCCTCGCGGAACTGCCGGATGTCGCCGCGCTCGCCGCCGTGGGCGAGGAACGCCTGCTTAAACTCTGGGAAGGCCTTGGCTATTACAGCCGCGCGCGCAACCTCAAGCGCGCGGCAGAAGCCATCGTGGCGGAGCACGGCGGCGTATTTCCCAGGGAATATGATGCGATCCGGGCGCTGCCCGGCATTGGGGACTATACCGCTGGGGCGATCGCTTCGATCTGCTTCGAGCAGCCCACGCCTGCGATTGACGGCAACGTGCTGCGCATCGCCGCACGCCTTGCGGACTGCGCGGACAGCGTAGACGCGCCGGAGACGAAGCGGGCGCTGCGCGCGGCGCTTGTTCCGGCCTACCCGGCAGGGCAGTGCGGAGCATTCACGCAGGCGCTGATGGAGCTTGGCGCGACGGTCTGCCTGCCCAACGGCGCGCCGCTGTGCGGACGCTGCCCGGCGGCTTCGCTCTGCCGCGGCCGTGCGCACGGCACGGCGAAAACGCTCCCCGTGCGCGCGAAAAAGCAGCCGCGCCGCGTGGAAACGCATACGGCGCTGCTGCTCATCTCGGCGGACGGCCGTACCGCCCTATGCAAACGCCCGCATGCCGGCCTGCTGGCGGGGCTTTGGGCGCTCCCGAACCAGCCCCAAACGCTTGGGCCGCAGGAGGCGGTCGCGCTGGCGGAAACGTTCGGCGCAAGGCCCCTGCGCCTCGTGGCGTCGGCGGAATATACGCACGTGTTCACGCATGTGGAATGGCGCGTGACGTGCTACCGCATCGAATGTGCCGCACCGGACGGTGCCGCGCCGGAGGGGGAAGGGCAACTCGTCTGGGCGGACGCGGCCCAGCTTGCGGACGAATACGCGCTGCCCGCCGCCTTTGCAAAGGCATGCAAAGCCTTGCAGATCGGGGAAAGCAGGCTTTGAATTATTGACCATTGCGGACTGTGGGAGGTGGCGTAAGTAAGACAATCCTCAGTCAGCGCTCACGCGCTGACAGCTCCTTTGCCAAAGGAGCCTTTTGGATGGTGCGCTCTCGGGCGCCGTCCGAATCCGAAATCCGTTGGAGTTCACCACGCCCAAAAGCCCCCTTTTTGAAAGGGGGTGGCGGCGCGCAAGCACCGACGGGGGATTGTCGTATCACAGCATCGCAAAGCATGTTTCCCCTGCGGTGTATAATATCGTCTGTGGAAGTAAGACAATCCTCAGTCAGCGCTCACGCGCTGACAGCTCCTTTCAAAAGGAGCCTTTTGGTTTGTGCGCTCTCGGGCGGCGTCCGAATACGAAAAAGCGTCGGGGTTTAGCACGCCCAAAAGCCCCCTTTTTGAAAGGGGGTGACGGCGCGTGAGCGCCGACGGGGGATTGTTGTATTCCAGCGGTGGTGAAGGCGCAGCCTTGCTGCGCGAAAAACATCTTCCAGCCCATGTATGCGACGAATTCCTCGGGCGTTGGGCGTTCGCCCGCGCGGGGTATCGTTGCCCAGAACCGCTGCGTTTCCGGGTCTGGGTCGTCCAAGGCCAGCCGAATCAAACATTCGATGTCGCGGTAAACCTCATCCGCCGTATAACCGTACCTTTCGCCCACCAGCGTAAGCAATTTTTCAAACGTCTCGCTCATGGTTTTCTCCTATAATATAATGGGAAATATTGCGAACCCATGACAAGCTCATTTTAACATAAACAAATATCGCGTCTCTAAAATGAACCCGTAATAGTTTCCTGAATGGGCGAATTTTATGAAAGAGCAAAAGGATTTATTGTTATGTATTTCGGGAGGAATGCTCTGAAAATTCTGCTCGCGGACAGCTCCTTTGCCAAAGGAGCCTTTTGGTTTGTGCGCTCTCGTGCGCCGTCCGAATATGAAAAAACGTCGGAGTTCGCCACTCCCAAATGCCCCCTTTTTGAAAGGGGGTGGCAGCGCGCAAGCGCTGACGGGGGATTGCCGTATTACAGCGGCGGCGCAAGCGCCGACGGGGGATTGCCGTATTCCAGCGGCGCGCAAGCGCTGACGGGGGATTGCCGTATTCCAGCGGCGGCGCAAGCGCCGACGGGGGATTGCCTTACCCCCGCGGCTGCTTCAGGGAACACGCCGCCCCCTGCGGGAACTCATTTCTTTTTGCCGAGGTACGCTTCCGCGATGGCGGGGTCTTTGAGCAGCCCGGCGGCGGGCCCGCCCGCGCTGATGCGCCCCTGCTCCAGCACGTAGGCCGTATCCGCGACGGAGAGCGCCTTGAAGGCGTTCTGCTCCACGAGGAGGATGGTCTTGCCCATCCGCTTGATCTCCAGGATGATCTCGAAGATGGTGTTGATCAAAAGCGGCGCGAGGCCGAGGGAGGGTTCGTCGAGCAGGATCAGCTCCGGGTCGGACATCAGCCCGCGCCCCATGGCGAGCATCTGCTGCTCGCCGCCGGAGAGCGTGCCGGCAATCTGCTTCTCGCGCTCCTTCAGGCGGGGGAACAGCGCGAACACGCGCGTGAGATCCCGCTCGACGGCCTTCTTGTCGCGGCGCAGGTAAGCGCCCATGCGCAGGTTTTCGAGCGTCGTCAGGTTGGCGAAGATGATCCGCCCCTCCGGCACCTGGCAGATGCCGCTTTTGACGACCCGGTGCGCCCGCGTTGGGAGCGGCGCGCCCTTGTATTCGATGCTGCCGGTGTATTTCACAACGCCGGATACGGCGTTCATCAGCGAGGATTTGCCCGCGCCGTTGGAGCCGATGACCGCGGCGATCTCGCCCTCCTCCACGCCGAACGAAACGCCCTGCAGCGCATGGATGCCGCCATAGTGAACGCTGAGGTCCTGGATTTTAAGCATCGTCATCTTCGCCGTCCTCCTTCCCAAGATAGGCCTCCACCACGCGCGGGTCGTCCTGCACCTCGGCGGGCGTACCCTCCGCAAGCGGCTTGCCGAAGTTGAGCACGAGGATGCGGTCGCACAGGTTCATGATGAGATCCATGTGGTGCTCGATGATGAGGATGGTGAGGCCGAAGCGCGCGCGGATCTGCTGGATGAGCTCCAAGAGCTGCAAAGTCTCCTCCGGGTTCATGCCGGCGGCAGGCTCGTCAAGCAGCAGCAGCTTGGGGTTGACCGCGAGCGCCCGGGCGATTTCCAGCTTGCGCTGCAAGCCGTAGGGCAGGTTCGCGGCGACCATGTCCTTGTATGGGGCGAGGCCCATCAGCTCCATCAGCTCCGCGGCCTTCTCATGCAGCGCGCGCTCCTGCCTCTGGAATTTGCTGAGCCATTTGGGCCCGCCCCAGCGCCACAGGGCCTGGAAGACGTTGTAGTCCGCGTCCGCGTGGCAGGCGGTGAGCACGTTGTTGTAGACCGTAAGTTTCTTGAACAGGCGGATGTTCTGGAACGTGCGCGTCACGCCCATCTGCGCCACCTCGTGCGGCTTGAGGCCGGAGGGCCTGCGGCGTTCGGCGTGCAGGCCGTCCCCGGCGGGATCGCCGCAGTACACGACCTCGCCTGCGGCCACCGGCTCGCCGTAATAATATACCGCGCCTTCGCTGAGCTGGTATACGCCGGTGATCAGGTTGAAGATCGTGGTCTTGCCCGCGCCGTTCGGGCCGATCAGGCCGAAGATCTCGCCCTTTTGCACCCGGAAGCTGACGCCGTCCACGGCGGTGAGGCCGCCGAAACGCTTGGTCACATGCGCAAGCTCCATCGCCGGTGCGCCGGAATCGAGATCGACCGCCCTGGGCGGCCGGATGGTTTTTGGGATCGCGGCTGCTGCGGTTCTCTTCGCTTCGCTCATGGTTCCGCCTCCTCTCCTTTGGGCTCGGCCTGCCCGGCATCCGCTTGTTCCGGGGCGGGCCGCTTTTTGCACGTCAGCTTCCGCAAAAGCCCGCGCAGGTTCCGGTACAGCCGTTTGAAGAATGTGGCCATGCCCTTGAAGCTGAATTCTTTGCCGCCCATGAGGCCCTGCGGGCGGGTGATCATGATGACGATGACCGCGAGGCCGTAGACGACGAGGCGCCATTTTTCAACGCTGCGCAGGATCTCCGGCAGCGCCGTGAGGAGCACCGTGCCGACGATGCTGCCCGTGATGCTTCCCATGCCGCCGAAGATTACCATGATGGTATATTCCGTGGATCTGACCATCATGAACATCTTGGGCTGCAAATAGCCGAGGTAATGGGCCATCATGCCGCCGGCGATGCCCGCGTAAAGGGCGGACATGCACATGGCGAGCATCTTGTAGCGGAAGGCGTCGATGCCGCTCATCTGCGCCGCGAGCTCGTTCTCGCGGATGGCGAGCATGTTGCGCCCGTGCTTGGAATTCATCAGGAAGGCCGTGGCGGCGACGAAGACGGCCACGACCACGAAGGCGGAGCCGAGGTTCGTTTTCAAGGGGATACTTGCGACACCCTTCGCGCCGTCGAGCACGAACTGCTTGCCGCCGACGGTCATCGTCAGCTGCAAATTGTTGAAAATGAGGCGTATGGCCTCACCAACGCCGAGCGTTGCAATACAGAAATAGTCGCCCTTGAGCTTGAGCGTGATGCTGCCGAGGCCTGCGCCCAGGAGCATGGCTACAAGGCCCGCCACGAGGAGGGCCGCCCAATAGGGGAGGCCGAAGGCCACCGTGCAGATGACGGAAGCGTACGCGCCGATGCACACGAACCCCGCATGGCCGAAGGAGAACATGCCCGTGTAGCCCGTGAGGATGGAGAGCCCCAGCACGACGAGGAGCGTATAACAGGATTGGATCAGGATCCCTTCGATATAATACCAACTCATGCGCCGCCCTCCTTAAGCCTTGTCTTCCGCAGCCTTGCCCATCAGGCCCGTGGGCTTGACGACGAGGACCAGGATCAGCAGGGCGTACACGAAGAGGTCGCGGAGGCTCGAGTTCCACGAGGCCACGAAGATCTCCATGATGCCGAGGAGCAGGGACCCCAAAATCGCGCCGGGCAGGCTGCCGAGGCCGCCGAAAACCGCCGCGACGAAGGACTTGTTCGTGACCTGCCCAATCGTGGGCCGGACGATGAAGCGCATGCCGTAGAGCATGCCTGCGAAGCCCGCGAGGACGCCACCCATCAGGAAGATGGTGAAGATGACGAGGCTGCCGTTGACGCCCATGAGGGTGGAGCCCTTTTCGCTGTAGGAGCAGGCGCGGATCGCAAGGCCGATCTTCGTCCTGTGTATGATAAACATCAGGATCAGCAAAGCGGCCGCCGACACGATGATCATCAGCAGGCTGTCCATGCCGAGGGAGAGGGAGCCGACCTTGACGCTGCTCGCAAAGATGGCGGGGTAGTTCCTGGGGGTGCCGTCAATCGAGGCGATGACGAAGTTCTCCAAGAAGATGGACGCGCCCATCGCGGAGATGATGAAGTAAAGGGACGGGGAATTGCGCTTGCGCAGCGGGTTGTAGACCAGCCGCTCCAGGATCACGGCCAGGAGGCCGCTGGCCAGGCCGCACAGCAGGAACGCCGCGAGAAATGGGCAGCCCAGCGCGGTCAGCGCGAAATAGCCGACATACGCGCCGACCATGATGACGCCGCCGTGGGCGAAGTTGGAAAAGTTCATGATGCTGTAAACCAGCGAGTAGCCCACAGACATGAGGGCGTACATGCCGCCCAGGCATATGCCGTTGACGAGCTGCTGGAGATAGTACTCTAAACCCATAACAGCCTCCTTCTTTCTGTTGCTCTCAGGCGCCCTTGCAGGAAGGGCGCCTGGGGCGGTCTTGATGGTGCGGGCGGGCCTGCAATGGGCTTATTCTCCGGCGATGTTGGTGACGAAGCTGTAGGTTTTGTTGACGCCGTCCACCTGCTCGACGCAGCCGCTCTTGCCGACGGGGTTGTGGGTTTCAGGGGAAATTTTGATGGTGCCGGTCATGCCCTCGACCTCGATCTGCGTGTAAGCGTTGGCGATGGCCTCAGGGTCGTCGCTGCCTGCGTGTTCCACCGCGGCGCACCAGGTCAGGAATGCGTCATAGGCCATGTAGCCGTTGAGCTCCATCTTGGCGCCGCCGTACCGTTCGGCATATTCCGTGCGGAACGCCTCGCCGGAGGGGTCGGTCAGCGAAACGTGGTTGATGACGTAGCTGCCGTTCACGTCCTCCGCCGCGTCAAAGAGCACCTCGGACGCGCAGCCGTCGCCGCCGAGCATGGGCAGGCCGATGCCCAAGGTGCGAGCCTGCTTGTGGATCATCATGAAATCCTGGTAGAAGATCGGGGTGAAGATGATCTCGGGGTTCGCTTCCTTAATTTTAGTGAGCTGCGCGGTGAAGTCCGTGTCGCCCGCGGTGTAGCCCTCCTCGGCCACGATCTCGCCGCCCTTTGCGGTGAATACGGCGATGAAGTTGTCCTTGAGGCCCTGGCCGTAGTCGTCGTTTACGTCATAGAGGATGGCGGCCTTGGTGAATTTGAGGTGGTCGGCCACGAAAGACCCTGCGATTTTGCCCTGCTCCGGGTCGATAAAACAAACGCGGAAGTTGTACTCCTTGAGCACGCCGTCCTGCACGGTCACGCTTTCGTTGGTGGCCACGGTGGCGAGGTCGGGAACCTTGTATTCATCCAGGACGGACTGGATGGCGATAGCCTGGCCGGATGCGTTGGGGCCGAGGATGGCGCAGACCCGGTCCTGCGCGCAGAGGCGGCGGGCCACGTTGACGGCCTCCTGCGCGTCGCCCTTGGTGTCGTAGCAGATGAGCTGGATCTGCCGGCCGAGCAGGCCGCCCTCGGCGTTCTTGTTGTCCACCAGCATCTTGAGGGTCTGGCTCTCGCAGATGCCGTAGGCCGCCTGGTCGCCCGTGAGGGAGCCGATCCAGCCGACCTTGATGACGTCTCCGCCGGCGGGGGCGCTGCCGCAGGCGGCGCCGAGCACGGCGAGGGAAAGGGCCAGCGCGGCGGCGCAGATGAGAGAAATAAGCTTCTTCATTACGGAACCTCCTGTTTTTTTATTCCGTCACCACCTCCATCCAGAGCGTGGTGCAGCGAACGGCAAAATATATGGGCGGCATGGGTTATGCCCGCCCGTAAATATATATTTGTCATGGCGCGGAATTATGCCCGCTCCAGCCGGAATCGTGAGCGGGGCCGATTGACGGATCATGTGTTTAGTTGTATACTATTTATTGTGATTCATCCGGAACACACAGGTCTGCCGGATGAAAAACCATGCCACAAAATGAAAAGAGAGGAACGAACAATGAAAAAACTGATTGCCCTGATGCTTGCCCTGGTATTGGCAGTCGCTGCGTTCGGCTGCAACAACGCGCCCGCCAATGACGACGGCAATGACAACAAGGACGGGAACGGCGACGTTTACAACGTCGTGAGCCTCGTGAACGGCAACCTCGGCGACAAGTCCTTCTTCGACTCTGCCGAAGCCGGCCTCAAGGCGCTCCAGGACGCCGGCCGCATCACCTACAAGACCATCGAGATGGGCGGCACGGATGAAGACCAGCCCAAGTGGCTCGAGACGCTCTACGAAGTTGCGGAATCCGGCGAGTATGACCTCATCATCTGCGGCACCTACCAGATGCCCGAGTACCTCAAGGAAGTCGCCACCAAGTATCCGGATCAGAAGTTCCTGATCTACGACGATACCACCCATGTGGGCGAGAACGCGAACGTCGTGAACTTCTCTTACAAGCAGAACGACATGGGTTACCTCGTCGGTGTGTTCGCCGCTGCGATGACCTCCGAGACCTCCGTTGCGAACATCAATGCCGAGAAGGTCGTCGGCTTTGTCGGCGGCGTGGACAGCCCCGTCATCAACGACTTCCTCTATGGCTTCCTCCAGGGCGTGCAGGACACCGACCCGGAAGTCAAGGTCGATACCCGCTACGTCAACTCCTATGTTGATACCGCAACCGCCAAGGAAATGGCGCTCTCCATGATCAACGACAACGCCTGCGACATCATCTGGGGCGTTGCGGGCCTCTCCGGCAACGGTGCGGCGGAAGCCTGCGAGGAGACCGGCAAGAGCTGGTTCGTCGGCGTTGACTCCGACCAGGAGCTCACCCTGCCCGACGCGCAGAAGGCCATCACCCTGACCTCCGGCCTCAAGAACATCGGCCAGTCCCTCATTTGGTTCTTTGACAAGTGGGACGCCGGTGAGGCGGAAGCCCTCTTCGGCACTCAGGTCAACCTCGGCCTCAACGAGGGCGGCGTTGGCATCGTGACGGACAAGAACTTCAAGAACGTTGCGCCGCAGGCCGTGCAGGACGCCGTGCTTGCCGCGCAGGAGAAGGTCGCAAATGGCGAGATCACCGTCCCCACCGCCATCGGCGATGAGACCAACGGCGTCGTCGCGCTGCGCGACTCCATGCAGCCGTAACAACCTCATACAAATCAAATTCGAGCCGGCCGGTTTTCCGCCGGCTCGACCGGCCGAATCCGGCCAATCGCGGTTGAGATCGGCCCAAATAACGCAAACGAGCCGGGGGGAGCTAATTGTCGTGGCTCCCCCCAGCTTGCTTTATCAAGAAAAGGAGGGGACGAAAAGCCAATGCCGCAAGACGAATTCGTTGTGCAGATGAAGGGGATCACCAAGGTGTATCCCAACGGCATTGCCGCAAACCAGGGCGTGGACTTCAACGTGCGCCGGGGGGAGATCCATGCGCTGATGGGCGAGAACGGCGCGGGGAAATCCACGCTGATGAAAATGCTCTTTGGCCTGGAGCAGCCCACGGCGGGCGAGATCATCGTAAACGGGGAACCGGTGCGCCTGACCTCCCCGACGGTTGCGATCGCAAAGGGCATCGGCATGGTGCATCAGCACTTCATGCTTGTGCCAAGCCTTACTGTGGCGGAAAACATCGTGCTCGGGATGGCGCCCAAGAAGGGCATGTTTATCGATTATAAAAAAGCGGTCGAGATCACGGAGGAATTTTCTCAAAAGTACAACCTCCATGTGGAACCGGACAAGCGGGTGATGGACATCCCCGTCGGCATGAAGCAGAAGGTAGAAATCCTGAAAGCACTCGTGCGCGGCGCGAAGATCCTCATCCTCGACGAGCCCACCGCCGTCCTGACCACACAGGAGACGGAGGAGCTCTTCCGGGAGCTGATCCACCTCAAGGAACAGGGCTACACGATCATTTTCATTTCGCATAAACTCAAGGAAATCAAGCAGATCACGGACCGGCTGACCATCATGCGCGGCGGCCGTTCCATGGGCGTATACGAAACCGCCGACATCACCGAGCAGGAGATCTCCCGCTTGATGGTGGGGCGCGACGTGGTGCTCGCCGTGCAGAAGGACAAGGCGCGGCCCGGGGAGCCAGTGCTCCAGGTACGGGATCTCGAGTACACCAACGAATGGAACAAGAAGATGCTCGACAAGGTATCCTTCTCTGTGCGGCGGGGCGAGATCCTCGGCGTGGCGGGCGTGGAGGGCAACGGCCAGGGCGAACTTGTGGAGATGCTCTTCAACCTGAACCGGCCGGACGCCGGAACCGCGGCCGTGAACGGCATGAACGTCATCGGCATGCCACAGGATAAGATCCGCGCCTTGGGCGTGTCGCTCATCCCGGAGGACCGGATGACCTATGGCATTGCGGGCGCGGCCACCATCGAGGAGAACCTCATCTCCGACCGTGTGAATGAAAAACGGTTTAACAAGGGGCCGCTGTTCAACATGAAGGCGATCCACGCGGAGAGCGACCGGCTCATCAATGATTTCACCGTGCTGTGCAAATCCCGCCAGCAGAAGGTGCAGATGCTTTCCGGCGGCAACATCCAGAAGGTCGTCGTGGCGCGCGAATTCTCGAGCGGCCCGCAGCTCATCATCGCGGATCAGCCCACCCGCGGCATCGACGTGGGCGCGACAGAGTTCATCCGCAAAAAGCTCGTGGAGCTTTCGCGCGCGGGCGCGGCGGTGCTGCTCGTCTCCGCGGATCTCAACGAGGTCATGGAGCTTTCCGACAGCCTCATCGTCATGTACGGCGGGAAGATCGCCGCGTACTTCGAGGATACCTCCACGCTGACCGATGAGATCATGGGCGAATACATGCTCGGCCTCAAGCGCCAGAGCGATGAAGAAATCAGGAGGGTTTGCCATGAGGGATAAGCGGTTAATGCTCTTTGAAGTGGCGCGCGGCGCGGCGGCGATCCTGCTTGCGCTCTTTGTAGCGACCATCTTCATCTTCCTTTGCTCCGATGAGCCGATGACCGCGCTGCGATATCTGCTGGTCGGCCCGGTCGTGAAGAACAGCGGCGGCTTCAACACCACGAGCTTTTACACCATCCTCGCCGCGATGATCCCGACGATCTTCACCGGCCTTGCGACGTGCGTGATGTTCTCCGCCGGGCAGTTCAACCTTGCGAGCGAGGGCGGCGTGATGGCGGGCGGCTTCGTCGCGGCGCTGTGCGGCATTTACATCCGGATGAACACGGGCCTCCACGCGGTTGTCTGCGTGCTGATCGCCGCGGCGGTCTGCGGGCTCATCATGCTGATCCCGGCGCTTCTCAAGGTGAAGCTCGGCGCGAGCGAGATGGTCACGAGCCTCATGCTCAACTACATCATCATGTACGTTGTGCTGCACTTCCTCAACTATAACTTCGCGGACCGCTCCAAGGGCTCCACGCAGACGTACGCCTTTGCGGAGACCGCGCAGATCTCCGGGCTGGTGCCGGGCGGCAGCAAGCTGAGCTGGGGATTTGTGGTGGCGCTCGTGTTCGTTTTGATCATCGCGCTGTTCATGTACCGCACCAAATGGGGCTATGCGATCCGGATGATCGGCATCAACAAGTCCTTCTCCGCATATTCCGGCATGAAGGTCGGCGGTGTGATCGTGCTTTCCCAGGTCATCGGCGGCGTGCTCGCGGGCCTTGGCGGCAGCATCGAGGTCCTGGGCCGGTACAGCACGTTCCTCTGGAAGGAGCTCCCCGGCTATGGCTGGACAGGCGTGACCATCGCCATCCTCGCCAAGAACAACCCGATCTTCGTCCCATTTGCGGCGTTCTTCATCGCATACCTGAACAAGGGGTGCATGCTGATGGCGACCTACAGCGACGTGCCCTCCGAGATGATCGACATCATCCAGGCGGCGATCTTCCTGTTCTTCGCCGCGGAGCAGTTCCTCGCGCGCTACCGGCAGAAGATCGTCGTGCGCAATACGCAGGCGGATCTTGCAAAGATTGAAACCGGGAAGGAGGCAGAGGCGCAATGAATCAACTTTGGGATATGATCTTTCAGGCGGAGTTCCTCTCCTCGGTCATCCGCATCACGGCGCCGATCCTCTTCGCGGCGCTCGGCGCGGTCATCGCGGAGCGGGCGGGCCTCACCAACATGGGCCTCGAGGGCATGATGATGATCTCCGCGCTCTTCGGCACGCTCACGAGCTATTGGACGCAGAGCTGGGTGGTCGGCGTGCTGTGCGCGCTGCTTGTCGGCATGCTGCTGAGCCTGATGGTGGGCTTCTTCGCCCTCAAGCTCAAGACGGACATCATCCTCGCCGGCATTGCTGTGAACATGCTCGGCAGCGGCGGGACGATCTTCCTGCTCTACATGTTCACGGGCATGCGCGGCAACACGGGCTCGCTCGTGACGCAGAACATCCTCATCCCCACGGTGAACATCCCGCTCATTCAGGATATTCCGGTGTTGGGCGAGATCCTTTCCGGCCATTCGGTGCTCACCTATCTTGCGTTCCTCTTCGTGTTCCTGATGTGGGTGCTGCTGTATAAGACACCGGTGGGCCTGAACATCCGCGCGGTGGGCGAAAACAACCATGCGGCGGAGAGTGTCGGCATCAATGTGCGCCGCATCCAGTATGCCGCGCTGGCGATGTCCGGCGCGCTCGCGGGCCTGGGCGGAGCGTTCATGTCCATGTATTATTCCCAGGGCTGGAACTCCGGCATGGTTGCCGGGCGCGGCTTCATCGCGCTCGCGGCGCAGGCGATGGGCCAGGGCGAGCCGGTGGGGACGATGCTTTCCTCGCTGCTGTTCGGCCTCGCGCAGGCATTGCGCACCAAGGTTTCGGCGCTTCAGGGCGTGTCGAGCTACCTCGTTTCCGTCATCCCGTATGTGGCGACGGTGCTTGGCCTTGTGATCTACGCGATAGCCACAATCCGCCGGGTGAAGAAGAGCCGCCGCGCGCGGAGCATGCCGGCTGCTGCGGAGGAGAAAAAATAATATGAAGAAGCTCCCGATCATCCTGGACGGCGACCCGGGGCATGACGACGCGATCGCGTGGGTGCTTGCAAACGCGAGCCCTATGCTGGACATCCGCGCCGTGACCTCCTGCTGCGGGAATCAGACTATCGAAAAGACGACCTACAACGCGCTGCGCATCTGCACGCTCATCGGCCTGCATGCGCCGTTTGCGATGGGGCGCAGGAGGCCGCTCGTTTCGGAGCCCATCATCGCGCCCACGGTGCATGGCCAGTCCGGCCTGGATGGCCCCGCGCTGCCGGAACCGGATTTCGAGCCCACGGGGCTTGATGCGGCAACGCTCATGGCAAAGGTGCTCCAGGAGAGCACGGAGCCGGTCACGCTCGTGCCGACGGGGCCGCTCACGAACGTCGCGGCGCTGCTGCTCGCACACCCGGAGCTCAAGGGGAAGATTGCCCGCATCTCGCTCATGGGCGGCGGCATCGCCTACGGAAACTGGACGCCCGCGGCGGAGTTCAACATCCTTGTGGACCCGGAGGCAGCGAAGATCGTTTTTGAAAGCGGCATCCCCATCACGATGGCTGGGCTCGACGTGACCGAGCGCGCCCTCGTTTACCCGGAGGATTTCGAGCGCATCCGCGCGGTGGGGAACCCGGTTGCCCGCGTCGTGGCGGAGTGGCTGGAATTTTTCTACGGGTTCCACAGGAGCAAGGGCTATCCTGGTGCACCGGTACACGATGCGGTGGCCGTGGCGGCGCTCGTGCGCCCGGAGCTTTTGACCAAGAAGCCCTACTACGTCCAGGTGGAGACGGAGGGCGACTTCTGCAAGGGCGCGACGATTGCGGACCGCTTCGGCGTGCTAGGCCATGCGCCCAACGCGGATGTGATCCTCGACATCGATCGGGAGGGCTTTGTGGATCTCCTCGTCGCGGCTGCGGAGCGGTATAACGAAACGGAGGTGAGCGCATGAACCGGTTTCCCGTGATCCTCGACTGCGACCCGGGCGTGGACGACGCGGTCGCCATCCTGCTTGCAAAGCAGCTGCCGGAGCTTGATGTGCGCGCCATCACGGCCGTCGCAGGAAACGTGGAGGTGGAAAAGACCTACGCCAACGCGCACAAGATCCTGCATGTGGCAAATTGGGACGTTCCCGTTTATATGGGCGCGGCAAAGCCCATTGTGGGCACACAGGTGACCGCCGCAGGCATTCATGGCGCGGACGGCCTCGGCGGTGTGGATGTGCCGGAGGCTGTCATCCCGCCCGTGCCGGAAGAACGGGCCTGGGATGTAATCTACCGCGAGGCCGTGGCCGCGAAAGGCGAGCTTGTGCTCATCGCCGTCGGGCCGCTTACAAACCTCGCCGTCGCCTTTGCGAAATACAGCAAACTGCCAGGCCTTATCCGCCGGATCGTCATCATGGGCGGCGCGGCGACGCTCGGCAATACCACCCCTGCGGCAGAGTTCAACATCTATGCCGACCCGGAGGCCGCGGATCTGGTGTTCCAAAGCGGCGTGCCGGTGCATATGGTGGGGCTGGACGTGACGCTCAAAAGCTACTTGACTGCCGCCGAGATCGACGAGATCGGTGTGTTCGGCAGCGAACAGGCGAAGTTCTTCCACGCGATCCTGCAAAACGTGCTGGCGTTTTCCACGAAGCTCGGACTGCCCGGCGTTTCCATGCACGACCCCGCGGCTGTGCTCTACGCGGTGGAGGAAGGCCTTTTCACCGCGGAGGAAGCGGGTGTGCGCGTGGAATGCAAGGGACGGATCGCCCGCGGCAAGACCGTCACCGATCTTTACAGCGACGCACAGTTCGAGAAGAACGCCTTCGTCGTTACCGAGGTGGACCGCCCGGCGTTCGTCGCCCGGGTGAAGGAGCTTTTGCGGCGGTATTGACGGAAACGGCAGCGCAGAACGGATATGCAAGAAGGGCGGCTCAACTGGGCCGCCCCTTGGCGTTGGCAAGGAAATCCTCAGCCGCCTGCGGCGGCAGCTCCTTCTAAGAGGGAGCCCTTTTGGTCTATGCGCTTTCCATTGGCGGTGAAGGGGCGCAGCCCCTTCATACCACAGTCCCCTTCCCGCGCCGGGAAGGGGCGAGGGGATGGGCCGCCATGGGAATGCGCTGCCGAGCGGGTTAGCCGCTGCGGCGGCAATAATCCTTAGCCCGCTTCGCGGACAGGCCCCACAGTTCGCAATGGTCGCGCAAATAAGAACAATCCTCAGTCAACGGCTGTGCCGTTGCCAGCTCCTTTCAAAAGGAGCCTTTTGGAGTTTTTGCCGCTCAAGCCTCCCTCCCCGAGGGAGGTGGCAGCGCGTGAGCGCTGACGGAGGGAGTTCCCTATGGATGCGGTTTAAGCTGGGATAAGGCAACTCCCTCAGCCGCCTGCGGCGGCAGCTCCCTCTAAGAGGGAGCCCTTTTGGACTATGCGCTTTCCATTGGCGGTGAAGGGGCGCAGCCCCTTCATATCACAGTCCCCTTCCCGCGCCGGGAAGGGGTGAGGGGATGGGCCGCCATGGGTGTGCGCTGCCGAGCGGGTTAGCCGCTGCGGCGGCAATAATCCTTAGCCGCCCAAGGCTCCCTCTAAGAGGGAGCCTTTTGGACTATGCGCTCCCATGCGTTGTCCGAATACGAAAAACGCTGGAATACACCACTTCCAAACGCCCCCTTTCTGAAAGGGGAGGGATAGCGCGTGAATGCTGACGGGGGATTGCCTTACCCCGGCGAACGTCTTGCAAAACATGTCAACCCCTGCGGCTTATATCCTGCAAGCGTTTAAACCGTCTCCAGCTTGATCTGGTTCGTGTTGCCGGATTTGCCGTTGATTACGCCGCCGGTAATGACCACACGGTCGCCCGGCTTGGTCAGGCCGGACTTTTTTGCCGCGAGCAGCGCATGGTAGAACATCACATCCGACGAGGTGAACTCTTCGCTCAGCACCGGGAGCACGCCCCAGGAGAGCGCCAGCTTGTGCCAGACGCGCTCGTCCGTCGTCATGCCGATGATGAACACCGGCGGGCGGAAGCGCGAAACCATGCGCGCTGTTTGCCCGCTGCGCGTGCAGACGACGATAAGCGAGGACGCAACGTCCATCGAAAGTGCGCATGTCGCATGGGAGATCGCGTCCGCATCGCTTTGGATGACAAGCGACTCCCCTTGGAACCGCTTCTTATAATTGATGTCGTTTTCCGTCTGCGCGGCGATGCGCGCCATTGCTGCCACGGATTCCACCGGATATTCGCCCGCCGCGGTTTCGCCGGAAAGCATGAGCGCGCTCGTGCCGTCGTATACCGCGTTCGCAACATCGGAGATCTCTGCGCGCGTGGGGCGCGGGTTATGGATCATGGATTCGAGCATCTCCGTGGCGGTGATGACACGCTTGCCTCGCCTGCGGCAGCGGGTAATGAGGCGCTTCTGAATGGCCGGCAGCTCCTCGAACGGGATCTCCACGCCAAGGTCGCCGCGGGCTACCATGATGCCGTCACTCGCGTCGATGATCTCGTCGATCTTGTCCACGCCGGACCGGTTTTCGATCTTCGCAATGAGGTCGATGTCTGCGCCGCCGTTTGCCCGCAGGAATTCACGCACGGAGAAAAGGTCCTCCTTGCAGGAGACGAACGAACATGCCACAAAATCCACCCCAAGCTTTACGCCGAGCAGCAGGTCGGATCGATCCTGTGCGCTCAAGTATTCCTGGCGCAGCACCTTGCCGGGGAAGCTCATGCTCTTGCGGTCGGAAACCTCGCCGCCGATCACAACGGTGCAAACGGCGTCATACCCGCGGATTTCGCGCACCTCAAGCACGACGAGGCCGTTGTTGAGCAGGACGCGGTCGCCGGGGGCAAGCTCTTCCGCCATCTTCTTGTAAGAGATAGAAACGCGTTGCTGATCTCCTATGACGTCCTCCGCCGTAAAGGTAAAGGTGTCGCCGCGGTGCAGCGTGATTTTTCCGTTTGCGAACGTGCCGATGCGATATTCGGGCCCCTTAGTGTCGAGCATCACGGCGAGCGGCACGCCAAGCTCCGCGCGCACCTTTTGCACAAGGCGGATCTTTTCTTCCTGCTCCTGCTGCGTGCCATGGGAAAAGTTCAGGCGCGCTACGTTCATGCCTGCTTCCACCATGGCGCGCAAGGTTTCCGCGTCCGCACAGGCTGGGCCGATCGTGCAGATGATCTTGGTCTTTTTTGCGGTCATATATCTTCACTCCAATCCTCTGTTGAAACGTTAAACTTCTCCATATAAATAAGTATAGCGCCAGACTTGCCGAGCGTAAACCTTGGCAGGGTTAAAATTTCTTTATAAAGCGCTAAAATCTATTGCGTTACATCAAAATGCCGCAAGCGGCACGAGCCTGGAACGGAAGAAATATTTGGAGGCCCGGGAAAATAAAAAATAGATTAATATGAATTCAAAAGAAAACAAGAGATTTAATACAAAATAAAATATTATTTTGGATTAAATCCTGATTTTAATTAAATTGAATGAATTTAAACAAATTAAAAGGAAAATCAAAATTGTGTTATGCGAGCAAATTCGATATAATAATCAGGCACGCTTCCGAGAGGCAAGCGTACAATGCACCTTGAAAACTATATAGTGCAGAAGAGAGAAGAAGAGACGCAATGTAATT
>UREK01000034.1 GCA_900546845.1 uncultured Eubacteriales bacterium
GACCTTCTCTTGCCGCTATGCGGCAATTCACCTTGGGTCGCTGCTCGCGATCAAAGGTCAAGGGCTGCGGCCCTTGACAATCCCGGAGAGACTTTTTCGATAAGCTGGACTCCCTCTATGGGGGATCTGGCATACCAAAGGCGCGGCTGATGGCTGAACAATAAATTATAGGGAAAATGCTCCCTACGCGTACACCTCGCGCTTGAGCACGCCGATGTAGGGCAGGTTGCGGTAATAGCCTGCATAGTCGAGGCCGTAGCCCACGACAAATTCATCTGGGATGCGGAACCCGCAAAGATCCGCACCGATGTGCGAATCGTGACGCTCGTGCTTGTCAAGCAGGCAGACGGTCTTGATGGAGGCGGGCTTGCGGGAGGAAAACAGCTCGCGCAGATGCCTGAGCGTAAGGCCGGAATCGATGATGTCCTCCACGATGATGACATGCCGCCCGGTGATGCTCGTATCGAGATCCTTGATGATGCGCACCACGCCGGAGGATTGCGAGCCTGCCCCATAGCTGGAGACGGCAATGAAATCCATGAAAAGGTGGCACTTCATCATGCGGCAAAGGTCCGTATAAAAGAAAGAAGCGCCCTTTAGGATGCACACGACGAGCGGGTTCCTGCCCGCATACTCAGCAGTCAGCTGCGCGCCGAGTTCCGCGACGCGGGCGCGGATTTGCGCCTCGCTGAAAAGGACGGATTGGATGTCGTTCTGTTCGTTGGTGATGCGCATAGGATACCTCGTTTCACTGCATTATCTTTAAAAACCAGTTCTTATTATCCAACATTCCGCTTGGAATTGCAAACATTCTCTGTTCCATTCCCGAAAAACGTGTATTATAATGAAGAAATGATGGAAAAATGGAAAAAAGCAATGCAGATTTTGTTGTTTTTCTGCAAGATCGGCTGCTTTACCTTTGGGGGCGGCTGGAGCATCGTCGCACAGATGCAGCAGGAATTTGTGGAAAAGCGCGGGTGGATCACCGAGGAGGAACTTTTGGATTTCACCTCCGTAGCGCGCTCCCTGCCGGGCATCATGATCGCTAACACAAGCCTCATCTTCGGCTACCACATGGCTGGCGTACCGGGCGCGCTCGCGGCCGTTGTGGGCATCACGATCCCTTCCGTGGTGATCATCGCGCTCGTGACGCTCGTTTATGACGCGTTCCGCAGCAACCCGTTCGTGTTGCGCGCGCTCACCGGCGTGCGCGCAGCAGTGCTTCCGATCATCCTCTCGGCGGCGCTGCGGCTGCGCAAAGGCGCTTTGAAGGATTGGATCGGCTACGCGCTTGCAGCCGTTGCGGCAACGCTTTCCCTCCTCGGGGTGAACAACATCATTATCATCCTCTTCGGCGTAGCGGCAGGGCTTCTCATCTCCGAGGCGAAGGAACGCAGCAAGCGGAAGGAGGACGGCAGCCATGATCTTTCTTGAACTGTTTTTTTCCTTCCTAAAGGTAGGCTTTTCGAGCTTTGGCGGCCTCTCCATGGTGCCGGTCATCAACGCGGAAATGCTTGCCCATGGCTGGATGACGCAGGAGCAGGTGATCGACATCATCGCCATCGCGGAAATGACTCCCGGGCCGATGGGGATGAACTGCGCCACGTTTGCAGGCATGCGCGTGGCGGGCCTGCCGGGGGCGCTCGTGGCGAACCTCGGCGTACTCGCGCCGACGCTCACGCTTACGCTCGCCGCGGCCGTCTGCTTTGAGCGCTTCCGCAACAGCCGCGGGCTTACGAATATCCTTTACGGCGTGCGGCCCGTCTGCATGGGGCTGATCCTCGCCGTGATGCTGACCCTGCTTGACGGCACCGTATTCCAGGCGGGCGCGCTGCATTGGCAGAGCCTCCTCATCGCAGCGGTGGGCGGCATGCTGATGCTCAAGTGGAAATGGAGCGTGCCGAAGGTGATCGCGGTTTCGGCCGTGTTAGGCCTCATCCTTGTGCGCTGAAGTGCGCAGGCGAAAAAGCACAAAAACCGGCACGTTTCCCGCCGTTGTGCAGCCCGGTTGGGGCGAAGCGGGAGGGCGTGCCGGAAATGCCGGGAAATTCCTGGATAATTTCTGATTGAATACCGGATTACCGTAAGCCGGTTTATGCGTTCTTTAGAGCGACAGCCTATCGAAAAAGCCTCTCCGGGATTGTCAAGGGCCA
The DNA here is from genome assembly GCA_900546845.1 of uncultured Eubacteriales bacterium. Lineage (GTDB taxonomy): Bacteria > Bacillota > Clostridia > Christensenellales > CAG-138 > UBA1685. The sequence goes on from UREK01000034.1 coordinate 2,154, forward strand.
CAGCCCTTGACTTTCAACCGCGAGCAACGACCCAAGGTGAATTGCCGCATAGCGGCAAGAGAAGGTCCCCTGGGGAATGTGCAGTGCGAGCGAAAAGCCTTGCACCGCAAGGCTTTCTTTACACGGAGCGCTGGCTGCGTCATCGGCGCAAGCGCGACGTGAATCCCTCGCTAAAGTGGCAGATACCACTTGATCGACAGCCTTGCGCTCTTTAGAGCGATCTTTCCGCCCCGGCGGCAAAGAATGCGCCGGACGCAGTAGCGCAAAGCCTGCCCGGCTCAGCTGCAACCCAAGCCTCGGCCAGAAGGTTGCTGATGGCGCGGCCGGTATGCGCCGCGCGTGCGCGCACATGCAGTTCCGCGCCGATTGGGATGGGCAGCAGATAGGAAACCTCCATCGTGATAGTAGGCGTGATGCCCTCGCCGCGCACATAACAGCGCGATAGGATGCCCATAGTGCTGTCGAGCATCATGGCGGTCAGGCCCCCATGCAGGATGTTCGCGGGGTTGCGCATCCAGGGCTGCACATCAAAGGCAAGCTCCAGCGTTTTCGCTTCATAATCGCATGCGACAAAGCGCGGCGCAGCCATGTTCTGCACAGCGTCCGGCAGCTCGCGCGAAAGGAACGCGAGGATCGCTTCCACGCTTTGCCGCATTTGTTCGTTGTTGTGGACTTCGGGCATATCCTGTTTCTTGTCTCCTGTCTCATTCTGGTCTATGCTCCGGCAAATGGCTGGAACCGTATCAGTATACCACAGATTCCCCTTGTACGGGGGCGCATGCGCGCAAAATCCCCTTTTTTACGCATTCCATACCGTTCATATGCCATAATTATTTTTGACTTACCGCAGCCCGCCGCAGGCGGCCGAGGATTGCCTCGCCTCCGCGTCCATCGCTTCAAACCGCTGTAGGGGCGGCGGCCCCGACGTCCCGCGTCACAGGTTAACGCCATTGTTCATCCGCACCCATGGCAGCCCATCCCTTCGCCGTCAATGGTCAGCGCGTTACAAAAGTTTCCTTTTGAAAGGAGCTACCACAGCGCAAGCGCGATGTGTATCCCTCGATAAAGTGGCAGATGCCACTTTAACAGCCTGCAGCAAAAGCGCCCCGCTACAGCGGGGCGCTTTTGCTTGGGGTATGTCACAAAATAAGGAGGAAAGATCGTTTCGTCAGCCGCCCAGGTACGCCTTTTTGACAGCGTCGCTGGCGGCAAGGTCCGCGCCCGTGCCGGAGAGCGTGATGCGCCCCTGCTCAAGCACGTAAGCCCGGTCGGCGACCGCGAGCGCCTTGCCCGCGTTCTGCTCCACGAGCAGGATCGTCGTGCCCGCGGCATGGAATTCGCGAATGATGTCGAAAATCTGCTCCACGAGGATCGGCGCAAGGCCCATGGAGGGTTCGTCCAGCATGAGGAGCTTGGGATGGCTCATCATCGCGCGGCCCATGGCAAGCATCTGCTGTTCGCCGCCGGAGAGCGTGCCTGCGATCTGCTTCTCGCGCTCCTTCAGGCGCGGGAAGCGGCGGAACACGTCCTCGATGTCCGTTTCGGAGACCTCCTTCTGCGTGTACGCGCCCATGTCGAGGTTCTCACGCACCGTCATTTGCAGGAAGATGCGCCGCCCCTCCGGCACCTGCGCAAGCCCACGGTTCACGAGCTTGTAGGCTTCCGCATGGGTGATGTCGCTCCCCAGGAAGGAGATGCTGCCGGATTTCGGGTGCATCAGGCCGGAGATGGTCTTGAGCACAGTGGATTTTCCCGCGCCGTTCGCGCCGATGAGCGAGACGATCTCGCCTTCGCGCACCTCGAAGGAAACGCCCTTGATGGCATGGATCTGGCCATAGTAAACATGGATGTCGTCAACCTTGAGCATCATGCGTTACGCTCCCTTCTTGCCGAGATAGGCTTCGATGACGGCCGGGTTGGATTTGATCTCATCCGGCGTGCCCTTGGCGATGATTTTTCCGTAGTTGAGCACTGCAATGCCCTCGCAGATGCCCATGACAAGGGTCATATCGTGCTCGATGAGCATGATGGCGATCTGGAACGTATCCCGGATCTTGCGGATGTTCTCCATCAGCTCCGCTGTTTCGGAAGGGTTCATGCCGGCGGCAGGTTCATCCAGGAGCATGATGCCCGGCTCCGTCGCAAGCGCGCGGACGATCTCAAGGCGCCTTTGTGCGCCATAAGGCAGGCTGCCCGCCTGTGCGTCCGCAAGGTCCTCCATGTGGAACACGGAAAGCAGCTCCAGCGCACGCTCCTTTGCCCTGCGCTCGGCCTTGTGGTAGCCAAAGCCATGTGTGACGGAGCCGATGAGGCTGCTCTTTGTGCTGTTGTGCAGGCCGACCTTCACGTTGTCGAGCACCGTCATGTTCGTGAACAGGCGGATGTTCTGGAACGTGCGCGCGATGCCGAGCTTGTTCACCTGGTAGGTGCTCATGCCGAGCGTATCCACGCCGTCAAGCAGGATGGAACCGCGCGTCGGCCGGTACACGTTGGTAAGGAGGTTAAACACGGTCGTCTTGCCCGCGCCGTTCGGGCCAATGAGCCCGCCGATCTCCGTGCGGCCCATGGTGAAGTTGAAGTCATCCACAGCCGTGAGGCCGCCAAAGTCGATGCCGAGATGGCGCACATCGAGGATCGGGAGCTTATCCGCGTCGCGCTCCGGCACAATCGCCTTGCTCGGCAGGGGTACCATCTTATTCATGCGCTTTGCCCTCCTTCTTGGCTTTGTTGGCGCGGACCGCGTCCGCAAGCGCGCCGTAATTCAGCTTGCCCTTGAGGGCGGCAAAGCGCGGGGACGCGTTGAGCAGCATCATCACAATGAGCACAAGCGCGTAGATCAGCATGCGGAAATCATCCAGCTCACGCAGCGCTTCGGGCAGCACGGTGATGATGATCGCCGAGATCACGCTGCCGCGGATGCTGCCCATGCCGCCAAGCACCACGATAACCAGCAGCTCGATGGACTTGTTGTAGTCAAACGTGCTTGCCGAAAGGATGGAAAGGTTGTGCCCATAAAGCACCCCAGCCACGCCCGCGAAGAACGCCGCGATCACAAATGCGAGCATGCGGAAATAGGTAACGTTGATTCCGCACGCTTCCGCTGCGATGCGGTTATCGCGGATGGCGGTAATCGCGCGCCCATGGCGGGAATTGACCATGTTCATGATGGCCACCAGCGTGATAAGTACCACCACGAAGGCGATTACAAACGTAGAATCCTGCGGCGTGCCCTTGAGACCGGCTGCGCCGCCGGTAAAGTCCAGGTTGATAATGACGCTGCGGATGATCTCACCAAAGGCGAGCGTTACAATGGCGAGATAGTCGCCATGCAGGCGCAGCACCGGGATGCCGATGAGTACCCCAAAGAAAGCAGCAACAAAGCCGCCAACCAACATTGCAAGCGGGAAGCGCAGCGCCATCGGCAGGATTTCCTCCATAGCGATGGAAAAAAGGCATCCTGCATAGGCACCCACAGACATGAAGCCCGCATGGCCGAGCGTGAGCTCGCCGAGGAAGCCGACCGTCAGGTTCAGCGATACGGCGAGGATGATGTTGATGCAGATCGGAACGAGCATCGAGCGCATGTGGCGCGTGGCGTTCCCGGTTTCCACCAGGATGAACACGACTGCGAACAGCACGCACACGATGGCAAGCGTGATGAGGTTACCGGTCAACGGCTTCGCTTTTTTCTTGATGCGTTCCATTTGCGTCACCTCACACTTTCTCGTTCACGCGCTTGCCGAGCAGGCCCGTGGGTTTCACCATAAGCACGACAATGAGCACCGCGAACACGATCGCGTCGGAAAGCTCCGTGGAAATATAGCGTTTGGACAGGTTCTCGATCACCCCGAGGAGGATGCCGCCGAGCATGGCGCCCGGTATGGAACCAATGCCGCCGAACACCGCCGCAACGAATGCTTTGATGCCCGGCATGGAGCCGGTATAAGGCCCGATGAAGCCATATGTTGTGCCATAAAACACGCCGGCCACGGCCGCAAGTGCAGAACCGATGGCAAACGTGATGGTGATCGTACGGTTTACACTGATGCCCATGAGTTCAGCAGCGTCCCGGTCTTCCGAAACGGCGCGCATGGCCTTTCCGGTGCGGGATTTTGAAATAAACAGGCTCATACCTACCATGATCACGGTGGTAACGGCGAGTGTAACAAGCATGTTCCCCTGTATTGTCAGCCCGCCCAGCTCAATGGCGGGCATTGTGATGATCTTGGGGAAGCTGTGCTGCGTGGAGCCAAAAATCAGAAGGGCAAGGCTCTGCAAAAAATAGCTTACGCCAATGGCGGTAATAAGAACCGCAAGCGGCTGGGCTTTGCGCAGGGGCTTATAGGCGATGCGCTCCACGCATACGCCAAGCACAACGCAGCACACGATGCTTGCGGCAACCCCAAGGGCGGGCGGAAGGCCCAGCATGGACACGGTCGTGATCACCGTAAAAGCGCCGACCATGATGATGTCGCCATGTGCGAAGTTCAACATTTTTGCAATGCCATAAACCATGGTGTAGCCGAGCGCGATGAGCGCATAAATGCTGCCAAGGCTCAGGCCGCTGACGAGGTTTACGATTAAATCCATCATTGTGGGAGCAGCTCCTTTTGGAAATTCCTAAAAAGGGCTGGCCAGCAAGAAGCACTGGCCATATCCGATCCCGCGCCGCCGGTTAAGATTGCAGTGAAAGCGCGGATGGCATGAAATGCGTTTGGGGGAGGGACGGATGTGCCGTCCCTCTCCGGAAATGGTTCTTTGCGTGATTATTCTGTGGTGTAAGGGGTCGGTGCGCCATCGTGCAGGACGACGACTGAAGCGGCCTTGCTGGGCGCGCCGCTGGCATCCCACTGCATAGTGCCCGTCGTGCCGTCTACGGTGATCTCCGTCATCGCAGCGATCATCTTTTCGTTGAAATCGGAATCGCTGGGCTTCGCACCGCTCTGCTCCAACGCAGCCTTGATGGTGTAAATGGCATCATAGCCATCCGCCGCGAACTGGTCGGGCGTAGCGTTGTAAGCTGCCTGGTAGCTGCTGGTGAAGTTGATGTTCTGCTCATCGGCGTTGGGGTCGAACGGGGTCAGGAACATCACGCCTTCCGTAGCGGAAATGTTGTCCGCACCAATCTTCTCGATGATGCCGTCAAGGCCATCCCCGCCAAAGAAGATTTGCTCCATGCCAGCGCTCTGCGCCTGGGTGAGGATGTAGGCAGCCTCCTGCGCATAGATGGGCAGGAAGATGAGCTCTGCGCCGCTGCCCGCGATCGCCTGGAGCTGCACGGAGAAGTCGGTGTTGGACTGGTTGGTGAACGCCTGCTCGGAAACGATCTCAAGCCCAAGATCCGCGGCCGCGGTTACAAAATTCTCCTTGATGCCATTGGAATAGTCGTTGGACTTATCGTAGATAATGGCGATCTTGGTGGCAATGTTGTTTTCCGCAATGAACTTCGCAGCGTTCACGCCCTGCTCAGGGTCGGCGAAACAGATGCGGAAGCCGTTGTCATGCTGGATGCACTCCACCTGGGAGCCGGAAGGGGTGATCATGAGGATGCCGTCTTCCTTGGAAACTTCGGAAACCGCGATGCATGCGCCGCTCGTCACCGCGCCGAGGGAAACCTGCATGCCGTTGTCCATGAGCTTGTTGTAAGCGTTTACAGCCATTTCAGCATCCGTCTGGTCATCTTCGAAGAGGAGCTTGAAGGTGAGGCCGTTCACGCCGCCTGCCTCGTTGATCTCCTTGACTGCCAGCTCAGCGCCCTGCTTGACGGATACGCCGTAGGTGGCATAGTCGCCGGTAAGAGGCCCAATGCCGCCGATGGTGAGCGTTTCGCCTTCCGCGGGTTCATTCGCGCCGGAATCCGGCGTAGCGCTGGCCGCGGGGGTGCCGGTGGGGTCGGTCGTACTGTTGTTGCATCCTGCAAACGCGGCAAGGGCCATCATGAGGGCCAATGCCAGTGCAAAGATCTTCTTCATTGGAACTGTTCTCCTTCAAATTTTTTTAAATTTATTATGCAAAAAAGCGGCCCCGAGGATTTCGGGACCGCCTCAGCATACTGGCTAGGACGATTAGCCCGCTCTCCCCGGCAAGGCGTTGCTGCGAATAATAATACCTACTACAGCGAGAACCACAACAACGACGAATACGCCAACCATCGATACGATGGCGGCGCTGCTAAGGAGGAGGGCGCATGCGAGCGGAGCGCACATGCAAGCACATATTTTCGCGGTAAATGTTGACATACAGCGCTCCTTTCCGTTGCGAAACACAACCATTTCAATTCGTTGCAAAAATAGTATCACGCAAAAAACACCTTGTCAAGGAAAATAATATATTATCTATTATTTAACAAAATACAAAAAACAGGTTTGTTTATTCATTTGTTCCGCGCATGGGAAAAGTTACAGTTTTTTCATCACTCTGCACCCCGCATCGCTGGGAAATCTGTTATAATCATAAGCATATATTTGTATGGAAGAAAGCGGCATATGCGCCGTGGAATATTTTGGGATTTCAGGAGGTCAACATGTGCGGAATCGTTGGATATATCGGCTGCAAGCAGGCCGCGCCGCTTCTGCTCGCAGCGCTTGAAAAGCTGGAATACCGCGGGTATGACTCCGCCGGGCTCGCCATCCTCGGCGAAGCCGGCCTTTGCGTCTCCAAGGCGAAGGGGCGTTTGAGCGTCCTGTCCGAGCGTACGGAGGGCGGCGCGGCCATGCGCGGCACAGCTGGCATCGGCCATACGCGCTGGGCGACGCATGGCGAGCCTTCGGACGTGAACTCCCACCCGCATCTTTCCCACAGCGGCAGGGTTGCGGTCGTGCACAACGGCATCGTGGAAAACTACGCGGAGCTGCGCGAGTTTTTGACCGAGCACGGCTATACATTCCAGTCCGATACGGACACGGAGATCGTCGCCCAGCTCGTGGATTACTACTACCATGGCGACCCGGTCAAAGCCGTGCGGGACGCGGAAGCGCAGCTGACCGGCTCCTATGCCCTCGGAATCGCCTTCGCGGCGCACCCGGATCTGCTCATCGCCGTGCGCAAGGACAGCCCGCTCATCCTCGGGGTCGGGGCAGGTGAGAATTTCATCGCCTCCGACATCCCCGCGCTGCTCAAGCACACGCGCGAGATCGTCCGGCTGGAGGAACGGGAGCTCGCCGTGCTCACACGGGAAGGCGTTTCCGTCTACGACCGCTTCGGCGACCCGGTGGAAAAGACGCCGGAGCACATCGCTTGGGATGTGGACGCAGCGGAAAAGGGCGGCTACTCGCACTTCATGCTCAAGGAGATCATGGAGCAGCCCGCAGCCATCCGCAACACCATAAGCCCCCGCATCAAGGACGGCGGCATCGACCTTGGCCTTACGCACCTGACGCCGGGCGTGATCCGCGCCATCGACAAGATCTACATTGTGGCCTGCGGCTCCGCAAGCTATGTCGGCATGACGAGCCAATATATGCTCACCCAGATGCTGCACGTGCCGGTGACGGTGGAGCTCGCCTCTGAATTCCGCTACAGCGACCCGGTCGTGGATGGGAACACGCTTGTGATCGTCATCAGCCAGAGCGGGGAAACGCTCGATACGCTGTTCGCGCTGCGCGAGGCGAAGCGGCGCGGCGGGCGCATCCTTTCTATTGTAAATGTCGTCGGCTCCGCCATCGCCAATGAAAGCGAGGATGTGCTTTACACCTGGGCCGGGCCGGAGATCGCCGTCGCCACCACCAAGGCGTACAGCACACAGCTCGCAGTAATGTACCTCATCGCACTGCATTTTGCGCAGGTACGCGGCACGCTTTCGGACGCCGCCCTCACGCAGGCCGTGGCTGCCCTTGAGGGGCTGCCCGCGCTCGTCTCCGCCATGCTGGAGAAGCGGGAGCAAATGCAGTACCTCGCTTCGCTGTTCTTCAACCTGCGGGATATTTTCTTCATCGGCCGCAACATTGATTATGCGCTCTGCCTGGAGGGCTCGCTCAAGCTCAAGGAGATCTCCTACATCCATTCCGAGGCATACGCTGCGGGCGAGCTCAAGCACGGCACGATCTCCCTGATCGAGCCCGGCACGCTCGTGATCGCGCTGTGCACGCACGCGCCTCTGCGGGAAAAGATGGTCAGCAACATCCGCGAGGTGAAGGCCCGCGGCGCGGTGGTCATTGCCTTTACGGATGAGAACGACGCCTCCGTGCCTGCCGTCGCGGACCATGTCATCATGCTGCCCGCCTGCGCGCCGCTCGTGCTGCCTTCCATGCCGCTCATCCCCCTGCAGCTTTTTGCCTATTATGTGGCGCTGCTCAAGGGCTGCGACATCGACAAGCCCCGCAACCTCGCAAAATCCGTCACGGTGGAGTGAATTCAAACTAGGCAGGTAGCGCAGGCGGGTTTCGTCTGCGCTGCTTTAATTGCTTTATTCACAAGAGATACGCGGCCTTGCCATATGGCGCAGCACGCACCGCAGGGGGCGGCTCTGCTATCCGCTCAACAAAAAGTGAATTGTCTTATTACAGTGGATGTTTCTCAAAATCCACTTCATTTCCATCAACATCAAAAAATGTCACATTTCCTGCGTTTACAGGCAAAATGATGGCAAACGGTTTGTTGCTGTCGATATCAATCGTTTGAACAGAAGTGCCATCATCTATCTCCAACCGCTCCACTTTCTGGTTGTTCATGGAGAGAAAAGCGCGCTCGTTATATCCTTCGACCGTATATTCCGCGATATATTTGTCAACTCCGCTGATGCTCCCACCGCCGCGAAAAAAGTATCCGAAAGAAAGCCCGGGGCGATTTACATAAACAGAATAGGCGTGGTCAGACTTATCCTCCGGATAAGAAATATATGCAGCCATCGCGTCAGAAATTGTCCCATCAACAATCCATCCATCTTCTATTTTCTGCGATGAACGGATGTCTTCTTCCAATTTGGACTTCTGCACACCAATATCATTGTTAAAATAAAGGAACCCGAAAAGCACAATGCATGCCAGCATAATTCCAAATATTATTTTCATAATTCTTTGGATATTATTTTTCATAAAATCACCTTCCTCAAATCCGGATTTATTGCTTAATGATCCGCTACAATTTTATCACTACACTACGCATTTACGAACCATTCCATTATAATCGGCGGCAGCGCCCCGCAATGTTGTGAATTTGCTCCTTTGTTTGTGGGGTGCGCCGTCCGGCACGCCCCATTTTCTTAATAATTAAAGTTTAATTGTCCGTTACTTTAATGTTCCCCGTGAGGCAGATGAGCGCGGCGTCCCGCACATCCTGCGCGTACTGCTCCGGCGCCGCGTCCGGGCGGACGAACGCCCGGCGCTTTTCCTTGTCAAACCCAAACACCGCCGGGCACTGCTTCGCGCAGGCGCCGCAGCCGATGCACTTTTCTCCAAATAAGATTTTCATATGCTTCTCCCTTCCGCACAGCTCAGCGCGCAGGCGCGGGCTCATGCTCCGGCATTTTGAACAAACGCGAGATCGGCTTATAGGTCAGGAACGTTACCGCCGAGTTGATCCCGGCGACCATCGCGTTGAACGGCACGATAACAGGCCAGATCATCGCCTGCACCGCATCGGCCGGCACACCGTTGTAGTGTACGGTGAAGATGAGGTTGAGCGGGATCATCAGGGCGATCCGCATGATCGAGCCGCAGACGAGGCCCAGCAACGCGCCCTTGAAGCTGTGCATTTTTTTGTAGATCAGCCCCGCGACAAGCACGAACGCCCCTGTTGCGAAGAAATGCATGATTGCACCGACCCAGCCGCTCTGGACGGAAACCGTGAGCCATTGCAGCAGGCACACCACGAGCGTCAGGACGAGGCCGGATGCCGGCCCGAACAGGAACGTTCCGATCAGGATCGGCACATCCGCCATGTCATATTCCAGATATGGCGCCGAGGGGAAGGGAAAGCGCACCACATACATCAGCATGAGGGACATCGCACACAGCAGCGCCATCTTGACCAACCATTGAACCTTTGCGTTTCGCATCACAAAACCTTCTTTCCCGGGGCATTGCCCCGCATAAAATAATGGTTTCAGGGGAAAAAGCGCCCCCGCTTCCAAAAAGCGGGGGCGCTGTGCATTGCAAACAAAAACGTATGCAGCCTGCTTCTCCCATCCGGACTGTACCGTCGGCACCGGATTCTGACCGGTTCAGCGGCGCTTGCTGCGCCGTTCGCGGACTCGTCGGCCAAAGGCCGCATCACCGCCGGTGTGGAATTTCACCACCCCCTGAAGCAAGGCCATTATAGCGCCGCGCGGGGATTTTGTCAATTCCCCCCCATGCGGGAAATACGCGAAATCCGGGAAATAATTCGTGCTTCCCAACCCTGCCCGCATTTGGTATAATATAACGCGGCGCGCGAAAGCGCGACGAACTTGGGTATAGTCCTTAGGTTATGTGCCGGAGGAATACGGCAATCCCCCGGCATGCTAACGCATGCCACCCCCTTTCAAAAGGGGGCGCTTGGGAGCAGTGAATTCCAGCGTTCTCCGTTTTCGGACGGCACTCGAGAGCGCACACCCCAAAAGGCTCCTTTGGCAAAGGGGCGGAGCCGAGCGCGCCCAGTGGGCGATGCAGCGAGGCGGAAGCCCAGTGAGCAAGGGAGCGCAAGGAAGCCGCCCCTGCGGCAACGCAGTGCGACCATTGCGAACTGTGGGGCCAGGCAACGGCGCAAGCCGTTGCCTGAGGATTGTTCCTGCCGCAGCGGTTAACCCGTTCGGCAGCGTATTTCCATGGCTGCCCATCCCCTCACCCCTTCCTTGCACGGGAAGGGGAATGTGAAATGAAGGGGCTGCGCCCCTTCACCGCCTATGGTCAGCGTGTTACCAAAAGGCTCCTTTGGCAAAGGAGCTGTCCGCGAAGCGGACTGAGGATTATCCTTATTCGCGCGGCCTTTGCGAACTGTGGAACTGTCATGGCGAAGCCATGACTGAGGATTGCTGTATCACCGCAAACGGCAGAGTTTAACCCGCTGGGGCTGCTTGCGCCGCCCATCATAAGTTATCAATCGTTCAGGAGGTGTGGAAAATGTCCATCGCATATGACGCGGTCGTGCTCGGCGCGGGGCACGCGGGCTGCGAAGCGGCGCTTGCGCTTGCGCGCATGGGCCTTTCCACGCTCGCCGTTACACTTAACCTGGATTCCGTTGCGCTCATGGCCTGCAACCCGGCCATCGGCGGCACCTCCAAGGGGCATCTGGTGCGCGAGGTGGACGCTCTCGGCGGCGAGATGGGGCTCGCCGCGGACGCGGAATTCATCCAGATGCGCATGCTCAACACGGGCAAAGGCCCGGCAGTGCATTCCCTGCGCGCACAGATGGACAAGCGCCGCTACCACGAGCGCATGAAGCGCGCTTTGGAGGCGCAGGAGAACCTCGACATCCTGCAAGGCGAGGTATCGGAGATCCTGACGGAGAACGGCCGCGTATCCGCCGTGCGCCTTTCCGGCGGCATGAACACCGAAGGGGAGCTGATCCCCTGCCGCGCCGTGGTCGTGGCCACGGGCGTGTATCTGAAAAGCCGCATCCTCATCGGGGATCATGTGCGGGAAAGCGGCCCCTGCGGCCTGCTGCGCGCGGAGGGGCTTTCCGCATCGCTCGCGGCGCTGGGGTTCCCGCTGCGCCGCTTTAAGACCGGCACGCCGGCCCGCGTGCTCGGGCGGACGCTCGACTATGCCGAGATGGAAGCCCAGCCGGGGGATGTCCCCGCGCCGCACTTTTCGTTTTTGAATGGGAGCGACCCCCGGCCGCAAATCCCCTGCTATCTCACCTACACCAACGCGGCGACGCACGCCGTCATCCGCGCGAACATTCACCGGAGCGCCATGTATTCCGGCCTTATCCACGCCACGGGCACGCGCTACTGCCCCTCTATCGAGGATAAAATCACCCGCTTCGCGGACAAGGACCGCCACCAGATCTTCATCGAGCCGGAAGGCCTTTCCACGGATGAGATGTACGTGCAGGGCATGTCCACGAGCCTCCCGCAGGAGGTGCAGGCGGAGATGCTCCACACCATGCCGGGCCTCAGGCGCTGCAAAATCACCCGCCCAGGCTACGCCATCGAGTACGACTGCATCGATCCGCTCGCCCTCGACGTGACGCTCGGCGCAAAGTCCGTCCCCGGCCTGTATTTCGCCGGGCAGATCAACGGCTCCTCCGGCTATGAGGAGGCCGCCGCCCAAGGGCTGTATGCGGGGATCAACTGCGGCCTTTATTTAAAAGGAGAGCCGCCGCTCGTCCTTTCCCGGGCGGACGCTTACATCGGCGTGCTTGTGGACGACCTTGCCACCAAGGGCACCAACGAGCCCTACCGCATGATGACCTCCCGGGCCGAATACCGCCTGCTGCTGCGGCAGGACAACGCCGATTTGCGCCTGACGGAGCTTGCCCGGCGCACGGGGCTCGTCTCCGAAGCGCGGTACGCAAGGCTGATGGAAAAGAAGGAGGGCGTCGCGCGGGCGATGCAGGCGCTTTCCGCCTACGCCCCGCCGGAGGAAGCGCTCGCAGCGCTGCTTGCCGCCCGGGGAGAGCCTGCGCCGAAAACGGGCGTGCGCCTCTTCGACCTTCTGAAGCGCAGCGGCGTGGGCTATACCGACCTCATGGGGCTGTACGCCGCCCTCCCCCCGCTTTCGGAGGAGGTGCGCGAGCAGGTGGAGATCATAGCCCGCTACGATGGCTACATTGAAAAGCAGCGGACGCAGGTGGAGCGCTTCCGCGCGCTGGAGGATACGCTCCTGCCCGAATCGCTCGATTACGCCTCGCTGGACGGCCTCCGCCTGGAGGCCCGGCAGAAACTCGCCGCTCAGCGGCCCCGCTCCATTGGCCAGGCCTCCCGCATCAGCGGCGTTTCGCCCGCGGATGTGGCCGTCCTGCTCGTCCATCTGAAGAGGTTGGGCGCTTGATAGCGTGCCTTGCGGGGCGTCGCTGTTATCGGCAATCCCCCGTCAGCGCTTGCGCGCTGCCACCCCCTTTCAGAAAGGGGGCGTTTGGGAGTGATGAACGCCAACGCTTTCCCGTATTCGGATGGCGCACGAGAGCGCACCCCCAAAAGGCTCCTTTGGCAAAGGAGCTGTCACGGCGTGAGCCGTGACTGAGGATTGTCTTACTTGCGCAGCCATTGCGAACTGCCGCGATAAACGGCGCAAGCCGTGCTTGGGGATCGTTCCCCTTCACCGCCCAACCAACTATCATCCCAAGGGAGGCCCTTATGCGCGAACGCCTTGCCGCGCTCTGCCCGTTTCTCAGCGAGGGGCAGCTTGCGCAGTTTGAAACCTATTACGCCATGCTCGTGGATTGGAATGCGCGCATGAACCTCACGGCTATCACCGCGCCGGAGGAGGTCGCCGAAAAGCACTTCGCGGACAGTCTCCTGCCGCTTGCGCTCGTGCCGGAAGGCGCGCGCTGCATCGACGTGGGCACCGGCGCGGGCTTCCCCGGCGTGCCCATCCTCATCGCCAGGCCGGATGTGAAGGTCGTTCTGCTCGATTCGCTCAACAAGCGGCTCACCTTCCTGGAAGCCGTGCTCGCGGCGCTCGGGCTTTCCGCAAGGGCGAAGCTCGTGCATGCCCGCGCGGAGGATGGCGGCCGCATGGACGCGCTGCGCGCCGGGTTCGATATCGCGTTCACACGCGCGGTCGCGCCCGCGTCCGTGGCGCTCGAGTGGACGGTACCGTTTTTGAAGGTAGGCGGCACATCGCTGCTCTACAAGGGCGCGAAGGCCGGGGAGGAGCTTGCCGCCGCCGCGAACGCGCTGCGCGTGCTCTCCGCCGCCGCGTCGCTCTCCCGCTTCGAAGCCCCCTGGGGTGAACGCTGGGTCATCGCCGCAAAAAAGGAAGCGAAAACGCCGAAGGAATATCCGCGCAAGGCCGGGGCGGCGGCGAAAAAGCCGCTGTAATGTTTCCGTCGCCGTCCAAAATTGGCGGGTTTTGTCCAGATTTGCAGGTTGTGCAGGAAATATTGCCCGGGTGCAGAAACCCATTTACCAAGGAGGAATCAAGCTATGCCCGTATTCGACTTTATGAAGGATGCTAAGGCGGCCGACGCCGGCCGCAAGCTCACGGAGATCCCCGTTGCATCCATCCACAGGAGCCCGTACCAGCCGCGCGTCACGTTCGATGAGGAAAGCATCGCGGAGCTTGCGCAGTCCATCCGTCAGGTCGGCCTGATCCAGCCGCTTGTGGTACGCAAGGCCCCGGAAGGCGGCTATGAGCTCGTCGCGGGCGAGCGCCGCCTGCGCGCCGTCAAAAGCCTCGGCATGGAGAAGGTGACCTGCATCGTCGAGCAGGCCGTGCAGGATGAATCCTCCGCGATGATGGCGCTCATCGAAAACCTCCAGCGGGAGGATCTGCACTATCTTGAGGAAGCCCAATGCTACAGCACCCTGCTTTCCACCTATGACCTCACCCAGGAGGAGCTTGCGGAGCGCCTTGGCAAAAGCCAATCCTCCATCGCCAACAAGCTGCGCCTGCTGCGCCTGCCGGAGGAAGTAAAGTCCGCTATGGCGGAGGCGCGCCTGACCGAACGCCATGCGCGTGCGCTTTTGAAGCTCAAGGATGAAAAGACGCAGCTCGCGCTCGTGGATAAGATTGCAAAGAAGAGCCTCTCCGTGAAGGAGACGGAAAAGCTCGTGGACAAGACCCTCAACAAGCTCTATGACGAAGGGGCCGACGGCGCGCGCCCGCGCCCAAAGATCCTCCGGATCGTGAAGGATTACCGCCTGTTCATGAACACGATCAACGCCGCCGTGAACACCCTGCGCGATGCCGGAATGACGGTCGCCGTCGAGCAGGAGGACCGGGAGGACGGCGTGGACATCCACATCCACGTCACGCGGTAAAAGATCCGCAAAACGCAAAAAAGGGGCCGCTCTGCTTTTCCGCAGAGCGGCCCCTTTCAGGTCGGTTTCGTTATCGCAGGCTCTTCCCTTTGAGCTCGATCACGCTGAACAGGCGCGGCGACGTCATCCGGGAAAACAGGCGCTCGCCGTAATCGTCCAGCAGCTGCGCCTTGCCGAGGTTCGTGGCGACAGCCGTGGCCTTGCCCGCGTTCTGCCGCTCGTTGATCGCGGAAAACAGCACCTCATAGGTCACGTTCGGGATGAACGGCTCCGTGCCAAGGTCGTCGATGAGCAGGAGCTCCGGCGCGGCGAGCCCCGTCGCCGTCAACCCGCCGTCCCGCTCGCGCATGCCGCGCAGCATGCGGTCGAGCAGGTTGTAAGCGGTGTATTTCTGCACGGAATAGCCCCGCGCGAGCGCGCGCTGGCCGATGCAGTCCAGCAGGAAGGTCTTTCCAAGGCCCACATCGCCCATCAGCAGCAGGCCCTTTGCGCCGTTGAAGGAAAGCCGTTCCGCATATTCCTCGCAGATGTCCTTTGCGCGCAGACTCCGGCGCAGCTGCGTTTCATCCTTGTAAACGCCCGTGTCGAACCGTTCAAAGCATGCGCCGGCCGCAAAACCGGAGGAAGCATACTCCTCCCGCAGAAGCCGCTTGCGCAGGCAGGCGCAGACGCGCCGTTCCGGGCCGACGAAGCCCGTATCGCCGCACTCCTTGCAGCGGAACTGCGGCTCGAGCGTTTCCGGGGCGATGCCGTTGTCCGCAAGCAGGCGTTCCGCCTCCGCATCGAGCGCAGCAATGGCCCGCTCCGTTTCCGCGCGCAGCGCCGCCGGATCCTCCGCCGTGCGCAGCTTCGGCCCAAGCGCGAAGGCGATGCGGCGCTTTTCCGCGTCGATGGCGGCAAGGCGGGGCAACGCGGCATAGGCGGCGCTTTTCCGCGTTTCTGCCGCAGCGATCGCCCGCGCGCGCGCCGCCTTGTATTCGCTCTCTATGCTCTGTGTCATGCGCATGCCGGTTCCTCCCACCGCGTTTTCAGTCTAAGCTAGTTTAAGCTATTATAATGCTTTTTCCTGCCACGGCACAAGGCTTCACACATCCGTTTCTTTCTTTTCTCCCGGTTCGGAGAGCTTTTTCAGGGCCGCTTTCAACGCTTCCGGCATCGGAAGGCCGATCTCGCCCGCATTTTCGAGGATGCTCAGGCCTTCGTTGGCGATGTAAAACATAATCACCGCCGAGCGGATTGCATGGTTTGCAGCCGGGATAACGCTGTCCATGACCGTTCCGATTGCAACCAGCACGAAGATCGCAACCTTTTTCAGCAAGCCGTGACAGCCTGCCTTAGAAGATAGTTCCCTGCGTACAGCCGCCTTGGCAATCCCCGTGATGTAATCCAGGACCACGAAGATCACCAGCGCGATAATCAGCGCATCCCACGGCCCCCATAGGTACGCTGCCGCGCCGCCGAGCGCGGCGGCCGCCGCCTTGAGCCAATCAGTAAAACGTTCCATCATTGGTTCCTCCTCATCGTTTTCTTTTGTTTCAGATGTTCAGCGTTCGCGCTTCACATAGCGTTCGGCCATGTAACCCTTTGTGATCGCGCCGTTAAACACCGCCGCAACCTCGCACCAGCCGTCCTCTGCGGGCAGCGCAAGCATGCGGACGCCCGCACGCGCTATGCCAAGGCTTGGGTGCGCAGAGCTGCGCCCGCGCCGCACGTGTACCGACCCGCCTCTAACTGTGGCAAAATACGCCTGTTCCGCTTCGGCTTTTTCCACCTCCGGCGCGTCCGGAAGCGGCAGGCGGCCGTAGCGGTTCCAGTACCCCACGCCGCCTGCGTCGAGCGCGCGGCGGGTCACGCCCACGTCGCGTCCCTGCGCTTCGATCACGGTCCCGCCGCCTAAATATACGCCTACATGGTGTACTTTACTGCCGTTGTCCCGGAAAACCAGGTCGCCTTTTTGCAGCGCGCCACGCGCGATGGGCGTGCACTTGCGGTAAAGCCCCGCAGCGCTCAGGTCGCTTTTGTAGAATCCGGTCACATCCTGCAAATAGTGCATGATGAGGCCGGAGCAATCGTACGCGGCAATGGGCGAAATCCCCTTCTCTTTCAGCTTTTCCCAGAACGAAAGCACCCGCTGCACGTTTGCCTCGCTGTTTTCGCGCGAGCGGATCCATTTTTCCGTGATGTCCGTCTGCCCCTGCGCGCCCCAAACGTAAAGGGAACGGCCGGCCTGCGCGTTCAAATATTCGATAAACGCATCGATCATCGTTTCAAGCCTCCTTCCTGTTTCATAGGCCGCACCCTCGCCCGGGAAGGGCTTGGGCGCTTCTTTCGTTATACTATGCTGTGGGCAGGTCGTCCGTTTGTTTCTCCCAGCCCTGCGGATACTGTTCCGGCGTATACACATTCGCCGCCAGCAGGGACTTGTACAGCTCGCCCTGCCACCAGCCAAGCTCGCCTTCCGCGAAAGCCAGCCCCGCCGGGATCACCTCCGGGATGATGCGGTAGCCGTCCT
>UREK01000035.1 GCA_900546845.1 uncultured Eubacteriales bacterium
AAGGCTTTCTTTGCACGGAGCGCTGGCCGCGCTATCGGCGCAAGCGCGACGTGAATCTCTCGATCAAGTGGCATTTGCCACTTGATCGACAGCCTTAGGAGGGCGGCAAGACCGCCCTCCCGTTTTCTGCTTACAGCCGCTTTGCAATCTCGGACGCGAGGGCGACGTTATTGTAGACGAGCTTGATGTTGGAAGCAAGGCTGTTCCCGCCGGTGATCTCATGGATGCGGGCGAGCAGGAACGGCGTCGTCGCCTTGCCATGGATGCCTTTTTCCTTCGCCTCGGCGCAGGCTTCCTCGATTACGCGCTCGATGTAATCCGCGTCGAGCGCGTCCGCCTCCGGGATCGGGTTTGTGATGAGCATGCCGCCGTGATAGCCAAGCTCATACTGGGTGCGGATCGCTGCGGCGATCTCATCCGGCGTATCCAGCCGGTAGTCCACGGGGAGGCCGCTCTTGCGCGTATAGAATGCGGGGAGCTCGTCAGTCTGGTAGCCGATGACGGGCACGCCCCGCGTCTCGAGGTATTCCATCGTCAGCGGGAGATCCAGGATGCTCTTCGCGCCCGCGCACACCACAGCGACAGGCGTCTTGCCAAGCTCCTCCAGGTCGGCGGAGATATCCATGGTTTCCTGCGCGCCGCGGTGTACGCCGCCGATCCCGCCCGTCGCGTGGATGCGCACGCCCGCCATCGCGGCGAGGATCATCGTGCCGGTGACGGTCGTCGCTCCGTCGAGCTTCTTCGCAACGAGCAGCGGAATATCCCGCCGGCTGGCCTTGATGACCTTCGTGCCCGTGCGGGCCAGATAATCGAGCTGCTCTTCCTCCAGGCCCACGCAGAGCTTGCCGCCCAGGATGGCGCAGGTCGCCGGCACGGCGCCATGCTCCCGTGCGACGCGCTCGCAGCCGCGCGCGGTCTCAAGATTCTGCGGGTATGGCATGCCGTGGGAGATGATGGTGGATTCGAGCGCCACGACGGGCCTGCCTTGCGCGAGCGCCTCCCGCACTTCGCGGGAAACGAGAAGATGCTGGTTCAACATAATCAAAAGCTCCTTTGCATCGCAATGCTTTTTTCTGCCTACGGATCAGTTTTTGATTCCTGCCATAATTATAGCGAATCCTCCGCTGTTCCACAATACGGCCGAATATGCTAAAATAGAAGAACAGTGGCGGAACTCCCGCCCGGAACGCGCCGTTTTTGGCTCGATGCAAATTCTGGATTGAAAGGAACGCTTTGCCCTGCGAAGCACGGTTATCATCAGGATGCGTTTGAAACAGGTCCTCTCTGCGCTTGGAAAGGCAGCGTGCTACGCGCTGCTGTTCATCGGCGTGCAGTTTTTCGTGAGCTATGCGGCCATCCTGCTCGTGGGGGTCCAATCCGGCCTCACGCTCGCGTCCGGCGGCGGCACGCCGGACGCGGGGGCGCTTGCGGAACAGATAATGGACGCCGTTCTCAGCAACACGGCGCTGCTCACGCTCATCTCCAACGCGCTCACGCTTTTGCTGCTCGTCCCCATCTTCCTCGCGCAGAAAAAGAGCTATGCGCGGGAGATCTCCCTCTTCCCGCTCGCGCCGGGCGCAATCTGGCCGCTTGCGGCGGGCGCTATGGCGCTTGCCGCCGTGGTCGCGCTGCTGCTTGCGCTGCTGCCCATCCCGGAGGCGCTTATGGATGCCTACAATGAAGCCGCCGCGGGGCTTGACAAACCTGGGCTCATCAGCGCGCTTTCCACGGTGATTTTCGCCCCCATCGCGGAGGAGGTGATCTTCCGCGGGCTCGTCTACACGCGCCTGCGCCGCGCCATGCC
Source organism: uncultured Eubacteriales bacterium (assembly GCA_900546845.1). Classification (GTDB taxonomy): domain Bacteria; phylum Bacillota; class Clostridia; order Christensenellales; family CAG-138; genus UBA1685. Next base: position 1,805 of record UREK01000035.1, read on the forward strand.
CGCCGCGCTCGCGTGCGTGCTTTCAAGCCTGCTGTTCGGCGTGCTGCACGGCCAGCTCCTCTGGATCGCCTACGCGTTTGTGATGGGCGTTGCGCTCACGATCGTGTTCGAGCGCACGGGCACGCTCTGGGCGAACATCATCGTCCACATCACGTTCAACCTGGCCGGCTCTTACCTGGTGCAGTACCTGCCCGGGAGCGTTTTCATCCTTGTCCTGGGGCTCGCGGGCATGGCGGCCGCCTGGAACTGGCTTACGCACATCTATCCGCGCGTCTGAGCCGCACCGGAGAAACCGAAAGGAGCTTTGCTATGGAATACCGCAGGTTTGGGGATACGCTTTTTGCCCGGCTGGACAGGGGCGAGGAGATCTTAACGCAGCTCGAGGCCATCGCCCGCGCGGAGCATATCCTGCTCGCGGAGGTCAGCGGCCTCGGCGCGGTCAGCGAATTTACCGCCGGCGTGTTCGACACGGAGGCGAAGTGCTTCTGCCCGAACACCTTCCGCGGCGCGTATGAGATCGTATCGCTCACCGGCACCGTGAGCACCATGGGTGGCGCGTATTACAGCCATCTCCACATGAGCGCGGGCGATGCGGAGGGCCGCGTGTTCGGCGGCCACCTGGCCGGCGCTGTCATCAGCGCGACCGGCGAACTCGTTATCCGGGTCATCGAAGGCCGGGTGGACCGCGCGTTCAACGAGGAGATCGGGCTCAACCTGTTCAAATTTGAATGATGTGCCGCCAGAGGCTTCTGGCAGCTCTGCGTATCGCAACACTTATTTTTGACAACCGGCAGGAGGAGAAGCAAAAATGGATCCGAGCAATGTGTTTGCGAGCGACCCCATCATCCGGAAGATCGCGGCAGCGGAGGAGTGCGTTTGGTTCAGCCCGCACCTGCGCCCGGCGGAGGAGGCGCTTGCAGCCATCCCCTATACCCGCGCGGACGTTGAGGACGCCGCGCGCAGGCTCGCGCGCTTTGCGCCGTATATCCAGCGCTGCTTCCCGGAGACGGCCGCGGACGGCGGGCTCATCGAATCCCCGCTCACGGAAATCCCGCGCATGGCCGCCTTCCTGCGTGAAACGCAGGTTCCCTGCCTGCCCGGGCGCGTGTTTTTGAAGCGGGACAGCGACCTTGCCGTCGCTGGTTCCGTCAAAGCGCGCGGCGGCATTTACGAGGTGCTCAAGCATGCGGAAACCCTCGCGCTTGCGGCGGGCCTCCTGCGCGAAACGGACGATTACGCCAAGCTGGCAGAGCCGGAATGCAAGGACTTTTTCCGGCAATACGAGGTAGCCGTCGGCTCCACGGGCAACCTTGGCCTTTCCATCGGCATCATGAGCGCGGCGCTCGGCTTCCGCGTCACGGTGCATATGAGCGCGGACGCGCGCCAATGGAAGAAGGATCTGCTGCGCAGCAAGGGCGTCTGCGTGATGGAATACGCCGGGGATTATTCCGAAGCCGTACGCCAGGGCCGCGCGCTTTCCGACGCGGATCCGATGAGCTATTTTGTGGACGACGAAAACTCCGTGGATCTGTTTATGGGCTACGCCGTTGCGGCGCTTCGCCTGCAAGGCCAGCTCGCGGCGGCGGGAATCGCGGTGGACGCGGCGCACCCGCTGTTTGTGACCATCCCCTGCGGCGTGGGCGGCGCGCCGGGCGGCGTCACCTTCGGGCTGAAGCTCCTTTATGGTGACAATGTGCACATCTTCTATGCCGAGCCCGTGCAGTGCCCCTGCATGCTGCTCGGCCTTGCGACAGGCCTCAACAGCGAAATCTGCGTGCAGGATGCGGGGCTCACGGGCAAAACCCATGCGGACGGCCTTGCCGTTGGCCGCCCCTCCGGCTTTGTGGGCGGCGTGGTCCGCACGCTGATCGCAGGCGAATACACGCTTGCGGATTACCGGCTGTACGACCTGATGCGCGCCCTGCTCGATACGGAAAACATCTTCATCGAGCCCTCGGCCTGCGCCTGCCTCCCCGCCCCCGCTATGCTCGCCGCCGCGCCGGGCATGGCGGACTATCTCGCCGCACACGGCCTTTCCGCGCACATGGGAAACGCCGCGCATGTGCTCTGGGCGACGGGCGGGCGGCTCGTGCCGGAAGAAATCCGCAGGGAATATGTGCAGACCCACCTGCGCTGACGCGCCCCAAAACGGCCCGGGCCCCGCAACAAATGCGATGCGTTGCGGGGCCCTTTGCATGGAGGAAGGGAAAACAAGCTGCCCGAAGTTTGCGAGGCCGTACCGGCCTAGTTTTTTTGCTTCCGCCTCCGGCTCTTTGCCGGGCATTTCATCCACACGCTTCACGATGTCCTTCGGGATCGTATTTCGCCTTGCTTTTGCCGTTTATCGCGCGGGAACTGCCGTTTATCGCAAAGGGCTGGAACGTGCGCCCACGATCGCGTATACTGCAAACATCCACCGCAGCAACAAAAATCCCTCACACGGAAAGGAGCGTGCATGCAGATCAAGATCCAAATTGACCCGGCCTGCGCCGAACCGCAGCTCGTCGTCCACACGGCGGCCGTCACGGACGAGGTGAACACCCTGATCGCGCGACTTTCGGACGTGCGGCCTGAAGCGATCGCCGGCTTCTCCGGGGACGTAGTCTCCCTGCTTATGCCGGATGAGATCCTGCGCATCTACGCGGAGCAGCAGAAGGTATATGCGGAAACCGTGAGCGGCGCCCGTTATGCCCTGCGCCTGCGCCTTTACGAATTGGAGGAGCGGCTTTCCCCGATGCGCTTTGTGCGCATCTCCAATTCCGAGATCATCAATCTGTACCTGGTGAAGCGGCTGGACCTGAGCCTTTCCGGCACCATCTGCATGGAGCTTGCAGGCGGCGCGACAGCGTTCGTTTCCCGGCGCTATGTTTCAAAGATCAAGGACATTCTAGGCATATGAGGTGAAACGCATGACAAAAAATACCGCTTCGGAAAATACGTCCACAGTGAAAACAGTTCCCCTATTCGCACCTACGACGCTCAAAAAAATACTTCTTCCGCGCATCAAGCGGGGGTTCCCGCTCGGCGTCGCCATCGGCTATGCGCTCACCATCGTCAACTCGGCCTGCTATGGCACGCAGGAATACTACCCCTGCAGAGCTGCGCTTGCCGCGGCGCTCGGCGGCGAGCTTCCCGCCGTGGCGCTGCAGGCCGTCCTCTACGGTGTAATCGGCTCGATCTGTACCGCAGCCTCCTTCGCGTTCTGGGTGGAAGGCTGGAGCATCACGAAAGCGACCGTGATCCATTTCCTCATCCTCTCGCTTTTCTTGCTGCCCATCGCCTATGTTTTGCACTTTATGAAGCACACCTTAGCCGGCGTGCTGCGTTACTTCGTCGTCTTCGTCGTAATTTACGTCTTGATCTGGCTGGCGACGTATTGCAACTTCCGGGCAAAGATCCGGCGCATCAACAAGGCGCTGCGCAAGAAATGAACATGGCAATCCCGGCAATAAAGAGGGCGCAGGCCCTCTTTATTGCCGGGCGGCGCGGTTCCGCTGGGCTTCCACCCCGCGCATCGCTCAATTAAGGGGCTTGCGCCGCGGCTCCGTGGTTTTCCAAAGCCCTTATGTGTCTTCCCGCCCTTCCTTGAGTCGCCGGTAGATCTCCTGCATGCGCAGGTCGAGCGCCGCGCTTTCCTCCGCGCACCGTTTGAGCTCTGCGCGCAGCGCATCGTCGTCGCGGATCGCTTCGGTGGACTTGTAGCGGATCTGGTGCTCCAGGCTCGCCCAGAAATCCATGGCGATCGTGCGGATCTGCACCTCCACAGGAACCGGAACGCTGCCGCCTGAAAGGAACACCGGCACGCTCACCACAAGGTGCAGGCTGCGGTAGCCGTTCTCCTTCGGCGCTTCGATGTAATCCGTGCGCCGCAGCACGGCGACGTCGTCCTGTGCGGAAAGCACGTCCGCAATCCGGTAAATATCGTCGATATAATTGCAGACCACGCGCACGCCTGCAATGTCCGTCAGGCGCTCCCTGGCGCTTTGGATGTTCACGGGTTCTCCCTTGCGCCGCAGCTTTTCCACGATGCTGGCAATGCTTTTGAGGCGGCTGTCGATGTGATGGATCGGATTATGATCGTAGCGGAGGCGGAACTCCGAGTCCAATATTTCCAGCTTGGTGGTGATCTCGCGGATGGCGCTGTTGTAAAGCTGCACCATCTCCATATATCCCTGGGCTTGCCGGAGGCCCGCTTCTATGGTGGCGGGAGGGCTGAAGGTTTCTCCTTCCTTCAGCAAACCTTCCAGTTTCTGCATTGCAAAGCTCCTCCTTTTGTCTGCGCTTCTTCTGTATCGGTTATATTCTACGCCCTCTGTCCCCGCGCCTCAAGCGCGCGGCGGGGCAGGCGCGTGAACTTTTCGGAAAAAATTGAAAAAAAGAGCCGGTTGTAGGATAATGGCAGTAAGAAAATCCGCACCGCGCAGGGCGCGCAATTTTGACGCTGGGAAGGGAACGGTACTGGAATATGAAGATCGCTGTGATTACGGGTGCAAGCTCCGGCATGGGGCGCGAATTTGTGCTTCAGCTGAGCAGGCAGGAACCCTTTGACGAGATGTGGGTCATCGCGCGCAGGAAGGAGCGTTTGGAGGAGCTGCAAGCGCTCGTGGACGTGCCGCTGCGCGTCGTGCCGCTGGATCTTTCCGGGCAGCCCGGTTGGGACGCTTATGCGGCGCTCCTCGCGGCGGAGCAGCCGGATGTCCGCGTGCTCGTGAACGCGAGCGGGTTCGGCCGCTTCGGCACGTATGCGGACATCCCCATCGCGGATTCGCTCGGCATGATCGACCTCAACTGCAAGGCGCTTGTGGCAATGACCGAGCTCACGCTCCCCTATATGCGGGAAGGGGCGAAGATCTTGCAGCTCGATTCGCTCTCCTCGTTCCAGCCCGTGCCGTACATCAACGTTTATGGCGCGACAAAGGCGTTCGTCCTCAGCTATTCCCGCGCGCTCAACGTAGAGCTCAAGTCCCGCGGGATCCGCTGCATGGCCATGTGTCCCGGCTGGGTCAAGACGGAGTTTTTCGACCACGCGATGCAAAAGGGCAGCGATGCGGTAACGTATTTCAACATCATGTTCACGGCGGAGGAAGTCGTGCGCACCGGCGTGCGCGACCTTTACCGCAGCAGGAAGGACGTATCCATCCATGATTTCCGCATCCGCGCACAGGTGTTTTTTACCAAGCTCCTGCCGCACCGCCTCGTGATGAAGGTTTGGATGCACCAGCAGAAGCACGACCGGTAAGCGCGCAGCCTTTTGCCACGAGCAAACCCAGGGGCAGGAAATTCGGGCCGTCTCCCGGCCTGGGTTTCCTGTGGAATCCCAAGGAAGCCGCTCCTGCGGCAGCGGGGATACGGCAATCCTCCGGCATGCTAGCGCATGCCATCCCCCTTTCAAAAAGGGGGCTTTGGGGAGTGGTGAACTCCAACGGATTTCGTATTCGGACAGCATTTGAGAGCGCACAACCCAAAAGGCTCCTCCCAAAAGGAGCTTTTGGCCTACATGTTCCCATACGCTGCACAAAACATGAAAACCGCTGAAGTTTATTACGCTTTTACGAAAAATCAATCCCGAACACCCATTTGATGACGAGCAGCGCCAGCGCGCCAAGCACGCTGAAACCGATCGCTGCGCCAAGGCCGCGGAAAATGCCGGAAAGGAAACTGCGGAAGAAGAGCCTCTTTGGGTCGTTCATCACCTGCGCAAGCTGGCGGATGCCGCTTTCCTCCAGCGCCTGGAGCAGCGTTTCGATGCGCTTATCCTGTCCCATGGTATATATTCCTTCCACAACGCTGCGCATGGCGCGGCGGTTCTCCCGCCTATTCTATGCGCGCCGGCCTGGTTTTACGCATTTGCCGCCCCGCATTCCCGCATGTGCGCAAGTACGTTGTCACGCAGCGCGGCGATCAGCTCCATGCTGCCCGGGAATGCGCTTTTCAGCAGCGTATTCTCGCCGTTGCGCCACATAACCGGCCCCAGCATGCGGATCCCGCGCTCCACGCTGCTGGGCGACACCCCGCATTGCTCTGCCACCTGCGTGTAGATGCGCACAGCCGCCTGTTCCAGAGGGCTTCCGTCCGTGATCGACGCATTAACCGCGTACATCAAATAAAAATATCCCGCGTAATCCGGCGTTGCTCCAGCGCACCGCATCTCTGTTTCGATCAATTCCTTCAGCAGCATGTTGAGCCCATTCCTCCAAATGTTTAGTTTTTGCAGCAAAAGTGAATTATACCGTTGAATCCAGCTATGTATTTTTATCATACTGCATTTGCTATGCCGAAACGGGCTGTGCAGCAAAATACGACATTATGCGTCATGGCCGGGGTAGAAATCCCCGGCCATGGCTGCTTCGCTTTGTTTTATTTCATCATGTTACCGTTGGTATTCATGTTGTTTTCCGCATAAGCGATCATGCGTTTCACCATCTCGCCGCCGATGGAACCGGCCTCGCGCGCGGTGATGTCACCATTGTACCCCTGCTTGAGATTCACGTTCAGGGAGCTCGCAACCTCGGTCTTAAAGCCCTGGAGCTTCGCCTTGCTGCTGTTGTTGTTGCTGTTGCTGGACATTGTTTTCACCTCCTGTCCTTATAAAATCGGTTTCATAGAGCGATGCAGCAGTTACTTCTGCATGTTGTTTTCGGCATAAGCGATCATGCGCTTGACCATTTCGCCGCCGATCGAGCCGGCGTCACGGGAAGTCAGGTCGCCGTTGTAGCCCTGCTTCAGGTTCACGTTCAGGGAGTTCGCAACTTCCATCTTGAACGCATCCATCGCCTTCTTGGACTCGGGAACGAGAACGTTGTTTCGTGCCATGTGTTTTTCACCTCCTTGATGATGTGGTCTTAACATGCGCGTTCCGAAACGGATTTATGAATGGGAATCAATAGGAATCAATGCAAAGAAAAGCAATTCCAGCGGCAAACTCTCTTTTATATAATTTGCGCGGATTGCTTTTTAAAAATTTTTTGTTTTTGATTCTCCCGCTTGGGGCGCGGTACACGCGAAATGCGGCTGCACGAAGCGGATGGACAGGCTATCGCAGAATTAGAAGTTTTTTATAAATGAAACCCGCTCCCATAAAGCGGGAATCCCTAGGGAGCGGTTATTCCATGTGCGTTCAGCCTGCATTTCTTAACAGGATATGTTAGTGAAGGCGGAAGCGCTAATTCGGCGCGATCTCCCCGCCGCGCGCCGCAAGCAGCGCCCGCGCGCGCATGAGAAGCGGCGCGCATTCCGGCGTTTCCTGCGCAAGCAGCGCGTCGGCGGCGGCGCGCGCATTGTTGAGCGCCGCCATGTCGCCCGCAAGTTTCGCGGCGGCAAGCTCACCCAAACCATGCTGCCGCTGCCCCAGGAATTCGCCGGGGCCGCGCATCATGAGATCCTTTTCCGCGATGGCGAAGCCGTCGTTCGTCCGTGTGAGCGCTGCAAGCCGCTCGCGCGCCGCGTCCGAATCCGCGTCCGAAAGCAGGAAGCAGAAGGATTCCGCGCTGCCGCGCCCCACGCGCCCGCGCAGCTGATGGAGCTGCGCAAGGCCGAAGCGGTCCGCGTTTTCGACGACCATCACCGTCGCGTTGCGCACGTCCACGCCGACCTCGATGACCGTCGTGGATACGAGCACGTCGATCTCTCCCTTGCGGAACGCCTGCGCGATTTCCTCCTTCTTCGCCGCCGCCATCTTCCCATGCAGCAGGCCAACGCGGGCATGGAGCATTTTTTCCAGCTCCGCAAAGACCTCGTTCGCGCTGCGCACTTCTTCCAGCGCCTCGGATTGCTCTACCAGCGGGCATACGACATACGCCTGCCGCCCTTTGCGCACCTGATCCTCCACAAAGCCGTACATCGCTTCCCGCTTCGCCCTCGGCACATACCGCGTCGTAACGGGCTTGCGGCCCGGCGGCAGTTCGTCGAGCACGGAAACATCCAGATCGCCGTAGAGGATCAGCGAGAGCGTCCGCGGGATGGGCGTGGCGCTCATGATAAGCGTATGCGGCCGCCCGCCCTTCGCGCCAATCGCCGCGCGCTGGCGCACGCCGAAGCGGTGCTGCTCATCCGCAATTACCGCGCCGAGGTCCCGGAATTCCACACCCTCGGACAGCAGCGCATGTGTGCCCACCACGCCAAGCGCGTCCCCGCTCCGGATCGCCGCATACGCTGCGTCCCGCTCCTTCTTTTTCATGCCGCCCCGCAGCAGGCAGGCCCGTTCGCCGAAGATGCTCCGCACGGCCGCGAAATGCTGCTGCGCAAGGATCTCCGTCGGCGCCATCAGCACGCTTTGGCAGCCGTTTTCGGCTGCGGCGTACATCAAAAACAAGGCCACAGCGGTTTTCCCGCTGCCCACATCGCCCTGCAAAAGGCGGTTCATCCGCCGTCCGCTCGATATTTCCCGGGAAATTTCTTCCATTGCGCGCAGCTGCGCGCCCGTAGGCGCGAACGGGAGCAACTCCAGGAAGCGGGCGCGCATGCCCTCCATCCGGAACATGGGGCCGGGCTGGGCCAGGCGTTCGCGCCGCAGCATGGAGCACATCAGTGAAAACAGCAGCATGTCCTCAAAAGCAAGCCGGTCCTTCGCGGCCTTGAGCGTTTGGAGATCCGGCGGCCGGTGCAGCGCAAAAAGCGCCTGCGCAAGCGGCATGAGGCCATAGCGCGCGCGCAGCGCGTCCGGCAGCGTCTCCTCGATTTCCCCCGCCGCGGCAAGCGCCGCCGCGACGGCGTCCCGCACGACCTTCTGCGAAAGCCCCTGCACGAGCGGGTAAACCGGCACAATGCCGGGGAGCTCCGCATACAGGGCGGGGTTCAGCAGCTTCGCGCCCCGGCTGCGGTCCATCCGGCCGCAGGCAACCCATTCCTGCCCGGCGGCGATGCCGCGCGCGCGGTAGGGCTGGTTGTACCAGACGAGGCTTAACTGCGCCGCCTTGTCCTCCGGCTCCGCGCCGCAGGCGCGGGCGCGCACCGTCGTGATCTCCATGCCGCGGCGGATGCGCGCATGCTTCGGCTCCGCGGCAAGCATCACGCGCAGGGCCAGAATTGCGCCGTGCGCTGCCTCCGGAGCGGGCGTTTCCGCCGAAAAGTCCTGATAATCCCGCGGCGCAAAATACAAAAGATCGCGCAACGAAAACAGGCCCAGCTTGCCGAGCGCTTCCGCCCGGCGCGGGCCTATTCCCTTTATGCTTATAATGGGGGCTTCGAGCTTCATTATTCGACGGAGAAGTAATAGTAGTACAACGGCTGGCCGCCGCGCTGTACCATGCACTCCGCATCCGGATATTTTTCGTTCACAGCCTCCACGAGCGCGTTTGCGTTTTCTTCGTCCATGTTCTCGCCATAGAAGACGGTCACGATGGAATCCTCGCCTTTCTTTTCGATCATGCCGCAAAGGAGCGCAAGCGCCACCGCATCCACGCTCTGGCCGACTTCCGTGATCGCGCCGTCCAAAAGGCCGATAATATCGCCCTCATGGATCTCCGTGCCGTTGAAATGCGTATCGCGCACGGCATAGGTCACGGAACCGGAAAGCACGTTCGCAATCGCTTCCTTCATATCCTGCGCGTTGCGCTCCGGCGTTGCCTCCGACTCGAACATGACGGCGGCTGCGATGCCCTGCACCATGGTCTTCGTCGGGATCACGACGACGTTGCGCTCGGAAAGCTCCGCCGCCTGCTGCGCCGCCAGGATGATGTTGGAATTGTTGGGCAGAACGAAAACGTTGCGCGCGTTCGCCTTCTTGATGGCATGGCCGATGGTCTCGATACTCGGATTCATCGTCTGCCCGCCCTGGATGACGGCGGCGACGCCGAGCGAGCGGAATACCTCCTCGATACCCTCGCCGGCGCTCACAGCGATCATCGCGCTTTCCTTCTCGTTCTTCTTCATGTTTTCGAGAAGCTCGCGGTTCTGCTCGCGCATGTTCTCGATCTTGATGCGGTCCACCTCGCCGAGGCGCAACGCAAGCTGCAGGATCTTTCCGGGACAGTTGGAATGGACGTGCACCTTCACGAAATCCGCGTCATGCGCAATGACGACGGAATCGCCGATCTTGTTGAGCTTTTCGCGCAGCTTGTCGAGATCCGCCTCCGTAAAGGATTCGTCCAGATGAATAATGAAAAATTCCGTACAATATCCAAACTTGATCTCCTCGAGATCCTCGAGCGTCGCACCCTCCTCCATCGGGCCGCCCGCAACGGACGGGTCGACGTAGTCCTCGACCTCCTCGCCGTCGATTGCCATCTTGAAGCCGCGGAAGATCGTGATGAGGCCCTTTCCGCCGGAGTCCACAACGCCCGCTTCCCGCAGCACCGGTAAAAGGTCCGGCGTGATGCGAAGCGCCATCTCGCCGCTTTCAAGCATGAGGTCGATGAGCTTGTAAACGTTCGCGCCCTCGTCCGCGGCCTCCGCCACGGCGTCGCTGATCATGCGCGACACCGTCAGCATCGTGCCCTCTTTGGGCTTCATGACAGCCTTGTACGCCGCCTCGGTTCCGGTCTTGAGCGCCTGCGCGAGCAGCGCCGCGTCCATCTCCTCCGCGCCCGCAAGCGCGCGGGAGAAGCCGCGCAGGATCTGCGAAAGGATCACGCCCGAGTTGCCGCGCGCACCCTTGAGCGAGCCGAGCGATGCCGCGGCGGCAACCTCCGCCACCGTGTCGCCCTTGCATTCCTTGATCTCCTTGACCGCGCCCTGCATGGTCATGAACATGTTGGTACCCGTATCGCCGTCCGGCACGGGGAAGACGTTGAGCGAATCGATCAGCGCCTTGTTCTTGTCAAGCAGCGCCGCCCCCGTCAGGAACATTTCCCGGAGCAGGGCGCCGCCAATGGTCGTGTTCGTCAATTTTGAATCCCTCCCAGCACCGCCCGCGCGCAAGGCGCGCCGGCGGCGACCTCCTGTGTTACGCGCGGATGGCCTCCACGTAAATGTTGACGTTGCACACGTTGAGCCCCGTCATATCCTTTACGCGGTAGCGGACGTTTTCGATCGCGTTCTTCGCCACGGCAGAGAGCGACGTGCCATAAACGATGGTGACGAACAGGTCGATATCAACGCTCTCGCCATCCTCCAGCACGGTGACCTTTACGCCGCGCTTCTGGTTATCGCCGCCAACGAGCTGCCAAAGCTGGTCGCCCGTGGTCTTCGCGCTCATCCCAACGATCCCGTAGTTTTCAGAAGCAGCATAGCCCGCGATCGCCGCGACGATGTCTTCCGAAATGCTGATCTTCCCCAGTTCGGTGGTGATAATACCCGGCATGGTTGTGCATCCTCCTTACTTAATTTTTTGTGGTCCATTTCATAAATATTGGTATAATACCGTTCTTATTCTACTGCATAATCGGTTCTTCCGCAAGCCGGATGCAAAATCGCCCTGAAAATCTCACATTTCGCGGCGTTTTACGGGCGGTTTTGCGCGGAGCCTTCGAGTGCGAGCAGCCGCTCTTTGATCGGAAGCCCGCCCGCATACCCGGTCAGGCTCCCGTCCGCGCCGATGACGCGGTGGCACGGGATCAGGATGGCGATCGGGTTGCGGTTGTTCGCAAGGCCGACGGCGCGGGCGGCCTTCGGGTTCCCGGCAAGTCGCGCGACCTCCCCGTAGCTGCGCGTTTTCCCATAGGGGATGTGCAAAAGCGCTTCCCAGACGCGGCGCTGCCAGGGCGTGCCGCGCGGCGCAAGCGGCACGGTGAATTCCCGCCGCTGTCCGGCGAAATATTCCGCAAGCTGCGCTTCAAGCTGGGCGATGAGCGGTGTGGGTGCGCCTCCGGCTCCTGGACAGCCGCCAAAGGAGAGCCGCGTGAGCGCGCCGCCCTCTTCCACGGCGGTCATAATCCCGATGGGCGTCGAAATGGCGAAGCTGTGTTCTCCCTCCAAAATTGCGGCCTCCCCTTCTGCTTTTCCGATTTTATGTTATAATACCTTATATCGGCGGCAAAATCAATTTGAAACAAATTGCGAAATAAACGGAGGAAATTTTATGCAGACGATTGAACGCCAGGCGATCTCCGCCATACGCGTGCTCGCGGCGGATGCGATCCAGAAGGCCAACAGCGGCCACCCCGGCATGCCCATCGGCTCTGCTCCGATGGCCTACGCGCTTTGGAAACAGATGAAGCATAACCCGAAGAACCCCAGCTGGCTCGGGCGGGACCGCTTCGTGCTTTCCGCAGGGCATGCCTCCATGCTGGAATACGCGCTCCTGCACCTGTATGGCTACGGCCTCACGGTGGAGGACCTCAAGCAGTTCCGCCAGGCCGGCAGCCGCACGCCCGGCCACCCGGAATACGGCCACACGGCCGGCGTCGAGGCCACGACAGGCCCGCTCGGCCAGGGCTTTGCGATGGCCGTCGGCATGGCGATGGCCGAAGCGCATATGGCCGCGAAGTTCAACCGAAAAGGCTTTCCCGTGGTGGACAACCACACCTTCGTGCTCATGGGCGACGGCTGCATGATGGAAGGCGCGACCTCCGAGGCAGCGAGCCTCGCGGGCACGCAGAAGCTCGGCAAGCTCATCGCCCTTTACGACAGCAACCGCATCACCATCGAGGGCGACACCGCGACCTCCTTCGCGGAAAACGTCGCCGCGCGCTATGCGGCTTACGGCTGGCAGGTGATATCCGTGGACAACGGCGAGGACGTGAACGCCATCGGCGTGGCGATCGACACGGCAAAGGCGGAAACGGAGAAGCCCTCGCTCATCATCGTGCGCACGAACATCGCGCAGGGCACCGCCAAGGAGGGCAAGGCCAGCGCCCACGGCGAGCCGCTCGGCGAGGAGAACATCGCCGCGATGAAGGCCGCGATGGGCTGGGCTTATGATAAGTTTGAAATTCCGGCCGAGGTCTACGCCCATTATGAAGCGCTCGCGCTGCGCTGCGCCGCGGGCAACGCCGCGTACGACGCAATGCTCGAAGGCTACCAGGCGGCCTATCCTGAGCTGTATGCCGAATGGCTTGCCTGGCACAGCAAGGAACTGCCCGAAGCGCTCCTTGCGGACGAAAGCCTGTTTGCGGCGGAGGGTCCCAAGGCTACCCGTGCGGCGGGCGGCGACGTGCTCAATAAGATAGCGGCCTACCTGCCGAACCTCTTCGGCGGCAGCGCGGACCTCGCCCCCTCCAACAAGACGGAGATGAAGGGCAGGGGCTTCTTCGCGCCGGATTGCCGGGAAGGCGCGAACATCCATTTCGGCGTACGCGAACTCGCGATGGCCTGCATCGCAAACGGCATCGCGCTTTACGGCGGCCTGCGCGCTTACTGCGCCACGTTCTTCGTCTTTTCCGATTATGTGAAGCCCGCGCTGCGCCTGAGCGCCCTGATGAAGCTCCCCGTGCTCTACATCCTCACGCACGACAGCATCGGCGTGGGCGAGGACGGGCCGACGCACCAGCCCATCGAGCAGCTCGCGGCGCTGCGCGCCACGCCCAACACCTTCGTGTTCCGCCCGGCGGATCAGAAGGAGACCGCCTACGCCTACTTAGCCGCGCTCACGCAGGATGCCCCCTCCGTGATAGCGCTCACCCGCCAGAACCTGCCGCAGCTTGCGGAAACGGGCGAAGGCGCAAAGCGCGGCGGCTACATCCTGCGCGAACCCAACGGCACGCCGGACGTGATCCTCATCGCCTCCGGTTCCGAGGTGGAGCTGATCCGCAAAGCGGCGGATATCCTCGCCGTGCAGGGCTACACGGCGCGCCTCGTCTCCATGCCCTGCATGGAGCTGTTCGAGCAGCAGGACGAGGCTTATAAGGAAAGCGTGCTGCCCAAGGCGCTGCGCAAGCGCGTCGCGGTCGAAGCCGGTTCGAGCTTCGGCTGGGGCCGGTACGTGGGGCTCGACGGCAAGACCGTCTCGCTCGACCACTTCGGCGCCTCCGCCCCGGCAGGCGAGCTGTTCCGCGCGTTCGGTTTCACGGCCGAAAACGTGGCGAATGCCGCGCTTGCGGTAATCAAAGGATGACAAGCACCCAAGCATCCGGGGGCGGCGGCGCCCGTCCCTCGGATGCCTGTCAAAAAAGCCCCCATATGGGGGCTTTCAGAGTGTCGAAAAAGTGGCTGCGCCACATTTTTCGAAAATTATACTTCGCACTTGCGCCTTTGGCGCGGCCAGTGCTGCGTGAGAAGAAAGCCTTGACAAGCAAGGCTTTTCGCTCGCGGCGTACACGCCGCCGCTCACGATGAAAGCCTCCGGGGGTTGCGACCCCCGAAGCCCCCAGGGGCTTTTTTGACAGGCTGAAGGAGCCGCAATGCTCCTCTTTTCCTTTTTATTTTTCGGTTCAACCGATAAATATGTAGGAACGGCGTACCTGTAGGCGCTGGTACACCGCCCTTCCCTTAATGCCAGACCAGCCAGCAGAACAGGTAGCCGGTCGTCACAGCGACGAGCGTGAACGGGATGCCGATGCGCATGAAGTCCTTCATGCCGACTTCATAGCCCTCCTTGCGCAGGATGCCGATCGCGGCGATGTTGGCTGAGGCGCCAATGGGCGTAAGGTTGCCGCCGAGCGTCGCGCCGGTGAGCAGGCCGAAATACAGCACGGTGGGCGGGCAGTTCATCGAAAGCGCAATGCCGCTTACGACCGGGAGCATCGTCGCAACATAGGGGATATTATCCACAAACGCCGAGATCAGCACCGAACCCCAGACAATGACCGTATACAGCAGGAAAAGGTTGTTGCCGCCAAGCCTCACGAAGAAGCCGCTGATGTCGTCGATGATGCCCGCGTTGGTGATGCCCGCGATCACGACGAAAAGCCCCGCGAGTAGGCAGAGCGTCTGATAGTCGATCTCAAGGAGCGCGGTCCTGGCCGCCGCATGGTCGCCGCGGCCGCGGATGAGGGATTGCAGCGCGCCCACCAGGAACAGGCCGGTGCAGATGAAGCCGTTCGTGAGCGCGGGCTTGCCGGGGAGGAACGAGGCCGCGATGAGCAGCACGATGTTTGCGAGCAGCAGGAAGGTGGGGAAGTAATCCGTCACAACGGTTTCCACCTGCGCGTCCACCGGCTCCCGGTGCCTGCGGAACAGGAGCATGATGACGGGGACCGTTGCGATCGCCCCGAGCTCCACCGCAAAGAAGATGCTCGCCTTGCCGTCCATGAAGAAGAAATCGAGGAAGTCCATGCCCGCATAGCCGCCGAGCATGATAGAGGTCGTATCACCGACGAGCGTGGCCGCGCCCTGCAGGTTGGAGGATACCGCGATGGAGATGAGCATCGCCACCGGGGAAATGCCAAGTTTTTTTGCGATTGCAAGGCCGACCGGCGCAATCATGAGCACCGTCGCCACGTTATCCACAAACGCCGAAACTACGCCCGCAAACAGCGACATCGCAACGACCACCCACATCACGTTCGGCGTTTTTTTGAGGATCAGCTCCGCCATGCGGTTGGGCATTTGGGATTGGATGAACAGCGAAACAGTGCCCATCGTCCCAGCGAGCATCAGGAGGACATTGAAGTCGATCGCCTCCGCAAGCCCGCTCAGGGGGACGAGGCCGCTCAGAAGGAAGAGCGCGCCGCTCGTGAGCGCAACCCAGGGGCGGTACTTCGGCAGCGCGATCATGAGCGCGTAAGTCAGGATGAACAGGATGAGCGCAAACAGTTTCATGTGGATGGACAAGCTCCTTCGTCTTAGGTTTCTGGAAAAAAGAAAGACCCTTACCATGGCAGAGCCACGATAAAAGTCTTGTTTTGAGCGCAAAGCCCATGTGCGGCCCGGATCAAAGATCGGCTTGGCGATGCCGCACAACACGGCGCGCCGCCGTGCAAACTACTCCCTTTTATCCCGTTTCCCGCATGCGGGCGCTTCCGCGCATGCACGCATTATTATACGGATTTTGGCGGTTCCTGTCAACGACGCGAAAGCGCCCGGGAACCCCCGGGCGTTTCGCAGGAATGATTGAAAACGACGAATGTCTGAGTCAGTCTTGTTTGGCTGCCGCCGCCTGCGCAAGCCTTTCCTGGTATTCCGCCAGTTCATGCTCGTTGCAGGTGATGTAATGCTTCGGGCGGATTTCCACCCAGCGCGGCTTATCCACCGTATAGTTGTGGATGGAGGGATCGTATACCTCGAGCACCTTGTTTTTTTCGCTGCGCGGATCGGGCTGCGGGATGGCCGAAAGCAGCGCGCGCGTATACGGATGCAGCGGGTAGGCGAACAGCTCTTCCGTGTCCGCAAGCTCCACGATCACGCCCTTGTGGATGACGGCGATGCGGTCCGCAATGAAGCGCATGACCGAAAGGTCATGGGAGATAAACAGGTACGTGAGGCCCCTTTGCTGCTGCATGGCGGAAAGGAGGTTCAGGACCTGCGCGCGGATGGAAACGTCCAGCGCGGAGATCG
>UREK01000036.1 GCA_900546845.1 uncultured Eubacteriales bacterium
CGACCATTGCGAACTGTGGGGCCTGGCAGCGCGCAGCGCTGACTGAGGATTGTTTTACCCCCACGCCGGGCCATGCCTGCTTCCGCACGCAAAAGGGACGGCATCTGCCGCCCCCTATGCTATGCGTTTCGCTTAGAAGATCCGATATGCGCAGTAGAAATACTTCTGCCAATAGCTCGTCTCAAAGGAGCGGTGCACGACTTCCCCATTGCCGGAGGAGGCGTCCACCATCTTGCTGCTGCTCGTGGCGATGCCCACATGCCCCTTGGAGGAGGACATCCGGAACACGATCACGTCGCCCTTGCGGATGTCGCTCATGGAGGAGATCTTCTGGTATTTGGTGACGCTGCGCCAGGTCTTGCTCGTCATGTAGCTCTGCTTCACGCCAGCCTGGTTCAGGCACCAGTACACGAAGCCGGAGCAGTCGAATTTGCTGGGGCCTTTTCCGCCGGTGCGGTACGGGCAGCCGAGCTTGCTGAGCGCGATCTCCACGAACCTGTCCGCAGTGGCGCTGCTGCCGCTGGATGGGCGGCTCGTCGCGGAGGGCGAACTCGTGGAGGACGGGGCGGAGGTTGCCGCGGGCTGATCCGCCGCCGCAGCCTTTGCGCTGCCGGAGCGCAAGGCGGTAAGCGTCTGCCGGCCAACCTTGCCGTCCACCGTGAGGCTGTTGCGCTTCTGGAACGCGCGCACGGCAGATTCCGTGCCGGAACCGAAATAGCCGTCCGCCGAATCGAGGTAGCCGAGCTTCCTGAGCAGCTTCTGCACGCTCCTGACCGTGTCGCCGCTCATGCCGATGGTGAGCGCGTTGGCCTGCGCGTCGGAGGACATGAGCACCGACTTCGTCTGCGGGCCGATGTGCCCGTCCGCGATGAGGCCGTTGAGCTCCTGGAAGAGCTTGACGGCGGCGAGCGTATCCTTGCCGAAGGTGCCGTCCGGCTCCGTAGTCAGGTAGGCGAGCTTGTAAAGCCGCTGCTGGTATTTGAGCACTTCGTCGCTCTTTTCGCCGTAGGCGAGGGACTTGGCGACCGCCTCCTCGCTGTAGAGCATTTCACGCGTCTGCATGCCGATCATGCCATCCACATCGAGGCCGTTGCGGTCCTGGAATTCCTTTACGGCGGCGGCTGTCTCATCCCCGAAATAGCCGGTGGCCTTGTTCATATAATCGAGCTCGACGAGGCGCTTTTGCAGCTCTTCCACGTCCGTGCCTTCGTCGCCGACAGTGACCATGTAGGGCAGCGCGTCCTCGCGCATCAGGCGGTCGTAGGTTTCCTCGCCGATGTAGCCGTCCACCGTGAGGCCGTGACGGCGTTGGAAAACCTCGACGGCACCCTTGGTAATGCTGCCGTAATATTCCGTCGGTTCATCGTAATCCATATAGCCGAGCTCCATGAGGCGCTCCTGCACGGCCATGACCTGTGCGCCGGTCGCGCCCTTGCCGAGGAGGATGGGCGTCGGCGTTGGGATGGGCGTGGCGGTCGGCTGCGGCGTTGGCGCAGGTGCGGGAGTGTATTGGCCCGCGAGGTCGATATAGCCCATGGGAAGGGCGCTGCCCACCGCTGTCGGGCTTGGGCTTGCTGTGGGGAGGCCATCCTCAGCCGCAGCCGCAGCCGCGCGTTTGCCGCCCGCCGCGAAGCAGAGCACCGGCACCGCGACGATCACGAGCGCCGTGCAGGCACAGGCTGCGAGCGTGCGCGGTTCCCGCTGCCGGAGGCTTTGCCCCGTGCGCCGGGCAAGGCCCGCGAAGCCGCCCCTGCGCCGGAAACGGCGTCCTGCAGTGCGCGCGCGGACCACGGCGCGGCCAAGCCCCCGCAGGGCGGAATTCCATATTTTTTTCAAATTGAATTTCATAAGCAAAAATCACCCTGTCGTCCGAAAGCGGAACGGGATGCACCGCCTACGGTTGATTGTATTGCCATTATACCATAACGCCGCGCGGAATTGGTTTGAATATTCGGTAAACAAGGCTGGGATTTGCCGTCAGGCCATGTTTTTCGCATATTTTTCACAAACGCTGGCTTCCCTGTGTACCGAAAAATGGTATAATGATGCGTAACGGGGCGGCGGTTTTCCGGACAAGCCCTGGAAAGCGGAAAAATCTCCGCAATTTGGAAGGAGTTCAAAACATGTTTCGCAACAAGCAGGGCAATATTTCCGTCCCCAAAATCGTCCTCACGGCCTTGGCGGCTATCCTGGTGCTCTCGATCGTGTTCGGGAGCTTCGTGGTGATCCCCGCGGGGCATACGGGCGTGGTCGTCACCCTTGGGCGGGTGAGCGATACCGTGCTGCAGGAGGGCATCCACTTCAAGATCCCCTTCGCGCAGGAGATCGTGCAGATCGACAACCGCATCGTGAAGCTCGAGGTCAGCACCGAGGCGTTCAGCAAGGACTTGCAGACCGTTTCCACCGTGCTCGCGGTGAATTACCGCATCTCGAAGAACATGAGCTACTCCATCTACAAAGAAGTTGGCGCGGCGTTTGAAGAAGTGCTCGTTTCCCCGGCGGTGAACGAAGCGCTCAAGGCCGTTGTCGCCCAATACACGGCGAGCGACCTCGTGGCGAGCCGCAGCGAGGTGAGCGTGGAGCTTGACACGGAGCTCAACACCAAGCTCAACGCCCGCGGCATTTACATTGAGGACCTCAACATCATTGACTGGGACTTCTCGGAAGAATACATTGCGGCCGTGGAAGCCAAGCAGGTCGCGGAACAGACGCTCATCAAGACCCGCACGGAGCAGGAGCAGCAGATCGTCATCGCGGAGGCGGAGGCGCAGAAGCAGGTTATCGCCGCAAACGCAGAGGCGGAGAGTGCGCTCATCGCCGCGGAGGCGGAGGCCAAGCGCATCCAGATGGAAGCGGAAGCGCAGGCGGAAGCGAACCGCATCCTGGCCGCATCCGTGACGGACGAGCTCGTCCAATACCAAACCATCGTGAAGTGGGACGGCCAGCTCCCGCAGGTGACGATGGGAGAAGGCGCCGGGGCCCCGCTCATTGGCGTGACGCTTCCGGAATAAAACTGAAACCGAAACGTGCAGGGGCGGCCTTGGCCGCCCCTCAGCTTGTCGAAAAAGTCTCTCCGGGATTGTCAAGGGCCGCAGCCCTTGACTTTCCATCGCGAGCAGCGACCTGTGCGGTGCGAGCGCAAAGCCTTGCGCCGCAAGGCTTTCTTTACATGGAGCGCTGGCCGCGCCATCGGCGCAAGCGCGACATGGATCCCTCGATAAAGTGGCATCTGCCACTTTATCGACAGCCTGAGGGGCGGCCAAGGCCGCCCCTTTTGTTCGTTCGATTTAAGGGAAACATTCGACGCGCACCGGATTTATGCCCAATCCGGAAAAACGCGCGGCTCAAACTTCTTCCTTTTCCGGCGGAACGAATTCGAGCAAATCCCCGATTTCGCATTGCAATACCGTGCAAAGCCGGACTAACACGTCGGTATCCAACCGCGTGATGGTGTTGTTGCAGTAATGGTTGATTTGCGTGCGCTGCATTTCAGCCCTGTGGCTCAGCTTGTTTTTGCTGATGCCGTTCTTTTGAATCAGCTCATTCAGCTTGATGACGATCTTCCCATATTCTTCCATTTCAACTCCTGGTACACCCAATCTCTTCCGGGAATTCAGAGCCGGAACCCATTTTTGAATGCAGGCTTCTGAAATTCATGTTGACATATATAGTATATACTTGCTAGAATCGCTTTATAAGCTGAAATAAAACAGATTAGATTAAATAGAGTAGACTTATTACACAATATATGGAAGGGCGGAGCGGAGATGGAACCGAACAAAAAGCTCATCGAACAGGCGCTTATGGACGCCGCGATGCGCAGGGGCGTCCCAGTGGAAACGATCTTGCGCGAGATCGAAGCCGATATACTTGCCGCGGCGCGGAGCAGCCCGGAAGCGGAAGCCCGGTGGGCCGCGATCCCGCGCGCGGGCGCGCTGCCCACAGCGGAGGAGTTCCTTTGCCACCTTTCCGCCGTCCTGTCCGAAGCGTTTGAGCCGGATGTTTCGGAATGTGTCCGGTCCGCCGGAAGGACGCAGCCGGAATGAACGGGCCACGCCGCTTTTGCATGGGGCGCTTGTTTTAGCCGCCCGGCTCCAGCTTTGCAAGCGCCTGTTTGAACTGCTTTGCGAAGAGCATCGCCGTCACGCTTACGGCGATGAGATCCGCAACGGGCTCCGCGAGGTACACGGCCATCGCCTGATCCGCAAAGAACTGCGGCAGGATGTAGATGAGCGGGATGAGCAGGATCAGCTTGCGCAGGCAGGCGAGAAACAGCGATGTCTTCGCGTTGCCGATGGCAATGAACGTCTGCTGGCAGGCGATCTGTACGCCAAAGATGAGCGTGACCGCCATGTAGATACGCAGCGCCCAGACGGTGTATTCAATGAGCGCAGGATCCGGCGTGAACATGCCCGCGAACGCCTGCGGCACGAGCATCACTGCGAGCCAGAGCGCAGCAGAATACGCGATGCAGCACTTGAGCAGCAGGAAGAAGCCCGCCTTCACGCGATCCCGATTGCGCGCGCCGAAATTATAGCTGATGATGGGCTGCGCGCCCTGTGTCAGCCCATGCAGCGGGAGCATCGCAAACTGCATGACGCTCGAAAGGATGGTCATCGCGCCGACGGCGAGGTCGCCTCCGTAATTGCGCAGGGAGGTGTTGAAGCAGATGTTCAGCACGCTTTCCGTGGATTGCATAATAAACGGCGCAAGGCCGAGCGCCACGCAGGGAAGGATCAGCTTCGCATGGAGGCGCATGTTCCGCGCCTTGATGCGCAGCGTCGTGCGTTTGCCGCACAGGAACGACAGCACCCATACGGCGGAGACCGCTTGGGAAAGGATCGTCGCCAAGGCAGCGCCGCGCACGCCCATGTTCAGACCAAAAATGAACACGGGATCGAGCACGATGTTGCAGACCGCGCCAATGAGCACCGTGAACATGCTGATCTTTGCATAGCCTTGGGCGGTGATGAATGCGTTGAGGCCGAGCGCGAGCTGCACAAACACGGTGCCAAGGGCGTAAATGCCCAGGTACTCGCTCGCGTATTGGATGGTGTTTTCCGTTGCGCCGAAAGCGAACAGCAGCTCCTCCCGGAAGATGGTGAACACGGGTGTGAGCACGGCTGCGACGAGCAGCAGCAGCGTAAAGCTGTTGCCGAGGATGCGCTCCGCGTCTTCATAGTTCCCCTCCCCCATGCGGATGGAAGCGCGCGGGGCGGCGCCCATGCTCACGAGCGCCGCGAACGCCGCGACGAGCATGATGACTGGCATGCAGACGCCCATGCCAGTCAGCGCAAGGGAGCCGGTATCCGGGATGTGTCCAATATAAATACGGTCCACCAGGTTGTAAAGCATGTTCACAAGCTGCGCCGTCACCGCGGGCAGCGCCAAGCGGAAGAGCAGCTTACTGATCCGTTCCGTGCCGAGGAAAGTGTTGTCGTTTTGCATGAAAGCCAGATGCTCCTTATAAATTAAACGTTTTTTGAAATATGCAGAAGAAGCCGCCGCAGCTCCGCGCATTCCGCCTCGCTCAACCCGCGGAACAGGCGCTCGAAGAAAGCACGCTGCATGGCTTGTGCATCCGCAATGATGGGCGCGGCGGCAGGGAGCGTGCGTAGCCGAATGCGCCGCTTGTCCTGCGCGTCCGGCGCACAGGCGATGAGCCCCTTTGCGAGGAGCGTCTCCACGGATGCGGAGACATGGGACTTGGCGATCATCCGCACCGCAACGATGTCCTTTGCCGTATCGTAGTCCGGATTATTCGCCAAGAATAGCAGGATATCCGCTTCCAGCCGGGTAATGCCGTGCTTGGCGCAAACGGCAAGCTCCATGCGTGCATAGCGTTTGCCCAGCCGCTGCCAAGCGAGCAGCATTTCGGCAGGTGCGTTCATATGCGGGCGCTCCTTTCCAAAATAGTTCTTTACCGAACTGATTATACCGCCGTCCCATAAAAAAGCAAGCGTTAAAACAAAAAAAGCAGAATTCCATCTTGCAATTTCGTGCAAATTGATGTATCATATTCCATGCTGTGAAGCGAACCACATCTGTGGGGATATAGCTCAGTTGGTAGAGCGCTGCGTTCGCAATGCAGAAGTCAGGGGTTCGAGTCCCCTTATCTCCACCACAATAAAACGCCTGAAACTCTAGGGTTTCGGGCGTTTTTGCATATGCCAGGTACGCACAAAAGCACATGGTTGAAATTTTTTAGAGAAAATCGTCTTCTGGGAGCAAAACCCGATTTTTGTTCAAAGAAAATACCCGCGCGCTGGCTTTCCCCGCCTTTTCCTCCATCTGATAGAAAAGCGGCCCAAAAATGCGTGCGGGGCGCTCCCTCAGACCCATAACATTGCTTTTGCTGCCCAATCAATCACCAAGCACGCAGGCAAATATACAAACCTCCATAAGGTGGAAAATGTTTTTTCAACAGCCGGGAGGGCCGCTCTGCGCAGAGCGGCCCTCCCGGTTTTCGGGCGCTTACAGCCCGTAAATCTCCGAATATTTTTTTGTCAGGTAATCCGTATAGTATGCGGGGTCAAACGGCGCGCCGCAGGCGTTTTCAATAAGCTCCGCAGGCTTCTTCATGCAGCCGAAGCGGTAGATCTTCTCCGTCAGCCAGGCAACGATGGGCGCAAGCTCGCCCTTCTCCACAAGGGCAGGGATGTCCAGTTCCTTTTGCATGGAGGCATAGATCTGCGAGGCGTATGCGCTGCCGATGGAATAAGACGGGAAATAGCCGAACATGCCGCTGGACCAATGGGAATCCTGCAGCACGCCGCGCGTATCGTCCGGAACGTCCACGCCGAGGTATTCCTTATAAAGCGCGTTCCAGGCGGCGGGCAGTTCCTTGGTGGAGAGTTCGCCCGCTATGAGCCGCTTCTCCAGCTCATAGCGCACCATGATGTGCAGGGAATAGGTCAGCTCATCCGCCTCGGTGCGGATGAGCGAGGGCTCGCTCTTGTTCGCGGCAAGATACAGCATGTGCGGCGTAACGCCCGCAAGTTCTCCCGGGAACAGCTCCAAAAGTTTCGGATACACGAGGCACAGGAATTCCTCGCTCCTGCCGATCAGGTTTTCAAAGAAACGGGACTGTGATTCGTGGATCCCCATGCTTACGCCTGTGCCGAGCGGGGAGCAGAACAGCTCGTCCCCGGTGTTGAGCTCATAGAGCGCGTGGCCGCCCTCGTGTACGACGCTGTAAAAGTTCGAAAGCAGGCTGTCCGCATGGTAATGCGTCGTGATGCGCACGTCGCGCTTGTTGAATTCCGTGGTGAACGGGTGCTCCACCTCGCCGATGGCGCAGCAGGCCCGGTCGATGGTCATAACCTGCATGATGTAATCCGAAAGCAGGCGCTGCTTCCAGATGGGGAATTCCTTTTGCAGGAAGGAAACGTCGATCTCCCTGCCGCGCTGCGCAATTTCCTGGATGACCGGCACGAGCTTGGCGCGCACATCCGCAAAATAAGCGTCGAGCGTCTGCATCGTGAGTCCCTTCTCATATTGGTCGAGCAGCGCGTCATAGGCCGGGAGCTCCGGGCGCATATAGCCCGCGAAGCGCCGCTGGAACTCGATGAGCTTTGCAAGGTGCGGCTCAAAGGCGGCGTAATCGTTGTTGGCCTTCGCCTCATGCCACACGCGGGAGGATTCGCTTTGCGCCATCTGGTAGGCAACGAACTCCTCCATGGGAATCCGTTCCATGCGCTCCATTTTTTCGAAGAACTCCTCCGCCTCACGCCGCGTCACATCGTCGAGCGCGGGCTTGTTTTGCAGTAGCGTTGCAAGCATTTCCTTGAACTCCGGCGCAGTGGAAAGCCTGTAGTCCTCCTCGCTCAGCACGCCGATGGTACGGCTAAGCCCTTCCCCGCCCGCCTTGGGCATCACGGTCTCCGCATCGTAATACAAAACGCCGAGCGCATGTTCGTATGCATGCTGTTTTGCGAGATGCTCCTTGAAACGCCGAATGGTCTCTTCCATGGGTCTCCTCCTTTATAAATTGATGTGCTTGTTATGCTGTTTCCGATTCGTTTCTCCTGCGTTTTGCGCGATAACGCCGGTCTGCGCTCTGTGCAGCGGTATAATAGAGCGGGATGGTGAGGTACAGCACCCATGCCGGATGCCAAAGCCCCCAAATGCAGCCCAGCGCAAAGAACGCAACCGTTATAAGCATCACATAGGGAAACGCCTTCCAGAACGAATGCCTGCGGCTGCCGTAAACCCAGTTCACGATGGGATAATAGATGGGAATCGTGAGAAACACAATCCAGCCCGGATGCCAAAGCTTAAAGGCGAAGCCCAGGCACAGATAGAGAATCGCAGTGAAAACCGGATATGGGAACGCCTGCAAAAACGGTTTGCCGTCCGCGTCCTCATCCGCCTCAAGGTCATTGCGGATGCCGCCGTATTCTGCATCCTCCTCTTCCCCCTCGTCGTCATCATCGCGGAAATTGAGTTCGATGTGTCCGCCTACCCCCTTCTTGTCCCCGCGCAACAGCGCCGCTTCATCCTCCTCATCGCCCACGGAAAAATAGAAGCCGTCCTTGGCGTGAAAGCGCACGGGCTTGCCATTGATTGTAACCTTTACGCCCTTTTCCGGTTCCGGCTCTGGAACCGGGTCCTCCGTGCGCAGAAGCTCGTCGATGGAAACGCCGTACACGCGGGATAGCAAAATGAGGTTATCCGTATCGGGCGAAGCTTCCGCCCGTTCCCACTTGCTCACAGCCTGCCGGGAAAGCCCAAGGCGCACCGCAAGCTCCTCCTGTGAAAGTCCGTGCTGCTTGCGCAGCTGCACCAGGCGGTTTGCGATCTCAATGTTCATAACATATATCCTTTCCGTTTGCTTTCGTTGGTTTCATTGTAGCCGCAACCGCGCTCTGCACGCCACCAACTCTGCTTTTCAAGCGGAAATCCTCCCGCAACTTTCGGTTGCGTATAACGTGTTTTCCTTGTTTTTAGGGCGTTTTCTCCGCTGCCGCATAGGTGATCACGCCCAAAGGATCACCATAATCGATCTTGAGCAAGCCGTCCTCCAGCATAAAGGGAAGGCGCTTGCGCATCCCGCTTTCCTCCATCCAAGCACACAGTTCATCCTTATTAACCGATATACGGTAAGTCGATTTGCTTTTTAAAGCCGTGTTTTCCTCAGTCATGGTGCCGCCTACCACGTCGAATGTGAGGATATAGTTCTCATCGTAAACATCCTGCCAGGTAGACGCCGCCAACAGATACAACATCCCAAGGCTTTCATCCGGCGATGAGGAGGGCGTAGGCTGCGCACTCGGCAGCGCGTCCGCAGGCGCGGGAGAAGCGAGCGTATCTGCGGTAGGCGAAGCGGCGCAGCCGCAAAGCGGCAGCACGAGAAGCAGCAACAGCGCAAGGATGCGGCGCAACCGAGTTCCTCCTTCCTATCAACATTCAATTCAAGAGCTGGGTGGCATAACGGGGCGCATCGCTGCGCCCCACCATTCAGCTTGGTTATTGGATGCGGTCCTTACCGCCCATGTACATGCGCAACGGTTCCGGGATGCGGATGCTGCCATCGGCCTGCAGGTTATTCTCCAGAAATGCGATGAGCATGCGCGGAGGGGCGACAACCGTGTTGTTAAGCGTATGGGCAAAATAGTTGCCCTTCTGCTTGTTCTTGATGCGGATACCCAGGCGGCGCGCCTGCGCGTCCCCCAGGTTGGAGCAGCTGCCGACTTCGAAATATTTCTGCTGCCGGGGGCTCCAGGCCTCCACGTCGATGCTCTTGACCTTCAGGTCGGCAAGGTCGCCGGAGCAACATTCGATCGTGCGGACGGGGATGTCCAGCGAGCGGAAGAAGTCCACGGAGTTGTTCCAAAGCTTGTCGAACCAGGCGGCGCTGTCCTCCGGCTTGCAGACGACGATCATCTCCTGCTTTTCGAACTGGTGGATGCGGTACACGCCGCGCTCCTCGATGCCGTGCGCGCCGACTTCCTTGCGGAAGCAGGGCGAATAGCTCGTGAGCGTCTGCGGCAGTTCTTCCTCCGTCAGGAAGGAGTCGATGAACTTGCCGATCATGCTGTGCTCGCTTGTGCCGATCAGGTAAAGATCCTCGCCCTCGATCTTGTACATCATGTTGTCCATCTCAGCGAAGCTCATCACGCCGCTGACCACGTTGCCGCGGATCATGTACGGCGGGATGTAATAGGTGAATCCCCGGTCAATCATGAAATCCCGTGCGTAGGAGAGAATCGCGCTGTGCAGCCGGGCGATGTCCCCGCGCAGGTAGTAAAAGCCGTTGCCGCTCGTCTTGCGCGCGTTGTCAAGGTCGATGCCGTTCAAACGCTCCATAATGTCCACATGGTAGGGCACCTCGAACGGAGGGACAACCGGTTCGCCAAAGCGCTGGAGCTCCACGTTCTCGCTGTCGTCCCGGCCGATGGGCACGCTTGGGTCGATGATGTTCGGGATGACCATCATGCGCTCCCGGATCTGCGCCTCAAGCTCCGCCTCGCGGGCCTCGAGCGAGGCCATCTCGTCCGCCATGGCCACGACTTCCTTCTTTGCCTCCTCGGCCTTGTCCCGCTCGCCGCGGGCCATCATGCCGCCGATCTGCTTGCTGATGACGTTGCGCTGGTTGCGCAAAGCGTCGCAGCGGGTATGCGCAGCGCGCCACTCGGCGTCGAGCGCTACGACCTCGTCCACCAGCACAAGTTTTTCATCCTGGAATTTCTTGCGGATGTTTTCCTTCACAAGCTCCGGATCCGCGCGGAGCAGCTTGATGTCGATCATATATCCTCCTGAATCGTCTGCTTTATAGTATCTGTTTTACATCCGCTCCGGCGCTTCGAGGCCGAGCAGATACAGTCCGTTGCGGATCGTGAGCCGCGCCGCGTCGGTCAGCGCCAGGCGCGCCGCGCGCACGGCCGGGTCGTCGTCCATGATCCGGTTGTCGTAATAGAACTTGTTGAAGCAAGCGCAAACGTCGATCACCGCGCGGGCGACGAGATACGGCTCGTTCTTCTCCGCGGCCGAAACAACGGTTTCCGGGAACGCGGCGATCGCCTTCACGAGCGCTGCGGACGAAGCGTCGGCCAGCGCGGCGCAGTCCACGTCCGCAGAGGGCATGGATACGCCCGCCTTGCGCAGCACGGAACAGCAGCGCGCGTGCGTATACTGCGCATAAGGGCCGGTCTCGCCGTCGAAGTTGAGTGCCTTCGCCCAGGAGAAGGACGTATCCTTGATGCGGCTGTTGTACAGCACGCCCCATACTACCGCGCCGACGCCGACCGCACGGGCCGCAGCTTCCTTATCCTCCAGCTCGGGGCTCTTTTCCTTGATGATCTCCAGCGTCTTTTCGATGGACGCTTTCAGCACATCCTCCAAATACACCACGTTGCCGTGCCGCGTGGAGAGCGTGCCTTCCTCCATCGAGACCATGCCGAAGTTGACATGCTCCATATCCTTTACCCAACCGCGCCCCATCAGCTCCAGCACCTTGAAGAACTGCCTGAAGTGCAGGTTCTGCTGATAGGCGACGACGTAAAGGGACTTCACGAAATCGTAGGTCTCCTTGCGGTAAATTGCCGCAGCAATGTCCCGCGTGGCATAGATGGTGCTGCCATCGCTCTTGAGGATGATGCAGGGGGGCATGTCGTACTCCGAAAGGTCGACGATAAGCGCCCCGCGGTCGAGCTTGGCCACGCCGCTCCCGCGCAGCTCTTCGATGACGGCGGGCATCTTGTCCTCATAGAAACTTTCGCCCGCATAGCTGTCGAAATGCACGCCGAGCAGATCGTATACCGCGCCGACCTCCTTGAGCGTCAGCTCCTTCATGCGCTGCCAGAGGGAGACAGCCTCCGCGTCGCCCTGCTCGATCTTGCGGAACCAGGCGCGCGCCTCGTCATTGAGGGCGGAATGCTTGTCCGGGCTTGCGGCTTCCTCCTTCTCCGCCTCCTCATGGAAGCGGACGTAGAGCTTCACGAGCTCGCGCACGTTGGATTCCTCGATCGGCCTGCCTTCCCCCCACTTTTTGTAGGCGACAATCATCTTACCGAACTGGGTGCCCCAGTCGCCCAAATGGTTGATGGCGATGGTATGGTACCCCAGGAATTGATAGATGCGGTTGAGCGAATTGCCGATGGCCGTGCTGGGCAGGTGCCCAATGTGGAACGGCTTCGCAATATTGATGGAGGAAAACTCCACGCAAACGTTCTTGCCGCCACCCAAATCGCTCGCGCCGTAGCGCTCCCGCTCCGCAAGCACGCGCTTGAGCACGCCTGCGGCATAGCCGGCCTTGTCCGCGAAGAAGTTGAGGTATCCGCCCGCGGCCTCCGCGCGCGCAATGCCCGCGGGCAGCGAAAGCCGCGCCGCAAGGTCCGCCGCGATGGCGGGAGGCGCTTTGCGCAGCGCCTTGGCGAGCCGGAAGCATGGGAACGCATAGTCGCCCATTTCCGGGTTCGGGGGGATCTCAAGGTAGCCAGCAAGCTCCTCTTTGGCGAGGCCGGTCAGCTCCGCCAGGCAGGAAGCGATTTCCATCCGGTAGTCCATACGATGCTCCTCACGTGGTCTTTTGTTTATAACGATTTAGTATAGCATAGTTCCGGGCTTTTTTACAAGGCCGGCTGCCTGTTTTCCGGCGTTATGCGCGTGCCTCCGGGAAGATCATCCGCACCGCTTCCGCCAGCGCCCGTGCAATGGCCGCATGGCCCTCCGGCAGCAGGTGCGTGCCCTCCGCAGGGCAAGGCTCCGCATAGCGCGCCGCGTCGAGGAAATGCACGCCCGTTTCGCGCGCCACGGCTTCATACTGCGCCGCGAAGCGCAGCGATTCCGCGCGGTAGAAAAAGCGGCCCTCCGAAGCGGCGTTCTCCCCGATGTGGATGGGCGAGACGAGCAGGACCTCCGGCCCGTGCGGGAATACCGGCGTTGCGCCCGGGAAGCGCGCGTTCGCGCTTTGCAGCAGGCGGATGAGCTCCGCCGCGCCGCTGGCAGCCCCGACGGCGTCCGTAAACTTCAGGTCGTTCGTGCCAAGCATGAGGATCACAAGGTCAAAGGGCTTCCCCGCGCAGAGCGCGTAGCCCAGCCCGGAAAGCCCGTTGCGGCAGAGGAAATCCGGGTCGTCGCGCACGGTCGTCCTGCCGTTGACCCCGTTTTCGGTAACATGGAAGCCGCTCCCAAGCAGCCCCGCGAGCGCGCCCGGCCAGCGCACCGCGTAAGGATAGCGCGCGCCCGTCCCGGGCGTGAAGCCCCAGGTGTTCGAATCGCCATAGCAGAGAATCTCTTTCATGAATGCGCATTCCCTTCTTTTTTCTGCACAAATTGTACCGCGCCGCACGCCGCCTGTAAACCGCATTGCGGCCGAAATGTAAAAAATAGCCGAATTTTCGTTGCGCTCGTTTGCGCTTTGCAATGCCGGATGCTATACTGTTGCCATGAAGCAGAAAACAGTTAACATCCTTTTATATACGCTAAGCGCCGTGTGCCTGATCGCGGGCGTTTACTTGCTGATCCGCCAATATGTGCTCATTCCCGGGGAATATACGCCCCCGGCCACGCCAACGCCTGCCCTTTCCCCCACGCCGGCGGCTACGGCCACGCCGGGCGTTTCCGCAACGCCCGCGCCCACGCCCTCCCCAACGCCGTATGTGAAGCCCATCCCCACGCGGATCTACTTCACAAAGGCGGAGGTCATGGCAGACATCGTCCCCGTCGGCATCATTGCGGAAGGCGAGCGCCAGGGGCAGATGGACACCGTAGACGACCCCGACCTTGCCGCCTGGTATGAGCCCGGCCCAGCCCCCGGCGAGGAAGGCAACGCGCTCATCAACGGCCACAAGAGCTGGCAGGGCAAGATCGGCCGCTTCTCCGTGCTCTGGGATATGGAGATCGGGGACGAGATCGCCGTCGAATACGAGAGCGGGGACGTGAAGTACTTCTACGTCGTGTCCGTGGACTTCTACCCATATGACGGCGTGCCCAACGAGGTGATGGATCTCACCGGCGAAAGCCGCGTCACACTCATTACCTGCTATGGCGATTATGACCGTTCCGTGGGCACCTCCTCACAGCGCTGCGTCGTGGTATGCCAGTCGGCAGAGACGATCGCCGCCAAGCAGGCGGAAGGCGCGGAGTGAGGTCAAAAAGCGCATAAAAATAAGGGCGGAGATTTTTCCGCCCTTCAGCTTGTCGAAAAAGCCTCTCCAGGATTATCAAGGGCCGCAGCCCTTGACTTTTGATCGCGAGCAGCGACCTGTGCGGTGCGAGCGAAAAGCCTTGCGCCGCAAGGCTTTCTTTACACGGAGCGCTGGCCGCACGCCTGCCCGCCTAACTCGCGGTCGCTTCGCTCTGTACCGCTCGCTGGCCTAGGCCTCTGGGCCGTCGCAGGCAGGTGGCTTCCGGCGCGTCTCCCGCGCCGGAAGTTCCTCTTTTGCGCAAGCGCGATGTGCAATCCTCGATAAAGTGGCATCTGCCATTTTAGCGACAGCCTCAGAGGGGCGATTTTCGTCCCTCTTTCATATGGCATGGCGATATGGCACGCGCGGTAGGTTCCTCACGCCGGGCCTTCGTTAAAATTTTTAAGGCTTTTATCCGGGCCCGCGCTATGCCGGCCGGTAAAAATCCCCCATTTTTATGCACAAACGGCTCCCACCCCTCGCTTGGGGCGGGAACCGTTTTTGTTTTTACAGTTTTCCGCTGGCGTTATGCCAGGAGCGGGATCACCGTTGTGCTGAAGAATTCGCGCGCCGTATCGGGCATGACGCTGTACACCTGCCCGTTCACGGCAACGGCAACGCCGCTGCAGCTGCATTGGCGCATGCAGAACGTGGCCTTGAAATCCACCTTGTCATGCAGGCCCTTTTCCTCGATCATCTGCTGGAACGCCTGAATGACGTTATATGAGCCCTTCAGATGGCAGGAACTCCCGATACAAACGCTGACTTCTACCATATTCAGTTTTCCTCCTGTTTCGCTCCATGGTAATGAACATGCAGCAGCTCGTGTACGCGGCCCTTGAGGACGCCGTTGTAAAGCGACATCATCAGCGGGTTCTCCTCGGAGCGCTTGATGCTGCAAAGTTTATCGGCGGAATAGAGCCCCGCGCCGCGCTTTTCCTTCTCCATGCTGGATGCGAAGGGCTGGCCACCGCCACTGACACAGCCGCCAGGGCATGCCATGACTTCGACGAAGTCGAAATGCTCGCCCTGTTTGATGCGCTCGATCAGATCGGAAGCGTTTTTGAGGCCGCTTACAACGCCGATGCGCACTTCCTTCTCGCCCACCATCACACGGGCCTCCTTTACGCCCTCCATGCCGCGCACGCCCGTGTAGGCGATGGACATGAGGGCCGTGTTGCTCTTGTCGGAAGCAAGGCGGCGGAGCACGGCTTCCGTCACGCCGCCGGTCACGCCGAAGATCACGCCCGCGCCGGTCATCGTGCCAAACGGCATGTCAACGGCTTCGGGTTCGATGTCCCGGAACAGGATGCCGGATTCCTTGATCATGCGCACAAGCTCCTGCGTGGTGAGCACGTAGTCCACATCCGGCTTGCCGTCCACCTTAAACTCGTCGCGCACCGCCTCAAACTTCTTTGCCGTGCAGGGCATGACCGCCACGTGCACGCACTTGCGGCTAGAGGTGCGGTTGTGCTCGCGGATCACAGCCGAGAACATCTGCATCGGGGACTTACAGGTGGAAACATGCTCCATCAGCTCCGGATAGCGGGTCTCGCAATAACGCACCCAAGCCGGGCAGCAGGAGGAGAACAGCGGCATCTCCGCTTTGCCCTCCGCGAGGCGCATGGCCAGCTCGTTGGATTCCTCAAGCACGGTCAGATCCGCGCTCGTAGAGGTATCGTAGATCTCGTCAAAGCCCATGCGGCGCAGCGCGGCGACGATTTTGCCCATCGCATTTTCGCCGGGCGCGATGCCAAGCTCCTTGCCGAGCGCCACGCGCACGGCGGGGGCAACCTGCACCGTCACCTTGGTGCCGCGGTCATCGAGCGCCTTCCAAACCTTGGAGATGTCGTTCTTGACGACGATCGCGCCCGTCGGGCAGGCCTGAGCGCACTGGCCGCAGCCCACGCAGGGGGATTCTGCGAGCGGGATGTCAAACGCCGTGCTGATGGTCATCTTGGAGCCGCGGTGTGCAAAATCGATCGCACCCACGTTCTGCACCTCGTTGCACATGCGCACGCAGTCGCCGCAGAGGATGCACTTATGCGCATCGCGCACGATGCTTACGGAGGAACCCTCGATCTTCGGCTTTTCGGCCGTGTTCGGGAAGCGCACATCGTTGATGTCAAAGCGCATTGCGAGATCCTGAAGCTTGCAGCTGCCGTTGTTGTCGCAGGTGGTGCAGTCCCGGCAGTGGTTCGCAAGCAGCAGTTCAAGGATCATCTTGCGGTATTTGCGCAGGCGCTCCGTGTTGGTGCGGATCTCCATGCCGGCCTTGGGCGGCGTGGAGCACGCGGCGTCAAGCCCGCCCCACTGATTTTCCACCATGCACATGCGGCATGCGCCGTAGATCGAAAGCTCGGAATGATAGCAGAAGGTGGGCATCTTCACGCCAACCTTGCGGATCAGCTCCAGCAGGTTCTTTTCGCCGTTGATCTCAACGGGGATGCCGTCTATCGTCATGAATTCCTTTTTTGCCATGGCCATATTCTCAGTCCTCCTTGATGGCGTGGAACGGGCAGGTGCCCACGCACGCTTCACACTTGATGCACTTCTCCTGGTCGATCACGAACGGCTGCTTGAGCGTGCCGCTGATCGCGCCCGCGGGGCAGGTCCGGGAGCACTTGGAGCAGCCCTTGCACAGCGCGGGATCAATCGTAATGCGCTTGAGCTTGCGGCAGTTGCCCGCGGGGCAGCGCTTTTCGTAAATGTGCGCCTCGTACTCGGAGCGGAAGTTCTTGATCGTGCTCACGACCGGGGAAGCCGCCGTCTTGCCAAGGCCGCAGAGCGCTGTGGCGGAGATGGTGTCCGCAAGCTCGAGGAGCAGCTCGATGTCGCCGTCGCGGCCCTTGCCGGCCACAATGCGCTCAAGGATCTCCAGCATGCGCTTGGTGCCCTCGCGGCACGGCACGCACTTGCCGCAGGATTCATTTTGCGTAAAGTTCATGAAGAAGCGCGCAACCTCCACCATGCAGGTGTTGCTGTCCATGACGACGAGGCCGCCGGAGCCGATCATCGCGCCGACCTTCTTCAAAGAGTCGAAATCGAGCGGCAGATCCAGGTGTTCCGGCGTGAGGCAGCCGCCGGAGGGGCCGCCGATCTGCACCTGTCTCTTATACACATCTC
>UREK01000037.1 GCA_900546845.1 uncultured Eubacteriales bacterium
ACACCGGCGCGAAGTTCCCGCCCGCCGCATCCTCCGGAGAGAGCACCACATCCGCAAAGGCTTCCGCCGTCACGCCCGCGCAGGCCACCGCCGCGCGGTATGGGTAGTCCGCGTAGGCCGCATCGCTCGCCCATGCGCTTGTGGCGACGGTCTTTCCCGTGAAGGTCAGCCGCGCGGGCTGCGCGCCGATACCCGCCGGGGTGTGCGTATGGTTTGTGGTTGCCGCCCCGATGGAGGCGGGGGTGATTGCATCGCTGCCGTCCGTGGCGTGCGCAGAGGCATGCGCCTTAACACCAGCCTGCTCCAACGCAATAATCGCAGCGGCCAATGCATTCACATCGGCCGCAAGAATCGTATCAACAAGATCTTGTTTATTTGTCCAGTTAAGCCCCATTGTTTCCTCCGTATTCTTGCTCGTAAATGCCTTGCAGGATCAGTTCAATGCGGTTTGCTCCGTCATAGTCAAGGTTCGCCATGGATGCGGGCGGCGCAAGCACACCAAGGCTCTGCGCCCGGTACGTTGCCGATCCATATAGCGCAGCCCCATAAATACTTGCGTTCTGCAGGCCGGGATAGTAGTTGTACATCGCCTGCACACTGCGTACCGCTGAAAGGTATTCATCAAGGTCGGCTGCTCCGGGTACTTCGTCCCGCCGCCAGTCCGTACGCACGGAAATGTTTGGCGCAAGGGATTTGATTGCGCTGCTGACCCTCCGCATGTCGCGGACGTTATAGCATCCCTTCAGCCCGCGCAGCCAGGCAAGGCGCTCCGCCTCGCTTAGTGCGGCAAAGCCGTTTGCGCGGATGGCTGCGGCCGTCTCCGCGGCGGAAGCAACGTCCGCTGCGGTTCTATCCGTAATGAAATCGTCGCCGTACTTCGTAGGCGCGCCGTATACCGCTTGTCCGAAATATGCCGTCATTCCGCCACCACCTCCACCGCCGCGCGCATATTGGATGACAAGCTGATATCTACGTTTTTCACGTGGCCCGTCAACCCACCCGCATAGCCCGTCGGCAGGCTGATCTTCGCCCCTGGATGTTCCGTTGTGATGATCAATTCTGCGGATACGGACCTGCGCCGCTGATAATACTCGTAGAGGCGTCGTACGACCGCGGCTGAGTTAGCTGCTGTAATAAGCGTCGCATCCGTAACGCGAGGCATATTTTCGAGATCCGTCGGCAGCACCGTCGGGTTCGTGATCGTTACCGACTTGGTATGGTTCTCATAGGGAAGCCCTGTGATCGTGACTGTACCGGCGGCTTCCACCACTACTTTTGCATAATTCGCGCCAGATTCCGCGAACGTCCCTCCGCTTATGGAAAGGCTTGCGGCCGGCGCGCTGAACAGCACAATGTGGGTTCCGGCCGGCAGTGCATCCGAGAACAGTTCTTTGCGCTCCGTGCCTGGAAGATAGTTGTGTTCGATCACCTCCACCCCCGTGATTGGGATCTCATACTTGATGGATGGATCGATGCAGGTGTTTTGCGCGGTATATATGCGGTCCATCGCGCTTGATGCCGGTGCAATCATGATTTGATCGACAAATGCGGTATACGCCACTGCCCCGATTGCAAACAGGACCTGCTGCAAGGCCTCACGCCGTGTACACACAGGCAAGTATCCATAGATCGGAATGCCCGCAATGTCATTTGAAACGGTATGCACATGGTTCGTGAGAATATCGGCAATCAGGGTTTCCGCAAGTATGCCGGAATAGACGCCGCCGAGGTAGGTTGACTCGTCCAGTACGCCGATTGCATTTATGGTGGAAACGTCCCATGTGTCGGCAGACAATCGCTCCGCCTTGTCCAGGTAGAAAACGCCCACGAGCGTATCTCCATGGTATGCGTTGAAGCTCTGCTGCCGCTGAAACAGGAACGGGATTGCCTGGCGCGTTTTAAGCGTCATGTTCATGGTGGAGATCTCGAGGTCTGTTCCGGTCAGGGAGCCGCCGAAATAAATATCCAGGCTGTTTAATGTGCCGTCAGAAAACGTGCGCGTCGTTCCAAAGGATACGCTTTCAAGCTTCAGGAAACGGTGCGGCTGCACCATGCCGCGAAACGTAATGACAAGCCTGTCATAATACTCGACCTCTTTCGCGCAGAGATATGTGCTCGCATCCGGAGCAAAGTCCGCGCTTGCGATCTGAACCGCTCCACGAAACCACTGGATCGTAAGGTCGTTGCACCAATCCGCACCGAAGCCAAAGCTGATGCCCACGCTGGAACGCAGGTCGGTAAAGAAGATCGTCAGCACGGGCGCTGCGGCAAACTTGCCATCCTCCCCCGTCTGTGCGGCGCTCCATGCACCCCAGTCCTCTTCTTCCGGTGTCTCCGGAAGTACGCCCATCGCGCCGGAGAGCATCCAGAAGTTTGTTTCAAGCGTCGCAATCTCCGGCACGCTGATTTCGTCCAGCTTTAAATCTTCAACGCCTGTAAACGGCAGCAGCGCCGCCATTTGCATCGTGCACTCCCGTTTCGCATTGGGCGATGTGTCGTCGTAAACGATGTAGTTTTTCGCCATGCCGTCACGTCCTTTGCGGCGCCATGGCGATGAGGTTTACCTTGAGGCCCTTCCAGTAATTCCCCTTGTCCGTCATTCGCACGAGTGCATCTTCGCCGGAGGTCACGTATGCATCAAAAGCAAGCGTCGTTTGCCCGTAGGGTAGCACGACGGCATGCGAGTCCTCCGGCGCGCTCAGCACCTCATACAGCTCGTCATACTGCGCCCGGTCGAGAGCCCTCGTATCGAGTTCCAGCGTGTAGTTATAGAACGTACCAAGGATGTCCCGGTGCATGCGGGCGTCGATCGTACGCCCGGCGTTCTTGCCGTCCAGCACGGAGAATTTCCGTTTGAACGAGGTCACCGCCACATTGTAGGCCACACCATCAACCATGAATGCTGCCATCAGCTCACCCCCATAACTAAGCTCGTGCCGCGCCGCACCGATTCCGCATCCAGATGCGGTTTCAAAGCGCGTGCAAGCTGCGCCATATTGCCCGTGAAATTGATTGTGATATCCTGCTGCTGTCCGCCTCCCTGCTCCGCAAGGAC
This sequence comes from uncultured Eubacteriales bacterium, assembly GCA_900546845.1. Classification (GTDB taxonomy): domain Bacteria; phylum Bacillota; class Clostridia; order Christensenellales; family CAG-138; genus UBA1685. Next base: position 3,056 of record UREK01000037.1, read on the forward strand.
AGAGCGTACCGCATCCTCGATGGTAGAAAGCGGCGCTTCGATATTTGTTCCGCTGCGCTGGTCGCCCAGAATTGCCATGAACTCCTGCCGCGGCGGGATCACCGCGCCGGCAGCGAGGCGCGGGAGGTCGACCGCGCCGATGGTTGGGATAGAAAGATTTACGCCGATCGTATCCCCTACCGCTCCCGTGACTTGATTGATCAGTCCAATCACCGCGTTGATGCCGTCGATCACGCCGTTTATCATGCCTTCGAACACGCTTATGACCGCATTCACCACGCCCGTAACGATTTCTTTTACGCCCTCCCAGACGCGGGACCAATCGCCGGTAAAGAGGCCGCCGAGAAAATCGATTACGCCGTTGAGGATGTCTATGATGCCATCAAATATGCCTCCAAACATCTGGAAAAACGAATTGATCAGCCCGCCCACATAATCGACAACCGTCGTAACCACAGGCGAGAGCACGTCGACAAGAAACGAAATGAGAGGTTTCAGGCAGCCGTTCCAGAACTCCAGAACGAGGTTCGCTATCTTACCCACCACCTCGCCGATTCGGTTAAATGCGGGCGCAACATAATTCTCCGCGACCATTTTGAAGCGATCCCCAATGTTCTGCAGCACCGGCGCAATCCACTCGTTCCAGTACCCCAGTACCTGGTTTACAATCTCGCTCACACCGGTTGCGATCTCATCCAACGTAGGCTTTACATGTTCGTAATATGCATCCCGGATACCCGAAAAAGCTCCGTCTACGATTTCTGCAAAGCCTTGCACAACAGGCTCCAGCGCCTTGAACGTGTTTTCAAAAGCGGTTTTGAATTTCTCCTGGTTGTCGATGATAGGCTGCGCGATCAGGTTCAACGCATCACGCCCAAGGCCAAGCAAGATCTCGCTCGCCCCGCTAACCGCCGTCCCAAAAGTATCAAGTACTGCGGCTATAATTCCCTGGGCAGGTTCACCACGCAAGGATTCCGCAATCGTAGCCAAAGCTGCAGAAAAGCCTCCGCTGATGTCCGCAATGTCCTCCGAAATATCAAACATGCGCACGATCCATCCCTTGATATCTTCCGACCGGCTCGCCAGTTCCTCTCCGATACCTCCCACAAGCGCCTGCACGATGCTAAGGCCGATTGAGGCGGCAGAGCCAACCACACGCCCCAAGTTCTTGATGATAGCTTCTGCAAGCTGCCACCCGGCCCGCTGCACTTCCGGATCAAGAAAAATATCGAGCAATGTCTTTCCAATACTCTTGAAGTCGGCGATAAGCCCCGCAAAATCAAACTCCCCAAAACCTTCCCAGAAGCCGGTCATGAAGATGTCCGCGATCTCCTGAATCACACCCTTGAGCTTTTCCCAAAGGCCAATCAGCCCCGACATGTCGGCCGTATCGCCGAACTCCGGCATTTCCACGCCGCTGCCGCCGCCATCTTCCGCCTCATCGATAATGAGCTGGTTGATTTCGTCGAAGGCTGCAAAGCTCTTCCCTGCTTCCTTCGCCGCCTTGCCCGCCGCGCCGAAGCCCCTTGCCTGCGCATAGAGCGACTTCGCGCCCGCCGCGGAGGCGGAAGCCGACTTGCCAAAGAGCATGTTCACAAAGGCCGCGACATAGGCCGTCGCCTTCGCAACCGCGCTCATCAGCGCGTTCAGCGCCGGCATAATCGCATTGTAAATCGGCTGAAATGCCGTAAGCAGATTTCCCTTGACTTGCGCAAGTGAAGCGGAAAACTCCCGGTTTGCTCTTACAGCGCCGGACAAGTAGTCCGCCAAAGCACGAAAGCCCTTATATGCCGCGGACATCACGAGCGCGGATATTGCGATGTTCTTGAGCCGATTCAGAATATCGCCGAGCTTCCCGCTAAGAATGCCCAGTCCCTTGGAGGCTTTTCCCATGTTCTGTACGCTGTCGCGCGCCTTTTTGGCACGCTGAGAAAGCGTTTCAAGTTTCCTTCCGGCGTTCTCCGCCTGCGCGGCGACCGTGCGCCGCAACGTCTCGCCCGTCCGCGCACTCTCATCCCGCATGCGGGCAAGGGTGCGCTGCGCGGCTTCGAGATCCCGCTTTATTTTCTGCGCCTCCTCCGAGTTGGAAGGGTCTAGCCGGATCGCGTCGATCTCCCCGCGCAGCTTTGCGGCCGCGTTTTCCGCCGCGATAAACTGTTGGCCGATCCGCTCGATCTCAAGCTCCAGCGCCTGCGCACGCCCCGCGTCCCCCATGCCGAACGAAAATTCCTGCTGCGTGCCGAGTTCCAACATCTTCGCCTCGAGGGCCGCAGCCTCGCGCTGGGCGTCTTGCAGTTTTCGCTCCAGCGCCACGAGGGATCTCGGCGTCACGTCGCCGGAGGCCAGCTTGTCATACTTTGCCTTCAAATCGCTGACACGGTTTGCCTGCCGGTCCATCGCCTCCGTCTGCCGGCGGAGCTTCGCCTCCAGGTTCTGTATCTTCGTTACAGCCCGGTCCGTGTCCGCGTCCACTTTGATGCGGATGGAACCGTCGTATCCGCCGCTTGCCATGTCCGGTTATCCTCCTTCCAGCTGAGCCATGAATTCCGCGATCACCCGCTGATCCTCCGCGGAGAGCATAGTGGGGATCGCGTAGCGCTGCCGTATCCGTTCATATGCTTTTCGCTCCTGCTCGCTCAGTTTGGATAGATCCGCTGTGCGGTAGTGAGCAATCTGTGTGAGCGCACAGTCCCCGAGGTCGCTCATCAGGTGCAAAAACGCAAACCAATGCAGTTTTTCCCGGCGCAGATCAATTCCGTATGCCCGGCGGAATGCGGAATAGATCCGCCCGTCGTCATAGTCGAAATCGAACCCGCGCGGCGTGTCCTTGCCGCCAGCGGTCGGACGCGGCGCAGCTTTGCCGCCCCGCATGTACCATTGGAGCGCTTCCATCGCGGTATCCGCTGGGGGAGCGCCACGGCCAAACAGTAGGTGCAGAGCGGTCGCGTAAGCCTCCTGCGGGGACAGCTCCGCATCCTCGAACGCTTGCGCGATCTGGATGCCGATGCGGTAGTCCGTGCGGATCAGCCACCCGGCGTACTGATCCGGCAGCGGGTCGAGCAGGATATTACGCATCGCCGGTGCGCTCCGCGCTGTATTTTCCGAGCCGCTCCCGCTGCGCTTTTGCGTGCGCCTCAAAGTATGGCATCAGTTCCTCGAAGAACTGGATCAGCAGATCCGCGCCAGGTACGATGTCTCCAAAGACCTTGCGGCAGGTTTCCTCCCCAAACAGCGCGTCCACCTTTTGCATCAGCTCCGCGTGCGCCTCCGCATAAAAAGCGGCGAACGCTTCCGCATCGAAGCCCGCCTCCTTCGTGCGCGCCGCAAGAATCTCCGCTGTCTTTTGGATCTCCGCCATAAAGGCGGAGACGCGCTGAAACAGGGTCGCGTCCCCAAGCTGCAATTCGATGTATTCTCCTTCATCGTTCACTTCGATGCGCTTTAAGCCAGTGTCGATCCGAAATCCGTTCATGCGGTCCTCCTCTCAAAAAAGGCGGGGCAATCGCCCCGCCATCATGCGTTTGCGGTAAAGGTCTTGGTCGCCACGGCGAATGTGCCCAGCACGGGATCGCCGCGGTAGTTTATGGTGTACTCGATTGTGAGCGCGCCGCCGCCCTCGCCGCCATAGCTGTCGATCTGGATAGAAACATCCTGCTTTTCGGCCACATAGCTGCCCTCCGATCCCGTGACTGGATCGTAAAGATCCACGTTGACAATGCTTGTACATGCGTCGTCGAGCACCGCACGGGCGCGCCGGAGGCCGTTGATAAACGTGAACACGGGGTCTCCCTCGGTTGCGACGGCGCTCACACCTGCCGTGGGCTGATAGGACGTAATCTCCGTGTCCGCGCTGTCGCTCACGATGTCCACACTCGATTCCGATTGTGGAGCGTAATCCACGCTCAGTTCGGATACGTTCACGCCCAGCAGGTCGTAAGTCGGCGTTTCCGCCGAGGGCGTGGTATTGAGAAATGTCCGGAACAGACTTCTTTTGATTTTCTTCATGCTGTCTCCTATTCTGCCTGGCCGTACACCAGGCGGCATTGAATTTGGTATCGTGCGGTTTTTGCGTCCGAGCTAAGCGCATAACCGGATGTAAGGACTTCTATTTTATCCGCGCGCTTTCCAAACGCCATCGCAGGCAGAACCATTGCGCGGCTCTGTGCCTCCATCCAGTCGCCAAGCTGCTCATAAAACGTGAGGTTGCCCACGTTTGTTTTTAATTCCTGCCCATGAAATTCCCGGCTCGAAATCACAAACAGAAACTGCCGGAGGCTGCTCCCATCGATGTATTCCTCCAGGATCGCCCGGCACGGAACCACATCGATGGAATATGTTTTTGCTTCCTCCGGCAGGAAATCCACGTTCAGGCGTTCGCCCGCCAAAAGCGGGCAGGTGCGCAGAAAGCTGCGCACCGCTTCAATGATGCTCATTCCCGTTTTCCTCCCACGCGCGCTGCAATGCCGTCCACGATCTCGTCCCCATGGTCAGCCCACATACGCTTATCCCATTCCGCCCCGCGCATTGGCGCCTCGTTGTAAGTCAGCGGGATGTCGGTGTACTGTTTGGGCGCTTCACCCACCATCAGGAGGCCAACATACTGATAATGCGCGTACGGCGTATTGTAAAGCAGCCCGTCCGGCAACTCCTGCACGGTGTTTTTCAGCGGGCCGCTTCGTAGCGGTACATATGCATCGCACATCCTGGCAACTGCATGCACGAGCTGCTTTTGCGCATCTCCATCAAGTCCTCGCAAGCGGATAATCTGCCGCGCGTCGAATTGTATTTCGGAATCATACGTCAGCTTCATTCTCCGCTCACCGCCCAATGCTGGAACCTGCCGCGGCGGTTATCGGATACAGTCTGCACCACAAAGCCCGCGTACGCAGAAATATCTTCCATGCGCGAAACGGACGCTACTGCACCAAGCACAAGGGAATCCCCTCGTTTTGGAGTAACGCCCGCATTGTCTGCTGTGGCCGCAGGAATCCGCACCCTGTATTCATTCGCAGCTTTCCGGCCGTTCGCATCCTTTGTGATGCGCATCGTGCCATACCAGCTCACACCGTCGAGAACGGTACAGGCATACCGCTCCGTATCCTGCTTCTCATCATATTCAAGGCGGATCAGCGTCACCGTTTGATTGCACATCAGCATCGCATTACACCCAGCGGCACAGCCTGCCGCAGTCCCAAAGGTACAGCTCAATCAGCTCCCTTATGCGGCCATAGGTGTTTTTTCCGCTGGCCGCATACGTTTCTGAATAACCGTCGTTCGAGGCGCTGAGCACCTCGCCCCCGGCCTCTGCCTGTGCAAGCACATCCGCAACGGCGCACATACAGGTTCGCATGTTGTCCGTAATATCCGCCTTTGCAGGATGTCCGTGCAGCGCGCGGCTGATATACGCGGACGCCAGTTCGCTCAGGCGCAGGAACTCCGCTTCAGATATCTTCGCTCCGCCGTAATCGACCACATAGTAGCTGTAATCCGCGTAAGCCATTGCCGCACCCTCCTTAGCCGAGATAGCGCACGGCAAGCTCCGGATACATGGTCTTGTAACCATACAGCACATCCATGGAGAGCATCTCCTTCTTGTACTGCATGTTATAGCCGCGCACGACGCGCATCGTCACGCCGTTGTAGGAGGTCACGTAGGCTTCCACGCCCGCGGGCACAGCGAGCGGCCGCGTCACGAACGCGAAGGCGTTCTCGTGGAACACAAGATTTGCCGTGTGGCTCGCAGCCACAGTGAGTGCATCGTTATCCTTTACGGCAGCCGCAAGTGCAGGATAGATTGTAATGTCCTGATCCGCCGTAACAAGCTCGCCCGCCGCAGTCACAACATACTGATGCCCGCCAAGCGTGAACACATCGCCCACCGCAAAGGCTGCGGTCAGGCCGTCCACATGAATAGCAGCCGCGCCCTTTTCATAACCGCCGGCGTTATCCACAAGCGGCGTGCCCGCCGCGCCTGTAGCGTGAACTTTGACCGCCTGGGACGTATAGTTATCGATGCCGTATACGCGGCCGATCTCGCCTTCGCGCAAAGCGCGGTTCGTGCCCGCCTTGTCACATTCCACGAGGCTGTCAAGCGCCACAAACTTCGCATCCGCCTCCGTATCCCATACGCCGCGGCGCAGTGGAAGCGGTGCCTTGTTGGCGTTGAGGATCTTGCGCGCCGTTGCAAAATCGGAAAGCGCGCCCGGGGCGGTGCCTGCGGTGCCGCCGAAATACGGCACGTCCGCATAAAGGCCGAGGCCGTCCGCATTGATCTTCTCCGCGAGCGCGACGGCCGCAGGTTCCAGAAACAGGCGGTTCAGGTCATCCACGTTGGTGGCACGCTGGATCGCGGTAAATTCGATGTCCACCGTCGCCAGATGGTCGAGCTTCACGGGGACGCTTTCCTCCTTTACGTCCTGCGCGGTCACGCCCGCCGTCTGGTCAAACTCCTTTGCCTCATAAACAACAGGCTTGCGCACCTGAATCGTATCCCCCTGAAAGCCGAAGGCTTCGGAATAATCCCTGTGGATCAGGTTTGGAAACACAAGGTTGTCGATCAGGCGCGGAAGCGCCTGCCGCGCAATGTTTTGGATCGTAAGAAAAGTGTTGTTGGGCATTTGTTATCTCCTCTCATTTGGTCTTGTTGAAAATCGTCTTGTAATACTCCTCGTCGGACATCTTGGAATAGTCCGGCTCCGCTCCGCCCCCGTGCGCCCCGCCGCTTGCGACGCGGACAACGGGATCTCCGTCCGATGCGGCGGCCAGCGTTTCGAACAGGTACGGCTTTGCCGTTTTGAGCGCTTCGAGTGCTTCCTTCACGCCCGTCACGGCGCCTTTTTCATCCACCTTCACGTTCGTGCGGTCGAGGAGCAGCAGCGCTGCATCCGCGTCGACCAGGCCCATCGCCGCGCCGGTGGTTCGCACATCGGCCGCGATGAGCAAGCCATTCGCGCGGGCAAGCTGTTCGTCCACGAGCCGCTGCTGCTCCGGGGGAAGCTGTCTCGCACGCTTCTGCCGCTCCTGCTCCAAAAGCTGCGTCAGCTCCTCTTCCTGCATGCCATACTGCTCGGCCATGCTTTTCACTACACCGCCTTCCGCACGCTTCTGGCGGCTTTCGATCGCTGCCATGACAACGGACGCTATCGCTTCCGGCGAAGCGCTGGCAGAGCTGGACGGCGATGGCGTTGCGGGCGCGCCCGTCGCCGGTCCCGCAGGCGCAGGAGCGGGCGCAGGGGCCGGTTCCGCGAAAAGCTGAAGGTTCATATGGTTTGCGACGTCGTTTTTCCTCATTTCGAGTTCTCCCCGTTTTAGGCCCGTCGGCCATATTTCCGTTTTCCGCCCGTCGGCTCCCTGCACAGTTTTGCGCGGTAAGCAGGTTTTGGGCATAACAAAAAGCACGGTGCTTTTGCACAGTGCCTTTTATATCAAAAAATCAGTTATTGCATGATGGTTGCGACAATCTCACGAAAGGGCTTCCCATCCACGGTCCAATGCTCCAGCAGTTCATGCACGGTGGAAAAATCAAACATGTTTCCATCGGAATCCCATGTGGAAAACCCGTTGGAAGGAGCGCAGACCGAATACTGCTTCCCACCGATCTCAAACGCAGGCTCGTTCATGCGAAGGAATAGAGCAATATCATTTTCGTTCATCTGCCGCACCTCCCAAAATATCATTATGCGCGATTCGTTCCTGCTCGTTCAGCTCGCGCGGCTCCCTGTTCATGAGCGTTCCATCCGCCCCCCAAATGTAGGTGTGCGCATGTTCGCCGTGTACGCCGTACGGATGTTTGTCCGGGCGGCTATGCGGTCCGGAATGAATCTGCGTTGCGATTCTCCCCGCCGCATCATAAATCGTCCGGTCGATCTGAGCAGCTCCGCTACGGTACTCCGTCTTTGTTTCCAATACTGCAAACGGCCGGAATGCCTTTGGAATGGATGGCTTCGCACGATTTTTCCAATCGTCTGTAACAACGATTGTACCGTTTTTATTATACCGAATCCGGCTGTATTTATCAACGGATGTCCGTACCCGTGCCGCCGTTTCACGCCCGAAGCCGTGTACCGCTGTGCGTTCGCTTTGACGCTTCAATCCGGTTTGCGCGGCAAAGTCTTTTTCTGTGCTCTGCCATTTACGCAGCTTCGCCGCAGCCTCATGCGGATCCTGCCCGGCGGCCTCCATAGCCTTGAATTCCCGCTTATAGCGCCGAACCTGCCGCTCGATATAGCGCTGCCTCTGCGTGGCTTCATAGATGCTCAGCTTTTCGCCGTTGTAGGCTACCGTCTTTTCCGCCATCCGCCGAAGGCGCTCGTCCGTATAGGTGCGAGGGTCGCCCTCAAAAAAGGCGAACGCGGAGTGCCGGCAGTTCCATCCCCCAAGCCCTGCTCCCGTGCCGTATCCCGTCGCCGTGGCGAAGTGCGGGTATTTGGGATTCATGCCGGAACGGCTGTATACCTTACCCTGCCATCCCGCGTGATTTGCAACCCCTTCCCCTGTGCGCGCCCCCTCGTGGGCTGTGACCTCCACAAGATCGCAGCCCAATTCATCCGCGCGGGTCATCTGCAGTTCAAGCGCCGTTTGGTTCACGCCCGTGATCACCGCACGGCGTACTGCAACCTCCAGCGTTTCTGTCCGTATGCGGCCGTTGCCTGCATAAGATATAGAGCGTATGCCCTGACCCGCAAGCGCGCGGACCGCATTGCGGATCGCCTCTGTATAGGAAAACGCACCGGATTGCGTTTGCAGCCACGCCTGATCGAGTGCGCGCTCAAACTGCTGTGCCGCAGTCCGCGCCGTGGTACGTGTGAGGTTTTCGAACAAGCCTTCCGTACGCTTAATGCCTGCGTGCAGGATGCGCTGCAGCTCGGGTGACGCACCGGCAGGCGGCGGGTTCAATCCGTGCCGCCTGTAAACGGCATCATCCGTCCGAAGCGCTTCGGCTCCGGCCTCGGTTACAAGCCGTTCGATCTCCGGCCTTGTCTGGCGCGTGAGCTGTGAAAGGATAGACATGATCTCCTCATAACAAAGCCCCATAGCCTGCAGCTTGCGTACCTGCCATGCGGCGGAAGGAATGAAAAAATCATACTGGCTGACCCGGCGCGCAATATCAATCAGAATTTTCAGCTCGGCCGAAGAGTACAACTGTACAAGCGCATCCGGCGCCGCCGCGAGATAGTTCGGCGTAAGCATCAGGGCTCCTCGAACAAAGCAGGGTTATCCACAATAACGCCATGCAGAGCCGCCGCAATCCGATCGATCATTTCCTCGTCATGATTGGTATAGCCGCACTGATCAAAAAGCGCATGGATTAACTCGTGTAGGAAATCCCGCATCATTTTGGCATCTGCGGCTTTTGTCAGCCTGATTTTGCAATCGCAATAGTCTATTTCAGCGCAAAACCCGTTTGTGCCGGAGCGCAGAAATTCAACGGTTTCTACCGCATATGTAATGCCGCCAACTTTTACTTCATTCGGTATTTTCATTCCATGCCTCCGAATCCCATCAGGTCGTCGTCGTTCTCCCGCTCCGCGAGAACCGCCTTCGCGTCTGCCTCGGTTTCCCCATACCATTTCACGCGGTATTCCCAAGGCTGCATCAGCCCGTCGCGCACATCCTGCCGATCGCGCTCCCGCTCGGATTCCTTGTCGATGATATACCCGTCCTCAAAATTGACCGTGATCTTCGCATCCGGGTTCACAGGCGCGCCGCAGAACGTTTTTCCCGCCCAAAGGATCGCGCGTACCAGCTCCTGCAGGAAGCGCTGCACAGAAAGATAATGCTTTGCAGCGTTCTGAACAAGTTCCTGTTTATCGCCCGTGTACTGCGTTGCCGTGACGACTGTTGTACCGTTGAATTGATAATGCTTTGTGCCAAGGCCGCATTTGAAGGAAAGGTAATCAAGCTGCGCCTGTACGCCGTCCTTGTTTTCGGCGACACGCAGCGCAGGGTTGTATTCCTGAATCAGCTTCTTCACGCCGTCCGCATCAAGGTCCCCATCCCCGGTTGCCACAAAGAGCTGCTGCGCAACATCATCCGGCGTGACAGGCCGCCCCGCTCTATCGTGCTGGAGCATGCTGTGATCCATGAATACCTTCTTGCCGCCTAGCTTGAAATCCCGGTTGAAATTGTTGTAGGCAAGATCCACGCCCTTGAGCTGATCGACGGCATTAGCCAGCACGGAAAGCCCAAGCCCCACAGGCCGCGTTTCCACGTTGTTGGAGATATGCGGGGACACAAGTGCAAACATGGGGATGTCCGTCGGCAGAATGATTTCCGGGCTCATGCCTTCCGGCAACTCTACCGGGCGCAGCGCGCCTTCGTCCTCTTCATAGTAGCGGTTTTGAATGCGGTAGCGCCCGCCATTGAGCACATGCGTTTCCACGTAGATATAGTGCTTTCCATGCTCCAAAACCTCGGAGACAAATGCAACATCCACCACCTTGCCGCGCCGCACAGTGATTGGAATGATGTGCAGCGCGTCCATATACTCAAGCGCAATGCGCGCACTGGCATCCGGGACGACGTCTCCGCGCTTTGTAACCGCCATGTCCTGCACACGCAGCACGGCAGCACCCGTACCAGTTGCAAAACTACGCTCAATCAGCGCATTGCCGTTTGTCCAAAAATCGTTTGCGCCGAGCACGCCCTCCATGCCGTCCTCGCCCTGAAGGAAATCCGATGACGCTTTATCCTCCACCACGATTTCTGTTTTTTCGTTAAGCAGGATGCTTGCCCAATCCTCGCAAACCTTCTTGCCCATACGCATGGAATAAAGCTCGCGCGTGATAAGCTTTCCGGTTTCCCCGTCTCCGCTCCATTCGCGGAATTCGTGGAAGGGCTTGAACTTGCCCGCCCACCAATCCCGCCATTCCGAGACATAAGCATAATAAGAGCCGTCTATGTTCGTGCCAAACTCCTTGTTCAGCATATCGATTACGGCGTTGATGTTCATTCCTGCCTCCCCTCCGGCACGAGCTTTTTCATGAAGCGTTCAAAGCTGTACTCGAAGCCGTCCAATATGTCGATGTTCGATGAAAAGTTGTCCAGGCGCACGTCCTTCTTCTTCGTCTCGTCCCAGCTCGCGGATTTGAGGCCGCCGATGAGCAGCGTACAGCGCCGCAGGATATGCAGCCGGTTCATGTTAAGCAGCGTCAGCGTGCAGATGATGCGCTGCATGATCTCACACTTCGCGCTGTCTCCAATCTGCACGCCGAGCCCTGCGGTGCGCGCGGCCTTGCGCACGCTGTTGATCAGATATTGCGCCTCGCTGTCCATAAACGCATATTTGATATGCGCATTCGGAAGTTCCGCCTCGATGGTACGGCAAAAACGGATAAACTCCGTTGCGACCCGCTCCGCATCGATCTCGCCTTTCACGCCGGGAATATGAGCGTCCTTGTAAACAACGATCTCACCGAAATTGCCAATTACCGCCGTTGCAACAAACGTCGTGAGCGATCGCGTCCCGCCGAAGTCCACGCCGATAGAAATAAAGCGCAAGTTCGCCTTCTGTATGTCGGTGAGCCCGTCCACAAGCCAATGCTCCGGATTTTGCGCGAAGTTCCGGTAGATGAGCCCCTCCGCGATCACCCAAAGCCCCCGGATGAAGCGATCGTAAAACACGCCGTCGTACATCGCGCGGTAGCGTTCTTTGATGCGTTCCGCAAGGCTCGGGTTGTCCTCCATCGTGAAGTGAAGATATAAAAGCCGTTTCTCTTTGTGCTTGAGGATCCACTCTGTATAAAACCAATGATCCGGCCCCTCCGGGTTGCAGTTGAACCAGAACTTTGAGCCGTCCACGCTGCAACGGCCCGTCGCCTGATTGACAAAACTCTGCGGCATGAGCGCCACCTCGTCAAAGAATACACCCGCCAGCGTCACGCCCTGAATCAAATCCTGACTGCGCTCGTCCTTGCCGCCAAATACGTAAAAGTAATTCTCCGCATCTTTGCAGCGTACCACGAGAAGATTGTCCCCGCGCCGGTCTTCCACACGAAAGCCGCGGGCGCAAAGCATAAGTTTGAGCGCGACAAGCACATTGCGCCGGAAGCTGCCGATCGTTTTCCCGCACATGCCGAAATTCTGCATGTTGAATGTGCTCATTGCCCAAAGGACGAATGAAAGAGACATGGACAGCGTCTTGCCGGAGCGGATCGCACCGTCCGCAATGATGCCGTCATGATCGTGTACCGGGCTTTCTGCACACCACCAGGTCAATACCTTTAACTGCCGGGGACTGAATCGTTCAAACCGGAAGATCGCCCTCTGTTTCATCGCGCCACACCTCCTTCACGGAGTTGCGAAGCGCCTCAATGAAGCCGTCATCCTCCACTTCATCCCCTTCCCCCTGCTTCTTCCGTTCCAGCTCCAGCCGGGCGGTATCGAACGCCTTTTTGTGCTGATCCATCGGAGTCATCTCAAAATACCGCTCCAAAAATGCGAGTGACTTCTGCCGGTCGGCAAGTTTTATGCTCGCTCCGTTGCGTCCGAGTTTCACCTCGTCCACCAACTGCCCGTCCACCTCGGAGGATTCCCGGAACCGCAGGTCGTTGATCTCCTGCAAAAGCGGCGTTTTCTCGCCGGTCTCCGGGTCTGTCACCTGCACCGGGCCGTACATGGCCATGACCGGCACCGTCGCCCGGCCCCACTCGACGAAATCGCTCAGATCCGCGAATGCTATGCGCCAATGCAGCGCCAGCACATCCTCCTTGCCGCCCAGCAGCAGCGCCGCATGTTTGATCTCCTTCAGCCGCTGCACTTCCTCGCGGATCCGCGGCTTGCGTAAAAGCTCCCACGCGATCTGCTTCGCGCTGCGCGGCTCGTATCCCGCCCGCCGCGCGGCAGACGCGCCGTTGAAGGTCTGGACGTAATGCAGGCAGAAGGCTTTCTCCTTCTCGGTAAGCTCCTCCGCCTCATCCATGGCCTCCATCACTTTTCGGAGCGCCTTTTTCGTAACGTAACGTTCCTTT
>UREK01000038.1 GCA_900546845.1 uncultured Eubacteriales bacterium
CCCCTTTTTGAAAGGGGGTGGCAGCGCGCAAGCGCTGACGGGGGATTGCCGTATTCCAGCGGCGGCGTGAGCGCTGACGGAGGGAGTACCCTATGGTTGTGGTTTGAGCCAGGGTAGGGCAGCTCCCTCTGAACGGGAGCCTCAGCCTGTTTATTTCACAAACAGGTTCTCGCCGTCGTAATCCACGGTGAACACCGTGTCCGGCGCAACGTCCTTTTCGATGATGTGCCGCGCGAGCAGCGTTTCCAGCTTGGATTGCAGCAGCCGCTTGAGCGGGCGCGCGCCGTAATGCGGGTCGTACCCCGCGTCGGCAACGTACTGCTTCGCTGCGTCGGTGAGCCGCACGTCCAGCCTGCGCTCCTGCAAGCGCTTGCGCAGGTCGGCAAGGAGCAGATCGGTGATCCGGAAGATCTCCGCCCGCGTGAGGGGCTTATAATAGACAACCTCATCCAGCCGGTTCAGAAATTCTGGGCGGAAGCTCTGCTTGAGGAGCGCGTCCACCTTCCTGCGCGCCTCGTCCGAGATACGCCCGTCCGCAATGCCGTCAAGGATGTAGTTCGAGCCGAGGTTGGAGGTCATGACGATGACGGTGTTCTTGAAATCCACCGTGCGGCCCTGGGAGTCCGTCATGCGGCCGTCGTCAAGCACCTGCAGGAGCACGTTGAACACATCCGGGTGCGCCTTCTCGATCTCGTCGAACAACACCACGCAGTAGGGCTTGCGGCGCACGGCCTCGGTGAGCTGGCCACCCTCGTCGTAGCCCACGTAGCCCGGAGGCGCACCGATGAGCCGCGCCACGGCGTGCTTCTCCATGTATTCGCTCATGTCGATGCGCACCATATTGTTCTCATCGTCAAAGAGCGCTTGCGCGAGCGCCTTGGCAAGCTCTGTCTTGCCCACGCCCGTCGGGCCCAGGAAGAGAAAGCTGCCGATGGGCTTCGTCGGGTCCTTGAGGCCGGCGCGGGTGCGCAGGATCGCGTCCGCGACGGCCGTGACGGCCTCGTCCTGGCCGATGACCCGCTCGTGCAGGATCTGTTCGAGATGCAGCAGCTTCTCGCGCTCGCCCTCCATCAGCTTGGCGACGGGGATGCCCGTCCACCGCCCCACGATGCGGGCGATCTCCTCCTCCGTGACGCGGTCGCGCAGGAGGCCTTCGCTCTTGCTTTGCTCGCTGGCCTGCTCCGCTGCCGCCAGCTCCTCCCGGAGCTTGGGCAGCCTGCCGTATTTGAGCTCCGCCGCACGGTTGAGGTCGTATTCCCGCTCGGCCTTTTCCATCTCGGCGTTGAGCTGCTCGATCTCGCCGCGGAGCTTCTGCACGTTCTTGATCGCGTCCTTCTCGTTTTCCCATTTCACCTTGAGCTTGGCGAACTCCTCCCGCTCCCGGGCAAGCTCCTTGCGGATGTCCGAAAGGTGCTCGGCGGAAAGCTTGTCGTTCTCCTTCGTCAGCGCCGCCTCCTCGATCTCAAGCTGCATGATGCGGCGGGAGATCTCGTCGAGCTCCGTGGGCATGGAGTCCATCTCCGTGCGGATCAGCGCGCAGGCTTCGTCCACGAGGTCGATGGCCTTATCCGGCAGGAACCGGTCGGAAATATAGCGATTGGAAAGCGTGGCCGCGGCGATGAGCGCGTTGTCGTTGATCTTCACGCCGTGGTATACCTCATAGCGCTCCTTGAGGCCGCGCAGGATGGAGATCGTGTCCTCCACGGTCGGTTCTTCCACCAGCACGGGCTGGAAGCGGCGGGAGAGCGCGGGGTCCTTTTCGATATATTTGCGGTACTCGTCGAGCGTTGTCGCGCCGATGCAGTGGAGTTCGCCGCGCGCGAGCATCGGCTTTAAAAGGTTGCCCGCGTCCATGGAGCCTTCCGTCCGCCCCGCGCCAACGATGTTGTGCAGCTCGTCGATGAAGAGGATGATGCGCCCTTCGGAGCGCTTCACCTCGTTGAGCACGGCCTTCAGGCGCTCTTCAAACTCCCCGCGGAATTTCGCGCCCGCGATGAGCGCCCCCATGTCGAGCGAGAAGATCCTGCGCTCCTTGAGCGACGCGGGGACGTCCCCGCGCACGATGCGCTGGGCAAGCCCCTCCGCGATGGCCGTTTTGCCGACGCCCGGCTCGCCGATGAGCACCGGGTTGTTCTTCGTTTTGCGCGAAAGGATGCGGATGACGTTTCTTACTTCGTCATCCCGGCCGATCACCGGGTCGAGCTTCTGCTTGCGCGCAAGCTCCACGAGATCCTGCGCATATTTGCCGAGCGCGTCATAGGTGCCCTCCGGAGAATCGCTTGTGACGCGCGCGCCGCCGCGGACGTCGTTGAGCGCTTTCAAAAAGGCATCGCGCTCCACGGCGAATTGCTGCAAAAGCGTTTTGACGGCCGCGTTGGGCGCTTCCATGAGGCCGAGGAACACGTGCTCCACGGAGACGTATTCGTCCTTCATGTGCTGCGCCTGCTTTTCAGCGGTGTTCAGCGCCCGGTCCAGCTCCTGCGTAATGTAGACCCGGTCGGCCTCCCGGCCGCTGCCGGTCACCTGCGGGTAGCGCTCTACCGCAGTGCGCACGGCCTCGGTGAACGCGTCCGCGTCCTTGCCCATGCGCGTGAGCAGGCTTGCGATGAGCGAATCCTCCTGCTCCAAAAGCGCGAGCAGAAGATGCTCCTCATCCACCTGCTGGTTGCTGTGCTCGACGGCGATGCTCTGCGCCCCTTGGATCGCCTCGACCGAGCGTTGGGTAAATTTGCGAACGTCCATCTATCAACCCTCCTTGCCGGAACTAACGTTCTTGTTTTCACGGAAATAAGTATAGCGGATTTCCCTAGTATTGTCTTGACAAAACTGGGGTATGATTTTGAATTTGCTGTGAATCTTTTCCCAAAATCAGATTCCAAAAAGAATTTTCAGAAAAGGCCTTGCTTTGGAGTGTATTTTAGGGGATAATATGCCCATTGAACCGTCATTAAAGTTGAAATGGAGGCAAAATCCGCCATGCAGTTGTTGAAAGATCGCATCCGCGCCGAAGGGCGCGTGCTGCCGGGGAACATCATCAAGGTCGACGGATTCCTAAACCACCGTGTGGACACCAAGCTCATGCGCGCGATGGCAAAAGAGTTCGGTCGGCTTTTTGATTTGACGGGCATCACGGCCGTACTCACGGTGGAGGCTTCGGGCATCGCGCTCGGCGCCATCTGCGCGGAGGAATTCGGCGTGCCGCTCATCTTCGCCAAGAAGGCTAAGTCCGACAACATCGAGGGCGGCCTTTACCAGAGCGAGATCTTTTCCTATACCTATAAAAAGAAGGTTACGCTCCTGATGAGCAGCCAGTGGCTCGGGCCGAATGACCGGGTGCTCATCATTGACGATTTCCTCGCCAACGGCGAAGCGCTGCGCGGCCTTGTGGACATCGTGCACCAGGCGGGCGCAAGCCTCATCGGCCTCGGCATCGCGATTGAGAAAGGCTTCCAGGGCGGCGGCGACCGCCTGCGCGCCCAGGGCGAAAACGTGCATTCCCTCGCGATCATCGAGCGGGCGGATGAAAACGGCATCGTCTTCCGGGAGGAAGAGGCGTAACCCATGGGCGAGATCAGCTTTTTCGAGGCGGTCATGCTCGTCTGCTTCGGCGTTGCGTGGCCGCTCAACATCATCAAATCCCTGCGCACCAAGAGCACGGAGGGGAAAAGCGTGCTGTTCCTGATGGCGATCCTGATCGGCTATGTGGCGGGCATCACGCACAAGCTGCTCTACAGCCGCAACATTGTGCTCGTGCTTTACTGCATCAACTTCGCCATGGTGAGCGTGGATACGTTCCTGTATTTCCACTACCGCCGCAGGGAACGCCTGGCCGCAGCCCAAAAGGGCGATGCGCACAGCAAATAAGCGAACTATTTTTCTGAAAGGATATTTACGCATACATGGAAAGAATCGTCGTTCTCGATTTCGGCGGCCAGTATAACCAGCTGATCGCCAGGCGTGTGCGCGAAGCGGGCGTTTACAGCGAGCTGCTGCCGCACAACGCGCCGCTCGAGCGGATCCGGGGCGAAGCGCTTTCCGGCATCATCCTCACCGGAGGACCGGACAGCGTGTATGCCGAAGGCGCGAAGGCCTGCGATGATGCCATCTTCTCACTCGGCGTGCCGGTGCTTGGCATCTGCTATGGCATGCAGTATATCGCCAAGGTATTCGGCGGCCGTATCGAAGCCGCACCTGTGCGCGAATACGGCCGCACGCCCATCCGCATGGCGGATCATCCGCTGCTCAAAGGGCTCGATTCCGGCATCGTCTGGATGAACCACAATGATTCCGTATTCGGCATGCCGGAGGGCTTCTCCGCCATCGCGGAAACGGACAACTGCCCCTTCGCTGCCTTTGCGGACGACGGGCGCAGGCTCTATGGCATCCAGTTCCATGCGGAGGTGGCGCATATGCCGAAGGGCGAGCGGATCTTCCACAATTTCCTCCGGGAGATCTGCGGCTGCGCCTGCACCTATTCCCCCGCAGGCCTCGCGGATACGCTCACCGCGCAGATCCGCGCGCAGGTCGGGGACGGCCGGGTGATCGGCGCGCTTTCCGGCGGTGTGGATTCCTCCGTGGCTTCCGTGCTGGTACACAACGCCATCGGGGATAAGCTCACCTGCATCTTCGTGGATCACGGCCTTTTGCGCCACAACGAGGCGGAGGAGGTCATCGGCTTCTACCGGGATAAGCTCAACCTCAACATCATCAAGGTGGACGCGCGGGAGCGCTTCCTCACCAAGCTCGCGGGCGTGACTGAGCCGGAGCAGAAGCGCAAGATCATCGGCACAGAATTCGTGCGCGTGTTTGAAGAGGAAGCGAAAAAGCTTGGCGGAGCGGATTGGCTTTTGCAGGGTACCATCTATCCAGATGTGATCGAAAGCGGAACGCAGACCGGCGCGAAGATCAAGAGCCACCACAACGTAGGCGGGCTGCCTGCGGACATCGGCTTCAAGGGCCTTGTCGAGCCGCTCCGGATGCTCTTTAAGGACGAAGTTCGCGCGCTGGGCGAGTCGCTCGGCATCGCGCACGAGCTCGTCTGGCGGCAGCCCTTCCCGGGCCCGGGCCTCGCCATCCGCGTGCTGGGCGAGGTAACGGAGGAAAAGCTGGCCATCCTGCGCCAGAGCGATTATATTTTCCGTGAGGAGATCGCGAACGCGGGTCTTGCGGAGAAGATCTGGCAATACTTCACCGTTTTCACCGGCATGCGCTCTGTGGGCGTGATGGGCGACCTGCGCACCTACGATTACGCCATCGGCGTACGCGCCGTCACCTCCACTGACGCGATGACCGTCGAGTGGGCGGAAATCCCGTACCCTGTGCTCCGGCGTATCAGCGAGCGGATCATAGGAGAGGTGCCCCACGTGAACCGTGTCGTTTACGACATCACGTCGAAGCCGCCGGGAACGATTGAGTGGGAATAATTTCAGAAGCGGAAAAAGCCCGTAATCACTGGACTTTTTAAGGATTAGAGCCTTTCGTGGCAACGAAATGGCAACAGAATTTCATTATTCACAAGAAAAGAGCTAACTGATTTTGATTCGTCAGTTAGCTCTCTTTTATATCTTTAATACCCTCTTAGCTCGTGTAGTAGGTCGGAAAGCTTTTGATTAAGGTCTATAAAGTTAAGAAGGTACTCTTCGGTAATCTCAAATTGCCTATTTCCATCCTTTACTCTTTCTTTCGTCGCCAATGTCTGTTCGCCAGATGCATTTGTTATGCGATAGCTATGAATTATTCGATTTCGCATTTTAACAATTTGGACAAACAGTGTTTCTATTTTATCTCCGCATTTCGAAGTGATGACTTCATGAACACTCTCTTTGAGATGCCCTGATTCCAAGTCTATTAGGTGATACCAGTCGTATTTATCCAAGTCATCACATTTGAGAATATTCTCAACTATAAATGCGTTATTTGAGTTAAAAACACAAATAGCACTCCCCAACAGTTCGCGGTATTGCTTAGTCGGCAGAGACTGTCTCGTATAACTTTCGTACATCTTGGTTCCTTCCTGTTCTATACCTCAATCAAATATCTTGCACTATTAAATTGCTATGCCCCTGTGAAAAAAACTCTTCTGGTCGTTGTCTAGAATCAAACTCCGGATAGTGATAGCGCCACCGGTCATAGTCCTCTTTGGAGATCTCTCCAGCCTCCAGCATGGCCGCAGCCTGTTGCCAGGAGCAGAGCATCTCATGCAGCTGGGCAGCGTCTTTGTTCTTTCGGACATCGACCTTTAGGCATACTTCTCCATCCACCTCGCTGACCTTGAGCCCGTAGTTATCCTCCAGGGTAAACAGGGTGTGCATCAGCCCCACATAGGACTCTATGTTCGGGACAGAGAGCGCATGGGGCGAGACGTCCAGCACCTTTGCCAGGGCTGCGGTAAGGTCTGCTTTAGGGGTTCTTGTCCCTGTTTCGTACTGTGCCAGACGCACATCGGCGGACTTCTCAGGGAAGCCCATTAACTGACCAAGGTATTTCTGTGTCATGCCCCGCATATTGCGGAAAAAATGTATTCTTTCACCAATCGCCATAATAGCCATCTCCTGTGCCGGTTATCGTTGATAATGAATATAGCAGAAATGCTTAGTATTATCAAGGGGCGCAGAAATAAATTTGTTTAGTATTTTCCTGCAAACCCGCTCTACTTAAGCAGATATGTATAGCAAAATGGAGGCAGGCTAATCAAATGAGCTTAATTCCGACATCGGTTCGGTGACAGCTTAACCCCGAATGGCGCACGAGCACATTGAAAACTGACTCTGCATAACGCAGCCGGATATGGGCGGCATGCTCCCGCCCTTCAGGCGTTGGCGCTGTGTTAAAGTTCCCCGGCGGTAATTGCCAAATCGGGGGAAATGGATATAATATATTTGGTGTATTTGGCGGCATAAATGCCGCTTCAGCCAGAAATTACATTATATATAAGCGAGGAGAAAACAGATGGGTGTGGAAAGCCGGTATAATTTCCAGTTCGGCTACATGGAGCATGGTGCGCGCAACCTGATTACAGACGTGCCCGGCGTGCGCGTGGGGCATACGACGCTGCACGACGGAGAAATCCATACAGGCGTGACAGCGATCCTGCCGCATGGCGGGGATTTGTTCCATGATAAATGCGTCGCCGCGGCGCATGTGATCAACGGCTTTGGCAAGAGCGCGGGGCTCGTGCAGGTGCAGGAGCTCGGCACGCTCGAAACGCCTATCCTGCTCACGAACACGCTTTCCGTGGGCACAGCCTCGACAGCCCTCGTGGAATATATGCTTGAGCGCAACGACGACATTGGCGTAAAGACGGGTACTGTGAACCCCATCGTCATGGAATGCAACGACGGACACCTGAACGACATCCGCGGTCTGCATGTGACCAAGGCGCACGCGCGCGCGGCGCTCGATGCGGCTGCCGAAACCTTTGAAGAGGGCGCGGTCGGCGCGGGCGCAGGCATGAGCTGCTATACGCTCAAGGGCGGCATCGGCTCGGCCTCCCGCAAGTTTGAGCTTTATGGGAACACCTATACCGCCGGCACGCTGCTGCTGACGAACTTCGGCACGCTGCGGGATCTTACCATCGCAGGAGAGCATGTCGGCGCGCGGCTTTACGCGGAGGATCGGAAAGCCGCCGAGCAGGACAAAGGCAGCGTCATCATCGTGATTGCGACGGACGCCCCCCTTTCTGCACGCCAGCTCGAGCGCGCGGCCAAGCGCGCGCAGTCCGGCCTTGCGCGCACGGGCAGCATCTCCGGCAATGGCAGCGGGGAGATCGCCCTCGCGTTCACCACAGCCAACCGCCTGCCGCATTATGGTACGGGCAAGCCGGAAACAATTTCTGTTTTATATGAAGAGGATATGGATTTCATGTTCCGCGCCGTGATCGAATGTGTGGAGGAATCCGTTATCAGTTCCATGCTGCACGCGAAAAAGGTGGTAGGCCGCGCTGGAAATTGCCGGGAAAGCCTTGCGGACAGGCTCTCCAGGGAAGCGTAAGCAAGAAACGGCGTACTTCAGCGATGAGAGTACGCCGTACCCGAAAAATATGTATGCGTGTATACCACCATGCAGTATACACAAATGTTACGATTCCATAACAACTTTATGTCGGAAGGTGTGTTGAATTATATATTAAAAGCAGTTACAATGAACATGTGCTTCCACAAGCACCTTTTCTGTATTGGCATGGCATATTGCCGTGCTAACAAAAACTTTTAAGAGGAGAGAAAACGACATGAAGAAACTTCTTGCCCTGTTGTTGGCGGTCGTGATGGTCGCAGGCGTGTTTGCCGGTTGTGGTGACCCCACGAATTCCCCGGTTGAACCGCCCGCCACGACGGACCCCGCCACCCCCGATGAAACCCCTACTCCGACCGAGGAACCCGTGACCGTCGGCCCCGATGGACGCGAATTTGCGGACGAGCAGGTGTACCGCACGCTGTACTCTGCCGAAGTCACCACGATGAACTACCTCTCTTCCGGCCAGACCTATGAGCTGGCGGTCGGCGCGAACGTCATCGACTCCCTCGTGGAGAACGACCCCTACGGCGCGATCATCCCCAGCGCGGCTACCGAATGGAGCACGAGCGAAGACGGCCTCATTTGGCAGTTCAAGATCCGCGAAGGCCAGTATTGGTACGATGCGGACGGCAACCAGAAGGATCCCGTCACCGCGCACGACTGGGTAGCGGCTGCCCGTTATCTCTGCAACGCGGAATATGACTGCAGCAACTTCTACCTGATGGACGGCTGGATCGTGAATGCAGCCGAGTACTTTGACTACACCTCCAAGAAAATCGCTGCCGTTGAAAAGGGCACTGAGAGCGGCGAGGAGCAGAACCTGGTATATGACGAGAACGGCGTCATCTACGAAGGCCTGAAGCTGGATGACGAAGGGAAGACCGTTTCCAGCTGGAACGCCGAAAAGGGCGTCTATGAAGAGTGGATGGAAGTCCCCGAAGTCAAGGCTGAGGACGTTGGCGTTGTCGCTGTGGATGACTATACCCTTGAGTATCACCTGGTGAAGGCTCGCCCGTACTTCCTGACTGCGCTCCAGTTCGGCACCTACTGGCCGGCTCCCGCTTCTCTGCTCGAAGAGATGGGCGAGACCTATGCTACCGACAACTACAGCATGTGGTTCAACGGCGCATATATCCTCTCCACCTATGAGACCAACCAGAAGCGTATTTACACCAAGAACGAGAACAACTGGGACGCCGAGCACATCTACATTGAGCGCATCGAGCAGACCTACAACACCGAAGCCAGCACCCTCGCGCCCGAGATGCTCCTCCGCGGCGAAGTAGACTATGCTGACATCGGTTCCGACATCGTTGCCGACTGGCTGGCTGATCCCGAGAAGAGCCAGATGATTTCCTCTTCCCGTATCGTTGGCGACTACTCCTACTTCATGGGCTTCAACTTCGAGCCGAAGTTTGCCGCCGAGTATGAACCCGAAAACTGGGCGATCGCCGTTAACAACGAGAATTTCCGCAAGGCGATCTTCCACGGCCTTGACCGGGCGACTGCGACTTCTGCCCGCTTCCCGGGCGATGACCCGCAGCTCCACCTGATCAACACCATTACCCCGCGCGGCTTTGCCACCAACAACGGTAAAGACTTCGTGACCTATGGCGCGCTCGCCGAGTTCAACAGCACCGAAAGCTTCAACGCTGAGCTTGCGCTCCAGTACAAGGAAGCGGCAGTCGCTGAGCTGACTGAAGCCGGCTGCAAGTTCCCGATCATCATCCCGATGAACTTCAACCCCAGCGTTACCACCTGGGCCGATGAATGCGCCGTTATCGAACAGCAGCTCGAAGAGCTCCTGGGTGCGGACTTCATCGACATCGTTTCGCTCAGCTGGAGCGGCCAGAACTTCCTGCGTGAGACCCGCCGTGCCGGCAACTACGCGATCCAAGTGCTCAACTGGGGCGCGGACTACATGGATCCTGAAACCTGGACTGATCCCTTCGCGGATGAGAACAGCTACAACTTTATGTATGACACGACCGAGTACAACGGCATCAACCAGAACACCAAGACCGAGGAAACCAAAGCTATTAACGACGAGTACTTCCGTCTCGTTGAAGAAGCGAAGGCCGAGGTCAACGATATGGATAAGCGTTTCGAGCTCTTTGCGGCTGCGGAAGCCTACTATATCGAGCATGCGGTCGTGATCCCGCTGTATGTCAGCGGCGGCTCCTATCAGGCCACCAAGCTCAACGGCTTTGAAGGCCAGTTCGCGGCGATGGGCCAGTCCACCAGCCGTTATAAGGGCCAGCACGTCTACAAGACGGCTATGACCCAGGATCAGTTTGACGAACAGTATGAAGCCTGGAAGGCGGCCATGGGCGAGTAAGCCTACTGCCGTACGGCAAACCAACAAAACCTAATAAAAGCGGCTCTGCCCTGTAATTTGCGGAGCAGAGCCGCTTTTCCTTTCGAAATTAGAACCGTAATCTTAAGGCGATATATCCAGCTCGCAACCCTGTGCGAGACGAAAAGGAGAACAAAAAGTGCTCAAATATTCACTCAAGCGACTCGCCCGTTCCCTGCTGACGCTTGTGATCCTGATAACGGTGATCTTTGCGTTGCTGCGGCTCATGCCGGAGGAAGGCTACTTTTCCAATTATGAAAAGATGTCGCCGCAGCAGATTCAGAACGGTTTGCGCAAACTCGGGTTGAAGGATCCGCTTTATGTGCAGGTTGGCCGCTTCTTCAAGCAACTGCTTGCGGGAGATCTGGGCGTTTCCAACCGTTACCGTATCAATTATCCGATCACGGAGATCATCAAGCCGAAGATGATGGTTTCCCTGCGGTTCGGGCTTACGTCAATCATTATTAGCTTACCGCTCGGCATGGCGCTCGGCGCTTTGATGGCGCGCAGCAAAGGCCGCCTTGCGGACAAACTCGGCAATGCGTACATCGTGTTCATCCAGGCGGTTCCAAACGCGGTGTACTTCATTTTCATACAGCTTTATGGCTCCAGCCTGTTCAACCTGAGCTTGCTATATGATGAGACAAAGCTGTCCAGCATGATCCTCCCGGTCATTTCGTTGGCGCTGCCGTCCATCTCCAGCTATGCGATGTGGCTCAGGCGCTACATGGTGGATGAGACCAACAAGGATTACATCAAGCTCGCACGCGCCAAGGGCGTGCCGAATACCACCATCTGGTTCCGCCATGTGTTCCGCAATTCCGTGGTGCCGATGGTGAACCTGATCCCGGGTTCGATCCTGCTCACGATCTCCGGCTCCATCTATGTGGAATCGCTTTATTCCATCCCGGGCATGGGCGGCCTCCTGGTGGACGTCATCAAACGTCAGGACAACACCATGGTGCTCGCGTTGATCGTGATCTTCTCCTCCCTGAGCATCCTCGGCCTCCTGCTGGGCGACCTGCTTATGGGCCTTGTTGACCCGCGCATCAGTTTTTCCAAGAAGGAGGGCGCGAGATGAGCAGCAAATATTCGCACAAAGAAAAACTCAGCCGCAAGCTGGAACAGAATATCGAGGAACAGCTCCAAAACCTTGCCGTGAGCGACAAGGACGACCTTTCCCCGGAGGAAATGGAAGGCCTTTCCCAGGATCTGTTCGAGTTCGCGGAATACAACGCGCAGGAGGCCGAGCGCACCGGCTATTCCAACTATTCCTACTGGCGCAGCACATTCCGCATGTTCTTCAAGAACAAGATGGGCGTCGCCATGCTCGCCGTCATGGTCATCCTGCTTCTTTTCACGTTTATCCAGCCGCTGCTGCCGGATCAATATGACCCGAATGCAGTGAACTATTATGAAAACGCGCTTTGGATGGAGATCGATGAGGACGCCTCGGTCGAGCTCGACGCCATAAAGAAAACGAAGGGCAGCCTGGCCGAAGCGGACGGCGCGGAGGGCATCCTCACCTATGTGAAGGTTCCGAACTCCTGGGGAGTGCCGAAGGCCTATGCGCAGGAAGCCGCCGATTCCGAGCCGGTGGAGCTCCCGCTTACTGCGGACTCCGCCAACGAGGGCTGGTATTACGCGTTTGTCCCCACGGAGACGCCGTATATGTACGTCAACTCCGAGGACGGCAGCAAGACGACCTTCCAGAAGGCTGTCTGGATCCGCGTGGATGAGGAAGGCGGAATTTATTCCGAAGGCATAAAGTACACCGAAGGCGAGCTGATCGCTGGCGGCGAGGAAGGCACCATCCTGACCTACTTCCAGGCGCCGGCCAACTGGGGCGTGCCGCAGGTGAACGCGGCCACGACCATGCGCGGCGACCCGGGCATTGACCTGACGCTGACCGCCGACCCGGAGAACGACGGCTGGTACTATGCCTTCGTCCCTGCGGAGAACATGATGCTCACGGTTACCTCCGAGGACGGCTCTCTCAAGGGCGTCAACAAGGGGGTTGCGCGCCTGAGCCCGACGGAGATCAAGGTGAAGACTGGCTTCATCGACAACATGGCGCCGAACTCCGTGTTCTGGTTTGGTACGGACCCGATCGGCCGCGATCTTTGGGCCCGCATGTGGAGCGGCACGCGCACGTCGCTGCTCATCGGCATCGTGGTGGCGCTGATCGAAGCGGTCGTCGGCATCATTGCGGGTCTCCTGTGGGGCTATGTCCGCAAGCTGGACTTCATCTTCACGGAGATCTACAACATCATCAACAACATCCCGTCCACGATCATCCTGATCCTCGCGTCGTACATTATGCGACCGGGCGTGCTTACCATGATCGTCGCCATGTCCATCACGGGATGGATCGGCCTTGCACGCTTCATCCGCAACCAGGTCATCATCATCCGCGACCGTGACTTTAACCTCGCGTCCCGCTGCCTTGGCACGCCCACGCGCCGCGTTATCGTGAAGAACCTGCTGCCGCAGATGGTCTCGGTCGTCATGCTGCGCATGGCGCTTGCAATCCCGGGTGCGATCGGCTCTGAAGTCTTCATGGCGTATATCGGCCTTGGCTTGCCGACGGATATTCCGTCGCTGGGCAACCTGGTCAACCGCGGCCGCAGCCTCATGATGGCGCCTACGCTGCGGTATCAGCTGATCATCCCGGCGATCATCCTTTCCATTATCACGATCTGCTTCTATCTGGTAGGCAACGCCTTCTCCGATGCGGCTGATCCGAAGAACCACGTGTAAGAGGAGGTCTTTGTGCTGTGGAACAAGAAGTGATTTTGTCTGTAAAAGACCTTAATATCAAATTCAGCCTGCGCGGCCAGGTGCTCCATGCCATCCGCGGCATCTCGCTTGACATCTACAAGGGCGAAAGCCTTGCGATCGTCGGCGAATCCGGCTCCGGCAAATCCGTGTTCACGAAGAACTTTATTGGCCTTCTGGACAACAACGGCTGGGTGGATTCCGGCGAGATCTGGTATAACGGCATGGACCTCGCCAAGTTCAAGACCGAAAAGGAATGGACGAAGATCCGCGGCAAAGAGGTCGCCATGGTCATGCAGGACCCGATGACGAGCCTCAACCCGCTCAAGACCGTCGGCTGGCAGATCGAAGAAGCGCTCAAGCTGCACCAGAATCTTTCCGGCGAGGTTGCGAAGGCGCGTGCCATCGAGATATTGGACGACGTCGGCATCCCGGAACCCGAGCGGCGCTACAAGCAGTATCCGCACGAGTTTTCCGGCGGCATGCGCCAGCGCGTGGTCATCGCCATCGCCATGGCCTGCAACCCGAAGATCCTCATCTGCGACGAGCCGACCACCGCGCTTGACGTGACGATCCAGGCGCAGATCCTCGACCTGATCCGCGAGCTGCAAAAGAAATACCAGCTCACGACCATCTACATCACCCATGACCTCGGCGTCGTTGCCAACGTGGCGGATCGCATTGCGGTCATGTACGCGGGCGACATCGTGGAGATCGGCACCTGCAACGAGGTGTTCTATTCCCCGCAGCATCCTTATACTTGGGCGCTGCTCAGCTCCCTGCCGCAGCTCGGCATCAAGGGCGAAGACCTCTACTCTATCAAGGGCACGCCTCCGAACCTGTTCAACAAGGTGCGCGGCGATGCGTTTGCCCCGCGCAACCCGCAGGCGCTCAAGATCGACTTCCTGCACCGCCCGCCGTATTTCGAGGTTTCCCCGACGCACAAGGCGCGCACTTGGCTGCTTGATCCCCGCGCGCCCAAGGTAGAGCCGCCGGAGCACATCAAGAACATCCGCAACATCCGGAACCTCCGCGTAGGGAACAAGGAAGGAGGCGCACAATAATGGAAAAAGAAACCAAGGAAGTTCTCCTTTCGGTAAGGGATCTTGAAGTAACCTTCGGCAGCAAGCGCAAGCCGTTTGTGGCCGTCAAGGGCGTGAGCTTTGACATTTACAAGGGCGAGACGTTCGGCCTCGTCGGCGAGTCCGGCTCCGGCAAAACGACCATCGGCCGCGCGATCATCC
>UREK01000039.1 GCA_900546845.1 uncultured Eubacteriales bacterium
CTCCGGCAGCCGCGCGCGGAAGCGGTCATACCGCCCGCCCGCGGCTTTGAACAGGTGCACAGTTTCCTCTAACGCGGGTTTGTACGTTAAAAATGGATACAGGTTTCCGTAATAAAGTTGGCTGAGCGTGGATTGCATGAAAAAGACCTCCTTTATATATTAATATAAATATATACGTTTATTAATATATTGTCAATGGACTATATATCGCTTACGATTCATAGTGGGTGATGAAATTGAAAGAGATCAGGTTGACGTTGGATGAAATTCTGTCAAAAAGAGGAATTACAAGATACGAATTGGCAAAAATGACAGGAATCGGGTACGCCGTGATCCATAGCTATTACAAAGACAGGGTAAAACGGTACGACAAAGAAACACTGCTTAAAATTTGCCTTGCCTTGGATTGCGAAGTTGGGGATATTCTGAAGATCGTGGAATATGAGCAAGACAGGGAGCCATAACAGTTTTTGTAAATTCTGAAGGCTTCCGTATTCGGGCGTCGTGTGGGAGCGGACTGAGGATTGCCCTTATTCGCGCAGCCTTTGCGAACTGTGGAGCTGTCATGACACAAGCCAGGATTGAGGATTGTTCCCCGCCGCAGCGGTTAAGCCATTCGACAGCGCTTTCCCATGGCGGCCTATCCCCCTCGCCCCTTCCCGGCGCGGGAAGGGGAAGATAGTGTGAAGGAGCTGCGCCCCTTCACCGCCGGTGTTAACGGCAATCCCCCGTCAGCGCTTGCGCGCTGCCACCCCCTTTCAGAAAGGGGGCTTTTGGGAGCGGTGAACTCAAACGTTTTTTCGTATTCGGGCAGCGCATGGGAGCGCACAGCCCAAAAGGCTCCTTTTGAAAGGAGCTGTCCGCGAAGCGGACTGAGGATTGCCCTTATTCGCGCGGCCATTGTGAACTGTGGGACTGTCATGGCACAAGCCAGGACTGAGGATTGCCTTACCTCCGCGAGCGACGCTTAAAGCAGCTTGCCTCTTTGCGGCCTCGGAATTGTCTTGCTCCGCAAGCGCTGGAGTCTAACCTGCGTCTGCAGCGGCGCAGCGAAAAGCGGCGAGGTTCCCCCCCGCCGCTTCGTTTTCCATGTATGTGGGTTTCCCTTACTCCCCGAAGTACCGCTTCAGCAGTCCGGCAAACGCTTTGCCGTGGCGGGCCTCGTCGCGCGCCATCTCGTGTACGGTGTCGTGGATCGCGTCAAGGTTCTGCGCCTTGGCCATCTTCGCAAGCTCGAACTTGCCCGCAGTAGCGCCGTTTTCGGCTTCCACGCGCATCTCGAGGTTCTTCTTGGTGGAATCGGTCACAACCTCGCCGAGCAGCTCCGCGAACTTCGCCGCATGCTCCGCCTCTTCCCAAGCTGCCTTTTCCCAATAGAGGCCGATCTCCGGATAGCCCTCGCGGTGGGCGACGCGCGCCATCGCAAGATACATGCCGACCTCGGTGCATTCGCCGGTGAAGTTGGCGCGCAGGCCCTCGATGATCTCCGGAGCAACGCCCTTGGCTACGCCAAGCACATGCTCAGCCGCCCAATCCATCTTGTTCTCCTCAACCGGGACAAACTTGGAAGCGGGCGCCTTGCAGGTGGGGCAGAACGCCGGGGCTTCGGGGCCTTCGTGTACATAACCGCAAACTGTGCAACGGAATTTCATATTTTTGTTCTCCTTCCACATTTTTCTAATTTTCGGCTGCAAGCCGTGCTATACTTTCTTTTGATTATATGATACCATGAAGCGCAGAGAAAGTCTATTGCATTTGCAACAGTTTGGAGGAAATTTTGTGCAGTTGACGGATTCGGATCTTTTTGAGGGCATTACGCAGGAAGAGGTCGAGCAGATGCTCCGCTGCTTCTGCGCGCGCACCGAGCGCTGCGCTGCGGGAGATACCGTCCGCGCTTACCGGCATAGCCATGGCGACGTGGGTATCCTCAAAAGCGGGGCGCTTTCCATCGAGCGCATAGAGCTCGACGGCGGCAGGACGCTGCTCGAATCGCTCGCGCCGGGCGGCATCTTTGGGGAAGTGCTCGCATTTTCGAGCCTCGCGCGCGAAAGCATGCTCGTCGTCGCCCGCGCGCCCTCGGAGATCGTATTCATTGATTACGCGCACATCATCAAGCGCTGCGAGAAAGCCTGCGACCACCACAGCCTGCTCGTCCGCAACATCCTGCGCCTCGTCGCGGACAAAACCGTCCGTTTGAGCGAGCGCATCGAAGTGCTCAGCTGCCGCACCATCCGCGAAAAGCTCCTGTGCTATTTCAGCCTTTCCGCCGCGCATGCGGGCGGCCGCGCCTTCCTGCTGCCGTTCTCCTTCAGCGAACTTGCGGATTACATCTGCGCGGACCGCAGCGCCATGATGCGCGAGCTTAGCCGCATGCGGGACGCCGGCCTCGTGCAGACGGAAGGGCGGCGCATTGCGCTGCCGTGAGCCTAAGCGCCTGAAACGGGCAAAAAAAGGTGCGGCCCGGTTTCGCTGATCTGCTCCCGCACGTGTGCGACGAAGAGCTTCGCCGCGCTCGAGAGCTTCGCGCTGCGCGCGGTAGCGATGCCGATGTCCCGGTGCTGCTGCAAGTCGAACCGCTTCCAGACTACGTTGTAGCGGTCCATGTCCGCAAGCAGGGAGTGCATTACGCTGATGCCAAGCCCGCTTTCCACCATGGAAAGGATCATATGGTCGCTGTTGACCTCATAGCGCACCTTCGGCATTCTGGAAAGGTGCGCGAGGAAGTTGGAAAGCTCGTTGTCCGTGTCCTCCTTGAGCTTGATGAACGGTTCGTCCTGTAGCCGCGCGATTGGGAACACCTCGCTCCCGGCGAGCGGATGCTCCGGCGGCAGCACCGCGACAAGCGTATCCCGCTTGAGGAAGCTGACCTGAAGATCCGTGACCGCAGGCAGGTTCACGAACCCGCAGTCCACCTTGCCATGCTGGATCCAATCCTCGATCTCGGAATAATTCTCGCTGTTCATCAAGGCGAATTCAATGCCGGGATACAGCTTCTGGAACGAAACCAGCAGCGACGGGATCCACATGTTCGCAACGCTTGTGAACGTGCCGACGCGGACAAGGCCCGTATGCAGGCCGTGCAGCTCGTTCACAGTGAAGTTGAGCTCCTCCCAGTCCGCGACGATCGTGCGCACAAGCGGCAAAATCCGCTCCCCCGCCGAGCTGAGCGCAACGCCTGTGCGGCTGCGGTGGAGCAGCTCCACCCGCCATTCCTTCTCCAGATCCAATATCATGCGGCTGACGGCGGACTGGGTGTATCCCATCTGTTCCGCCGCAAGGCTGATGCTGCCAAGCTCCACGGTCTTGAGGAGCGCAGCGTATTTTTGCAGGCTCACCAGCAGTCACTTCCATTCCTATTTTGCATGTATAATATAAAAAACATTCGTTTGCGTAATATTATTTGGTATTATATAATAGATTAAAGAATTATGCAATGCCGATTTTTCTGTCACAGCAAACTAAAACAAACATAGGCGGAGGGACCAACATGGAAAACATCAAGGTAGCGATCTGGGGCTTTGGCGCAATGGGCGGCGGTATCGCCAAGGTGCTTCTGCGCAAAAAAGGCGTGGACATCACCGGCGTGTGCGACATCCATCCCGCGCGCGTTGGCAAGAGCATCTTCGAGGTGCTTGGCGTGGAGCGCGGCGGCCGCGCGGACGTGCTCGTCTCGCCGGACATCGAGGCCGTCGTCTCCAAGGAGAAGTGCGACATCTGCGTAATCGCAACGGACTCCTTCACAGCGAAGGCGTTCCCGAAGATCAAGCTCGTGGTGGAAAAGGGCGTGAACGTGATCTCCACCGCGGAGGAAATGAGTTACCCGAAGGCGCAGCAGCCGGAACTCGCGGCGGAGATGGACCGCCTTGCGAAGGAGCACGGCGTTTCCATCCTCGGCACGGGCATCAACCCCGGCCTGATGATGGACCTGCTCGCCATCTGCCTGACGGGCTGCATGACGGATGTGGAATCCGTGCAGTGCCGCCGCGTGAACAGCCTTTCCCCCTTCGGCCCGGCCGTCATGGAGGAGCAGGGCGTTGGCCTCACGGCCGAAGCGTTTGAAAAGGGCGTTGCGGACGGTACCCTCGCGGGCCACGTGGGCTTCGCGGAATCCGTCGGCATGATCGCGGAGGCGCTCGGCTGGAAGGTAGACAAGTTCGAGCAGCAAATGAAGCCCATCGTCACCACGGTGGACCGCAAGTCCCCCTACGGCTTTGCCAAAGCGGGCAACGTCGCGGGCGTGAACATGACCGGCCAGGGCTATGTGGGCGGCGAAGTGAAGATCGACATGATCCACCCGCAGCAGATCGAACCGGAGCTGGAGGGCACGCATACCGGCGACTACATCGTCCTCAAGGGCAGCCCGGAGGTCAACATGGCCATCAACCCGGAGGTGGACGGCGGCGTCGGCACCATCGCAATGATCGTGAACATGATCCCTCACGTAATCAACGCGCGCCCCGGCCTCAAGACCATGCTCGACCTGCCCGTGCCGCGCGCCATCATGGGCGACTTCCGGGATTATATCGAAAAGTAACCCCCACGGGATAACTGATACTTTACGGAAAGGAACCGCTATGGCAAAGAAAAACGACTGGGTCCGCATCCACAGGGTCGTCCTTGCGCCGGAAGAACGCACGGGCAAGCTGCCTGAGGACACCAAGAAGGTGCCGCTTGAGATGTGGGTGAAGGGCAGGCTCCAAAACGAGGCTGCCGAACTTGGCGACGAGGTGACGGTGGTCACCTCCGTCGGCCGCACGGAGCATGGGACGCTCATCGAGGTCAACCCCTGCTACGCGCTCAATTACGGCGCGTTCGTCCCGGAGATCCTCACGATGGAGGAATCCCTGCGCAAAGCGTTGTTTGGAGGGGAAGAAGCATGATAAACGGCATGATCGTAGACAAGAGCTACCAAGCGGTCACGGGCCGCAAGGGAGAGATCATCGAAAAGGCCATGGGCATCGATTACAGCCGGTATGAATCCGGCTCCATCGCCTTCGATTACGAGGCGCTGATGAACGGCACTGGCTATTCCCTGGAAGACCACATCCGCATCCAGCGGCTTTACAACGTTGGCAATACGCCGATCTTCGAGCTGCATAACCTGACGGCGCTCGCCCGCAAATACGCAAAGCCCGGCAAGGGCGCGCGCATTTTCGTGAAGGACGAGGCCTCAAACCCCGCGGGCAGCTTCAAGGAACGCCGCGCGGCCACGAGCGTCTACCACGCCAAGAAGATGGGCTACAAGGGCGTCATCGCGGCGACGAGCGGCAATTACGGCGCCGCTGTGGCCTCCCAGGCGGCCATGCAGGGCCTCCGCTGCATCATCGTGCAGGAATGCTACGATTCCAAGCAGAGCGGCCAGCCGGAGATCATCGAGAAGGCGCGCAAGTGCGAGGCGCTCGGCGCGGAGGTGCTCCAGCTTTCCGTGGGCCCGGAGCTGTTCTATGAAGTCCTCATGATGCTGGAGGAGACGGGCTACTTCAATGCCTCGCTCTATTCCGCTTTCGGCGTGGGCGGCGTGGAAACGCTCGGCTGGGAGCTTGGGCATCAGTTTAAGGAGCGCTATGGGCGCAACCCGGATGTAGTCGTCTGCGCGAATGCGGGCGGCGGCAACCTGACCGGCACCGCGCGCGGCCTCAGGAAAGCCGGGTGCGGCGCGCAGGTCGTTGCCGCATCGGTGGATCTCACCGGCCTCAGCATGGCAAGCGACGCGCAGTTCAACCGCAAATCCTTCACCACCGCGCACACCGGCTTCGGCGTGCCGTATGCGACTGACCCGGATCACAGCGACGTGCCGCGCTCCGCCGCGCGCCCGCTGCGCTACATGGACCGCTACGTCACCGTCAAGCAGGGCGAGGTGTTCTACATCACCGAAGCGCTCGCCACGCTTGAGGGCATGGAAAAGGGGCCTGCGGGCAACACGAGCCTTGCAGCGGCGTTCTCCCTTGCGCAGGAGCTTGACGCGGATCAGATCATCGTTGCCCAGGAGACGGAATACACCGGCGCGGGCAAGCACATCCAGCCGCAGCTCGCTTTTGCGCGGCAAAACGGCATCGAACTCCTTTTCGGCGACCCGGCAACGGAGGTTCCCGGCACGAATATCGTGTTCCCGGCCAATCCTTCCCTGCTCCGGGCGCGCGACGCGGATCTTGACCACATGCGCGCTTCCCTCATCCGCCGCCAGGCCTCCCATGCGAAGGGCGCTCTGACGGAGGCGGACATCGCCTACCTGATGGAGGAGACAAACGCTTCCCGCGCGTTCGTGGAAGCAACGCTCGAAAAGGTCGGCGCAAAGGCCTGAGAAAGAGGACCTGAGGAAGAGGAAAGGTGGAAACGCCCTCGCCGCTTCCAAACGTTGTAAGGGACAGCTTGCTTTACGGGGCGGCGTCCCGATACGGCAATCCCCCGTCAGCACTTGCGTCGCTGGAATACGGCAATCCCCCGTCACGGCTTACGCCGTGCCACCCCCTTTCAGAAAGGGGGCGTTTGGGGGTGGTGAACTCCAACGGGTTTCGTATTCGGATAGCGCATGAGAGCGCACTGACCAAAAGGCTCCTTTTGAAAGGAGCTGTCCGCGAAGCGGACTGAGGATTGTCCTTATTCGCGCGGCCTTTGTGAACTGTGGGGCAGTCAACGGCGCAAGCCAGGACTGAGGATTGTCTTACCCGCGCAGCCCTTCCCGGCCGATGGGCAGCGCATCACAACACAAAACACCCTCCCCCCGAGGGAGCGCGAAACTCAAAGCAAACGAACACAACAAAAACCAGGAGGAACCAACATGAAACGGGCAGACGATTATCAGGAAAGGCGCGCGCACCTGGCGAACCTTTCCGACGAGGAGCTCGAGCAGCGCTTCTGGGCGCTGGCCGGGCAGATCACCGAGCCGCTCCTCAAGATGGGGTATGAGTACACCTCGCCCTCCATCGAGCGCAGCGTGCTGCTGCGCATGGGCTTTTCGTCCATCGAGGCAAAGCGCATCGTGGACGGCTGCATGGAGCGCAACCTGATCGCCCACGGCGCGGGCAACGTGGTATACCGCCTTGCCAGGGCGCAGGGCACGGATGTGCGCACCGCAGGCCTCGCGCTTTGCGAAGACCGGCTTTGGGATGAAGCCGCGGCGCAGTTTTAACGGAGGTGCGATATGAGCGATTACAAACTTGACCCGAACAAGAACATCGACGTATCCGAAATCTTAAAAGACCTTGAAAATTACCGTCCCCGCAGGCGCGGCTGGACGTGGCGCGAGCCTGCCCCTGGCCTCAAGATGGGCCCCTTTGAATACCAGGATTGCTCCAAGCCGCTGAAAAACTCCGTGCCGCTGCCGCCGGCGCACTATTTCGACGACATCGACCCGCAGCCGATGCCCGTCATCACCACAGAGATCGCTTCCGGCCGCTTCGAGGACGATATCCGCCGCATGCGCATGGGCGCGCATCACGGCGCGGATCACATCATGGTTATCCGCACGGCAGGCCAGAGCCATTTCGACGGCCTCATCGAGGGCACCCCGCAGGGCATGGGCGGCGTGCCGATCACCCGCAAGCAGGTCCGGGCCCAGCGCAAGGCGCTCGACATGATCGAGGACGAGGTGGGCCGCCCCATCAATTACCACAGCTATGTTTCCGGCGTCGCCGGCCCGGACATCGCCGTCATGTTCGCGGAAGAAGGCGTCAACGGCGTGCATCAGGACCCACAGTATAACGTCATTTACCGCAACATCAACATGGCGCGTTCCTTCGTGGACGCGTGCGAATCCAAGAAGCTCATCGCCTGGGCGGGCATGGCGCAGATCGACGGCGCGCACAACGCCAACGCCACCGCGCGCGAGGCCTGGAAGGTCATGCCGGAGCTGATGGTGCAGCACGGCATCAACGCCATCTTCTCCGCGAAGGTCGGCATCGACAAAAAGAACATCTGCCTTTCCACCGTGCCGCCGACGGCAACCCCCGCCCCCTGCGTGCATATGGATCTCCCCTACGCCGTGGCGCTGCGCGATCTTTTCCACGAATACCGCATGCGCGCACAGATGAACACCAAGTACATCGAATCCTCCACCCGCGAGGCGACGGTAACCCACGTGCTCAACATGCTCATCTCCAAGCTCACGAGTGCGGACATCCAGTCCACCATCACGCCGGACGAGGGCCGCAACGTGCCCTGGCACATCTACAACATCGAAGCGTGCGACACGGCCAAGCAGGCGCTCGTGGGCATGGACGGCCTCATGGACATGGTCGAGCTCAAGAAGGACGGCTACCTGCGCGAGAAGGCCCGCGAGCTCAAGGAGCGCGCGATCCTCTTCATGGAGGAGATGGTCGAGCAGGGCGGCTACTTCGCGGCGGTCGAGGCCGGGATGTTCGTGGACAGCGGCATCTACCCGGAGCGCAACGGCGACGGCATCGCCCGCAAGCTCTCTGGCGGCATCGGCGCGGGCACGATCTACAAGCGCGAGGCGGATTACATGGCCCCCGTCACCGCGCATTACGGCTACAACAACATCGCCCAGTACGGCGCAACAAATCCCTCCGACCTCATCGGCGGCTGCACGCTGGAATGCCCGGAGAAGATCGTATACATCGACGAACTGGACGAGGAGGATAACTGCAACGTGCGCATGGCCGAGGTGCAGGACTTCGCCCAGCCGGGCGCGAAGCTGATCCGCCCGGAGATGGAATGGCTCGCGGACGGTACCGTGATGCTCACGATGTTCTTCCCCGCGGAAAAGCATATTGCGGAGGCGGCAGCGCTCGAGTGCGCGAAGCGCATGAACCTCACGGATTGCGAGGTTATTTCCAAGGAAATCATGCACGGCGCAGAGGGCACGCGCATCGAGCTCAAGGGCAAGGTTCCCTTCGCCATCGAGATCGACAAGCTCGTGATCCCCGAGGAACCGGACGTGAT
Organism: uncultured Eubacteriales bacterium; assembly: GCA_900546845.1. Taxonomy (GTDB): domain Bacteria; phylum Bacillota; class Clostridia; order Christensenellales; family CAG-138; genus UBA1685. The sequence goes on from UREK01000039.1 coordinate 8,902, forward strand.
GAGCGACGACGAGATCCGCGCGGACATCGAACGCAGGCCGATGCGCGTCGTGTGCGGCACGGTCGGCGAGGATGAACACTCCGTCGGACTCCGGGAGATCATCGACATCAAGCATGGCGGCATCGAGAAATACGGAATCGAGGTGCATTACCTGGGCACCTCCGTCCCGCCGGAGAAGCTCGTGAACGCGGCGATCGAGCTCAACGCGGACGCGATGCTCGCCTCCACCATCATCAGCCACGATGATATTCATTATAAGAATATCGCCAAGATCAACCGCATCGCCACCGAAATGGGCGTGCGCGACAAGCTGATCTTCGTTGCGGGCGGCACGCAGGTCGCCTCTGCGCAGGCGCGCGCCAACGGCGCGGACGAAGGCTTCGGCCGCGGCAGCCGCGGCCACCACGTGGCTACCTTCCTCGTGAAGCGCCGCCGCGAGATGGAAGCCGAAGGAAAGATCTAACCGGATGGTTCCCGCCCTGCCCGGAAACCATCTGGGGCAGGGCGGGAAATTGGCAATGCACAATGGACGGCTGGCGGTTTTCCGAATACGCCAATCCTCCGTCAGCGCTTACGCGCTGCCACCTCCTTTCAAAAAGGAGGCTTTGGGGAGCGGTTCATCCCAGCGCTTTTTCGTATACGGACACCGTGCGAAAGCGCTCAAACCAAAAGGCTCCTTTGGCAAAGGGGCGGAGCCGAGTGCGCCCAGTGGGCGATGCAGCGAGGCGGAAGCCCCGTGAGCAAGGGAGCGCAAGGAAGCCGCCCCTGCGGCGACACGGCGCGACCATTGCGAACTGTGGGGCCTGTCACGGCGTAAGCCGTGACTGAGGATTGTATCCGCCGCAGCGGTTCATTGTTCATTGTCAATTATCAATTAGGAGTAAGCCTATGTTCATCGACGTTCTTGTGGCCGAGATCGGCTCCACCACCACGCTGGTCAACGCGTTTTCCGGCATCGCCGGGGACGCGCCGCGCTTCGTCGCGCAGGGGCAGGCCCCGACGAGCGTGCTCGAGGGCGACGTGCGCGTTGGTCTCCGGGGCGCGATCGCGGACATGCAGGCAAAGGAGGGTTGGGACAGCCTCGAATACGGCGAGATGTTCGCCACAAGCTCCGCCGCGGGCGGGCTTCGCATGTGCGTATGCGGCCTTGTTTACGACATGACGGTCAAGGCCGCGGAGGCCGCTGCCCTCGGCGCGGGCGCGATCGTGAAGCTGGCGACGGCGGGCAAGCTCTCGGAGTTCGACCTGATGGACCTGCAAGCGGCGCAGCCGAATCTCATCCTGCTCGCAGGCGGCACGGATTACGGCGAGCGGGAAACGGCGCTTTTCAACGCAGAGCGCATTGCGGAATCCGGCCTGCGCGTGCCGGTCATCTATGCGGGCAACGTGCAGAACCAGACGCATGTCAAAACCATCTTCGAGCGCGCGGGCGTGCCCTGCACGGTCACAGAGAACGTTTACCCCAAGCTCGACCTTTTAAACATCGAACCCGCACGGCGCATCATCCATGCGGTGTTCGAGGAGCACATCGTCAAGGCTCCCGGCATGGAGCATATCCGCGACATAGTCACCGGCGCGATCATGCCCACCCCCGGCGCAGTGATGGAAGCCGCGCAGCTGCTTTACAACGAGATCGGCGACCTTGTGGTCGTGGACGTCGGCGGCGCGACGACGGACGTGCACTCCGTCACCGCCGGGTCGGATGAGATCGCCTCCATCCAGACGCGGCCGGAACCCTTCGCCAAGCGCACGGTGGAAGGCGACCTTGGCCTTTATGTGAACGCGAAGAACCTTGTCGCCATGTTGGGCGAGGATGCGCTTTCCCGCGAGCTTTCGCTGGACGTTCCCGCCGTAATGGCCCGCTACAAGCCCATCCCGGATACGGAGGAGCAGTTCCGCCTGACGGAGCGCCTCTGCCGGGAGGCCGGCGTCCGGGCGCTGACGCGCCACGCGGGCGCGCTGCGCTACATCTATACCCCCTCCGGCCGCAAGACCGTGGCCGAGGGCAAGGACCTGACGCAGGTGAAGTACATCGTCGGCACAGGCGGCGCGCTCACGCGCCTGCCCCACCGGGAGGCGCTGCTGCGCGCCCTCGCGGACTGCAATACCGCGAAGATGATGCTCTACCCGCGCGCGGGCGAGCTTGCCCTGCTCTTTGACGATGATTACATCATGGCCTCGCTGGGCGTGCTCTCCAAGCGCTACCCGGAAGCCGCGCTGCGCCTGATGAAGCGCTCTCTCGGCATCTGATTGGGGAAAGGCCGGGGCTTATCCCGGCAGGTTTGCCGAAACGCGGCCTGGGTAAGGCAGTCCTCCACCATGCTCTGCGAAACGGCTTCTTGATACGGCAATCCCCCGGCATGCTAACGCATGCCATCCCCTTTCAAAAAGGGGGCGCTTGGGAGTGGTGAATTCCAATAGGTTTCGTATTCGGACGGTGTGCGAGAGCGCACAGCCCAAAAGGCTCCTTTGGCAAAGGAGCTGTCCTGGCGTAAGCCATGACTGAGGATTGTTCCCGCCGCTGCGGTTAAGCCGTTCGGCAGCGCATTCCCGTGGCGGCCCATCCCCTCGCCCCATCCACAGTTCTCAATGGTCGCGCTGCGTTGCCGCTAAAGCGGCTTCCTAGCGCTTCCTTGCTCACTGGGCTTCCGCCTCGCTGCATCGCCCACTGGGCGCGCTCGGCTCCGCCCCCTTTGCGGGAAGGGGAATGTGGGATGAAGGGGCTTCGCCCCTTCACCGCCTATGGGGAGCGCACACCCCAAAAGGCTCCTTTTGAAAGGAGCTGTCAACGGCGTGAGCCGTTGACTGAGGATTGTCGTATTACCGCAAGCGGCGGCATTTAACCAGCTCCCACAGCAACGCCGCCGACCGTCTCTCCAATATGGGAATTTTTCCCCGCAACCCAAACTTCCCCAAACATAGAAATTGCAAAACATCGCCGGGAGGGTTATTATGTATCCAAGGATTATTGCCGATCTGGATCAGCTGCGAGAGAACATGGAACGCATGATCGCGCTTTGTCATGGGCAGGGGCTCACCGCCGCGCTCGTGAGCAAGTGCGTGTGCGCGGATGCGCGCATCGCCGCTGTGATGGCGGAAACGGGCGCGGATTTCCTCGCGGATTCCCGCGTGCAGAACCTGGCGCGCCTGCCGCGAAGCAAGCCGCGCTATCTGCTACGCGTCGCCCAGCCTTCGGAGGTGGACGACGTGGTTTGCCACGCGGAGGTCAGCCAGCAGAGCGAACCTTACACCGTGCGCCTCCTCGGTGATGCCGCGGCGAGGCAGGGCAGGCGGCACAAGGTCGTGCTCATGATCGACATGGGCGACCTGCGCGAGGGCGTGCCGTTCTTCGACATGGAGGGCGTCCATGCGCTCGCGGAAGCCGTCATCGCCTGCCCGGCGCTCGAGCTTTACGGCGTGGGCGTGAACATGACCTGCTTTGGCGGCGTGCTCCCGAGCCAGGAGAATCTCTCTGGCCTCGTACGCATCGCGGATGGGCTCCGGCGGCGCTACGGGCTCCCCATCCCCTTTGTTTCCGGCGGCAACTCCAGCGCGCTCACCATGCTGCGCGAAGGGACTATCCCAAAAGGCATCACCAACCTGCGCATCGGCGAAGGCTGGCTGCTTGGCAACGACACCGGCGCACTCAAACCCATGGAAGGCTTCCACGCCGGCTGCTTCACGCTGGAAGCGCAGCTCGTGGAGGTCAAGCGCAAGCCCTCCAAGCCCATCGGCGATTGCGGCGCAAACGCCTTTGGCGAAAAGGTCGAGTTTGAGGACCGGGGCGAAATGCTGCGCGGCATCTGCGCCATCGGCCGGCAGGATGTGGAGCCCGGCGGCCTGACCCCGCAGGATGCACGCGTGGAGATCCTCGGCGCGAGCTCGGATCACCTCATCGTAAACCTGACGGAAGCGCCGGGCTACCGGGTGGGCGACGTGCTTTCCTTCAACCTGGATTACGGTGCGCTCCTGCACGTCTATACCAGCGAATACGTCTTCAAGGCATACCGGACGGCCGCCCCGTTTATCGGCTGAAGGCATGGGCCGCCGGCGCTCCCAACCCCAACAATATCCCGTATGCAAAAAATAAACGAAAAGGAGACTGAACATGCCCGTAAATCTGAAAGGACGTTCCCTGTTGACCCTGAAGGACTTTACCCCCGCCGAGATCCGCTACCTGCTGGATCTTGCGCACGACCTCAAGGCCAAGAAGCGCGCAGGCCTCAAAAACAACCTGCTCGAAGGCAAAAACATCGTACTGCTGTTTGAAAAGACCTCTACCCGCACGCGCTGCGCGTTCGAGGTCGCCGCGTATGACGAGGGCGCAAACGTTACCTTCCTTTCCAATAGCCAGATGGGCAAAAAGGAATCCCTGGAGGATACTGCAAAGGTGCTCGGCCGCTTCTATGACGGCATCGAATACCGCGGCTTCAGGCAGTACGACGTGGAGATGCTCGCCAAGCACAGCGGCGTTCCCGTCTGGAACGGCCTGACCGACCTTTACCACCCGACGCAGATCCTCGCAGACTTCCTGACCATCGAGGAACACGTGCACAAGCCGCTCAGCAAGTGCAAGCTCGTCTACGTGGGCGACGCCCGCAATAATATGGGCAACTCCCTCATGATCGGCGCGGCAAAGATGGGCATGTCCTTCCTGGGCGTCGCGCCTAAGAGCCTCTTCCCGGACGAGCGCCTTGTGGCTGAGATGCGCGAGGTAGCCAAGGAGACCGGCGCGACGATCGAATTCTCCGAAAACATAGCGGATGTGAAGGGCGCGGACGCGATCTATACCGACGTCTGGGTGTCCATGGGCGAGGAAGCGCAGTTCGAGGAGCGCATCAAGCTCCTGACCCCCTACCGCGTGACGATGGACATGATGAAGGCCACCGGAAACCCGGACTGCATCTTCCTGCATTGCCTGCCCTCATTCCACGACCTGGAGACGAGCGTTGGCCGGGAAATTTACGAGAAGTTCGGCATCACCGAAATGGAGGTCACCGACGAGGTGTTCCGCTGCCCGCAATCCAAGGTGTTTGACGAGGCGGAAAACCGCATGCATACCATAAAGGCCGTCATGGTCGCAACCATCGGCAGGCAGTAAGATCCATTTTCAACCGACTTATATTTAAGAAGATTCAAGGGGGCGCGCCGGAAGGCGCGCCCCCCAGTTGTCGAAAAAGTCTCTCCGGGATTGTCAAGGGCCGCAGCCCTTGACTTTCAAT
>UREK01000040.1 GCA_900546845.1 uncultured Eubacteriales bacterium
CCATTGCGGTCATGGTTGGCGTGCTGTTCCTTATGAAGCGCCTCATGAAGAGCAAAGACGCTTCCCTGAAGGCATAAGCTCCTACAAACGCAAACGTAATAAGCGCCGCTGGGCTTGCCCCAGCGGCGCTTTGCGGTTATGCTGCTGTTCATATCATTCATAAGCTGAGGATTTCTCACACTGTTCGCACAAACCGGAATTACGCGCAGGGATGGCGCAATGCGCGGCAAATACCGGATGCTTTGGGCGCTGTGAAATGCAAAAAGGGGCAGGCGCTCGCCTTCCCCTTTGCTGTCAAAAACAGGTTATTCCGCGTCGAACGCGGCGGTCATCGCGTCGCTCTTTTGCACAGCGCGCGTATATCCAGCCGCCACGGCAGGCGCAAAGCCCGCGCCGCGCATGGCCTCCACAGCAGCCTCCGTCGTCCCCTTTTTAGAGGAAATCCGCGCGCGAAGCGCCTCCGGGGAAAGCTCCGGCTCCGCCTTGAGGATCTCCGCCGTGCCAATGAAGGTTTCCCGCGCGAAGGCGGCCGCGGCTTCCGGCTCCATGCCATCCCGCACAGCCGCGCCTGCAAGCGCCTCCAGCATCAGGCAGAAATACGCCGGGCTGGAACCCGCAACGCCGATCACCTTCGCAATCTCCGTCTCATTTTGCAAGCGGATCGCCATGCCGCCCGCCGCAAGCAGCTTTTCCGCAAACGCAGCCTGCGCTTGCGACACACCCGCGCCCACGGCATAGCCTGTCACGCCCCGGCGCACGCCCACGCCCATGTTGGGCATCACGCGGATAAACGGCAGCACGCCAAGCTCCTTTTGAAGCTTCGCAAAGCTGATCCCCGCCATGATGGAAAGCACAAGCTGGCCTTTTTTTAAGTGCTGCCGGTACATCCCGGCCGCCGCCGCGAAATCCTGCGGCTTCATTGCGAATACAACCCCATCCGCTCCGGAAAGCGCCGCGGGCTCCGCCGCTGTGATGCCGAGCCGGGCTGCGGTTTCTTTTCCATGCTCCGGATTGCGCGCGTTGACGCAGAGGATCTCATCCCCCTGAAGCACACCTGCCGCCAGGATGCTTTGGATCATTGCGCCCGCCATGTTGCCGGCGCCGAGGAACGCAAGCTTCATCGTTTCCTCCTTTACGGCCGCACCTGGCCGTTTCCGAACACCATATATTTATAGGAAGTCATTTCCCGGAGGCCCAACGGGCCACGCGCATGCAGCTTCTGCGTACTGATGCCCATCTCCGCGCCAAATCCAAATTCAAACCCATCCGTAAAGCGCGTGGAAGCATTGTGGTTGACCACCGCGGCGTCCACCGTGCGCAGGAAGATGCGCGCATTTTCCGCATCCTCGGTGATGATGGCCTCCGTGTGCTTCGTGCCGTAGCGCGCGATGTGCGCCATGGCCTCCTCCATGGAATCCACGATCTTCACCGCGAGCTCGGGCGCAAGGTATTCGTTTGCCCAATCCTCCTCCCCTGCTGGGGTAGCGAGCTTATCCACCGCGCGCACCTGCGCGTCGCCATGGATAATCACGCCAAGCGTATGCAGCTTGGCAAGGAGCTTTGCAAGGTGCGCCGTCGCCCAGACGGAATGCACAAGCAGCGTCTCCAACGCATTGCAGACGGAAGGGCGCTGCGTTTTCGCGTTCACGACGATGGCTTCCGCCATGTCATAGTTCGCGCTTTCATCCAAATAGACATGGCAGTTGCCCACTCCGGTTTCCAGTACGGGCACCGTCGCCGTTTCCACCACGCGGCGGATCAGCCCCGCGCCGCCGCGCGGGATGATGACGTCCACGCAGTCGTTCATGCGCAGCAGCTGTTCCACGCTTTCATGCGCGGTGTCCTCCACCACAGCGAGCGCGTTTTCCGGCACGCCCACGCTCTTGAGCGCGCTGCGCATCACGTCCGCAAGCGCCAAGTTGGAGCGCAGCGCTGAAGTGCTGCCCCGCAGCAGGATGCCGTTTCCCGTTTTGAGGGCGATCGCTGCCGCGTCCACCGTCACGTTTGGCCGCGCTTCATAGATCATGCCGATCACGCCGAGCGGGACGCGTATCTTGCGGATCCTAAGGCCGTTGGGTCGCGTGAATTCCTCCACGATCTCGCCGACCGGGTCAGGCAGCGCGGCGAGCTGCCGCACGCCTTCCGCCATGCTTTCCATACGTGCGCCGGTCAGCGCAAGGCGGTCGAGCAGGGATTCGCTCATCCCATTCGCGCGGCCGTCCGCCAGATCCAACTCGTTTGCTGCGAGGACGTCCGCCTCGCGCGCCGTGAGCGCATCCGCGACCGCCATGAGCGCCGCGTTGCGTTTTTCCGTGCTCAAAAACCCCAATTCTGCCGAAGCTGTTTTTACGGCAAGCGCCGTTTCCCGAAGGTCTTTCATAATTCTTACACCTCTTCTACCCAATTATCCCGGTGGATCGCCACAGCGCTTTTCGCGTGGCTTTCCGCGGCTTCCATGCGCCGCAGCAGTTCCTCTTTATCAAAATTAACCTCGCCGCGCCCGAGCAGCACGTTTGTGCCTTGGCGGAATACGCGCACGACGTCGCCCGCGCGGAAATCGCCTTCCACCGCGGCGATGCCCGTGGGCAGGAGGCTCTTCCCATGGCGGACGAACGCCTCCTCCGCCCCGGCGTCAATATACAGGTTGCCGCGTGTCTGCGCGTAAAAGGCCATCCATTGCTGGCGCGTGCGCATGCCAGCCTCACGCGCAGCGAAATATGTGCCCACGGCTTCGCCCGCCGCCGCGCGCAGCAGCGCGCCCGGGCAGTCCGCCCTGCAGATGACGACCGGCACGCCGGCCGCCGTGGCAAGCTTTGCCGCGGAGAGCTTCGTCGCCATGCCGCCGGTGCCGTTGCTGGTGCCCGCGCTGCCGCCCAAAGCCAGGATCTCCGGCGTAAGGTGCTCGACGCGCGCGATGCGCTCCGCGCTCTCGTCCGTGCGCGGGTCGGCGGTGTAAAGGCCGTCCATATCCGTCAGGAGCACGAGCAGCCCCGCATGCATCATCGCGGCCACCTGGGCGCTCAGCGTGTCATTGTCGCCGAGGCGCAGCTCGTCGATGGATACGGTGTCATTTTCGTTGATGATGGGCACCGCGTCCCGCTGCAAAATGATCTCAAGCGCGTTGAAGGCGTTCTTATAGCGCCTGCGATCCCGAAAATCGTCCCGCGTCAGAAGGATCTGCGCACTCACGATGCCGTGCGCCGCGAAAAAGCGGGTATATTCTTCCAGCAGCAGGCCCTGCCCCACCGCGGCGGCCGCCTGCTTTGCCGGGATGCCCGTGGGCCGCTTCGCATAACCAATGCGGCGGAAGCCCGCCGCCACCGCGCCGGAGGTCACCAAAATGACCGTGTGCCCGGCCGCCCGCAGCGCCGCGATCTCCGATACAATGGATTCGATTTTTCCAGAGCTGATGCTCCCGTCCGGGTTGGTCAGGGAGCTGGTGCCGACCTTGACCGTAACGAGCTTTCTTTCCACAGGACCCTCACCCTTGTTTGCGTTTGCCTAAGGAATGCCATCTTAGGCTGTCCTGTAATGATACGGTTTTACGGCCGCTTTGTCAACCGTGCGACCGCCCATTTGCCTGTTTATTCGATGTCAATCAAGCCCGCCTTTTCCACGCCTTCAGCGGCAAGCAGCGTCTCGAGCACGCCGCTTACGCTGGTTTCGAGGCCCGTGATGTCCATGGAGATCATCACGCTCGCCCGGTCCCCGATGGGCGGATTCTGCATGATGGTAAGGATGTTCGCGCCAAGCGCGCTCATCATGTTCAGCACACGGCTCAGGATACCCTTTTCGTGGCTCAGAATCAGCGAGATGACCGCCTTCTTGCAGGCGTTGCCCTCGGAGGGCATGAACACATAGTCCTTGTATTTGTAGTAGGTGCTGCGTGAGATGCCCATTGTGCGCGCTGCCTCGCTCACCTCGCGGATCGTGCCGCGCCGGAGGAGCTCCCGCGCCTCCACGACCTTTTCAAAATAATCCGGCAGAACTTTTTTGTGGACGATCAGATAATCGCTCTTCATAGCTCCTCCTCTTTCCTTATTGATTGCCAGCGTGTCAGCCGCCCCAGCGCGCCTCCCCCGCCTTGCGCTCCACATAGGCGGGCATCGCGCCCGGCTCGATGACGTCCCGGTGCAGCACGGGCTTTTGCCGCAGCGCCGCAAGCGCCGGCGGCACGGGCGCGCCCGTTGCGCCGTGGAGCTTTTCCATCGCGTCAAACCCGCTTTCCGGCACGGCAAGCCCCAGAGCCGTGAGCATCGCGGGAGCAAATTTATACGGCGAGGCCGTGGAGAGCACAACGGCCGGGTTTGTGCTCCGCCCGGATGCGCGGTACGCCTCATAAACGCGCCAGGCCACGGCGGTGTGCGGATCCATCAGGTATCCCTCCGCCGTCCAGGTGCGGCGGATCGCGTCGAACGCGGCGGCGTCGTCCGCTTTGCCGCAGGCAAACTCGCTTTGGATGCGCGCAAGCAGTTCCGCTGGCACGCGGTAGACGCCCGTTTCCGCAAGCTCCTGCATCAGCGCTGCCACAAGCGCCGCGTCGCCGCCGGAAGCGAAATATAAAAGCCGCTCCAAATTGCTGGAGACGAGGATGTCCATCGAAGGCGAGGCAGTTTTGTGGAACGCCCGCCTGCGGTCGTATACGCCGGTTTCAAAGAATTCTGTGAGCACGTCATTCTCGTTGGAGGCGCAAACAAGCGTCCCCACGGGGAGGCCCATTCTTTTTGCGATGTACCCCGCAAGGATGTCCCCGAAATTGCCCGTCGGCACCACGAAATCCACCGGCGCGCCGGGCGCCGCAACGCCCGCGCGGCGCAGGTCCGCATACGCTTTGAAGTAATACGCTACCTGCGGCGCAAGCCGCCCGATATTGATGGAGTTGGCGCTCGAAAGGCGCATGTTCTTTCCCTTGAATTGTGCGAAGACCTCCTTGACGCCGCGCTGTGCGTCGTCAAAATTACCGCGCACCGCGCAGACGCAAACGTTCTTCCCTTCCTGCGTGACCATCTGCGCCCGCTGCACTTCGCTCACGCCGCCTTCCGGGTAAAACACCATTACGCGCGTGTGCGGCGCGTCCGCAAAGCCCGCGAGCGCGGCCTTGCCGGTATCCCCGCTCGTCGCCGTCAGCACAAGCACTTCCTCCTCCACACCGCAGGCCGCGCAGGAAGCCGCGATGAGGCGCGGCAGCAGGCAGAGCGCCATGTCCTTGAAAGCGCTCGTGGGGCCGTGGTACAGCTCCAGCACATGCGCGCCCGCCACAGGCACGGTGGGCGTCAGGTCCCCCGTCTCAAACTTGCCGGAATAGCCCTCCCACACCGCCGAATCTATGGCGGTTGCAGACAGGCCCGGCAAAAGCTTCTTTAGGATATGCGCTGTGAGCGCGTATTGGTCCAGCGAAAGCAATTCCACGTCCGAAAGCCCCGCCGCAGGGATCAGCTCCGGCACATACAAGCCGCCATCCGGTGCGAGGCCCTGCAAAATCGCTTCCGCGGAGGTGGCTTTTTCGGCATGGGAGCGGGTGCTCAGGTACTGCATGGCTTATCCATCCTTTCTATAAAAAACAAAGTTTTCATATCAGTTTGCGCGTTTTCGCGCTTTTAAGGCTTGCAATCTCCCCTTGAAATATGATATATTGTCCGCAATAGAAAAACAAGTGTTTTTTATATAAAAACACTCTATTTTATAAAAACTTTGAAAGGAACCTTTTGATATGAATACCGCACTTTTGGGGTATGGCGTTGTGGGCAGCGGCACGTATGCGCTCGCGCAGGCACGGCCGGAGCATGGCGTCGAGATCACGCGCGTGCTCGTCCGGCGCGACATCGCGCCCATCCGCGCCATCGCCACGCGAGATTTCAACGAAATCGTTTCCGACCCTTCCATCGAGACAGTGGTGGAAGCCATGGGCGGGGAGGAACCCGCGCTTTCCTATGTGAAGGCCGCGCTCGCGGCGAAGAAAAACGTAGTCACCGCCAACAAGCTGATGCTTTCGCTGCACTATGCGGAACTCATTGCCCTTGCGCGCGAAAACGGCGTGTATCTCGCGTTTTCCGCAGCTGTAGGCGGCGGTATTCCCTGGCTTACAAACCTGCTGCGTGTTTCCCGTGTGGATGCGGTCGAATCCTTGGGCGGCATCATGAACGGCACCACGAACTTCATCCTTACCGCCATGCAGCAGGGCGGCGCAGGCTTTGCCGAAACCCTGGCAGAAGCGCAGCGCCTCGGCTATGCGGAGGCCGACCCGACCGCCGACGTCGACGGTTTGGATGTGCGCGCAAAGCTCGCCCTCTCCTGCGATGTGGCGTTTGCGCAAATGGCGGACGCTTCCGCCATTCCCACGCTCGGCATCCGGCATATCACGGCAGCAGACGTATCCCTGTTTAAAGCGCTCGGCCTGGCCTGCCGCCTCATCGGCAGGGCGGAACGCATGGGAACGGGCGTCGCCGCCTATGTGGAGCCGATGCTCTTTGCGCCTGATGCGCCCGAAACGGGCGTAAACGGCACGGGCAACATCATTTCCTACCGCTGCGCGTGCCTCGGCATGCAGAGCTTCTTTGGCCTCGGCGCCGGGCAGAACCCCACTGCCTCTGCTGTGATGCAGGATCTCATCGACGTTGCCGCGGGCACAACGGCCTTCGATCTCGCCCGCTGCACAGGCGCCTTCCTGCCGGACGCTTCCAGCGCGGTGCACGCCTATTACCTGCGCATGGGCGGCGCGCTGCCGGAGGGCTGCGCGGAGCGCATGCTCGGCGAAACGCCGGCAGGCCCCGCCTGCATCACGAGGCCCATGCCCGTAAGCGCCCTGCACGCCCTCGTGCGGGATCGCCTCGCCGCAGGGGGGAGCGCGTTTGCGGCCGGGCTCGCCTGAGTTTGATTCAATCAATTTTGAATAAAGGGACGGAAGAAGTTATGCTCAAAACGGTAAAATTCGGAGGGAGCTCCCTTGCCGACGCGCAGCATTTTTCCACCGTGCGGGACATCGTCCGCGCGGATGACGCGCGGCGCGTCGTCGTTGTCAGCGCGCCCGGCAAGCGCAGGAAGGGGGACAACAAGGTCACGGATCTGCTTTACCTCTGCCATGCGCACATCAAGTATGGCGTGGATCACGAAAGCGTGCTCCAGATGATCGAATCGCGCTACCGTGAGATCGCGGATGCGCTCGCCATCCCGTTTGACGTGGGGGCCGCGTTTGCGGAGATCCGCAGCCGCCTGAAAGCCAGCCCGGATGAGGATTACCTCGTTTCCCGGGGCGAGGCGCTCTGCGCGCAGCTGATGGCCGCCTACCTCGGCTATGATTTTGTGGATTCCTACGACACAGTCAAGTTCCATCTGGACGGCCGCATTGACCTCGCCGCCACATATACAGCCATCGCCGAAGCGTTTGAGGCTTCGAGCGGCCGCATCGTGATGCCCGGCTTTTACGGCGCCATGCCGGGCGGGCAGCTGCGCCTTATGGCGCGCGGCGGCTCGGACATCACGGGCGCGCTCGCGGCGGCCGCGCTCAACTGCGGCCTGTACGAAAATTGGACGGACGTGCCCGGCATCCTCATGGCGGATCCTGCCATCGTGAAGGACCCGCAGCCCATCCCGCGCATCACCTACAGCGAACTGCGCGAGCTCACCTACATGGGCGCGAAGGTGCTGCACGAGGAGTCGGTTTTCCCCGTGCGGGAGAGGAACATCCCGCTCAACATCCGCAACACGAATGACCCGGCGGCGCCCGGCACGATGATCCGCGGGGGATTTGAGGAGGACGAGGTTCATCCCGAACCTTACTTCATCACAGGCGTTGCGGGCAGGCGCGGTTACTGTATCATCGACATTCACAAAAGCCATGTTTCCGCAAAGCCCGGCATCGTGCGCAGCGTCCTTGCGCTGTTTGAGAAGCACGAGCTGCACATCGAGCAGATCATCTCCGGGATAGACTGCTTCTCGCTCGTGGTCTCCACGGAGGCCGTGAAGCCCTATCTCTTCAGCATCACGGAGGAGATCGAGAGCTTCTGCGGCCCGGATTCCGTGAAAGTCACGGACAGCATCTCCCTCATCGCCTGCGTCGGCCGCCGCATGGTGTTCCGCCCGGGCATTTCGGGCAGGCTCTTCGCCACGCTCGGCGAAAACGACATCAACATCCGCATGATTTCCCAAGGCCCGGAAGAGCTGAACATCATTGTCGGCGTGGACGACCGGGATTTTGAAAAGACCATCCGGGTGCTTTATAACAGCTTTACGAGAAAGGACCAACCGCTATGAAACAGAAAAGGCTTTACAACGTGGCCGTGCTGGGTGCAACGGGCGCCGTCGGCCAGGAAATGATCCAGGTGCTTGCGGAACGCAAATTCCCCATCGGGGAGCTTCGCCTGCTTGCGAGCGCACGCAGTGCGGGCAAGGCTGTGCGCTATGATGGCCGGGAGATCGTCATCGAAGAGGCGCGCGAGGCTGCGTTTGAGGGCATGGACATCGTGCTCGGCGCGGCGGAAAACGACGTTGCCAAGCGGTTCGCACCGGCGATCCAGGCCGCGGGCGCGGTATTCGTGGACAATTCCAGCGCCTTCCGCCTCGACCCGGACGTTCCGCTCGTAGTGCCGGAGATCAACCCAGAGGACGCCCACACGCACCGGAAGGGCATCATCGCCAACCCGAACTGCTCCACCATCATCACGCTGGTGGCGCTCGCGCCCATCGCGCGCATCTCGCCCATCGAAACGCTCGTGGCCTCTACCTACCAGGCGGTGTCCGGCGCGGGTGCAGAAGGGCTTGCTGAACTCGAGGCGCAGGCGGGAGCCTACCCCAAGGGCGAACCGCTCACGGCGAAGGCTTTCCCGCACCAGATCCTGTTCAACCTGATCCCGCGCATCGGCGGCGTGGGCGAAAACGGCTATTCCTCCGAGGAGATGAAGCTGCAAAACGAGGGCCGCAAGATCCTGCATCTGCCGGAGCTGCGCGTCACTTGCACCTGCGTGCGCGTGCCCGTGATGCGCTCGCACTCCATCAGCGCCACGTTCACCACAAAGCGCCCCGTCTCCGTGGAAGAGGCGCGCGCGGCCATCGCTGCCGCCCCGGGCGTGCGGCTCGTGGACGACCCCAACAACGATGCTTACCCCATGCCTCTTGCAGCGAGCAACCAGGATGACGTGCTCGTCGGCCGCATCCGCCGCGACCTTGTGAGCGAAACCGGGCTCACGCTCTGGTGCTGCGGCGACCAGATCCGCAAGGGTGCAGCGACCAACGCCGTGCAGATCGCGGAGCTGCTGGTAAAATGAAGGCCAAAAATTCACACGAGGCTTGCACGAACCGGTACGATGAAGCGTTTTGGGCCGCTGTGGACAGCCTGGTCACGGGATCGGAAATCGTGATTGACAGGCCGAAGGGAACCGCGCATCCCAGGTATCCCAGCCTGATCTATCCGGTGGACTACGGATATTTGAAGGGCACAACGTCCATGGACGGGGCGGGCATCGACGTATGGGTCGGGACGGCGGAAAACCCGCGGGCCAGCGCGATCATCTGCACCGTAGACGTCCTGAAAAAGGATTCCGAAATCAAGATATTGATCGGATGCACCGAAGCGGAAACGGAAATGGTATACGAAACGCACAATGGGACGGCGTACATGCATGGCGTCCTGATCCGGCGCTAAATCCCCCGGCGTTCTGAAAGCCAAACAGCATCCGGACCGGCGTTGAGCCGGGCGGGATGCTGTTTTTCCGTTCCGCCAACGTCTGGGGCGGGTTAGTCCTCCCGCTCCCGCGCCAGAACGCGCTTATCCCAAAGGCCCTTGAACAAAAACACGAGCCCTGCCGCAACGACCAGCCCCGTGAGCGCGAATATCGTAGGCATGGGCTGCATCTTGGCGTATTTCATAAAATCCGAATAAAAGCCCTGGCCGTCCACGTGCGCTTTCTGCATCGTGCCGAAGGTGGGCAGAAACATGAATTCCAGCGCGAGCAGCACAAGCCCTCCCACCATGGTGAGGAAGCCCGCGAGGATCTCCCGGTGCGCAAAGTTGGTTCGTGCGACGCGCAGCAGCGGTGCGCTGGAACGCGCATGTCCATCCGCGTCGTTTCCGGCATTCGGCGTTCCCTCCGCGCCCTTTAAAAGCGCGTCCGTCGAAACGCCGAATGTTTCGCTCAGCAGCACGATCTTCCCCACGTCCGGCATGGCCTCATCCCGTTCCCATTTGGAAACCGATTGATGCGAAACGCCTGCCTTCTCCGCAAGCTGATCCTGCGAAAGGCCGGCCGTGCGGCGAAGCTGCTGGATCTTTTCCCCCAATGTCATAAAAGCACCTCCTAAGATGTTTTTCGCCGCTAAGCCTACCAGACCCCGCGGTTGCAAGCTACAAAGCAGGGCAGGAACTCCTGCAACCAACGGTTGCAAATGCAAAGGAGGGGCCGCCGCAGCGCGTTATTGCGCGTATTCCCAAACGGCCTTGGTCACGACGCCTCCGCTCACGGTGAGCACAAGCTCCAGCGCGCGTGTGCTCACCGGGTTCCGCTTGAAATATTCCGTTGTGCGCGCAGGCGCCGGCGCGCCGCCGTCCAGTGCGTTCCCCACGACATCCAGCAGGCTGGAGCAGCCGTCCACGGCAAGGCAGGCTGCTAAAGCAGTAGCTGCCAACATGACGTACACAAGCCGCATTTTTCCATTTTCATTCCGAATACCGCGCTCCTGCCAACGGGATAAAGCGCGCTGTCTCCTGTAATCCTATTTTCAATTTTATTCTATCACAGCGCGTTTTTGCTTTCAACGCATTCCGCATCAGCGGCTGCTCAGCCTCCTTGGGCGTTTTCTCCATCTGCCGCCGCCCCCTTGGGCTTGACAGCCGATGGGCGGTATGGTAAAGTGATTTCAGTAAGACCATACGATTGGAGATGAAAGGATGCGCATCTAAGCTCCCATGCTGTTCGGCAATTTCCGCGGCAAACCCTGCCGCGCGGTTTTGTTTGCCGTTTGGGTGCTTCGCGCGTTCTTCCGATTGGGGGTCTTTTTTCTATGTCTTTGATTTCTGTAAACGATCTTACCTTCTGCTATGACGGCAGCTATGACAACATCTTCGAGCACGTTTCCTTTGAAATCGATACGGATTGGCGGCTGGGTTTCGTCGGCCGCAACGGGCGTGGGAAAACCACGTTCCTGAATCTGCTGCTCGGCAAATATGAATATCGCGGCTCCATCCGCGCCTCCGTACGCTTCACCTATTTTCCCTTCCCCGTGGAGGAGCCGGCCCGCGATACGCTCGAGGTGCTTCTCGCGGCGGCCGAGGGCGCGCTCGAATGGAAGCTCCTACGGGAGCTTGGCCGCATGGGCATGGACGCGGACATCCTCTACCGCCCGTTTGAGACGCTGAGCCCCGGGGAACGCACGCGGGTGCTGCTCGCGGCGCTGTTCCTGCGGGAAAACAACTTCCTGCTCATCGACGAGCCGACGAACCACCTGGACATGGAGGGCCGCTCGCTTTTGCGGGACTATCTCCGCACGAAAAAGGGGTTCATCCTCGTGAGCCACGACCGGGCGTTTCTCGACGGCTGCGTGGATCACATCCTCTCCATCAACCGGGCGAACATCACCGTGACCCGCGGGGATTTTTCCACCTGGTGGGAAAACAAGGCCCGGCAGGACGCCTACGAGCTAGCGGAAAACGAGCGCCTCATGGGCGACATCCAGCGGATGCGGGAGGCTGCCCGGCGCACGGCCGGCTGGTCGGGCGCTTTAGAGGCGACGAAGATCGGCACCGGCGCAGGCGACCGGGGATACATCGGCCATAAATCGGCAAAGATGATGCAGCGCGCAAAAGCCATTGAAACGCGGCGGGAACGCGCCATCGAGGAAAAATCCAAGCTACTCAAGAACATCGAGCGCAGCGACGCACTGCTGATCCGCCCGCTCCCCCACCGCAAAGAGGTCGTAGCCGAAGTGCGGGAGCTTGCAGTTCGCTATGGCGAGACGCCTGTGTTCGAGGGGCTTTCCTTTGAAGTCCGTCAGGGCGAACGCCTTGCGCTCACGGGCCCGAACGGCTGCGGCAAATCGAGCGTGGTCAAGCTGCTTGCGGGCGAGGCCATCCCGCATACAGGGCTCGTCCGCATGCCGGGGGATCTCATCGTCTCCTATGTGCCGCAGGACACCTCCTTCCTCGCAGGTAGCCTTACAGAATTCGCCCAGCGCAGCGGCATTGACGAAAGCCTGTTCAAAACCATCCTGCGCAAGCTGGATTTCCCGCGCGTGCAGTTTGAAAAGGACATGGCGGATTTTTCCGCAGGGCAGCGCAAGAAGGTGCTTCTGGCGCGCAGCCTTTGCGAGCGCGCACACCTTTACCTTTGGGACGAACCGCTCAACTATGTGGACGTCCTCTCCCGCATGCAGATCGAAGGGCTGCTTGCCACGGGGAACCCTACGATGGTGTTCGTGGAGCACGACGCAAGGTTCTTGGAGGATGTGGCGACGGCGCGTATCCGCATCGGAGGTTGATTTCCCTCCCGCCCTATGCCATAATGAGTATAACTTAGTGAATAAACGGGAGGCTGCAAGTTTATGACCGGGTTCTTTGAAGCGTTTTCCGCATTTCTCGCCACGGGTACCGTGTGGGTGTATCTCGTCATCTTCTTTGGAAAGATCGTGGAGGTCTCGCTCGGTACGCTGCGCATTGTGCTCATCAACCGGGGCGAGCGGCTGATCGGCTCCCTCATCGCGCTCATCGAGATCTCGCTCTGGCTCATCATCGCGGGCAACGTCCTTTCCGACTATCAGTCCGACCCGCTCAAGATGGTGGCCTACGCGCTCGCATATGCGCTTGGCAACTATGCCGGGAGCTGGCTGGAAGAGCGGCTTGCTTTCGGCCTCTGCTCCATGCAGACGGTCGTAATGAACCGCGAAACGAGCGACCGCATCTGCGAAGTGCTGCGCAAAAACGGCTTTGGCGTAACGGAGCTGACCGCGCAGGGGCGCGATGACGAGACGCGCTTTATGCTCATTTCCACGCTGCGCCGCAAGCTCTCGGACGAAGCGATCGCGCTCGTGCAGGGCATCGCGCCCAACGCCGTCATCACCGTGAGCGACGTGAAGAGCCAGCGCAGCGGCTATCTGCGCAACGCCACCGCGCGGCGCAAGCGGTAATGCCGGCATAACAAAAAAGCTCCCATGGGGGAGCTTCCAGCTTGTCGAAAAAGTCTCTTTGGGATTGTCAAGGGCCGCGGCCCTTGACTTTCCATCGCGAGCAGCGGCCTGTGCGGTGCGAGCGAAAAGCCTTGCCCCGCAAGGCTTTCTTTACACGGAGCG
>UREK01000041.1 GCA_900546845.1 uncultured Eubacteriales bacterium
ATTACGTAGAATAGCAACAGGCAAACGCGCGGCGGGGCGACCCGCCGCGCGGCGCGTTTTGGCGGCACGCCGCCACAGGAAAAGAAAAAAGACCGGGCTCCTAGGTTTTGTTGATATACGCAAAAATATATGATTATAAAATTCCGGAATACACGCCGGGGAATCCAGGCTTTCAATGGAACCATCCAAGGCGCAAAGGAAATCTGTTGCATGTGCGGATGGTATTGTATCTGCGGGAAAGACCGCGCTGTGTTGAAAACGGCGTTGAAGCGGTCGGCAGCGCGGGGAGGAGCATCATGACCAAGGACGCTTATCTGCAATATTGCGGCGCCATCCCTGGCGCTGCGGTCGATTGCCCGTTTCAGCAGGAACGCTCCGATCTTATTGCCTCCACACGGATCGCCCGCCATGCGGACACGGGGAAATGGTTTGCCGCAGTCATGGAGCGCGAAGGGGCGGCGTTCGTTAATTTAAAGTGCGAGCCCTTGGAGGCCAGCCTCCTGCGGCAGGCGTTCTCTGGGATCCGGCCCGGCTACCACATGAACAAGCAGCATTGGGTCAGCGTCTATCTACAGTCCGATGTGCCGGACGAGCTGATTTGCCAACTGACCATGGAAAGCTTCCGCCTGACGGAGCGCAGCAAACGGCGCGGCGGAAAAGCCGTCCCAAAGTAAGGCCTGCCTTATTTCCTCTTTTTCTCCCGCTTCTTCTGTTCCCGGAGCTGTTTGAAGTGCTCCTTGAGCGCCTCAAGCGCTTCGCCGTGCCGCAGGGAGCGCATCTCCGGGAAGGCGTGCATCAGGCGGCGCTCCACAAAGTTGCCCTTTTCCTGCCGCTCGCGCAGCACGACGCGCAGCGCCTCGTTCCTTTGCCGCAGCGCGATCGCGCTGTCGGCCAAGCCTTCGCCCAAGCTGTCGGAAACCACGCGCAGGCGCTTCGCTGCGTCGTCCAAGCCGCTCAAACGGCGGTTGAGCTTCCGCACGCAGGCGATGGTCACGGCATAATCCGCTGCCATTATGGCGAGGAAGACGATCAAAAGCGGCCAGCCGAGCTTCGTCGGGATATGCGCCACAAACCCGGCTACGAGCGGATGCACCACGTCCACGATCAGCACGCACGCAAGGCCCCATATGAGCGAAAACAACAGACAGACATAGCCGCCGATGTTGAAGGGCATCGTGGAATAATCCCACCACCGCTGGTGGAACAGCTTTTCCATCAGGAAGCCGGTCACAAGCTCGATGGCGGAGGTAAGGAGCACCGCGCCGAGGTACAAAAGCCCAAGCGAATCCTGCACCGGCGCAAGCAGCGCCACCACCGCCACAAGCCCCACGCCATAGATTGGGTAGAGCGGCCCGTTCAAAAAACCCCGGTTCACGAACGTCCCCTTCTGCGCTGCCGCAAAGACTACCTCCGCGCACCAGCCCAGGAACGCATAAATAAAAAAATACCAAAGATAGGAATATGCTGCTCGCATCGCAAACGCCTCCTGAAACATTATGAACAATTTCAATTTATTTTACTGTGCGGTGCCGCGTATGCCAACCACGCCGCTTGGACAAATTTTGCGTTCCGTCCAAAAATTTCACAGTTTTATTGCATCGCCGTACTTGAACATGCCCCCGCCCTGCGGTTACAATTTGTTCATTGAAGGAAGGGGGACGCTCGGGATGCCGGGTTCACATATTACCAAGCTCGCGCTTGCGGCCGCTATGCAGCAGTTGATGACGGAACAGCCGTTTGAACGCATCAGCGTGAGCGATATTTGCGCTGCCTGCGGCATGAGCCGCAAAAGCTTTTACTATCATTTCCGTGATAAATATGACCTCGTCGGCTGGATCTTTGAAACGGAGTTCGTGGATCCGAGCCGGAAAAAGGAGTTTTCCTCCATCTGGGAGTTTTTCGACGCGCTCTGTGCCTATTTTTACGCGAAGCGCGCGTTCTACGTCAACGCGTTTGTCATGCGCGGGCAGAACTCCTTTGCGGAATATTTCAGCGAATTCATGCGTCCGCTCGCGTTCGCATATTTCAGCGCCCTGTTCCCGGAGGATGAGAACAACGCTTTCACGACGGATTTTTTTACGGACGCGTGCCTCGTTTCCATCATCCGCTGGCTGCGCAGCCCGGAGCCCATGCCGCCGCAGGAATACGTTGGCCGGATCAAGGCGGTTGTCACGGGCATCGCATATAAGGTCATGGCAGAAGAGATCTAGCCGCTTGCGCGGGACTCACAAAAGATCGGTTTTGTCCGAAAATGATACATATTTAGTCATACTTCCAAAATTGATACAGCGCCATTTTTCTGCCCGGTGCATAAAAACGGCGCTGGTTTTATCATGTTAACCAGAAAGATATACTTCGAGGTGTTCGTATGCTTTGGGTTCAGCTTTTGCGCTTCCTGCTCACTGCCGCAGTGCTTGGCCTTGCCGCCCATCTCATCGGCGAGGCGCTGCCGCGCCGGTGGTTCCGCGCGGACGCGTTCCCCTACCGGGTGTATGCCTGGGAGCAAAACGGCAGATTCTATCAAAAGCTCGGCATCCGTTCCTGGAAGGACCGCCTGCCCGATAAGAGCAAGTTCGCACCGGGAGCCTACCGCAAAAGCGTAGGCGCGCACCGGGACGGTACGCGCATGGAGCGGCTTTTGCAGGAGACCTGTGTCGCGGAATGCGTGCATTGGGCGCTGCTGCTGTTGAGCCCGGTATTTCTCTTCACAATGGCGCGCCCCTATGGGGCGGTTGCTGCCGTCCTGTACGCGCTGTCCCACGTCCCGTACCTGATGATCCAGCGCTACAACCGCCCGCGCCTGCTCGCGGCTTACAAGCTGGCTGAGGCGCGCGCCGCCCGGGAAACGGAACCCTGCGCGGAAGAGGATGCGCCAAACGCTGAATTGACTGGAAAGAAAGTTGAGGCTGTATGAAAGTCCTGATCCTCTCGTGCAACTGCGGTGAGGGCCACAATTCCGCCGGGAAGGCTGTCGCGGAGCAATTCTGCCGCTATGGCATCCCCTGTGAGCTGCGGGATACGCTTTCCTTTGAGTCGGAACGTGCGTCCCGGTTCGTGGGCAATGTGCATGCGAAAAGCGCGCTGTATGCTCCGCGCCTGTTTGAGATCGGCAACGAGTTTGCAGCGCGCGAGGGCCGCGCTGGCCGGGACTCCATCTTTTACCGCGCGAATACCACTTACGCCGGCAGGCTCTACCGCTATATCTGCGAAAACGGTTTTGATACCATCGTCATGCCGCACGTGTTCCCCGCAGAGGCGCTCACCTGCATCCGCCGCCGCTACCCAGACGCGGCGCGGCTGACCACCTGCTTCATCGCCACGGACTATGCGTGCCTGCCTTTTTTGGGAGAAACGGATGCGGATCTTTACTGCATCCCGCATGAATACCTGCGCTATGATTTCATGGAAAGCGGTGTGCCTGCGCACAAGCTCGCTGCGACGGGCATCCCGGTGCGCACGCCGTTTTTGACCCATACCGAAAAAACGGAAGCCCGCACGCGCCTTGGCCTCCCGGCAGAGCGCAAGCTCCTGCTCGTGATGACGGGCAGCATGGGCTACGGCAACGCGGAAGCGCTCGTAAGCGCGCTGCGCGTGCGCATTCCGGAGGCGGGCGTGCTCGTGATGGGCGGCAGCAACGAACGCCTGAAGCGCACGCTGCGCACAAGTTTTGCTGTGGATCCGCAGGTTTCCGTGCTGGATTATACGAACGAGGTCAGCCTGTACCTCGATGCGGCGGATCTGCTGTTCACCAAGCCGGGCGGCCTGTCTTCCACCGAGGCAGCCGTAAAAGGGATCCCGATGGTGCATACCGCACCCATTCCAGGCTGGGAGAGCGACAACGCTGCGTTCTTTGAAA
Organism: uncultured Eubacteriales bacterium; assembly: GCA_900546845.1. Lineage (GTDB taxonomy): Bacteria > Bacillota > Clostridia > Christensenellales > CAG-138 > UBA1685. The sequence goes on from UREK01000041.1 coordinate 3,857, forward strand.
ACCTTGGCCTTTCCCGCACGGGTGATACGCCCGAGGCGCAGGCTGAACAGGCGGCGGCCCTGCTCGCTTCGCCGGAGGCCATGGCGCGCATGTGCGAATACCAGCGCAGGGAAATCAACCCACACGCAGCAGAGGACATCTGCGCGCTGCTTCTTGCGCGGGCACAGGAGGCGGAGCCTCAGGAATGTGCGATCATCTGAAATTTTGACATCCTCCCTGAGGCCGTCCGGGGCTCCCGCATGAAACGCAAGTGCAGGCGCAGCGCCGGGCGGTTTTTTATACGGCTTTACTCCCGCCGCGCTCTGGGGTATACTGGAGAAGACATCGTATGCAAGCAGGAGGGATCACATGCTCAAAGCATCTGTTCGCATCAAGAAGCTGCGCCCCGACGCGCAGCTGCCAACCTATGGCTCGCCGGACGCCGCCGGTGCGGATCTCTGCGCGCTTACGGAGGAAGCGGGCCTTTCCATTGCCCCTGGCGAGACCGCCATGGTGCATACCGGGCTTTCCATCGAGCTGCCGCAAGGCTATGCGGGGCTCGTTTACGCCCGCAGCGGCCTTGCCGCAAAGCGCGGCCTTGCGCCCGCGAACAAGGTTGGCGTGATCGACCCGGATTACCGCGGCGAAATCATGATCGCCCTGCACAACCACGGGAGCGCGCCCGCCGCTGTGCAGAACGGCGAACGCGTGGCGCAGCTTGTGATCACCCCATATCTGACGGCGGAATTCACAGAAGCGGATGCGCTTTCGGATACCGCGCGCGGGGAGGGCGGTTTTGGCTCCACGGGGCGGAAATAGTACGGTCCTTCGACAAAATTGTTGCAGATGCAACGTGGACTTTTTAGCCATTTGCGGTATAATAATATATAAATTCGGAGCATATGCAGGCTCATTGGAACATTCAGGAGGGATTCATGCATAACGCAATCGAGATCCGCAGGGATCTGTTTTGGGTCGGCGGCAACGACCGCAGGCTCGCGCTGTTTGAAAACGTATACCCCATCCCGCGCGGCGTATCCTACAACGCTTACCTGCTGCTGGATGAAAAGACAGCCCTGCTCGACACGGTGGACAAGGCTGTGAGCGGCGTGTTCTTTGAAAGCCTTGCGCATGCGCTTGGCGGCCGCAAACTCGATTACCTCGTCGTCAACCACATGGAGCCGGACCACGCCGCCACGATGGAAGAGCTGGTGCTGCGCTACCCGGAGGTTACGATCGTCACGAACGCAAAGGCAGTGGCGATGATCAAGCAGTTTTTCACCTTCGATGTAGATGCGCGCTGCAGGGTCGTCTCGGAAAGCGACACGCTTTCCACCGGCCGCCATACGCTCGCGTTCCGGATGGCGCCGATGGTGCATTGGCCTGAGGCTATGGTCACCTACGACGTGCTCGACAAAACGCTCTTCTCTGCGGACGCGTTCGGCACGTTTGGCGCGCTTTCCGGCAGCCTGTTTGCGGACGAGGTCCCCTTCGAGCGGGATTGGCTCTCGGACGCGCGGCGCTATTACACCAACATCGTCGGCAAATACGGCACGCAGGTGCAGGCGCTGCTTAAGAAGGCTGCCGCGCTGGATATAGAGATGATCTGCCCGCTGCACGGGCCTGTCTGGCGCACGAACCTCGCCTGGTTCCTGGAAAAATACCAGCGCTGGAGCACCTATACGCCGGAAGAGGATGCCGTGATGATCGCGTATGCGTCCATCTACGGCAACACGGAAAACGCGGCGGAGCTCCTTGCCGCAAAGCTCGCAGCGCGCGGGGTAAAGAACATCGCCTTGTACGATGTTTCCAGCACGCATCCCTCGGTGATCGTTGCGGAAGCGTTCCGCTGCAGCCACCTGGTGTTCGCCTCCGCCACGTATAACGCGGGCATATTCCCCACCATGGAAACGGCGCTCAACGACCTGGCCGCCCACAACCTGCAAAACCGCACGGCTGCTATCCTGGAAAACGGCTCCTGGGCGCCCACAGCCGGCAAGCAGATGGCGGAACTGCTCGGCAAGCTCAAGAACGTAACGCTGCTTGAAAACAGGGTATCGCTCAAATCTTCCCTCAAGGAAAGCCAGCTCGCGGCGCTCGACGCCCTTGCGGACGCGCTCGCGGATTCCCTGAAGCAGGCGGCAGAGCCCGCTGAGCCCGCGTCCACGCCCGCACCCGTGCGGGTGGAAGGCAACGCCCTGTTCAAGCTCAGCTACGGCCTCTTCGTGCTGACGGCGAAGGACGGCGCAAAGGACAACGGCTGCATCATCAACACGGCGGCGCAGCTCACGAGTTCGCCCCTGCGCATCTCCATCACCGTAAACAAAGCAAACTATACGCACGACATGATCGTAAAGACCGGCGCGTTCAACGTTTCGGTTTTAACGGAAAGCGCTCCCTTTAAACTTTTCCAGCAATATGGCTTCCAGAGCGGCCGCACTGCGGAGAAGCTCTCCGGCGGCGAGCCGCGCACGGAAAACGGCATCACCTACCTTGCCGAGCATGCGAACGCTGTTCTCTCCGGCAAGGTGGTCTCCTCTGTGGACTGCGGGACGCATACGCTTTTTATCGCGGATGTGACCGAAGCGCACGTGCTTTCCAACGAGCCCTCCGTAACATATGCGTACTATTTCGCGCACATCAAGCCCAAGCCGCAGCCCGCGGCGGAAAAGAAGAAGGGCTTCGTCTGCAAAATCTGCGGCTATGTCTACGAGGGCGAGACACTCCCGCCGGACTTCATCTGCCCGCTGTGCAAGCATGGCGCGGAAGATTTTGAGCCGTTGCAATAATGCACCAATACAAAAAAAGGAGGAACTGAAAATGAAGAAATACGTTTGCACTGTTTGTGGCTACGTTTACGACGAGGCGGCTGGCGACCCGGAGCACGGTATCGCGCCCGGCACGCCCTGGGAAAACGTGCCGGATGACTTCGAGTGCCCGCTCTGCTTCGTCGGCAAAGACCAATTCGAAGAGGAATCCTGAACGAACTAGATAAAAAAGGAGCAAAGGAGCCGTAAGGCTCCTTTCAGCTTGTCGAAAAAGTCTCTCCGGGATTGTCAAGGGCCGCAGCCCTTGACTTTCCATCGCGAGCAGCGACCTGTGCGGTGCGAGCGAAAAGCCTTGCGCCGCAAGGCTTTCTTTACACGGAGCGCTGGCCGCGCCATCGGCGCAAGCGCGAAGTGCAAACCTCGATAAAGTGGCATCTGCCACTTTATCGACAGCCTAAAAGGAGCCGTAAGGCTCCTTTTTACATCTTTTGCGGTTAGCCCCTTTTTGGGGCGGCTCCGCTGCTTTTCTCTTCCTTCCCGCCGGATGGCTACTTCTGCCAGGCGGGAATTCCCGCAAGGTCGAGCGAGATCTCGCGCATTGCGCGCTCTGCCTCGGGCACATCGGTGTTGTTCGTCGCAAAGCAGATCACGAACGGCTCCCGGGCGTAGACAACGCCGACGTCGTTGGTGATGCCGCTGTCCTCGCCGGTTTTGTGCGCGACGGCCACGTCGCCCCGCAGATAGCCGGGGATCTTATGGTTGATCTGCTGTTCGAGCAGCGTCTCCTCCATGAATTTGGAAACCTCCTCGTTCACAAAGGCATGCCGGTAAACGCGTTCCAACAGGTTGCCCATCTCGCGCGGGACGATCTTGTTCTGCTTGCCCGCAGCATTCGCAGAGCTGTCGAACAGCAGCCGCTCGATATGCGTTTTTTCAAGGCCGATCTCCTGGAATTCCCGGTTGAACGTCTCTATCCCAAAATGCCGCATGAGCATGTTGGTCGCCATGTTGTCGCTGATGGTAATCATCAGGCCGCACAGCGTTTTGAGGCGCACGGCGGGTTCATCCTCAAAGAACCACAGCGCGCCGCAGGGCGGTACGCGCTCCTCATTGTGCGCCACCAGCCGGTCCTCCCAGGATGCCTTGCCTTCCGAGACGAGTTTGGCGATCACCGCAAACATGGGCAGCTTGATGACGCTCGCCGCTTGAAACATGCGGTCCTCGTTGAGCCCAAGTTCCTCGCCTGTGGTGAGGTCTTTATAGTAAAACCCAACGTCGCCCGGCACACGGCCAAGCCGTTCCAATATAAAATCCTTATCCAGTATGCGCGCCATGGTTTATTCCAGTTCCTCCAATTCGTCGTTGTTGTATTCTACACCGCCGTTCTTCTTGCGGAAGTAGAAGTACACGGGGATGCAGAGCACCGGGATCGCAAAGCCGATGAGCGAGCTGCGGATGTCCGACACAAACTGGTTGACGAGCAGCACCACGAAGAACAGGATCGTCAGCACGATGACCGGCACGCCGCCCCAGACCTTGTACGGGCGCTTCATGTCCGGATACTTCTTGCGGAAGATCAGCACTGCGATGATCGCAAGCAGATTGAGCAGCGCGCTCGTGGTGATGAGAAGGTCGGTCAGCTGCTGCAAGCTGTTGAATACGACCAGAACAATGGAGACCGCGGAGGACATCAGGATGGAGAAGCCCGGGACGCTGTGGCTGTTCAGCTCGCCGAATTTCTTCCAGAAATAGCCGCCGCGGGACATCGCGTAATACGTGCGCGGGAAAACGAGGCAGTCGCCGTTGACCGTGCCGATGATGCCGATGCACATGCCGATCATTACGATCCATTTGCCGAAGTTGCCCATGACGCGGTAAGCGGTTTCCGTCCCAAGGTAAAGGTTGCCGCCCGCGATCATGGAATTCACTTCCTCGCTGGGGATGACGCGGTAAATCGCTAGGTTGAAGAGCGTATAAACCAAGGTGATGAAGCCCATGGAGATGATGATCGCAAGGGGCAGATGCTTGCGGGGGTTCTTCATCTCACCGGCCACAGTGTTGAGGTTTGTCCAGCCCTCATAGGCCCAAAGGCTTGCAAACGTCGCAAACGCAATCATGGAAACCGCTCCGGTGAAGGAGGTACCCTCCTGGATCGCGGTGCCGGGGTTCAGGTTTGGCGTTTCCTTGCCAAAAAAGATGCCGATGAAGATAATGAGGATCAGCGGGATAACGCGCACCACCATCGAGAAATTCTGGAAGCTGGACGCATGCTTTACGCCATAGAGGTTGATAACGGTGAAGATACAGATGATTGCGATTGCGATGATCTTGACCCAAATGTCGCTCAGCACGAATTCTTCCTGGAACGGGGTGACGCACGCGAGCGCCAGCGCCGCGATGGAGCCCGAGCCCGTCAGCAGGAAGCCGCTGAAGCCGTTGATGAAGCCGACGCAGGGATGGTACGCCTTGCTCAGGTAGGTCGTCATGCCACCCGTAACCGGCATTTCCGCGCCGAGCTCGGCAAAGCATAACCCGCCGAGGATGGAGATCACGCCGCCGATGATCCAGCACAGCAGCGCCATGCCCATGCTCATGTTGGCGCGTTCCAACACATAACTGCCCAGGTAATAGATACCGGAGCCGATCGTCATACCCGCAACGAGGCTGACGCCGCCGAACAAACCGATCTCCCGTTTGAGATGGGCCGCGGCTTTTTTCACTTTTTCCATTTTTCCCTCCTGTTATAGATTTAGGAATGATAGACTTGCCCGGCTGTCTGCCCTATGCCAGGCAAAGTTTGCTTCAGGAATCACAGGATTGTTTTTTATTTTCATTATACAACGCAATTATACCGCTTGACGTGCCCGAATCGGTAATATAATATTTTTATAGAATGGTATTCCGCATTTTATATGGAAGGGGCTTCTTCATGAACATCGACCAGCTCCGCTATTTCCTCACCGTTGCGTGTGCGCGCTCCATCAGCCATGCCGCGGCAGAACTGCACCTTTCGCAGCCAAACCTTTCCATCGCCATCCGCTCGTTGGAGGACGAGCTGGGCTACGAATTGCTCAAGCGCACCAACCGCGGTGTGGAGCTGACCGAAAAGGGTCGCCACTTTGCCGGGAGAGCCCGCGCGCTGCTGCTGGAATTCGACGGCCTTTCCACGCTGTGCGACAAGGATACCATGGACGGGCCGCCCGTGCTCACCATCGCGGCGATGGCCTTCTGCCGGGGGGACGAAGCGCTTGCTGCACTTTGCGGCGATATGCAGCTCCCGCCGAGGCGGATCAAATATGAAGAAGGAATGCGCAGCCGCGTGATTGAGGGCGTTTCCAACCTGGAATATGGCCTTGGCATCATCTATGTTTACCAGGAATCCCGCGCGCATGTGGTTTCCCACCTTTCCGCCCTGCGCCTGAGCGCCGAGCCACTTGCACCATGCGAGGCGGCGGTCGTCATCGGCCCGGGCTCGCCTCTGTTTGAGAAGCGCCCCGCTGTTGTCGAACCAAACGAGCTGCGCGGCATGCGGCGCATTTTTTACGCCCAACAGGGCAGGCCTTCCTTCTTCCGCACATATTTGCCCGAACTTCCGTTCTCCGAAAACGAATTGCTCCTCAACGACCGTGCCGCCTATGCGAGCGCGCTTGCGGCCATGCCGTCCTTCAGCATCGTGCCCTGTGCCTGCGCTGCGCTCGACGCGGGCCGCAGCGCGGACGGCCTGCATTATGCCCGCATCTCCTGGCCACGCATGGCTGGGGAATTCATGTGGATCATCCCGCAGGGACAGACGCCATGCTACGCGGCGGAACGCTATCTTGCGCACCTCAAACGCATCCTTTCCTCGCCGGCAGCGGCCACGCCATAAAAATGTTTTATACCGCGTTCTGGTGTATTCGGCGCTTCTCCAAGCCCATTTTTCTGCATTCCCGACGGGGTTACAATCTTTTCGGTTGAATTGTGCCCGCACGTGTGATACCCTCAGGTAACAAAGAGTATTATGGATACGGCCCGCCGTTTTGCTTTGGAGGTGAATTTTATGAAGAAATACAGGCTTTTCGCCGCTCTGCTCGCAGCGTTTCTCTGCCTCTGCACCGGCTGCGGCAGCCTTACAAATGCGCCCAGCACAGAAACGCCCGGCATGGCTGCTCCCCCGGCAACAGACAGCCCAAATGCAACGCCTGGCGAGACGCCGGAACCCGCAGACGTCCGCTATGGAGCCCGGACAAACACCATATATTTTCCGGAAGGCTCTGCGGAAGCGGACGCGGAATATATCCTGACATACCGGCTGCCCGTGTTCATGCCGGAGGAGCTCAACTGCGCGGCGCTTAATGCGGCGCTTGCGCTGTATGAGGAAGAGCTGACCGAGCGCGTGCGCACGGAACGTCTCCCGCTGGCCGACCGCGCGGAGGGCGATCCCGCCCCCTGCACAAGCGTGGATTTTGAAGCCTCGTATGCGGGCGGATATTGGAGCATCCGCCTGTTTGAAACGGCAGTTTACGGTGCGGAGCAGGAGACGATCCCCTTTGTGCTTGTATTGGACGAATCAGGCAACGAGCAATCCTTTGCCGCCATCTCCGGCCAATACGAGGCGGACATGCTCGTGGCGCAGCAAATTTATAACGCCATCGACCAAAACTCGGAAGCCTATTTCGGCGACGTCACGCCGGAGGATGTGCGCCTTGCGCTCGACCTTATGAACGGCTTTGCGGTCACGGAAACGGGGTATGATATTTTCATCCGCGCGGGCGCGCTCGCGCCGGAGGAAGCGGGTACGCTTACGTTCGCTGTCCCGCGTGCGGCGCTCTACCCGGACTGCGTTGGCGAAGCGCTCTCCGCCGTGGAATATGAAGCGCTCCTGCCCGCGCTGCGCGCGATTGCAGCGGCATGCGCCCCGAATTACGAAGGCTTTGTGGACGGCTCCCCCTCCGCTTATACCGCAAGCGCCTTTTTGACGCAGCTGTTCACCACGGGCAGCGAGGACGCCGCCTGGGTAGACGTGCCTGCCGAAACATATGAGGCCGCGTTCGCGGATCACTTTACCGGCACGTTTCCGGCGGATCTGACCGAATGGGGGGATGGAACGCTCCTTCAGGACGGCGCATACCGCGTACCGGTCCACCCGCGCGCCGCCTATGCGCTGCGCGTGGACGAAGCCGTGCGCACAGGCGAAACGCTCGTGCTTTACGGCATGCTGCTTTATGGGATCCCCGGCACAGAGGAAGCGGGTGAGCTTACCGCGCTCGTGCTAACCCTCACGGTAGACAGCAACGCGCCGCTTGGCTTCCGCTTCGTCTCCGTGGAGCTGATATAGCCGATAAAATCAAAAGCGTTTCTCCGGGCAGCGCTGCAATGCTGCCCGGCTTCTGCATAAAAAGGGGCATGGAAAGCCGAGCGGCTTCCCATGCCCCTTTACCGGTTTGTATCTCATGCTTCACAAGGATGAAATTCCTATCCGTTTTTTCAACTCTTTCATCAGACATGCAGCTCCTGATTGGCTGCATTATGGCATAAATCGAATTAGGGAAGTGCTCTTATCCATCATCATGCGGCGCGGCGCAAAAACAGCGGCAGGCGAAATGTCTGCCGCTGAAACCTATTTTATTGGTGCGCCGGAACGCGGCCCCGTTTGGACCTGCGTTTATTTCCTTGTGGGTGGGATGCGCGTGGTACCGTTATCCGGCGGGAGGCTGGTGCGGCTGCGGGGCAGCATGCCCGCGGCCTCAAGCGCCTGCTCGCGCAGCTTGCGCTCCCGGGCGGCGCGGCGGCGCGCGATGCGTTCCCGCTCCTTCTTCTCAAGCGCGGAAAGGATAACGAGCGCCACGCCTGCGACAACCGTCAGCACGGCGAGCACGATGAGCACTGTGCGCAGCGCGGAACTTACGGAGGAGCCGACCTCCGCCACAAGGTCAGCCGGCGTTTCGATCGCGGGCGTTTCATCCGTAGAGGCGGCTGTGCCGACGTAATCTGCCGTAATGTAGGCGGTATAGGTGTAAAGATTGCCGGAGGGGTCGGCGATCTCGAGTGTAAAGGTCAGATCGCGCGGCGTGCCGACGTTCACCTTCTGGTTGATGGTCTGCGTGCCCGGCGCAAAGGTATCCAACCGGTAGATCTCGCCGTATTCGCTTTCCCGCAGCACCATGTCCTCCATGGTGAGGCTGCCGGTGTTCGTCACGGTGAAATTCACGGTGATGGATCCCGCGCTGTTGAGCGTCTCCACGACCGCAGCTGAAAAATCTATGCCGATGAGCGAAGGGTCGATGTATTTGCGTACGGCGTAGCTTTGCGTTTTGTCGGAATACTGCTGCCCTACGCCGTCCTCGCCCACGATGTTGAAGACAACGTTGCGCGCTTCGGTGGTGGGCACGGTGTAGGTGCTGTCTCTTATACACATCTGACGCTGCCGACGATATGCAGTGTGTAGAT
>UREK01000042.1 GCA_900546845.1 uncultured Eubacteriales bacterium
AATCCTCAGTCAGCGCTGCGCGCTGCCAGCTCCTTTGCCAAAGGAGCCTTTTGGTTAATGCGCTTTCAAGCGTTGTCCGAATACGAAAACCGCTGGAGTTCACCACCCCCAAACGCCCCCTTTTTGAAAGGGGGTGGCAGCGCGCGAGCGCTGACGGAGGATTGCCTGGCGGCGGATGTCGCGCGGCATATAATCCAGCGGTTGCGCCCGTTCATTCCGCCTCGGCGATCATGGCCGCGACGTCCGAAAAATCGAAGCCCGTGCAGTGCTCCGCCACGTCGAAACACGTGGCAAGCCCGTTCGCGCCGTTGGTGTGGATCAGGAGCGCGTCCCGCGTGTCCGGATCAAAGCAAACGAAGGATTTGAAGCCGCCGTTGTCGCCCCAATGCCAGATCAGCTCCTTGTAAAGCCCCCAGCCCAGGCCCCACTCCACGCCGTGCCCTGCGGGGTTGCGCACCGCGCGCACGCGTGAAGCGAAGCGCTCCTCTGAAAGGAGCTGCGTGAGGAACTTTGGATAATCTGCAATCGTCACATACAGCGAAAACGCCGCGTTCGGTTCCAGGCCAACCGTGTGCCGCGCGCTCCTGCGCTGGGGTTCCTGCGCGCCCGCTTCGTCCCACGTGGCCGCAAGCGTGTGGTTGAGCGGCCGCGTCCAGATCATCGCAGCATCCTCCATGCCGAGGGGGTCGAACAGCTCCGTTTGCAGCAGGTCATCCAGCCGGCGGCTGGTCAGGCGTTCCACCGCCGCCTGCAAAAACGCATAGCCGGTTCCGGAATACTGAAAGCCGCCGCCCGGCGCGAACGAAAGCGGAAGCGGGCGCTTCCCCCAGTTGGGGAGCCCCGTGCCGTGAGAAAGTACATGCTCAGCCGTGGCTGCCGCAAAGCGCGGGTCCTCCGTAGGCAGACCCTCCGGCAGGTATTCACACAGCGGCACATCCAGCCTGAGCACGCCCGCTTCCGCGAGCCGGAGCACCAGGTAGCCAAACACGGGCTTCGTCAGCGAAGCCGCCTCAAAATGCGTCCGCATCGTCACGGGGCGGTTGCGCACCGGGTCCGCGAGGCCGAGCGTCTCCGCCGCCACCTGCGCGCCGCCGCAGAGAAATGCCATCGCAAGCCCGGGAACCTTGTTGCGCGCCATCGAAGCCTGCGCCGTTTGCGCGGCCGTCAAAAGCCGCTGCCGGTCGATTTTCATAGATACCCCTCCTTATCCGCGCGCCCGGCGCAGCACGCCGCCTGCGCGCGCGCCCGTATGGCGGCCGTTCTCCGCGGTGAGCACACCGTTGACGTATACCTTCAAAATTCCCGCGCAGGCTTGCTGCGGGTTCGTGAAATCCGGCGTGTCCCTGAGCGCGTCGAAATCGAACAGCACCAGATCGGCGCACATGCCCCGCTTGATCGCCCCGCGCTCGGAAAGCCGGAGGCGCGCCGCCGGGAGCCCCGTTATCTTGTGCACGGCTGTCTCTAGCGGGAAAAGCCTCCTATCCCGGCAATAATGCGCAAGCACACGCACGAACGTGCCGTAATTGCGCGGGTGCGGCTTGCCCGGCTCGTCGAGCGGCATCGCGCCGCCGTCCGAGCCCGTCATCACGTAGGGCTGCTTCATGACATGCTCGATGTCCTCCTCGCACATGCCAAAGGAAATCTCGCCTACGTGGTCGTTCTCCGCAATCACGATGTCGATGAGCGCATCCGCAGGCTCCACGCCGAGCCGCTGCGCGATCTCGGGGATGGATCGCCCCGCCATCCACTGGTTTTCCTCCGTCGTAACATAGGAAACGAACAGGTCGCCCCAGCGCCCGCGGTGGGATTCTTCCATTTCATCGCGCACCCGTGCGCGCAGCTCCGGATTCTTCAAGCGCTCCATCAGCGCAGGCACGCCGCCGTCAAACGCCCATTCCGGGATGTTGACCGAGAGCGTCGTCGCAGAAGCGCGGTACGGATACTGGTCGCACATCACGTCCAGCCCCTGCCGCCGCGCGCGCGCGATCATCGCGGTCGTCGTGAAGCAGCTCACCTGCCAATCCGGCTTATAGGTGACCTTGTGGTGGGAAATCTGCAGCGCAACGCCCGCTTCCCGCGCGATACGGAGCGCCTCCTCCGTCGCCCGTACGACGGTCCTGCCCTCGCCGCGCATATGCGTAGCGTAATAGCCGCCATAGGGCGCTGCCGCCTTTGCGACCTCGATGAGCTCTTCGGTGTCCGCATAGCTGCTGGGCGGGTAGATCAGCCCGGAACTGACGCCGAATGCGCCCGCCTCCATGGCCTCCGCCACAAGCTCGCGCATCCGCGCAAGCTGCGCCTGCGTCGGCTTTCCTGCGCCGTAGCCCATCGCGCAGGCACGCACCGCGCCATGCCCCACGAGCATGCCGAGGTTCACCGAGGGCGAAGCCTTTTCCACCGCGGAAAGGAACGCAGCCATGCTCGGCCATCCGCCTTCCTTCCCCTCCGGCGCAGGCCCGACGGACGCGCCGCAGTTCCCGGCAATCTCCGTCGTCACCCCCTGCAGGATGCGGCTTTCCGCCGTTGGGCATTTCAAAATGCTGTCGTCGCTGTGGGAATGGATGTCGATAAAGCCCGGCGCGAGGTAATGATCCGCTGCGTCCACGGTCTCGCGTGCCGGGCCGGTAAGTTTCCCGATCGCGGCGATCCGGCCGCCCTCCACCGCTATGTCGGCGCGATACCACGGCGCGCCCGTCCCGTCCACAACCCTTGCATTGCGAATGATCAGATCATACATACCAGCAAACGCTCCTTTTTTGTTTGTGATTCGTCCTTTGCATCCCTGCGCTATACGGTTCGTTCCGTTCCGGTTTGGTTTATCCAACATTGTCTATGCTACCATGGATTTTGCGTCAAAGCAATATCCGCTCCGCTTCGCCTTTATTTTATCTCGCATGTTTGTATTCTGCGTGGTATAATAGGCCGCAAGATGATTCGACCGTCGGAGCAAAAACGCTATCATAAGGGCATCAGCCCCATCCGGATCCTTCCGTTGGGCTTTCTTTGCGTCGCGCTGACCGGCACGCTGCTTTTGATGCTGCCCATTGCCTCCCGCGGGAAGCCGCTGAGCTTTTTCGACGCGCTCTTCACCGCAACGTCTGCCTCCTGCGTAACCGGCCTCGTCGTGGTCGATACGGGGACGTACTTCACGCTGTTCGGGCAGATCGTGATCCTCGCGCTCATCCAGATGGGCGGCCTCGGCTTCATGACAGCCGCGACGCTGCTGTTCCGTGCAACGCGCAGGCGCATCTCCCTGCGCAGCCGCATGACGCTCGCGGAATCCTTCGGGGAGGACCGGCTGCAGGGAATCATCCACCTCTGCATAAGCGCAGCCAAATATACCTTTTTCATTGAAGCCTGCGGCGCGGTGCTCCTGTGCCTGCGCTTCGTGCCGGATTACGGGCTGCACGGCGTCTGGCTCAGTGTGTTCCACAGCGTCTCCGCCTTCTGCAACGCCGGGTTCGACCTGATGGGCGGCTTCTCCTCCCTCACGCGGTATGTGGGGGACCCGCTCGTGAACTTCACCATCATGGCGCTGATCGTCACCGGCGGCCTCGGCTTTTCGGTGATCGCCGAGCTCCGGGAGCAAAGGCGCTTCTCGCGCCTTTCCATGCACGCCAAGCTGGTGCTCCTGGCCTCCGGCGCGCTGATCCTCTTTGGCGCCGTGCTTTTCCTGGTGTTTGAAGCGGGCAATCCGGCGACGATGGGCGGCCTCACGGCCCCGCAAAAAGCGCTGGCTGCGCTGTTCCAGTCCGTCACCTGCCGCACGGCCGGGTTCAACACCATCCCGCAGGAAACGCTCACGGACGCAAGCAAGTTCCTTTCATCCATCCTGATGATCATCGGCGGCAGCCCCGCCGGTACGGCAGGCGGCATCAAGGTCACCTCCGTGGCGGTGCTTCTGCTGACCGCCCATGCCTGCATCCGCAACCACCGGGATACCGAGCTGTTTGGCCGCAGGCTTTCCGCTGTTTCCGTGCGCCGGGCGCTCTGCCTTGCGATCATCGCCGTGCTTGTGCTGTCCGCGGCGCTCATCGGCATCACGCTCGCAGAGCAGCATTCGCACGCGAATCTGGACTTCCTGGACTTCTTCTTTGAAGCGACCTCGGCGCTCGGCACAGTCGGCCTCACAGCCGGCCTGACCGTATCCGCCTCCACCTTCACGCGCGCGCTCCTCTGCGCCATGATGTATCTGGGCCGCGCGGGAATCATGACCATCGCGCTCGCCATCGGCGGGCGGACGGACGACCCCGCCGTCCGCTATCCGGAGGGCAACATTCTGATCGGCTAGCCTTGCACGCCGGGAAAGGAACCGCAACATGTCCAAACATGAAAAATCGTTTGCTATCATCGGCATGGGCCGCTTCGGCACCAGCGTCGCGGAGACGCTCTGCACCCTTGGCCACGAGGTTCTTGCCGTGGACCGTGATGAAGCGCGCGTCGCAGCCGTCGCGGATTCCGTAACGCATGCCGTCGTTGCGGATACCACGGACGAACGCGCGCTCCGGCGCATCGGCGTGCGCAATTTCGACTGCGTGATCATCAGCGTAGGCGATGACATCCGCGCCTCCATCCTGACAACCGTGCTCGTCAAGGAGCAGGGCGCGCAGCTCGTGATCGCCAAAGCGGCCGACCGGCTGCACGCGCGCCTGTTGGAAAAGACCGGCGCGGACAAGGTCGTCCTGCCGGAGCACGAGGCCGGCGTGCGCCTCGCGCGTTCCCTGGTTTCGGGCAGCATCATCGACTACCTCGATCTTTCCGACAAATACAGCATCAACGAGACGCTGATCCCCGCGGCATGGATCGGCAAAACGCTTGTTGAGATCAACGTGCGCAACCGCTTCGGCGTTTCCGTGATCGCCATCCGCCGCGGCGAAGAGATCATTGTAACGCTCGACCCGAAAGCGCCGCTCCGCGCGGGCGACGTGCTCGTGATGATCGGCGCGAACGATTCGCTTACGCGCATCGGCCATGGGGACGTGTAAGGAACAGAACAGCAGGGTTCCCCCGCAACGGACGGATTGACAAGTATGCCCCTGTCCCGTATAATAAATGTTGCTTTTCAGCCGCCGCAGCGAGCGGCGGCCCCAGAAAAGATACCCCTGTCTCCGTAGCTCAGCAGGATAGAGCGTTCGCCTCCTAAGCGAAAGGCCGCGCGTTCGAATCGCGCCGGGGACGCCAGAAATCGACAAACTTCGACAAGAGGTTTGTCGATTTTCTTTTGCCTTTTACTTTCTCCTGGCTGTGTGCTATACTGGCTGCAGGAAAGCGGCAAATCGGGATTTGAAAAAGGTGTTACTATGAAATACTTGATAGATTTTACGGCTTTGGCTCTCTTGTATGCTTTTGTTTTTTTCCGCAAGTGGAAAATCAAAGGCAAAGATATATTGCTTGTCAACACACTCCCGTACTGCCACTTGATTTCGCAACTCTGCTGCTGAGCAAAACTTGCCCACTACCACTTCACCGCTTCCGCTTCTGCCATACGATGTCATAGCCCAGCGCATCCGCAAGCTCCACAGTCTCGTGGTAGCGTAGAGAACCGCGCCGCAGCTTGCCGGACAGGTTGGGAATGCTGACCTCCAGACAATGGCATGGTGGTGGAACGTATCAATACGCTCCACCACCATATCTCATTCCTGTCCCCATGCTCTTAGATTTGATACTCACGAATGAAACGGTCAAAGGCATAAACCGATGAGAACAATTGAAAATGAGAAGTATGCCGCCGTCCAAAATACTGTCCCGAACAAACCCACCTTATCTTTCATGATGAGTTGATTCCACCCGAAACTTACCGCTGCGTAAACCGCAACCATCAACAGAAAATCAATGCCTGCGGCGACTTCACCATGCTTCGGAAGTTCCCGAAGCATTTCCAAATAACCGAATCGGATGACGAACGGCTGCGGCAGGGCATAGAAAGCGGTTGCCGCGATGCCGCGCACCCGGCTTCCCGAACCGCACAGCAAAACAGCGATACGCACCGTGTTGCAGACCCAAAGAACAAGCAGCGCTCCGGCAAAAATAACGGCATACTCCACGATGCACTCCGTGACCACCTCGGCAAAGCATAACAGGACAGCCAAAACCGCAATAAGGATGATCAGAAGTATATGTTTGTCGAAAAAGAAAATCATTGTCTCAAATTTTCTTCAAGTGCGTCCGCTTCCTTTTTGCCTTTCCAATAGCGATAGATGTTCAGCGGGAACGCGACAAGCCCCACGAAGTAAGCGAGGAAAAATTTGACAGAAAAATAGATGAGCCACCCGATGACAGGAAGGAATATGAACATGTTCGGCTGAATTTTGTTCAGCACCGTCCAACCGCTCGGGATTCCGCCGAGCATATAGCCATAGGCGATTCCACCGAGTACGTAAGTCCAGTTACCCGCACCGATTGCCTGCACAATCCCAACGACAAGACCGAGCACCATAATCACAACGCCTGCGCTAATTGAGCGGCGGAGTGCCACACGTTTATCCGCGATCCGTTCCCGTGCGCAGTCGTCGCATAGGACGGGATCCCATTTCGAGGCACACTCCTTGCATAGCCCCTTGCCGCATTCCGTGCAAGTCGCGACGATCTCCCTGTCTGGATGATAGTAACATCTCATTGCATTTACTCCTTTCTTTCGACACATTTTCGTGCTGTCTCGTTTATTATAGTAAAGATATTTACTAAAGTCAATAGTAAATCTTTGTACTGCGTTAAAATTGTACCGTCCGAATATACGGGAGGTGCATCAATGATACCGGATTATATGGAACGCTTGCGCGCGTTGCGAGAGGACAATGGCCTCACGCAATCACAGATTGCGGAGGTTCTCGGCACATCGCAAACGATGTACGCACGCTACGAACGGGGCGCGAACGAACTGCCCCTTCGTCACTTCGTCGTGCTGTGTCGGTTTTACAACATTTCTGCGGACGTGCTACTGGGCACAACGCCGAGGAAGTGAAACGTGGTCTGCATGAGGCCATATCCTTTGAGGGCAGTCCACAGGAGAAGCAGGCCAGGCTCTATCTCGCCAGCCTAGGCATCGACTACGACGCCATCACAAAAGAGGAGTTTGTGACGCTGATCGGCATTCTGCAAAAGTCCAAAAAAATCCAAATCCGGCAGGGCAGTCAGCGGGGGAAGAAACGCAAAAAATAATGAACGGCACAGGACTTCGCTTTTTCACGAAGTTCTGTGCCGTTCAATTTTGTCCGGCCTAAAATCAAGCAAGACTGTCCGTATGCACCTCGGAACCGTCAGCTAACAGATGGTTGATAAGTGATTAGTTCCTTATCGCTGTTAAGCCAAGGATTACGGCATTTTTTAGCGGGCCCGCCCTGTGCCTCCCTCGCAGGCAGCGCAAATAGGCACTCATCACCAAATTCCTTAGGGTTCGGGGGCCGCGGCTCCGGAGGCTTTAATCGGTCCCGGCGACATGCGCGCCGGAACCAAAAAAGCCTTGCTCAGCAAGGCTTTCTTTACAATTTGCAGCGGCCGCAAGCAAAGCGAGCAGTTGCAAATTGCAACCGCATCGGCAAAGGTCTTTGACCTTTGCCGATGACCTGAGACGCGCCTCCAATCTTCCAAATCCGCCTACAGCACGAAGCTGAAGAACTTGAGAACCTCCCACCAGTCGTTGCTCTCAAAGAGGACGGTACGGGAGTCCACCTGCTGCGCGCCGGGATAGAAGCCGCCCCGCGTGGCGCGGGTATGCTCCTTGAAGTTGATCTCCGCAACGAAGTGCGCCGGCATGGGGAACATGCATTCCTCCGGCTTGTGGGTGCGGATGGCTTCCTCCACCGTCTTTTTGATGGTGCGGACCGCCACCTCCGGATGCATGCCGAGCGTGCCGTTGCCGAAGCCTTCGCTCGTGGGCACAGCCGCGATGTTCGGGTTCACGCTCTGCATCCACTCGCAGAGCCCGCGGTCGCCGCAAACGCAATAGACCGGCACGCCGACGTAAGAGGCTGTCAGGGAGTTGATCATCAGCTCGCTCGCAAGCTCGCCGTTGATCTTCACGTAGTTGTTGCCGGTGTTCATCGTATGGGAAAGCGGGTTGCAGTTCATCTGCGCCGCGCTGTGGTAGCCGGTGAACACAACGCCGTCAAAGCTCTTATCAAGGCCGAACATCATCGAATACGGGTGGCATGCCCAGCCGCGGAACACGCGGGCATATTCAGGCAGCTTCGCCGGGTTCAGGTTGCGGCCGCTGTCGTGCGCATCCTTGACGAGCACTTCCTCCGCGCCCGCCGCGTGCGCACCCTCGCAGGCCGCCGCGACCTCGCGGGTCATCTGGCCGGCAAAATAGTCGTAATCATGCGGCACGCTGCGCTCCGTCTCGTTCCAGTGCGCAATGCCGGACGTGCCTTCAATGTCCGCGCTGATAAAGATCTTCTTCATTGGGTCCCTCCTGTTTGATGATTGATGATTAATGAAATGGTATTTGGTCATGCAGGCTCCCCCGCAAATTCATCCAAGAATGCGTACAGCGTTTCGCTGTAGTGCGCGCGTGCCCGTACGATGCTGCGTGCGTGCCCCGCGCCTTCCACCAGGCAGAGCGCTTTCCTCCCCCGCTTCGCGGCATAAAGTTTCTCGCTCGCCACATAGGGGATGAGCTTATCCTCCATGCCGTGTATGAAAAGAACCGGCACCTCCGGCAGGCCGCCGCGCGCCTCGATCTCCCGCAGGGGCGATACCGCCGAGAAGAAGAAGCCCGCGCGAAGCCGCATCAGCAGGCTGGCCACGGGGATGAACGGCCATGCGGGGAGCCGGCAGAGGACGCGCAGGTCATAGGCTGCCTCCTCCGTCAGATCCGCGTACGGGCAGTCCGCAACGGCAAAATCCGGCGGCTCCTCCATGCAGGCGGCAAGCAGCACCGTAGCACCGCCCATGGACTCCCCATGTACGCCGACGAACGCGCCCTCGCCCTTGTCCGCGCGCGCAAACGCGACGAGCTGCATGAGGTCGTGCCGTTCCAGGTAGCCCATGGTGGTCTTGCTCCCCGCGCTCTCGCCGCAGTGCCGGTGGTCAAACAGCAGCGCGTCATAGCCGCGCGCCGTATACAGCTTCGCATATTTGAGCACGTGCTCATAGCGGCTGCCGAACCCGTGCACGATCACGGCCACGCGCTTGGTTTCCCGGCCGCAGCGCAGCCAGGCGCAGCGCAGCGCAAGCCCGTCGAAGGTTCTGATGGTGAACGCTTCCAGCGGGAGCGCGCCAAGCTCGCCGGGCGTGAGGTTGCCGCGCTCGATCTCCTTCGCCTCTGCGTTTTCCCGCGTATCGCGCGGCTGGTGCAGCAGGTAGCGCACCACGTAAGCCGAAACGATGAAAACGCCAAGGAGGATCAGCGCCGCCGCGCCCAGCAGGATCATGAGCCAAACGGGCATATGCGTTCCTCCTTTTGAAAAGCCAAGCACCGGTTGGGGATGCGGCGGGAACAATCCTCAGTCCACTTCGCGGACAGCTCCTTTCAAAAGGAGCCTTTGGGAATCTTTGCTGCCCAAGCCTCCCTCCCCGAGGGAGGTGGCAGCGCGCAAGCGCGGACGGAGGGAGTTTGCGTTGGTATGCTGCTGGCGAAACGGAAGCGGAAGAAGCCGTGTCTCCAACTCCCTCAGCCGCCTTGCGGCGGCAGTTCCCTCAGAGAGGGAGCCTTTTGAGTTTGTGCGCTCCCGTGCGGCGGTGAAGGGGCGCAGCCCCTTCGCACCTCATCCCCCTTCCCGCGCCGGGAAGGGGCGAGGGGATGGGCCGCCACGGCAATGCGCTGCCGAACGGGTTAACCGCTGCGGCGGGAACAATCCTCAGTCATGGCTTGCGCCATGACAGCTCCTTTCAAAAGGAGCCTTTGGGAATCTTTGCTGCCCAAGCCTCCCTC
Source organism: uncultured Eubacteriales bacterium (assembly GCA_900546845.1). Taxonomy (GTDB): domain Bacteria; phylum Bacillota; class Clostridia; order Christensenellales; family CAG-138; genus UBA1685. The sequence goes on from UREK01000042.1 coordinate 9,872, forward strand.
AGGGAGGGAGCCTTCTTCCCTTCTCCCCTCCGCCGATTAATCCTCGTTGCGGTAGATCCGCTTGGTGCGCGCCGTGATGAGGCAGGTCAGCTCGTAATTGATGGTGCCGACCTTCTCGGCCGCTTCCTCCCAGGTGATGGAATCGCCGCCGATGAGCGTAACCTCGTCGCCGCGCTTGATCTCCCCCGCGCCGGTGATGTTCGCCATGCACATATCCATGCAGATGCGGCCCACCTGCGGGTAGCGCTTGCCGCGGATGGTCACGGTCGTGTTGTTGGAGAGCCTGCGCGGGTAGCCATCCGCATAGCCTGCAAGCATCACGGCCGTGCGGAAGGGCGTTTCGCTCTTGTAGGTGCGGCCATAGCTGACGGTCGTGCCGGCGGGCAGGTCGCGCACCTGGGAAACGCGGGTCTTGAGCGTCATCACCGGACGCAGCTCGCCCTGCTGCGGCACGCTGTCCGGATACATGCCATAAAGCATGACGCCCTCGCGCACCATGTCGATCTGCGTCTCCGGGTGCGAAAGGATGCAGGCGCTGTTGCTGGTGTGGCACGTCGCTGGGCGGAGACCCTTTTCGCAGAGGTAATTGTAAACGCGCATATAGTTTTCAAGCTGCCATGCGGTGTAAGCATCCTCGGAGGGCGTATCCGCGACGGAGAAATGCGTATACATACCGGTCACGCGCAGGTTTGGCAGGTGGCAGATGCGCTCCGCCGCATGCGCGGCTTCCATGCCGTTTTCCGCGCCCTGGGCGAGCAGCCCCGCGCGGGACATGCCCGTATCGAGCTTGATGTGTACGTCCACGGTAACGCCAGCCGCGCGCGCGGCTTCGCTGAGCTCCTGCGCGGCGGATTCATCCACAACCGTCTGCGTGACGGTATGCGACGCGAGCTGATTTGCGTATTCTGCGCCCGTGTGCCCAAGGATGAGGATCGGCTTCGTAATGCCGCCCGCGCGCAGGTCGAGCGCCTCCTGCAAGCAGGCGACCGCGAACGCATCCGCGCCGTGGCGTTCCAAAAAGCGGCCGCAGCGCACGGCGCCATGGCCGTAGGCGTCCGCTTTGATGACGCACATGACCTTTTTGCCCGTGCGCTTTGCGATGTTGAAGTTGTGCAGCAGTGCGTTGCAGTCGATTTCCGCCCAGGTGCGGGCGGCCGGAGAAAGCGTGTCCATTCTGCCTCCAAAAATGCTTGGGCTTGCGCCCATATTTTCGATAATATATTATAGCACTTCGGGGCTTGCGATACAATTCGCAGTGTTCGCCGGATGGTAAGGATTTGCGGTGGAAAGAATCTGTTTGTGCAATAGCAGGGGCGGCCGCTGGCCGCCCTTTTGTTCGCGCGCATTCCGTGAGCCGCGCGCCGGCATTCAGATTCTGCTCCTTACCGCAAGGTCAATCGCCCGGCACACCGCGTCAAATTGCGTTCTGATCTCCAGGTTCGAGAAACGCAGTACCATCACTTCCATGCTTTCAAAAAAGGCGGTGCGAATGGAATCGTATTCCATGGCCGGGTTCGTATAATGCTGCGTCCCATCCAATTCGATCACGAGCCTTGCCTTCGCACAGTAGAAATCAACGATATATTCCCCGATAATCCGCTGGCGGTTGAACTGAACAGGATAGGGGCGGAGAAAATCATACCACAGATGATTTTCTTCCGGGGTAGCCAGCCTTCTCAGCTCAGCGGCGCGCGGCCGCAGCTTTTTATCGCGCGGCAGTAATTCGTGTTTCATTACGCCCCCCTATTTCATGTGCGGGAAAAGATTTGTTCCAGCAGATACGGCAATCCTCAGTCACGGCTCGCGCCGTGACAGGCCCCACAGTTCGCAATGGTCGCGCTGTGTCGCCGCAGGGGCGGCTTCC
>UREK01000043.1 GCA_900546845.1 uncultured Eubacteriales bacterium
ATCGTGCCAATGTTTACGTGCGGTTTCGTGCGTTCAAATTTTGCCTTTGCCATTGCGAAACATTCCTCCTAAAATTTGTCGCTTGTTGTTCCCGCATGAAAACGGGAGTTGTTGGAGCGGGTGATGGGAATCGAACCCACATGACCGGCTTGGGAAGCCGGCGCTCTGCCACTGAGCTACACCCGCGCAACACAGTGTGTTGCCATATCGTGCCTTTACAATACAGCATTACTATTCTAATTTAAATGCGCGCGTTTGTCAACAAGCGAATCTGCACGGAAAAGCGGCAATTTCGCTTGTTTTTTCCGCGTAGGCCTCTCCGGATTTTTTCGCCACAAGATGTTGTGGATTTTGCATGACTGTGATACCGTTATAATGAGTATGCGGTTTCCCCGCGCAGCGGGCGCCGCGCGAAAGGAGTTTTTCACACGATGAAGCATTCTATCCGGCTGCTTGCCCTGTGCCTGGCGCTTTCCCTGGCGCTCGGCTTCGTGGGCTGTTCCGGCCTGACCAATCCCCTTGAGCCCTCCGCGCCAACGGCAAGCCCTGCGCCCGCTGGGACCTCCGCGCGGAACGCAAGCGAGCAGCTTGCCGCGCTCGATCTCGCGCTCTTTAAAAAGGACGTGGAGAGCGACCCGCTCACCCTGAAGCTGGCGCTCAAAGACCCGGAGGCGCTCGGCGTCGAAATGCCGGATGCCACCTGGGGCGAGCTGAGCTATGAAGAAGCGGCGCGCACCGCTGCCGAATACGGCGAGTTCCTAGCTGAACTGCGGCAGATCGACCGCAGTGCGCTTTCGGAAACCGAGCAGCTCACCTATGACACCATCGAGCAGGAGCTCTCCGCCTATGCGGAAGGCATGGATTCCTACTATTACGAGGAGGTGCTTTCCCCCTACAACGGCCTGCACACCAACCTGCCGTTCAACTTTGTGCTTTACGAGCTTGACAATGAGCAGGATGCAGAGAACTACCTCGGCCTGCTCGCGGACGCGGCGCGCTATGTCGCGGAGGATGTGCTCCGCTTTGAGCAGGAGAAGGCCGAACGCGGCACGTTCATGAACGATGTGACGCTCAACAAGGTGCTGGAGCAGATCAAGGATTTCGCGGACGCTGGGGAGAGCTGCTTCCTTTATGCGACGTTTGGGGATTCGCTCGCGCAGCTTGGCCTGGATGCCGACGTGGAGGCGGTCTACCTTGCGGAAAACGAAGCCGCGGTGGATGCGCTGCTTGAAGCGTATCAAACGCTTTATGACGGGCTCGACGCACTGCGCGGCTCCTGCGCGGGCACGGGCGCGCTGCACGAGCACGGCGCGGAAGGCCTTGCCTACTTCGAGGAAGGGCTTAACGCCGCCGCCTGCTCCAGCCTCACGCCGGAGGAAGCGGTGACGCTGCTCGAAAACGAGATCAAGGCGGAATACAAGAAGCTCATCACCATCCTCTATACGGATGAGGAAGCCTTGGAGCAGTATGGGACGATTGACCTTAGCGTTGGCACCTCCGAGGAAAACCTTGCCCTGCTCGAGGAGCTGATGGCGGGCTATTACCCGGAGCTGCCCGCGCATTCGGTGCGCTTTATCGACGTGCCGGAGGAGCTCGAGGACCAGTTCAGCCCGGCCGCCTACCTCGTTCCCCCGGTTGATGACGCGAGCGAGAACACGATCATCATCAACGTCAAGACGATGGAGGATGATCCGTGCCTGCTCGATACCATTGCACACGAGGGGTATCCGGGGCACATGTACCACTATATTTACCTGCGCGGCCTCCTGGAGGAGACGGGCTGGCACCGCCAGAACATGAACCTGACCGGGTATTACGAGAGCTGGTCCCAATACGCGGAGAACTTCTTTGACGAATACAACATGGATTTCAGCAACAATTACTGCGTACTCATGAGCACGAACGAACGTATCTCCGGCCTGCTGCTGCCGGCACTGCTGAGCATCGGCGTGCATTATTATGGTTGGGATGAAGCGGCCGTTGCAGAACATGTTGCGCCGTATTTCGATGAGGAAACCGCCGCACAGCTCGTGCCGGCCTATTTCGAGATCGCACTGGACGACCCGTTTTATTACCTGGAGTATGCGCTGGGGTACTCGCTCTTGCAGCAGGAGCTGCGGGACGCGCAGGCCGAGCTGGGCGAAAAGTTTGACCTGCGCGCCTTCAACGAGGCGTTCCTCTCCATCGGGCCGAGCTATTTCAACCTGATCTCGCCCAAGCTGGACGCCTGGGTGGCTTCGCAGCAATAACGCAGCGGAACACAACGCATACAAGGACGGGCGCGCCGCATGGCGCGCCCGTCCTGGCTTTCAGGATCAATGGGGTTCGGCAATCCTCCGTCACGGCGCTTGCTTTACAGGGCGGCGTCTTGGTAAGGCAATCCCCCGCCGGCAGCTACGCTGCCGCCACCCCCTTTCAAAAGGGGACGTTTGGGAGTGGTGAACTCCAACGGTTTTCGTATTCGGATAGCGCACGGAAGCGCACATTCCAAAAGGCTCCTTTGGCAAAGGAGCTGTCCGCGAAGCGGACTGAGGATTGTCTTACCCGCGCAGCCGATCCGAACTGTCGCGATAAACGCCGCTGCCACCTCCCTCAGGGAGGGAGGTTTGGGCTGCAAAGATTCCAAAAGGCTCCTTTGGCAAAAAGGCGCGCCCTCCGGCGCGCCCCCGATTGCCCATTGTCAATTATCCGTTGTCAATTTCCCCTGCCTGCGCAGCATCGTCTTTTCCACGGCGTTGAGGATGTTTTCATACCCCGTGCAGCGGCAGAGGTGGCCGGAGAGCAGCTTGCGCAGCTCGCCGCGCGTATATTCCTTGCCAGATTCGAGGATCTCCACCGCCGTCATGATGAAGCCCGGCGTGCAGAAGCCGCACTGCACGGCCGCCTCGTCAATGAATGCCTGCTGGATGTCCGAAAGCTCGCCGTTTGGGCCGAGGAGGCCTTCCAGCGTGCGGATGTTCTTTCCATCGGCCCAAACAGCAAGGTAGATGCAGGAGTTGAAGCACTCCCCGTCGATGAGCACGTTGCACGCGCCGCACTCGCCCACCTCGCAGCCCTTCTTCACGGAATTGAGGCTGAAATCGTTGCGCAGCAGATCCGTGAGCGACGCGCGCACGTCCACCATCTTCTGCACAGGCTTGCCGTTGACCGTACACTTCACAAGTTTGTATTGCGTTTCATGCATCAGAGTTCACCTCCGCTCCGTTTGATCGCTTCCGTCAGCGTACGCCGCGCCAGCTCTTCCACAAGGTGCAGGCGGAATTCCTTCGTTGCACGCCAGCTCGTGCGCGGGTTCACGTCCGCAAGCGCGGCCTTTGCAAACGCTTCGACCGTCTCCGGGGAGACGGGCTTGCCGTTCGCCGCGGCCTCCGCGGAGGGTGCGCGCATCGGCACCGGCCCCGCCACGCCGTAGGCGAGCCGCGCGCTTACGACGGTCTTTTTGTCCGCCGAAAGCTTCACGTTCGCGGAACAGCCGCAAGTTGCGATGTCCATGGCGTTGCGCATCGCGTATTTGATGTAATGGCCCTGATAGCCCGCGTAGCTCTCCCTTGGGATGCGGATCGCCGTTTCGATCTCGCCGGGGCGCAGGTCCACCTGCCCGGCCTTGATGTAGAACTCCCGGATGGGCACCAGACGCACGCCCTCCGCCCCCGTGAGCTCCACGACCGCGTCATAGGCTACGAGCGTTGCGGCGGAATCCGCGCTCGTCACGCCGTTGCAGGTGTTGCCGCCGATGGTGCCGATGTTGCGGATCTGCGGGCCGCCTACCATATCCACGGCCTCGCCCAGCACGGGGATGTGCGCCTTGATGAGCGGGTCCTTCGCAATGTGCGAAAAGCTTGTCAGCGCCCCGATGCGGAGGGTCCCGTCCGCTTCCATCGCAACGCCGCGCAGCTCGTTGAGGCCATAGATGGAAACGAGCGTCGCCCCGGCGAGCTTGCCCTCGCGGATCTGGATCAGCACGTCGCTCCCGCCGGCGATGACCCTCGCTTCCGGGTGCGCGAGCAGCAGCTCCACCGCGTGGCGCACGCTTTCGGCTTCGTATAATGCCTTGATGTCGTACATTTTGCTTCCCCCTTTCGTTAAAGCAGCCCTTCCTCTTTGAAGCGGGCAAAGAGGAGGTGAGGTGTGATCGGGATCCGGTCGAAGGCGACGCCTGTGGCGTTCAGGATGGCGTTTCGGATCGCGGGCGCGCCGGGGCAGGCCGGCGGCTCGCCGAGCGCCTTCGTGCCGTATGCGCTCGTGGGCTCGTAATTCTCCACGAAGCGGGCGGCGATATCCGGGTGATCCATCATGGTGGAAAGCTTGTAATCGAGCAGGTTGTTGTTGAGCGGCCTGCCCGTCTTTTCGTCGAACAAAAGCTGTTCGGAAAGCCCGTAGCCGATGGCCATGCTCATGCCGCCGTGTACCTGCGCTTCCGCGAGGGCGGGGTTGATGAGCCTGCCGCAGTCATGCACGTTCACGATGTTGAGGAGCTTCACCTTGCAAAGCGGGATGTCCACCTCCACCTCCGCGAGCGAGCAGCCGAAGGAATAGGCGTTGCTCTTGACCTGGTAGGTGCTCTCCGCCGTGATGTGCTCGCTGTGGGAAAGGCTGTAAAGCGCCTCCGTGGCGAGCTCCCCGAGGGACATGAGCACACGGCCGTCGCTTTTGCGGAGGATGTTCCCATCTACGACGTCCATCTCAAAGGGCGGCATGCGGGTGAGTTCGTAGGCATATTTGAGGATGCGCTCCTTGAGCATGAGCGCCGTCTGCTTGATGGAGAAGCCGCCGATATACGTCTGCCGCGAAGCGTACGCGCCGAGGCCGAAGGGCGTTACGTCCGTATCCTGCGTGGAGATCACGTGCACGTCCGCAAACGGGATGCCGAGCGTTTCTGCGGCCATCTGCGCAAAGGCAGTGTCCGCGCCCTGGCCGATCTCCGTCTCGCCCATCTGGAGCTGGATGGAGCCGTCCTGGTTGAGCACCATCCGGCAGGAGGAGGATTCCAGCGAGATCGGCCAGACGGCGGTGTTGTACCAGAATACCGCCATGCCCACGCCGTGGCGCACGGGGCCGGTCTCCCTGGCGTATGCTTCCTTTTTGCGCGCATAATCGAGGTATTCCATGCCTGCGTCGATACACTGGTTCAGCGAGTCGAAATAGTTTTCGTTCTTGGAGAAGCCGTCCACATAGCCGACGGGCATCATGTTTTTCCTGCGGAAGGCGAGCGGATCCATGTTGAGGGCCCGGGCCACGTCGTCGATGTGGCTTTCCCCGGCGAACATGGCCTGCGGGATGCCGTAGCCGCGCATCGCGCCCGAGACGGGCTTGTTGGTGAACACGGTGTAAGCGTCGCACTGCAAATTTTCGCACGGGTAGAGCTGCGGGAACGCGCCCATGCCTTTTGCGGCGATGCCGTGCCCGTGGGAGGCATATGCCCCCTGGTCGGAGAAGCACTCCAGCTTGCGGGCGGCAAAGGTGCCGTCCGGCCGGACGTAGGAGACGATGTGCGTGCGGATGGCGTGGCGCACGCGGTTGGAGACGAAGGTTTCCTCCCGGCTGACGTCGAGCTTCACGCGCCTGCCGCCCACTTGTGTGCAGAGGTACGCGCAGAGCGGCTCATACAATGCGTCCTGCTTGTTGCCGAAACCGCCGCCGATGTAAGGCTTGACGACGCGCACGTTCCCCCAGGGGATGCCGAGCGCTTGGCCGACGATGCGGCGGACGATGTGCGGGATCTGCGTGGAGGAGGTCACGACGATGCGCCCGCCCTCCATCTCCGCGAAGCAGATGTGGTTTTCAATGTGGCAATGCTGCACGGTGGGGGTATCGTACCAGCCCTCTACCTTGATGAGCCCCGGCTCCCGGATCGCGGCCTCGTAATCGCCCTTGTAGATGCTCGTGTGGGCGAGGATGTTGTTGGGGTATTCCGCGTGCAGCTGCGGCGCGCCCGGCTCCATGGCCTTTTGCGCATCCAGCACGAAGGGGTATTCCTCGTATTCCACGGCGATGGCGTTGAGCGCCTGCGCCGCGGCGACCTCGTTTTCCGCGACGACGGCGGCGACGTCGTCCCCATAGAAGCGGACGCGGCTGGTCAAAAGCAGGCGGTCCGCCACGTCCTGGTGGTGCGGGTCGGTGGACCAGGGGTGCCCGGCCGTCGGGAACTTATAATCCGGCACGTCGAAGCAGGTAACGATCTTCACCACGCCCTCGATCCGTTCCGCCGCGCTCGTGTCGATGCGCTTCACCACGCCGTTTGCGATCGTGGAATGCAGCACCTTTGCAACGAGCGCGTCCCTGGGGCAAAGGTCGTCCGTATAGCGCGCGCGGCCGGTCACCTTGTCGAATGCGTCCACGCGCTTTTCACTTTTTCCAACGGTTCCGCTCATGCGGGTTCCTCCTTTTCAGAAAATATCGGTTCAAATTGGGGTGGGGGAATACGACAATCCTCAGTCACGGCTTGCGCCGTGACAGCCCCACAGTTCGCAATGGTCGCGCTGCGTTGCCGCAGGAGCGGCTTCCTAGCGCTCCCTTGCTCACTGGGCTTTCGCCTCGCTGCATCGCCCAAGCAAGGAACTTACGGCGCGGGAGACGCGCCGTAAGCCCCCGCCTGCGGGCGGGGTGCGCCTCGGCTCCGCCCCTTTGCCAAAGGAGCCTTTTGGCCCGTGCGATCTCGTGCGGTGTTCAAATACGGAAAACGCCGGAGTTCACCGCTCCCAAACGCCCCCTTTTTAAAAGGGGGTGGCAGCGCGTAAGCGCTGACGGGGGATTGCCGTGTCAAGAAGCCGCTTCGCAAAGCCTTCCTCTTACATCCGCACAAACTCCATCCTCGTCACGTCAAACAGGCCCTCGTCCGTCAGCCGCACCGCCGGGATCACCGGCAGCGCCAGGAACGAAAGGGCGATGAGCGGGTCGGTACGCCCGTCCGCGCCGAGGCTCTTCGCCGCGTCAAGCAGCGCCTGCTGGCGCGCGAGTACATCCTCCACCGGCGCGTCCGTCATGAGCCCTGCGATCGGCAGCGGCAGCCGTGCGAGGACGATCCCGCGGCTCACGACGCAGAAGCCGCCGCCGCATTCGCGCAGCGCCTCGATGGCCATGAGCATATCCCGGTCGTTATCGCCGGCGACGACGAGGTTGTGGGAATCATGCGCCACGGTGGAGGCGATCGCGCCGTTTTTGATGTTAAGACCCTCCACAATGCCTATTCCAACGCTTCCCGTCGCATGGTGGCGCTCCACTACGGCGAGCTTGCACAGCCCCCCGGCAGGGATGAACGCTCCGTGCTCGCTCTTCACTTCCCGCCAGACGAGCTCTGTAATGAGCTGCTCCGGCACCATACGGATGACGGGCATTCGCTCCCGCACGGGCAGGCAGAGGGAGCCTTCCGTCACAGGAGCAATGCGCACGCTGTCGTAGACCTCCGGCGGCAGCAGCGGCATGCGGTATTCAGCGGCCTCGTCATAGGGCTTGCCGAAGCGCGTGAACACGCGCTTCACGCGGAAGTCCTTCAAGTCTTCAAAGAGCACCATGTCCGCCTTATAGCCCGGGGCGATGGCCCCGATGTTCTTGAGGCCGTAGGCGCGCGCGGCGTTGTAGGAGGCCATCTTCACCGCCGTGACCGGGGGGACGCCGCAGGCGACGGCAAAGCGCGCGATGTGGTTGATGTGCCCCTCGTGCCGGATGGTCTCGATGTGCTTATCGTCCGTGCAGAAGAGGAAGTTCTCCGTGGGCAGGCCGTCGCGCACGATGCCGCGGAGGATTTTCTCGACGCCCTTCGCGGCGGAGCCGATGCGGATGAGGATACGCATGCCCGCGCGCAGCTTCTCCTTTACCTCGTCGTAGTTGGAGCATTCGTGGTCAGTCGAAGGGCCTGCGATGCGGTAGGCGTTGAGCATCCGGCCGGAAACGAGCGGCGCGTGGCCGTCAATGGGCTTGCCGTCGAAGAGGCGGAGCTTGTCGAGCATCTCTTGGGCGCCGTTTGTGGCGGAGACGTAATCCATCACCTCGCCAAGGCCGAGGATGCGGCTCTTGCGGAGGAACTGCTCCATGTCCTCTGCGACGAGTTTTGCACCGCTGTGCTCAAAGGGCGTGGCGGGCACGCAGGAGGGCATCATGAACAGCACGCGCAGCGGCAGGTCGTCCGTCATCTTGTACATGGCGCGCACGCCGGCGACGCCGGCGACGTTTGCGATCTCATGCGGGTCCGCGATGATGGTGGTGGTGCCGTGCGGCATGATGACCTTCATGAACGACGATGGGATCACCATGGAGGATTCGATGTGCACATGCGCGTCGATGAACCCGGGCGTGAGGTAGCCGCCCTCGGCGTCGATCTCGTTTTCACAGGAATACGCGCCCACGCCGATGATGACGTCCTCATACAGCGCCACATCCGCATGGACGATCTCGCCAGTGAATACGTTTACCACGTTCGCGTTTTTGATGACGCACGTTGCCTTTCCCTCCAGCGCCGCGCGGATCAGATCCTGTTGTCTCAATGCATACGCCTCCTTTTTCAATTTTGCAGTCCCAATGCCGGTTACAAGAGTCGTCAAAAGAATACAAAGACTTTTTGTGCATAACAAATTCTGTTTGATGCAGTATACCATAAATATCGCTGTGAGGCAAGCCGAACGGCCTTGCAAAATCCAGCTGTTTGCGGTATGCTTTTATTATAACACGACCATATCCTATCAGCTCATATAATCCCGCGGGCGAAGCGCGCTTCGGGGCGTGGGAGTTTCTACGGGCCGCCCAACGGCCCCGCTATGAGCGCCTTTGGCAGCGCGTGCTTTTGTGCCGCGGCGCAGGGCGCTTTTGTCGCATCTTCCAAAAACTTTTCCGAACCGGAGGGTAAAGCAGCATGGAGCTTCTCATACAAAATGGGACTGTAGTAAACGAAACGGGGCGCGCGCGGGCGGATGTGCTCGTGCGGGGCGGGCGCGTCGCCGCTGTGGGCGAAGAGCTTTCCTGCGCCGGGGCAAAGCGCGTCGACGCGGCGGGCTGCTTCGTGCTCCCCGGCTTCATCGACACGCATACGCATTTTGACCTCGACACCGGCAGCGCCCGCACGGCGGACGACTTCATTACCGGCGGCCGGGCGGCCGTCCTCGGCGGTACGACGGCTGTGCTCGATTTTGCCACACAGGACCGGGGCGGCACGCTCAAGGAGGCCTTTGCCGTTTGGCAGGAAAAAGCGCGCGGCTGCTCCTGCAATTACGGCTTCCACATGGCCATTGCCGAATGGAACGCGCGGACCGAAGCGGAGCTTCCCGAAATGACCCGCCTGGGCGTAACTTCCTACAAACTTTACATGGTATATGACGCGCTGCGCGTGGACGACGGCGCGATCTACGCCGCGCTCAAGGCCGCGAAGCGGGAAGGCGCGCTCATCGGCGTGCATTGCGAGAACTGGGATGTGCTCAGCCGCCGCATCGCGGAGGTGAAAGCGGCGGTTGCGTCCGGCCCCGCTGGGCATCCGCTCTCCCGCCCCGCGCCCGTGGAGGCGGAGGCCGTGGCGCGCCTTATGCGCATCGCCGAGCTTGCGGAAGCGCCCGTTTATGTGGTGCATCTTTCCACAGCGGAAGGCCTCGCGGAGGCGCGGCGCGCCCGGGCGCGCGGCCAGGAGGTCTATCTTGAGACCTGCCCGCAGTATCTGCTGCTGACAGACGCTTGCTACTCCGCGCCGGACGGCGCGAAATACGTCATGTCCCCGCCGCTGCGCAAAGCGGCGGACAACGCGGCGCTTTGGGCGGCGCTCGCCGCCGGTGAGATCGACTTTATCGGCACGGATCACTGCTCCTTTACGATGGCGCAGAAGCTAGAGCACGCGGACGACTTTCAGAAGATCCCCAACGGCGGCGCGGGCGTGCAGCACCGGGGGCAGCTCCTTTACACCTACGGCGTGTGCGAAGGCCGCATCCCGCTCGAACAGATGGTGCGGCTCCTTTCCGCCGGGCCCGCCCGGATATTCGGCATGGAGGGGCGCGGCGCGGTCGCGCCGGGCATGGCGGCGGATCTCGTCGTCTGGGACCCGGCATATGAAGGCCGCATCACGGACACCAATGCGGCGCACAACTGCGACAATTCCCCCTTTTCCGGGCTTGCCGTGCGCGGCCGTGCGCGTGAGGTCATCCTAAACGGTGAATGCGTCGTGGAGGACGGTGCGCTGACAGCCCCCGGGCACGGGCGATACCTTCCCCGGAAGAGGTATGGCAAATGCAGATGAAGCTCGGCTGCGTCCTGATGGCCGCGGGCGCGGCGCGGCGCTTTGGGGAAAACAAGCTCCTTGCGGAGTTCGCGGACGCGCCGCTGTACGAGCGGGCGCTTGCCGCGATCCCGGCGGAGGAATTCGCGGGCGTGGCGGTCGTCTCCCATTATGAGGCGATCCTCTGTGCGGCGCGGCTGCGGGGCTTCGCGGCCGTGTACAACCCCGCACCGGAGGACGGCGTGAGCCGCACCATCGCCCTTGGGATGGACGCGCTGCCGGGCATGGATGCGCTCCTGTTCCTCGTGGCAGATCAGCCGCTTTTGCGCCGGGAAAGCGTTGCCGCGCAAATCGCGTTCTTTCGCGCGCATCCGCGGAATATCGTGGCCCTGGGGCATGGCGGGCGGCGCGGCAATCCCGTCGTTTTTCCAGAGGAATACTTCCCCGCGCTGCGCGCGCTCACAGGCGACGCGGGCGGGAGCGCCGTCATCCGCGGTGCTTTGGAGGCGCTCCTGCTGTTTGAAATCGCCGACCCGCTGGAGCTTGCGGACGTGGATACCGCTGAGGCGCTGCAAGCGCTTTCCGGCATGAGCCGCTAGGGCGTTTTGGGAAGCGGCTTCTTGGTAAGGCAATCCCCCGTCAGCGCTAGCGCGCTGCCACCCCCTTTTGTAAAGGGGGCGTTTGGGAGTGGTGAATTCCAACGCTTTTCCGTACTCGGGCGGCGTATGAGAGCGCACAGACCAAAAGGCTCCTTTGGCAAAGGGGCGGAGCCGAGGTGCACCCCGCCCGCAGGCGGGGGCTTACGGCGCGTCTCCCGCGCCGTAAGTTCCTT
>UREK01000044.1 GCA_900546845.1 uncultured Eubacteriales bacterium
CGGAGCCGAGTGCGCCCAGTGGGCGATGCAGCGAGGCGGAAGCCCAGTGAGCAAGAGAGCGCTAGGAAGCCGCCCCTGCGGCGACACAGCGCGACCATTGCGAACTGTGAGGCCTGGCATGGCGTAAGCCATGACTGAGGATTGTCGTACCCGCGCAAACGGAGCTGCCGCCGCAAGGCGGCTGAGGGAGTTGCCCCTGCCCCTTCTTGCGCGGCTTGTGCCTAGTTAAGCTCTGGTTGGGCAGCCCGCACTTCTCCGCTGTTCCAGCATCCAATCAATGAGGCCAAACTCCGGGGCGGCATAGACCCAGCGGATCTCATGCCCTTCGCCGGGCAGCAGGAACAGGCGGCTGTCCCCGCCCGCTGCGCGGATCACGCGGTCCGCTTCCACGGCGCTGAAGCCCATGCCCGTATCGTTTTCCCCGTGGAAGATGCGCACGGGCTGCCCGGTGAGCGCGGTGCAAAGCGCGGGTTCCACAGCTCCGCATACGGGAACCAGGCAGGAGAAGCGGTCCGGATAGCGGATGCCGAGGGAAAACGTCCCCATGCCGCCGAGGCTCGCGCCCGTGAGCGCAATGCGCGCCGGGTCGATCCCCTCCGCTTTGGCGACGGCTTCGATGAGCGTCAGCGTCGCTTCCGCCTGCTTTGCCCAGTTGCTGCCCGCCGGGCATTGGGGCGCAAGCAGAGCGGCGTTCCCCGGCAGGGCGATGCGCCCGGTTTCCAGATATTGCGGCAGGGATTCGATTTCAAGCAGGCGCGCCGGGTTCGCGCCGCAGCCGTCCGTGCCGTGCAGGTAAACGATCATGGGCGCAGGCGTTTGCGCGCGCCCATCAGGCCCATAGAACAAATAACCGAGCTGTCCCTCCGCTGCGGGGGATTCCAATTTCCGCATTCCGTTCCTCCTGATTTACCGTTTTCTCCCATCATACCGCATTTGGCGCGGCATTTCCAGCGCGGCGGCATCCCTTGCGCACATCAAAAAGGCGCGCTTTCTGACGCGCCTTAGGCTGTCGCTAAAGTGGCATCTGCCACTTTAGAGAGGATTGCACATCGCGCTTGCGCCGATGGCGCGGCCAGCGCTCCGTGTAAAGAAAGCCTTGCGGCGCAAGGCTTTTCGCTCGCACCGCACAGGTCGCTGCTCGCGATGGAAAATCAAGGGCTGCGGCCCTTGACAATCCCGGAGAGACTTTTTTAATAAGCTGATGCGCGCTTTCTGGCGCGCCTTGTGGGTTGTGTGCGAATTTACTGTTCCTCCCGGTCGGACCGGTCGGTAAACTTTGTGTATTGCTCCAGCCAGGAGAGATAGACCGTATCCGTGGGGCCGTTGCGGTGTTTTGCGACGATGATCTCCGCCGTGTTGTCGTTTTCGGCCTCCACGTCGCCCGCTTCGGCATAAACGGCCGGGCGGTACAGCAGGATGATCACGTCTGCATCCTGCTCGATTGCGCCCGATTCGCGCAGGTCTGCCATGATGGGCCTATGCCCGTTGGAGGTACGCGATTCCGGCCCGCGCGAGAGCTGGGAAAGCAGGATAATCGGCACGTTCAGCTCGCGCGCGAGGATCTTGAGCGAGCGCGTTACGTCGGAGATCTCCGTGGCGCGGTTGTCCGAATTGCCGGCTGTCTTCATCAGCTGCAAATAGTCGATCACGATGAGGTCGAGCCCGCCGCGGGATTTCTGCTTGCGGCAGCGGCTTCGGATTTCCGCGACGGAGACGCCCGCCGTGTCGTCGATATAGATATTCGCGGCGGAAAGATCCGCGAGCGCGGTGGAAAGCTCGATGAGGTCCGCATCCGTGGTGTTGCCCGTGTTGACTCGCTGCATGTCCACGCCTGCATTGGCGCAGAGCATGCGCCGCACGAGCTGCTCGCGGGACATCTCCAGGCTGAAAATGCACACCGTCGCCCCGGCTTTGAGCGCCGCATTCTGGGCGACGTTAAGCGCAAAGGCCGTTTTGCCCATGGAAGGGCGGCCAGCCACGATGATAAGGTCGCTGCGCTGCAGGCCGGAGGTGAGCTTGTCGAGATCCGTGAAGCCCGTGGTGATGCCGGAGAGCTTGCCCTTGAGCGCCATGAGCTCACCGATGTGGAAATAGGTGTCCATGGCCGTTTTTTCGATGTGCACCAGCGTATCCTCGGATTTCTTCATGGAGATGTTGAAGATGCGCCGCTCCGCGTCGTCGAGCATGTCGCCGATGGGGCGCTCGCCCGCCTGCGCGTCGCGCACGATGTCCGAGCCCGCGCGGATGAGCTGGCGCATGACGCTGCGATCCTCCACGATGCGGATGTAATGCGAAACGTTTGCTGCGCTCGGCACGAACAGGGAGAGTTCCGTAATATAGGGTACGCCGCCCACGGCGTTGAGCTTGCCCTCGCGCTCCAGCACGTCGATGAGGGTGACGCTGTCCACCGCATTGCCACGGTTGTAAAGCTGGAGCATGGCGGCGTAAATATCCTGGTGCGCGGGCAGGTAGAAATCCTCGGGCTTGAGCGCTTCGCAGACGAGCTCCGCCGCTTCGCGGGAAATCAGCATGCCGCCAAGCACGCTTTTTTCCGCTTCCGCGCTGTGCGGCAGCATCCGCGCCGCTGCTTCTCGTTGTTCCATGGGAAACCCTTTCTGAATTGACGGTGGAAAATTGATAATTGAAAATTTTGGGGTGGATTCGCTGCCGCGTCCACAGGCCGCAATGGCCGCGTGGGCAAGACAATCCTCAGTCATGGCTTGCGCCATGACAGCCCCACAGTTCGCAATGGTCGCGCAGCGTTGCCGCAGGAGCGGCTTCCTAGCGCTCCCTTGCTCACTGGGCTTCCGCCTCGCTGCATCCCGCACTGCGGGCGCTCGGCTCCGCCCCTTTCAAAAGGAGCCTTTTGGTCTGTACGCTCTCCTGCAGCATCCGCATCCGGAAACCCGCTGGAATTCACCGCTCCCAAACGCCTCCTTTTTGAAAGGAGGTGGCAGCGCGTAAGCGCTGACGGAGGATTGCCGTATCAGGAAGCCCCTTGGAGTTCAGCACTCCCAAAAGCCCCCTTTCAGAAAGGGGGTGGCATGCGTTAGCATGCCGGGGGGATTGCCTATCAAGACACCGCTCTCCCGCCGCTCAATCCTTCTGCGCTGCCAAAACCTCGACGTTGAACTTCGCGTCCGTATTTTCGTACATGTGCGCCGTGACCTTTACAAGGCCGAGGCTCTTGATGGGTTCGTCCAGGCGGATCTTTTTCTTATCGACCGTGATGTCGTGCTGCGCCTTGAGTGCTTCCGCGATCTCGGCTACGCCGATGGAGCCGAACAGCTTGCCGTTTTCGCCCGCCTTGGCGTAAACTTTGACGGTGATGCCGCTCATGTCGTCCGCAAGCTCCTTGGCGCGCTTGCGCTGCATCTCGAGCCGGTGCTTATCCGCGCTCTTCTTCACGAGCGCCGCGTTAATGCTATTTGCGTCCGCGGGGATCGCAAGCCCTTTGGGGATGAGGAAGTTGCGCGCGTAGCCGTCGTTCACGTTAGCGATCTCGCCCGCCTTGCCGGTTCCCTTCACGTCCTTTTGCAAAATGACTTTCATAATTTATCCGACCTCCTTTAAGTAGGTTTGTATGCTTTCGGTCAGCTTTGCCACGGCTGCGTCCATCGTCATGCCGTGGAGCTGCGCGCCTGCGACCGTCAAATGCCCGCCGCCGCCGATGCGCTCGAGGATGATCTGCACGTTGATGTCGCCGAGGCTCCGGCCGCTGATCATGATCGTTTCGCCCATGTCCGCGAGCACGAAGGAAGCCTCGATCCCTTTGATGGAAAGCAGTGCGTCCGCAGCCTGTGCGGCGATGAGGGAGCCGTTCTGCACGTCCGCCGGGCAGGTGGAGATGGCGATGCCGTGCTCCATCACGAGCGCGGTTTCCACCACGCGCGTGCGGTCCCGGTAGGTCTGCATATCGTCCTGGTACATCAGCTTGACGAGGTTGTTGTCCGCCCCGCCCTTGCGCAGGTAGCCCGCCGCCTCGAACGTGCGCGCGCCCGTGTTGAACGCGAAGCGCTTGGTGTCCATCGTGATGCCCGCGAGCAGGGCGCTGCATTCAAAGGCTGTGGGCCGCAGGTGGTCGTCAAAATACTGGAGCACCTCTGTGACCATCTCGCAGGTGCTGGAGGCCCCTGCTTCCAGGTAATTGAGCGTGGGATTCTGGAGGGAATCCACGCTGCGGCGGTGGTGGTCGATGATGACGGTCTTGCTCGCCTGCTCGTACAGCTCGGCGTCCATCACGGAGCTTTCCCGCTGCGTATCCACAACGATGAGCACGGAGCCTGGCCGGAGCATCTGCATCGCCTGTTCCGGCGTGCGGATCGCGTCGTGGTAAAGTTTGTTGGCGCGCATCGCGTCGATCGCGCCGTCAATGGTGGTGTTCGGCTCGTCCAGCACAAGGTAGGCCTTGCAGCCTACGTCCGCCGCGCAGCGCATGAGGCCGAGCGCCGCGCCGATGCAGTCCATGTCCGGGTAGCGGTGGCCCATGACGAATACCTGGTCCGCATTTTCCATCAGCTGCCGGAGCGCCTTTGCGAACAGGCGCGCCTTGACGCGGGATTGCTTCGTCGTCGCCACCTGGCGCTTGCCGCCGTAAAACGCGTATTGCGTCCCGCGCTTGACGACCGCTTGGTCGCCGCCGCGGCCGAGCGCGAGCTCCATGCCCTGCCGGGCGGATTCATCCGCCTGTGCGATGCGGTTTTCCACGCCCACGGCGATGGAGAGCGTCACCTGCTGCTCGGTGCCCGTCTCGATGCCGCGCGCCGCGTCGAGCAGCGCGAAGCGCTGCTTTTCAAGCTCCGCAATGCGCTTTGCTTCAAACACGATGAAAAAGCGCGCGTTTTCATAGCGCCGGTAAGTGCCCTCGATGCCGGTCACGAACTCGCTCACCAGGCGCTCCACGTCCGCGAGCACGGTGTTGCGGTGGAACTGCTTGTCGGCGTTGAGTTCGTCGTAATTGTCCACGTAGATGAGCGCGACGGTCGGCATCTGCTCCTCATAGAGCCGGGAATAATGCAGCGCTTCCGTCCGGTCGATCCAATATTGGAAGATGAGCCTGCGCGCATTCGGGTTCTCGCGCTGCACAGGCACGCTCATCAGCTGGAAGCTCCTTCCGTTCAGCTCAAACGCCTGCGCCTGCGTGGGGAAACGGGTGTCCATGCCCGGCACGAGCTTCTTCACGTCCTTGCCGCCGTAGAGATCGCGCAAGGCGGCGTTGGCCCAGAGGATGCGGCCCTCGCTGTCGAACAGCAGGGCGGGGATGCCGATGCTGTTCATGATCTGCGCGGAAGCGGAGGTATTCTCAAGGAAGATGTCGTCCATCGCCGCGCGGGCCTCCCGCCGCAGCGCGCGGAGCGAAAGCAACGCGCCGAGCAGTGCCAGCAGCGCCGCTGCGCCAAATGCTATGCCCAGCCAAAGCGGCTTCATCACCGCAGCCAAAATACCGCACGCCAGGCACGCCGCCGCGGCGAGCAGGATGATCGGGATCTCCGGCTTTCTGTTCATGTTTTCGGCTCCCCCTGCAAAAGAAAAGGTTGTTACTGTTGTCCTTTATCATTGCGGCCGTTCTTCCGTGCGCGGAAGCGCTGCCGGAACGTGGAAATACGATCCACGAACCCCAGGATCAACAGGAATATAGCGCTGTAAGGGAACAGCAGCACGATGCAGATATAAAACAGCGCGCGGCGCAGCGTTCCGTTGCCGCCCATGATGTGCGTGAGGAAGTCCATGAAGCATACGCCCATGAGCATGAGCGGCAGGAAAACCACGCATTCGGCCATGACGAGCACCGCGTTTGCGTTGTTGAGGCGGAGCAGCAGCGTGAGGAGCGCCGCGCCCAACAGCACGAGCGAGCCGATGGTATAATTCCTGGAAAGATGCCAGAGCGGGAACGGCGCCATGCGCCTGAGCTGCACCTTTGCGGCAAGGGCCATGCGCCTTGCGAGCACAACGTTGATTAGCCCGAACGCCATGCCGAAGGATGTGATTGCGATGCAGGTGATCTCCGGCGCAAGCAGGCTCATCGCGCGTATCGTTTTCACCATGGTTTCCGTGCTGGCGAGGGCGCCTGTCAGCGCGAGCTGCGCGCCCATCTTCTCCAACGAGTCCGCAAGGGCGAGGAGCGTTGCCTCCATCCCGGCGAAGGGGCCTTCGCCCGCGAGGACGGAGGGCAGGCAGATGAGGCAATAGTACCCGGCGGTGATCGCTGCGGCAGCGCTCACGGCGGCGACGCGGTAGGGCTTGCCGAAGCGCAGGCAATAACCCACGCAGAGCGACGCGGGCGCGAACAGCGCGAGCGCATAGAGCGTCTCCGTGAGGCCGAAGCACGCGGACAGTGCCGCGGCGGCCGTGCCGATGCAGACGGCGCAGCATATGCCGCCCCAGGCGGCCCACGCGAATCCGAACACGGCGGGCAACAGCAGGAACACCGTCTCCGCATATACGCCAAGCACGGCTGCGAGGCCGAAAAGCACGCAGAGCGCGAGCTGTTTCCCAGTTGGTTTCAATCGCTGCTTCAATCCCACAAGCTCCTATTTTTATAGATATTCTTTATTATATCGCGCCCGCGTGTAATTGGCAATTAAAAAGGGTGGAGGCAGACTGGGCGCCGCTATGATGCGGCAATCCCCCGCCGGCGGCTTACGCCGCCACCCCCTTTCAAAAAGGGTTGGGGGTGATGAACTCCAACGCTTTTTCGTATTCAGACGGCGTGCGGGAGCGCACGGGCCAAAAGGCTCCTTTGGCAAAGGGGCGGAGCCGAGTGCGCCCAGTGGGCGATGCAGCGAGGCGGAAGCCCAGTGAGCAAGGGAGCGCTAGGAAGCCGCCCCTGCGGCGACACAGCGCAACCATTGCGAACTGTGGGGCCAGTCATGGCGCAAGCCGTGACTGAGGATTGCCGTCCTCCCCTCCCCACGCAAAACGGCCGCCCGGGCAGGGCGGCCGTAACTAACGTTCTTCCAATGTAAGGTTGTTCTATACTTTGTTTGTTCAGTCCGCCACGTACGGCAGAAGGGCAACGATGCGGGCGCGCTTGATCGCAATCGCCAGTTCACGCTGATGCTTGGCGCATACGCCGCTCATCCGGCGGGGCATGATCTTGCCGCGCTCGGTGACGTACTTGCGGAGCCTTGCAGTGTCCTTATAATCGATATGCTCAAGCTTATCCACGCAGAAACCGCAAACCTTGCGGCGGCCTTTGCGCGGGCCGCGGGGCCTCATTTTACGTTCCTCCATGATAACACTCCTTTCCGGTATGATCGCGGGCGGCAGACGGTTCGCTTAGAAGGGCAGATCGTCGTCGTCCACGTCGGTAAAGCCTTCGGGCGCGACCGCCGGGCTTTCGCCGCCGCGGTAGGGCTCCGAAGGGGCGGGCGCGCCGCCGTAACCGGCGCCGTCCCTGTCGCGCGGGGTGAGGAATTCAACCTCGTCCGCGACGACTTCGGTCACATACCGCTTGGTGCCGTCCTTTGCGTCATAGCTGCGGTTTTGCAGCTCGCCTACGACCGCCACCTTGCGCCCCTTGGCAAGATACCTGCCGCAGAGATCCGCAAGCTGCCGCCAGGCCACAACGTCGAAAAAGTCGCTCATGCGCTCGCCCTGCTGGTTGGCAAAGCGGCGGCTGACGGCGATGCGGAACGTGCAGACGCTCGTGCCGCTGCCGGTGGTGCGCACGTCGGGGTCCTTGGTGAGGTTGCCGATGAGGATGACTTTGTTCATTGCGATACCGACCTTTCTTCAGAAAAAAACGGTGTGCCGTTACGCTTCCTTGCGAACGACGAGGTAACGAAGGATGTTCTCATCGTTGTTGAAGTTGCGCTCCAGCTCACGGGGGAACTCAGGCGCAGCCGAAAACGTGGTGAGCACGTAATAGCCTTCGGTCTTGTAATCGATGGGATAGGCCAGGCGGCGCTTGCCCCATTCGTCCACAGACTCGATTTCACCGCCGTTTGCGGTGATGATGCCGGAGAACTTTTCGATGATGGCCTTGGTGGCTTCCTCTTCGAGCTCCGGCGTGATCACGTACAGGTTTTCGTATTTGTTCACGCTTTTCACCTCCTTATGGTCTGATGGCGTTGCCTCGCGGGCAACGCAAGAAGTACGTTAGCGCTATATTATAGCACGTCCCGAACGGGCAATGCAAGCCGGTTCGGGACTTTTTTAGTTTATTTTGCGGGTTTGCGCGCCACGATCAGGTAGCGGTGCTCCATGCTGTCCACATAGCCGCGCTCGGCAAGCTCGCGCTCGAGCGCGAAGAGCTCCGCTGCGCAGCGTTCCACGGAGAAGCCCGGGAACTCCCAATCAATCATGTGCGCGTAATATACGAGCGCGCCGGTGTCGTAAAAGCGCACCTTGGGGAAATACTCCTTCGCATCCAGGATCTCGAAGCCGGCCTGCGCGAAGGCCTCGCAGTCCGTGCTCAGGCAGTGCTCCAGCTGCGGGGGCCGGTAATCCTGCAGGAGCCTGCGCGCAAGCAGCGCGTTGTTGCGCCCGCCCACCTGTTCGGTCAGGAACACGCCGCCGGGCCGGAGCACGCGGATGAGCTCGTCGTGCCGGTACGCGCCGTGGCGGCAGACGGCCACGTCAAACGCATCGTCCGCAAACGGCAGCTCCTCCTCCGCCGCGTCGCATTCCTCCACGCGGATGCCGAGCGGCGCGAGCTCGTTGCGGTAGCTCTCCGCGTTCGGCCCCCAGGTTTCCGTGGCGGCCGTGTTTTCATAGGGATGGCGCAGGGAGAGCAGGAACGCGCAGCCCGTGTCCACCTCCAGGAGCTGATCCGAATAGCGCAGCCGCCGCTGCACCTCCGTGTAAAAATCCCACGGCAGCGGCTCCGCCTCCCAACGCCCGTCCAGGTGGCCGAAATCCCACCCGCTGAACGGGAAGGTCTCCTCAAAGCGCCAAAATGCATATAATTCGTCGCGGGTCATGATTTTCCTCCAATGCCGTATTCCATATGCCGCAACAACATCCGCTTCCCGCGGCTCAGCCGAGCTTCGCCAGCCCGAGCGACAGACGGCGCAGCGCCTCCTCACGACCGAGCAGCGCGGCGATCTCGATCGCCCCGCCGGGCGTCACCTGCCTGCCGGCCATCGCAATGCGCACCGGCCAAAGCAGCGTGCCGTTCTTCATCCCCTGCTCCGCGGCCATGCCGAGCAGGAGGGTGTGAACGCTTTCCTCCGTCCAATCCGGCAGCGCGGAAAGCGCGGGGATCACCTGCGCGAGTACGGCTTTCGCCACCTCCGGGTTTGTCTTGGACTTCTTGTTGGTGAACAGCTCTATGCTGTAATCCGCATCGAGCTTTGCGAGGAAATCCACCATGCCCGGAATCTGCGTGAACACCTCCGTGCGCGGTTGCAAAATGCGGCAGAGCACAGCGTGATCCATTCCAGCTACGCCCGCCTGCTCATAATACGGCAGCGCGTGCGCGGTGAACTCCTCCGGCGAAAGGCGGCGGATATACTCCGCGTTCATCCAGGTGAGCTTGTTCACGTCGAAGATCGCAGGGGATTTGCTCATCCCCTCCACGCTGAAGGCTTCGGCGAGCTCTTCCATCGTGAAGAACTCCCGCTCGTCCCCGGGGTTCCAGCCGAGCAGCGCCACGTAATTGACGATTGCTTCCTTCAGGTAGCCTTTTGCGAGGAAGTCCTCATAATAGGCATCGCCGTCGCGCTTGGAGAGCTTGTGCTGCGCATCGCGCATAATGGGTGTCATGTGGATGTACACGGGCTTTTCCCAACCGAAGGCGTCATAAAGCAAATTATACTTCGGAGTGGAGGCAAGATATTCGTTGCCGCGCATCACGTGGGTGATGCCCATGGTGTGATCGTCGATGACGTTGGCGAAATTGTAGGTGGGCATGCCGTCCGCCTTAATGAGGATCATGTCGTCGAGCTCCGCACAGTCCACAGCGATGTGGCCGTAAATGATGTCATCAAACGATGCTTCTCCGGATTCCGGCACGTTCTGGCGGATGACGTAGGGCTCGCCCGCGGCGATGCGGCGCTCGATTTCCTCCTTGGGCATGTGGAGGCAGTGCTTGTCGTACTTGAAGGTTTCGCCGCGCGCGGCCGCAGCCTCCCGGCGTGCGTCCAGTTCTTCTTTTGTGCAGAAGCAGTAATACGCCTTGCCCGCTTCCACAAGCTGTTTTGCGTAAGGCAGATACATATCCTTGCGCTCGCTTTGGATATACGGGCCGTAAGCGCCGCCTATGTCCGGGCCTTCGTCCCAATCCATGCCGATGTCGCGGAGCGTGCGGTAAATGACGTCTGTCGCGCCTTCTACATAGCGCGCCTGGTCGGTATCCTCAATGCGGAGGATGAATTTGCCGCCGTTGTGGCGCGCGAACAGAAACGTGTACAGCGCGCTCCTGAGGTTGCCAAGATGCATATAGCCCGTCGGGGACGGGGCAAACCGGGTTCTAACTTCCATGTGGAATACGTTCTCCTTTCGTGTTTGGGTGAAACGGGCCGCATACGTGCGCCCCGAAAGGGGATTAAGCGGCGGCAGGAGGAACAATCCTCAGTCAACGGCTTGCGCCGTTGCCAGCTCCTTTGCCAAAGGAGCCTTTTGGGTGGTGCGCTCCCCATCGGCGGTGAAGGGGCTGCGCCTCTTCGCACCAGCTCCCCCTTCCCGCGCCGGGAAGGGGTGAGGGGATAGGCCGCCATGGGATTGCGTTGCTGAATGGTTGAACCGCTTCGGCGGGGACAATCCTCAGCCCGCTTCGCGGACAGGCCCCGCAGTTCGCAATGGTCGCGCAGATAAGAACAATCCTCAGTCGCCTGCGGCGACAGCTCCTTTGCCAAAGGAGCCTTTTGGTCTATGCGCTCTCGAACGCTGGCCGAATACGCCCCCCGCCAGAGTTCACCACTCCCAAACGCCCCCTTTTTGAAAGGGGGTGGCACGGCGCGAGCC
>UREK01000045.1 GCA_900546845.1 uncultured Eubacteriales bacterium
ACCTTCTCTTGCCGCTATGCGGCAATTCACCTTGGGTCGCTGCTCGCGATCAAAGTCAAGGGCTGCGGCCCTTGACAATCCCGGAGAGGTTTTTTCGACAAGCTGTGAAATTTACAAATTTCCTTGCCCAAAAGGCAGATTTGCTTTTTTGCGCATTTTGGAATATAATCAACATGTTATAGTATGTGTGTAGGATTTCCGTTTTATTTTTTTCCTGCACACGGGCGTGAAAACGCCGGGGCATTATATTTTTATTTATGGAGGACTCATACAGAATGGAAGCCCGAAAACGGCGGCATGGCGACCGCCGGGACGGGTATTGGTTGCGTGACCTCGATGCGCTGCACGGGTTCACCCCATACCTGTTCCCAAACCGCGCCGACAACGAAGCCTTCATCGAGGAGGAGATCGACCTTACGAACCTCAACGCGTTCCTCGAGAAGAAAAACCAGGGAAACCCGGAGTTTAAGTACACGTTCTTTCACGCGATCCTCGCGGCTTTCGTGAAGACCGTCACGCTGCGCCCGCGGATGAACCGCTTCGTGCAGGGTAACCGCATGTATATGCGCAACTGCCTGACAGCCTCGTTCGTCATCAAGAAGCAGTTTAACGACGAGTCGCACGAGTCGCTTGCGTTCCTCTACTTTGACCCGGAGGACACGGTCGATGACGTGCATCAGAAGCTCTACCGGGAGATCCACACCTACCGCGGCACCAACGCGACCGACAATTCCACCGACGGCATGGATATGCTGCTCAAATTCCCGCGCTGGATTTTACGCATCATCATCAAGATCCTGCACAGGCTGGATTACTATGGCTGCGTGCCGCTTTCGCTTGTAAAGACCGATCCGAACTATGCCACGATCTTTGTTTCCAACCTTGGCTCCATCAAGCTCAACGCCGCATACCACCACCTGAACAACTGGGGCACCAACTCCCTGTTCGTGACGATCGGCGAAAAGCATCTCGTGCCGTATCATGACGCGGAAGGCAAGGTTGAGATGCGCGAAACGCTCAAGCTCGGCATCACGCTCGACGAGCGTATTGCGGACGGCTATTACTATTCCAAATCCATCAAGCTCCTCAAGCATCTTCTGCAAAACCCGGAACTGCTGGAGCTTCCCGCTAATCAGGAGGTAGCATATTAATATGAGCAATTATACAACGGCGGCATGCTCCACCCCGGAAACCAAACCCGTAAGGGCGCCTTGGCTGCGCTTCTATGATACCGTTCCTGCGACGCTGCAATATTCCGACAAGACCATGGCCGAGGCTGTGTTCGAAGTCGCGGAGAAATACCCGGACCTTATCGCCTGGGATTTCATGGGTGGCAAGACGACCTACAAGAAGGCCGCAGAGCAGATCCGCGGCTGCGCCCGCGCGCTTATGGCCATGGGCGTGCGCGAGAACGACCGCGTCACCATCTGCATGCCGAACGTGCCGCAGACGGTCGCAATGTTCTACGCAGTGAACCTCGTCGGCGCGATCGCCAACATGATCCACCCGCTTTCGAGCGAGGGCGAGATCGAGTTCTACATCAAAGAGTCCGGCAGCGTCGCTGCGATCACGCTTGACCAGTTTTACGGCAAGTTCGAGTCCATCCGGCCGAACGTGGATCTGCCGCACCTGATTATCACGAGCGTTGCGGACGCGCTCAACCCGGTCATGAAGGTGGGCTACAAGCTCACCGAGGGCCGCAAGTTCCCGCCTGTCCCGAAGGACGCGCCCGTGGTATTCTGGAAGGAATTCCTCAAAAACGGCGAGCAGTTCCGCGGCAGCTATGTCCGCCCGCGCAGAGCGGAGGACGGCGCGGTCATCCTTTACAGCGGCGGCACCACCGGCGTGACGAAGGGCATCCTCCTTTCCAACCTCAACTTCAACGCCCTCGGCGCGCAGATCATCGCCACGAACCCGATGTTTCAACCGGGCGACAAAATGCTTGCCATCATGCCCATGTTCCATGGCTTCGGCCTTGGCGTGAGCATCCATTCCATGCTCGTCAACGGCGGCCGCTGCATCCTGATCCCGCGCTTCACGCCGCAGACCTATGCCGAGCTTTTGAAGAAGCACAAGCCCAACTTTATCGCGGGCGTGCCGACGCTTTATGAGGCGCTGCTGCGCATCCCGAACCTCCAGGATCTCGACCTTTCCTGCCTCAAGGGCGTGTTCTCCGGCGGCGACTCGCTCTCCGTGGAGCTCAAGAAGCGCTTCGACAAGTTCCTCAAGGAGCACAAGGCCACCATCGAGGTGCGCGAAGGATACGGCACCACCGAGTGCGTCACCGCGAGCTGCCTCACGCCATACCACATGTCCCGCGAGGGCAGCATCGGCATCCCGTTCCCGGATACGTTCTACAAGATCGTCCGCGTCGGCACGGAGGAGGAGCTTCCCTATGGCGAGGAAGGCGAAATCTGCCTTTCCGGCCCCACGGTGATGATGGAATACGTCGGCCACCCGGAGGAAACGGCGAACACGCTGCGCACCCATGCGGACGGCATGACCTGGGTACACACGGGCGACCTCGGCAAGATGGACGAGGACGGCTTCATCTACTTCCGCCAGCGCATCAAGCGCATGATCGTCACGAGCGGTTACAACGTGTATCCCTCCCAGATCGAGAACATCCTTGACGCGCACGACGCGGTGCACATGAGCTGCGTCATCGGCGTGCCGGACCCGCTCAAAATGCAGAAGGTGAAGGCGTTCGTGATGCTCAAGCCCGGCTTCGAGCCTTCCGAGGAAACCAAGCAGGAGCTGATCGCCTATTGCCGCAAACACGTGGCAAAATATGCGATGCCCTATGACATTGAGTTCCGCGCGGAGCTCCCCAAGACGCTCGTGGGCAAGGTTGCCTACCGCATCCTGGAAGAGGAAGAGCTCAAGAAGTCCGTACAGGCATAACCTGTTGCAGCAAGGGCGGCCAAAGGCCGCCCTTTTTTGAATGGAGCGCACCCCGGCCCGCCGGCTCGGGAACGGCGTTCCCGGAAGGAAAGGAGAACCAAGCATGAAGCAACGCCATCCCCTGTATCAAACCCTGCTCGACGGCATGGCGCGCTATGGCGGCACGCCTGCGGGCGCGGCGGAAGAAACGCTCGGCATCCCTGCGGAACGCATCCGGCGGCGGGTGCTCCTCGCCCCGTGGTGGGAGCCTTCGATGTTCGCGCCGGAAGCCTTCGGGCAGGCGGAATACATTTCCCCCGTGCCCAACGCGGAAACCATGGTGTGGGAGGTAACGCCCCCACAGGGCGAGGCGGTCACGTTCATCAAAACGCACATTGGCGCGCCAGTGTGCACGGAGGTGGCGCTTGCGCTCGGGCTTACGGCATGCGAGGAATGTCTGTTCATCGGCGCTGTGGGCGCGCTCGACCCGGCGATGCACATTGGTGACATCGTCGTGCCCACATCCTCCGTCTGCGGAGACGGCACAAGCCGCTATCTGCTTCCCGGCACGCTTGCGCAAAACGATCCCTTCGGGATGCGGGCCTGCCCGGACGCAGCGCTCAACGCGCGGCTCATCCGAACCGCGGAACGCATCGCAGGGGAGGAGGGCGTGGGCTTCCATGTGGCGCGCAATTTCAGCATTGATACGATCTTCGCCCAGTTTTCCCGCATTGATGAGATCCTAGCGCTCAACTGCAACACCGTGGAGATGGAGACGGCCGCGGCTTTCCGCGCGGCGGAGCTCGCCGGGTACCGCATGGCTGCGCTCTTTAACGTAAGCGATAACACGCTGCAAAACAAGTCGCTCATGGGCGGGCGGGAGGCGGGGGAGCGCGCTTACCGCAAGCGCGTGCGCGCAACCGTGTTCCCGAAAATCCTTCATTCCTGCTTCGCGGAAAGCGCCGATTCTTAACGCCTCATTTTCCCCCGCCTGAATTGCGGGAACACGCCGCTTGTGATACAATACAAGCGGCGTGTTATTTTTGAGACAACGCTTCATTTTGAAAAAGGAACTGCGGTGTATGAACAACAAAAAAACCTTGCAGAGCAACCTTCTCCTCGTGCTGACTGCCCTCATTTGGGGGGCGGCTTTCGTAGCGCAGCATGCCGGCAATGAGATCGGCTCGTTCACGTTCAACGCGGTGCGTTCGTTCGTGGGCGGCGTGGCGCTTTTGCCCGTGATCCTCTTCTTCGACAAGCGCAACGCGCGCCTTGCCATCCCCAAACCGCCGCAGGATAAGAAAAAGCTCATCCTCGGCGGCGTGTGCTGCGGCACGGCCCTCGCCGTCGCAAGCTCGCTCCAACAGATCGGCATCGGCTACACCACGGTGGGCAAAGCAGGGTTCATCACGGCGCTTTATATCATCATCGTGCCGATCCTCGGCATCTTTTTGAAAAAGAAGGTGCCGCTTGCGGTCTGGATCAGCGTGTTGATCGCGGCCGCAGGCATGTACCTCCTTTGCATCACGGAAGAATTCTCCATTGGCAAGGGGGATCTGCTCGTGCTCGCGTGCGCGTTCGCTTTCTCCATCCACATCCTGGTGATCGACCACTTCACCCCGTATGTGGACGGCGTGCGCATGTCCTGCATTCAATTTTTTACCTGTTCTGCGTTTTGCGCCGTGGCAATGTTTCTCTTTGAAAAGCCCAGCCTGCCAGACATCCTTTCCGCATGGCTGCCCATCCTGTATGCGGGCGTGCTTTCCTCCGGCGTGGGGTATACGCTTCAGATCATCGCGCAGAAGAACACGAGCCCGGCCATGGCGTCCCTGCTGATGAGCCTAGAGAGCGTGTTCGCGGTGCTCGCGGGCTGGGTGCTGCTCGGCCAGGCGCTTTCCATCCGGGAGCTGCTCGGCTGCGTGCTCGTGTTTGCGGCGATCCTGCTTGCGCAGCTCGCGCCGGATCTTTTCAAGGGGAAGAAGGCCAAGGCTTCAGAGGGGTGATCCCCGCCCCGGATAATTAACATAAGGAGAAACGCAACATGGTAAGGATCGTCACAAAACTGATGACGGAAAACGATTGCTACAAGGCCGGGCGCGCCATCGTGCCGCGCGGCATCACCATCCACAGCACGGCGGAACCCGGCGTGCGCGCGGCGGACTGGTTCGCCCTTTGGAACAAGCCCGCAAGCGAGCAGAACGGCCGGCAGGTCTGCGTCCATGCCTTTTTGGACGACGAGGGCGTGATGCAGTACCTGCCCTGGGACATGCGGGGCTGGCACGCAGGCGGCAGCGACAACAACGACCACATCGGCGTCGAGATCTGCGAGCCGCCGCATATGGCGTATTGGACGGAGTTTGAGATCATCGGCTACGACGCGGCCGCCCAGCAGCCCTATTTCGACAAGATCTGGCAGAACGCCGTAGAATTCTGCGTGTATCTTATCCGCAGGTTCCCGGCCATTTCGGTAGATGAGATCGTCAGCCACAGCGAAGGTTATGCGCGCGGCACGGCCTCCGGCCATATGGACCCGGAGCATTGGTGGAAATTCCACGGCCGTACCATGGACGACTTCCGCGCCGCGGTGCGCGCGGCGCTCAAACAAGGACAATAACATACCCGGACAAAAGAAAGGACGAACCCAATGAGCAACATGCGCTTTATCGACCTGCACTGCGACACACTTGCCTGCGAGGTTTACCGCAGCAACGGTGCGAAGAGCCTCCGCAGCAACGATTGCCACCTGGATCTTACCCGCATGCAGAAGGGCGGGAGCCTGCTGCAATGCTTTGCGCTCTATATCCCGACCCCGGCGCACGACGCCGCCACGAAGGAAGAGATTGGCCCCTGGGAGTACTTCCAGAAGACGGCCGCCTGCTATGAAGCGGAGCTTGCGAAAAACACAGACCTGATCGCCCCTGTGCTGCGCTATGCGGACATCGAAAGGAACATCGCGGCGGGAAAAATGTCCGCTATGCTTACCGTGGAGGACGGCGTGCCGCTCGAGGGCAAACTGTCCCGCGTAGATGAAATGTATGAAAAAGGCGTTCGCCTCATCACCATCACCTGGAACCACGAAAACAGCCTGGGCTTCCCGAACAAGACCGCGCCGGAGAAGGGGCTCAAGCCCTTCGGCATCGAGGCGCTCGCCCGCATGAACGAGCTTGGCATCATCGCGGACTCCTCCCACCTTTCGGATGCGGGCTTCTGGGATCTGGTGAAGTATTCCAAGAAGCCGTTCGTCGCCTCCCACTCCAACGCGAAGGCGCTCTGCGGCATTTACCGCAACCTGACGGACGACATGCTCCGCGCCCTCGCGGACAAGGGCGGCGTGACCGGCCTCAACTTCTCCGCGGACTTCCTGGTGGATAACGCGCATTACACCCGCGTGGCCGACCTGGTGCGCCATGCGCGCCATATCGCGGACGTGGCGGGCGTGGAGACGGTCGCGCTCGGTTCCGATTTCGACGGCATCAGTTCCGAGCTGGAGTTCAAGGACTGCGCCGGGATGCCCATGATCGAGGAAGGGCTCAACCAGGCGTTCACCGCGCGCGAGGTGGATCTTATCACCCACGGCAACGCGCTGCGGGTGATGAAGGACAATTTAGACGCTTGAGGGCTGCTGCCGTGAACCAAGCGTTAAGTATATATTTTCCTGCACCCCTGCGGAGTGCGGGAAGCCGTGGTATAATATACCCCGGCAGCTAAATTCAAAGTGCATATTCCGGCAGGGCCGGCTTCCCGCGGGCGGAGGCCCGCTTGAAAATCCAGGAAAAGGAGAACAAAGCGTATGGATATTTTCAAGGCAATATCCGATCTCACGACGCTCCCGGGCGTGACGGGCAACGAAGCCGCCGTGTCAGAGGCCGTGCAGGGATATTTCCGCGCCCATACCGACGACGTCTGGATCGACGCGATGGGCAACACCTACGGCCGCATCGGCAATCCGGACGGCCCGACGCTGCTCGTCATGGCGCACATGGACGAGGTGGGCATGATGGTCACGGACATCGAGGAGAACGGCATGCTGCGCATCCGCTCCGTTGCGGGCGTCGACCCGCGCGTGCTGCCCGGTTCCGAGGTGCGCGTGTTCGGCCGCGAGATCCTGCCTGCTGTGGTGGGCGCGATCCCGCCGCATCTGCAGGGCGCGGAGGATAAGAACAACGCCTACAAGATCGATGATCTCATCTGCGACACGGGCCTCCCGGCGGAGCGCGTGCGCGAGCTTGTGCGCGTTGGCGACAACGTAACCTTCGCCCCATTCCCGCCGATGCAGCTTAAGAATAACTTCATCGCGGGCAAAACCTTTGACGACCGCGCCTGCATCGTCTGCATGCTGGAGGCGATGGACATCCTCAAGAACTATAAGCTCCACTGCAACGTGGTGTTCTGCGCCTCCGTGCAGGAGGAGAGCGCCGGCGGCGGCGCAAAGGCCGGCGGCTACAACATCGACCCTGCCATGGCCATTGCGATGGACGTCTGCCATGCCCCGCAGCCCGGCGCAAAGCCCACGGACTATGTGGAGTTCGACAAGGTATCCGTCTGCCGCGGCGGCAACATCCACCCCAAGATGTTCGAGAAGATCAAGGCGGCCGCCACGGAGCAGAACATCCCTTGGGAGACGGACGTCTGCATGGCGCACACGGGCACGGACGCCTGGGCGCTGCAGGTGGAGCGCGGCGGAATCCCGACGGGGCTCATTTCCCTGCCGCTTCGCTACATGCACACGAGCGTGGAGTGCATTTCGCTCGACACGCTGAAGAACTGCGCAAAGGTGATCGCGGGCGTTGCCGCGAACATCGGCGCGGATTGGGAGGAAACGCTATGCTTGGACGATTAGAGGAACTCTGCAACCTCAATGGCGTATCGGGCGACGAAGGCCGCGTGCGCCGCTACATCCGCAACATCGCCAAAGAATATGCCGACGAAACCTGGGTGGACGCGATGGGCAACCTCTATGCCCACAAGAAGGGCGAAGGCAGGAAGGTCATGGCCTGCGCTCATATGGACGAGGTCGGCATGATCGTCTGGGGCGCGATGGACAACGGCCTGCTCGCATACCAGGCGGGCGGCATCGACCCGCGCGTGGTCGTTTCAAAACGCGTCGTGATCGGCCCGGACGAGGTTCCCGGCGTGATCGGCGCGAAGGCCATCCACCTGCAAAGCCGGGAGGAGTTCTCCCGCGCGCTCGGCCATAGCGAGCTGTTTATCGACATCGGCGCAAAGGATAAGGCCGACGCGCTCAAATACGTCAACCCGGGCGATTACGTCGCCTTCACGACCAAGTGGGAACGCTTGGGCGAGGACTGCATGAAGGCGAAGGCGCTCGACGACCGCGTGGGCTGCGCGATCGCGCTCGAACTGCTCAAAAACAGCTATGACTGCGACTTTTACGCCGTGTTCACCGTGCAGGAGGAGCTTGGCCTGCGCGGCGCGCAGGCGGCGGTCTACAACGTTGCGCCGGATGTGGCGCTCATCCTTGAGGGCACGACCGCCAACGACATGCCGGAGGCCGAAGGCCACCAGCACGTGACCAGGGTCGGCGGCGGCCCGGCCATCTCCTTTATGGACGGCGGCACCATCGTGAAGCCGAAGATGTTCGAGGCGCTCAAGCGCACGGCGCGGGAGGCGGGCATCCCCTTCCAGATCCGCCAGGGCACGCGCGGCGGCACGGACGCGGGCGCGATCCACAAGGCGCTTTCCGGCTGCGTCGCGGGTGGGATTTCCGTTCCCTGCCGCTACATTCACTCTCCGGGCAGCGTTGCTTCCATCCGCGATTTCGAGAACGCGTACAAGCTCGCGGATTCCTTCCTGAAGACCAAAAAATTCGATGAGGTGTTGTGATATGTTTGATAAGGATATGCTCAAAAGCATTTTGGCGGCATACGGCCCCTCCGGCCGGGAGCAGACGGTCAGCGACGTGATCCGCGGCTATGTGGAGCCCTTCGCGGACGAGGTATACAACGACACGCTCGGCAACCTGATCGCCGTGAAGAAGGGAACCTCCGGCAAGAAGGTCATGCTCAGCGCGCATATGGACCAAATCGGCCTCATCGTGGTGGACATCGACGAGAAGGGCTTCCTGCGCGTATCGAATGTGGGCGGCGTGAACCCGGTGATCTCTGCGGCGCGCGAGGTCAGGTTTGAAAACGGCACCCATGGCGTGACCTATTTTGAAACGGAGAAGCATGGCGTGAAGGACGCTACCATGCCGGAGCTTTTCGTGGACATCGGCGCGGCGAGCCGCGAGGAAGCCGAAGCGAAGGTGCAGATCGGCGACGTCGCGGTATACGTGACGAACTTCGTCGAGCTGGGCGGCCGCATCTCCTGCGGCGCGCTTGATGACCGCATCGCCTGCGCAGCGGTGGTGGAGGCCTTCCGCACGATGAAGAACGTGCACGACGTTTACGCGGTTTTCACCGTGCAGGAGGAAGTCGGCCTGCGCGGCGCGGGCGCGGCGGCCTATGCCATCGAGCCGGATCTCAACATCAGCCTCGACGTGACCGGCACGGGCGACACCCCCAAGTGCGGCCGCATGAGCGTGAAGCTCGGCGCGGGCGCGACGGTGAAGGTCATGGACTCCTCCGTCATCGTACCGCCGGTAGTGCGCGCGTTCCTGGAGGAGGCGGCAGCTGAGAACAATGTCCGCTTCCAGCCCGAAGTGCTGCGCGCGGGCGGCACGGACACCGGCGCGGTGCAGCGCACGCGCGGCGGCATCCTTTCCGGCTGTATCTCCATCCCCACGCGCTACATCCACTCCCCTGTGGAGACGGCGGACATAGGCGATTATGAAGCGGCTGTGCAGCTCGTCTGCGCGGCTGTGGCGAAGCCGGAGCTGCCGCACCGGTAAAAACCGGCAGCGAAACAGTTGCGAATGCAGGGGCGATCTTTGATTGCCCCTGCGGCGTGCCAGGGCCTGCCTGCGGCGATTCTCACCGGCAGGCTTTGCGGGGCAATGTTGTATTACGGCAATCCCCGGCATGCTACCCCCTTTCAAAAAGGGGGCGTTTGGGAGTGGTGATCCCAACGGGTTCCCATATTCGGGCAACGCTCGAAAGCGCGCAAACCAAAAGGCTCCTTTGGCAAAGGGGCGAAGCCGAGGCGCACCCCGCCCGCAGGCGGGGGATTACGGCGCGTCTCCCACGCCGGAAGTTCCTTGCTTGGCGATGCAGCGAGGCGGAAGCCCAGTGAGCAAGGGAGCGCTAGGAAGCCGCTCC
>UREK01000046.1 GCA_900546845.1 uncultured Eubacteriales bacterium
TTCGCGAACTGTGGTCGCGTTAGCGGGAAAGATAGGTAGCTGCCGGTTTCCAAAAGAAAGAGAACACCATGTGGTGTTCTCTTTCTTTTGCAGTCTGATACCTCTCTTTCCAGGCCTTGAGCCGGCAAGACGCGGAGCGTTCTTGGCTGAAGACGGGTCGAGGCCGGTGCGCAGCAGAAAACGATACGGTGTATCGTTTTCAGGCCGAGACGGGCGGACACTTGCGGCCGCCCCGGGTTGTGATGCCCTAAGTAAATCCCCGCCCTTTGAGCGGGGGGCGCCCCTCCATACATGATAGGTAGCTGCCGGAGACGCCCGCAGGCGTTTCTTATGCGATAACATTTGCGCGCGATTCCTGCTCAGCAAGCAAAACTGATTCGTAAAATCTTGCATCTGACAATAGAATATGCTATACTTTATAAAAATAATCATGAAAGGCAGGTGGGCAAAATGACAACTGATGCGCTGATAAAATCAAATGCCGTTTTGTCCATTGCATAAAGCTTTTAAAGGATGGAAAATCGCTTCTGATTTTATCAGGAGCGATTTCTATTTTTTGAAAGAGGTACTTTTATGAAACAACTAAAGTTTGTACAATTGGTGAAGAACGATGCAGAGCTATTTAAAAAGGCTGAGAGCGTGTGGATCCCTTTTATAAAGGAGGTAAATGCGAATGATGGAATAATGCGGGATGATGCCGAAATAGCAATTGGATTACAAAAAAGGATTAGTATTCAGGGATTGCGGAGTGATATGCACTTTGAGATTGCCTTGTTGGACAATATAGTAATCGGCATATCAATGTTTGCGATTGACCTTGGCACAGTGTATGGATTGCTGGATCATCCAGGTTACGGCACTGTAATGGGATTTTATATTAAACCGGAATGCAGACGCAAGGGATATGGCAGACAAATGTACGAGCATATTCAGAAAACTTTGGCGAAGGATGGCGCACGCAAAATATATGTATGCCCTGATGCGGTGACTGGCGTGCCGTTTTGGAGTGCAATGGGCTTTTCTGAAAGCGGAAAATATGACCCTGACGAAAAAAAGCCAATATACATTAAAGCGTTGTAGCGCAGGTAGTTTGCAAGTTTAGCTAAGCCGTATTATAGTTAGGGCGGGAAGCAGTGAAATGACTTTGGAGGATGTTGACCAGGGTATTTCCCTTTCCGTCCTTCGGTTTGTCCTTGGTAGCGATGATATATATGCTATGATACCATAAGTACAAGAGGCCGTATGGCTTTAAAGGCCCGGCAGAAGGAACATCAGCTGACGAAACAATGAAGCATGCCGAATGTGACCCGCTTGCGGCATGTCTCCCGCGGTGAAGGTACACAGGTTTGTACGTAAAGCTATACCCACAGGCGAGCGTACGATCCTCACCAATCAGGATATAAGACACTCTTTACAGAGGAGACAGTCACCGTGCGCAAACGCACTTATAAGGCGTTCTACATCTCTACATCTCTACATCCATGTATGGCGGTTGATTATTGTAATTCTTGGTTTACGTCACGGCGAGCTGGCAGGGATAAAATGGAGCGACATTGACGAAAACGGCATCCTTGCACATCCAGCGGTCCATAAACAGGCTGGGAGGAATCAGCGACAGCAAGATCGAGAACGCAATGCGCGACATCCTGCTTCCACCGCATGCTCTGTGTGTAATCGAGGATCAGAAAGGCATGCGCAAGGAGCATGGAATAGCGACACGCACGTGGATTTTCCTGGCCCCGATGGGAACCGAACCAACACGAATATGCTATACAAGCAGTGGAAGCTATATTGCAAACAGCACGGCATAGAATTCACGCTGCGCGAGCTGCGGCACACAACCGTCAGCCTCGTAAAGACCGAGCTGCTGGAGGATTTGCCGAAGCAAATGATTGGCCCCTCTGAAAGCATGGACGTAGGTATAAGCACGAGGGTGAGGGCGTTTTCGCTAAGATTTTGTAATTGTGTACTTTGCAAAAGCAAAACCCGCCAAACCTTTAGAAGGCTAGATGGTTCCTTTTGGCAGTAGTAGTGGGAGCCCTTCGACTCGCATCGGCATGCTTGCGTGCGCTCAGCGCAGCGCAATTCGCCTGCTCGCCGAAGCCGGCCGCTTAAATCGCAACACCGTTGCGATTTGTCCCGGCAAAAGCCGGGCCGCGGCTCCGGATCCCTTCAATTCGCAAATTCCAAACAAAAAACCACCCGGTTGGGTGGTTTTTGTTTGGAGCTGGTGATGGGAGTCGGACCCATGAACCTCGTCATTACCAATGACGCGCTCTACCAACTGAGCTACACCAGCGAACTCCGCAGGCGCGGAACGTATAGTATTATACCCAATCTGACCGCCAAATGCAAGGTGTTTTTCGCTCTTTTTTTCGGTTTTATTCCGGCTGTGCCCGGCTGGGCTCTTTGCCCTTGCAGGCGCGCGGCCAGACCACGCTGCCGCGCGGTACGCAAAGCAACGTGGCACCGCTGGCCTGCACATCCGCAGGCTGGAAACCGAATGACGCGAAGAGCGGCCGCGCCGCTTCTTCTACAGCCGCTTCGATTGCCGCAAAGGGCATTTGCTGCGCCTTATAAAGCATCACACGCAAAAGCAGGTCGTCATACAGCTTGCCGCGGAACAAAGGCGCGACGACAAGCCGGTCGATCCGCACAGCGCCGCGCTCCGGGCAGGGGTACATCCGCCCGGCGCCGATCGGCTCGCCTGCATCCGTGCGCACGAACAGGTGCGCCGCGAATGCGTCCAGCGCGTCGAATTCCGCCTCCGGCAAAACACCCTGCTCCCGTACGCGCACGGCCTCCCGCAGCGCGCGGACAGGCGTGAAGCCTGCGCCCGTACCTACGGTCCATTCCGTCATAAACATGAAACGTATCCTCCGGATTTTATCGTTCCGTCATGCGTTCTATCTCATCATCCGTAGGCGGCGTCTCGCGCATGCCGGCCGCATACCGCTTTTCCTCCACGCGGCGGTTCACCCACTCGCTTACGAGTGTGTATAGCACGGCCATCACGGGTACGCACAGCACGATGCCGACGATGCCGAACAACCCGCTGCCGAGCAGCACCGCGATCATCACCCAGATGCCCGAAAGGCCCACAGCGTTGCCCACCACGCGGGGGTAGAACACATTTGCCTCGATCTGCTGCACGACGAGCACCAGCACAATGAACCAGAGCACGCGCGAAGGATCGCTCACGAGGATGATGAGCGCGCCGAACAGCGCGGAAACCCAGGGGCCGATGATCGGCACGATCTGCGTTGCGCCGACGACCACGCTGATAAGCAGTGCATACGGGAAACCGAACAACGACATGCCAATGAAGCACAGCGTGCCGAGAATCGTGCATTCGATGACCATCCCATAGAAATAGTGGTTAAGAGCTTCGTTCGTGCGCGTGCTCACATCCAGGATGCGCATGGCACGGCGCCGGTTGAAGAGCGCTACGACGACCTTTTTCCCCTGGAAGATCAGCTTTTCCTTGTTGAACAGGGCATAGATGCTGATGACCGACGCGAAGAACACATCTATGACCGTGGAGGCAACGCTCACGGTAAACTTGGCGGCGCCCGCAACGAGTGCGGTGAGCAGTTCGTCGAACTGGGTCAGGATGGTTTGCACCGCGCCCCGGATCCGCTCCTCGATGGCCGGGTTCAGCTCCAGTTTATCCCAAAGCTCGCTGCCCCAGGCCGTGAGCGATTCGACGTAGCCGTCCATGCCGTTTGCAAGCGTGACGACGCTCCCTGCGATGCGCGGGATGATCAAAAAGAGCACCGCCGCGACAATGACCAGGATAAACACGATCGCGATCGACTGGCACACCGCCCGCTTAAGCGAGCAGATATTCCATTTTTTGAAAACCCGGTTCTCCAGAAAGCGCATGGGCATGTTGGTGATAAACGCAAACGCGATGCCGATGAACACCGGCTTGAGCACGGAAAAGAACGTGCCGGTTACTTTCGTAACATCCGTGAAGTTTTCAAAGATCTCATAGACGAGTACCGTCACGAGCGCCACTGCGAGCGGCACGCGCGCGCTGCGCCAGACGCGCTGCTTTTCCCGCTTTTCCTGGGCCTCCTTCTCGCGCTGCGCCTGCTCCGCTTTGGCCTTCTTTTCAGCCAGCTCCGCCGCTTCCCGTTCCGCTGCCTCCTGCGCCGCTTGCGCTGCGGCCTCGCTGCCCGCGCCGGGGCGATTCCTGCCGGTATCGTTTGGTGTATTGTTCAACGGTTTGTTTCCTCCTCAAAATCTCTCTCCCGCGCCTCGCGCTCGAACT
Source organism: uncultured Eubacteriales bacterium (assembly GCA_900546845.1). Taxonomy (GTDB): domain Bacteria; phylum Bacillota; class Clostridia; order Christensenellales; family CAG-138; genus UBA1685. The sequence goes on from UREK01000046.1 coordinate 4,277, forward strand.
TCTCGGCCAAAAGCTTCGCCGAAAGATAGGCGCTGATGGCGTCGATCGCCATGCGGTTCTTCCCGCCGCGCATGACGGCGAAATCCGCATCGTCAATATATTTGCTGATATACTGCTCATACATGGGCTTGACGGTGGTCAGATACTGTTCCGATATGTTTTCGATGGACCTGCCACGCGCCCGGATGTCCCGCTTGATACGCCGCAGCAGGCAGATGTCCTTATCCACGTGCATGTAGACCTTGAGGCTCATCGCCCGGGTCATGCGCGGGTCGTGGAACATATGGATGCCCTCGAGGATCAGCACGTCCGGCGGATTGATCCATTCGTCGGTATCCGCGCGCATGTGGTTGGCGTAATCGTAGCCCTTGCGCGTGATGGGCTGCCCTGCCGCGAGCGCCTCCACATCCCGGAACATTTCATCGTAATCGAAAATGGCCGGCTCGTCATAATTGATGCGCACCCGCTCTTCAAACGGGAGATGCGCATGGTTTTTGTAATAGCAATCCTGCCCGATAATGAGCGCATTGCAGGTGAGCGAATCGCGGATTTCCCTTGCAAGCGTGCTCTTCCCGCTGCCGCTTGCACCGCAGATGCCAACGATGATCATGATGCGCCTCCGCATTGCGTATGATATGATTTCCCAAATTTATTATACCTGCTCGCGTACCAAAACCGCAAGCCCCTGCCTGCGCGCAATGGAACCGAAGTGCGAAGCGCTTATTTTGCTATATGGAAGGCTGGGCCGAACCTGAAACCGTATCCGGCAGCCCTGGCTGACGAACGACGCATAAATGACCGCAAGCAAAAGCGAACTCACATGCGCTCTCCCAAACAAAAAACGCCCCCGCGCTTTATAAATAGAAAGCTGCGGGGGAGCATAATCGCAAAGAGGCTCCATTTTTAGGAACCGGGTTCCAGAAAAGCGTATTCTGCGAATTTCTGTGATATTCCGCGCAATGTGGTGGATACCATCTGATACAGTTAAGCTGGCTGTGCAGAATGCCGCATTTCAGAGAGCTGGGAAACTATGGGCCAGAAAAAAGCAGGATATTTACATCCGCAGTAGCATCTGCCGTCTGAGCCGCGCCGCAGCTTGGCTCAAGAACAGGTTGCGGCGCGGCTGCAAGCAATAGGCTTTAAAACAGCTTTTTCCCGTAACGCTCCAACACGTAGAAAAGCGGCATGCCGAGGCCATAGCAGGCGATTGCCTGCCCGGCTCCCACATAGGCCGCGCCGGCGAGGAACGTCACCTCGCCCGGGAGATACACAAGGTGCATCAGCGCCCCGATGATGAGCGCGTTCAGAACCACTGCGGGCAGCGGTGCGAGCCATTTGGAAGCCCCGCGCGCCCGGAGCCACCAGGTCAGGAGCGCGGCGAGCAGCGTTGCAAGGCTGCCGAAGATCACATCGTAAAGCACAGCGCCGCCGGCGAGGTTCGCCACCAGGCAGCCGATGAAAAGCCCCGGCACCGCCGCGGGCGTAAAGAACGGCAGGATGCAGAGCGCCTCGGAAATGCGCACCTGCATGAGCCCATAGCTGATGGGGGCCGCCGCCAGCGTCAGGGCGGCATAAAGCGCCCCGATCAGGGCGCCCTGCACAAGTTTTTTTGTCGTCATAGCGGTTTATTTGCTGGCCAGGTACTCGTTGATCTTTTCCACCAGTTCATCCACGTTGATGCCGTGCACCGCGCAGGCCTGCTCGAGATCCTCGCCGCTTGCCATCACGCAGCCCAGGCAATGCATGCCGCTTTCCATCAGGATGTCCGCCGTGCCGGCGTCCGCGCGCAGGATCTGCTCGATGGTCATGCTCTTGTTGATCATGGTTATATTCCTCCATATCGGTTTTTTATAGTCTCTGCGCCCGTTTCCCGTTTCATGCGGCGGGCGCTGAAGGCATTGTAACACATCGCCCCCGGCGGTTCAACGCATTTTGTCAATTTTTTCGGAAATGAGCATCGCGCCGGAGAGCGGCGGCAAAACGAGGTTCAGCGCGCCCGCGCTGCTTGCGGCGCGCACGCCCGTGATCGCCCCCACATAGGCCGGGGAGAGGAACATCCGCGCGCCGTCCGGCCCGCGCCGGAACGCCTCCGCCGTGACGGTTACGCGCTCGGCGCGCTCCGAGCGGTTCACAAGCGTCAGCGCGCTTTCCTCCCCATGCGTGCGCAGGATGGCAAACACATCCGGCGCGAGCGCCGCAAAGCCGCACGCGCCTGCGGAAAGCGCCTTTGAGTTGCGGCGTGCCGCGGCAATCCGGCGATATTGGGCGAGCTGCGCCTCGTCCTCCACGCCCCAGGGATAGGGCGCGCGGCAGAACGGGTCCGCCATGCCGAACATGCCGAGTTCGTCCCCATAATAGGTGCAGGGCACGCCCGGATGGGAAAACAGCAGCATCTGCGCGAGTGCAAGGCGCGCCTTGCCGCGCGCCGCCGCGTCCGGGCTCAGGCGGAACTTCGCCTGCTCCTCCCGGGTGAGCGCATCCCGGTGCGGCGCGCCGCCGAGCACCGTAGCGATGCGCGGCGTGTCATGGCTGCCGAGCAGGTTCAGGCACGCGTCGTAAAAAGGCTTCGGATAGTTTTCCCGCAGCGCGAAAAGCCGCGCCGCAAGGCCGTTCGCGTCTGTGCGGTACAAGAAGAAATCGCAGAGCGCGTCCCGCAGTGGGTAATTCATTGCGGAGTCAAGCTCTGCGCCGTCCACGTATTTCCGCCGCGCGCCGAAGCCTTCCTTATTGGAGGCGTCGTCCCACACCTCGCCAAGGAGCAGGCCCTCCGGGTCGAGCGCCTTCAGGCGCGCGCGCAGGAAGGCGATGAACTCGTCTGGCAGTTCGTCGGCCACGTCGAGCCGCCAGGAGGTGAAGCCCAGCGCTGCGTAATGCGAAAGCACCCCTGCGATGAACTCCAGGTAGGAGGGTACGAGCTCATTCACCTCTGGCAGCGTCGGGAAGCCCCACCAGGCGCGGTAGCTGTCCGGCCAGGCCCGGAAATCATACCATTCGTAATACGGCGACTCCTTGGATTGGTAGGCGCCAAGCCCCGGATAGCGGCCGTAGCGGTCGAAATAGAGGCTGTCGTCCCCCGTGTGGGAGAACACGCCGTCCAGAATGACGCGCATGCCCGCGTCCTTTGCCGCGGCGGCGAGTGCGCGCAGGTCGTCCTCGCTCCCGAGTACGGGGTCGACGTGCAGATAGTCCGCCGTGTTGTAGCGGTGGTTGGAGGGCGATTCGAAAATCGGGTTCAGATACAGGCACGTTACGCCGAGGCTTTGGAGGTAGGGCAGTTTTTCGATCAGGCCGCGCAGGTCGCCGCCGTAAAAATCGCAGGGGTCGTAATCCTTCTTCCCGGGCAGCGGCCCATAAAGCACCGGCTCGTCCCACGCCTCGTGCAGGTACACGCTGCGCCCGAGCACGCGGTGGTATTCCGCGCGGTCAAGCCCGCCGCGTTCCCCGCTTCGGTGGAACCGGTCGGTGAACACCTGGTAGGCGAGCCCTTCCCGGAACCAGGCAGGCGTTTCAAACGCCGGGTCATACATCGTGATCTGGTAGGCGGGGGGCGGATAATCATACACCGCGCCAACGCCGCTGCGGCCGCCGTAATAGCGCGGCCCCACAGGCGTTTCCAGCAGAAAATAATACCAGACTAGCCCGGTATGCGCAGCCTGGAACACGAACTCATAATACTCTCCGGCGCGGCGGCCTTCCACGATGCGCTCCGCGTTTTCCACCCAAAGGCGCAGGCGGGCGCGCACATCGGGATCCGGCACGCGGATGGAAAGGCGCACGTCCGTGCCGCAGGGCACGGCGCCAAACGGGACGCGGAAGCGCGCCCCGATGGAATCATGCAAAATACCTTCGAACATGAATCCCCCTTCGGTGAATCGTTGCTTCGTTTAGGCGATCAGCTGGGCGTACAGCGTTTCATACTGCTTGGCTGCCCGCTCCCAGGAAAAGTCGCATTCCATACCCCGGCGGACGAGGCGTGCCCAGAGCGCCGGGTCGCTGTGATAATAGGCCACGGCGTGCTGCACAGTGAAAAGCAGCTCGTGCGCGTTGTAGTTGAGGAACGAGAAGCCAACGCCCGTGTCGGTGAACTTGTTGTAGGATTCCACGCTGTCCACCAGGCCGCCTGTCTCCCGCACGATGGGCACCGCGCCATAGCGCAGGGCGATCATCTGCGAAAGGCCGCAGGGCTCGAAGCGGGAGGGCATGAGGAAGAGATCCGCGCCTGCGTAGACGCGGTGCGCCAGCCCTTCGTTGTAGGCCATGTGTGCGGCGAAGCGGCTGCCATAGCGCCAGGAGGCCCAGGAGAAGAGCTGCTCATAGCGCGCGTCGCCAGTGCCGAGCACGACGAGCTGGAGTTCCTGCTCCATGATCTCCGCAAGCACATGCTCGAGAAGGTCGAGCCCCTTCTGATCCGTCAGGCGCGAGACGAGCGCCGCGACGGGCACATCCGGGCGCGCCGCGAGGCCAAACTCCTTTTGCAGCGCCGCCTTGCAGGCCGCTTTGCCCTCCATGCCGTCCAGGGAATAGTTAGCGGGCAGGGCCGGATCGTCCGCCGGGTTAAAATATGCCGTGTCAATGCCGTTCAAAAGGCCGGTGAGCGCGTGCTCGCGTTCGCGCAGCACGCCGTCGAGCCCTTCGCCGTAATAGGTCGTCAAGATCTCGCGCGCATACGTCGGGCTGACGGTGCCGACGCGGTCGGCATAGACAATGCCGCCTTTGAGAAAATTAACGCAGCCGTTGTATTCGAGCAAATGCGGGTCAAAGCAGGGCGCGCCGAGCGAGAGCAGCTCATCCATGAACCCGCGGTCGAAAATGCCCTGATAGCGCAGATTGTGGATCGTAAGGAGCGTGCGGATGCGCGCATAGGCAGGGTCGGACGCGTATTGCAGCTTTAACAGCGGCGCGGCCATGGCGGTCTGCCAATCGTTCAGGTGCAGCACATCCGGCATGAAGCCGATGCGCGGCAGCATCTCCAAAATGGCCTTGGAAAAATAGGCGAAGCGCTCGCCCTCGGCGGAATCGAAATTGCCGTAGATGTAGTCCCGGCCGAAGTAATATTCGTTGTCGATGAAGTAATATGTCACGCCTCCGAGCGCGAGGTATTCCACGCCGCAGTATTGGCTGCGCCAGCCAAGGCGCAGGATAAAATCGCACACATGCTCGCATTGCGCCCGGTATTTTTCCTTGATGGGCTTGTAAAACGGCAGCACGACGCGCGCGTCCGCGCCGTCCCGGCAGAGCTGCGCGGGCAGCGCGCCCGCCACGTCCGCAAGGCCGCCGGTCTTGACGAATGGCAGGCATTCGCTCGCCGCGAAGAGCACCTTCAGCTTGGTTTCGGGTTTCGTTTTGCTCATAAGCATTCCTTTCTGTGCACAGCGTGTGCCGCGCTGCGGCGGGAACCATCCTCAGTCACGGCTTGCGCCATGCCAGCTCCTTTCAAAAGAAGCCCTTGGAATCCCTGCAATTTAAGCCTCCCTCTAAGAGGGAGCATTTTGGTCGGTACGCTCCCCATAGGCGGTGAAGGGGCGCAGCCCCTTCACACTATCTTCCCCTTCCCGACGCGGGAAGGGGCGAGGGGATGGGCCGTCACGGATGTGCGCTGCCGAATGGCTTAACCGCTGCGGCGGGAACAATCCTCAGTCCGCTTCGCGGACAGCTCCTTTGCCAAAGGAGCCTTTTGGTCAGTGCGCTTCCCTGCGCCATATGAATACGAAACCCGTTGGAGCTCACCACCAAACGCCCCCTTTCTGAAAGGGGGTGGCAGCGCGCAAGCGCTGACGGGGGATT
>UREK01000047.1 GCA_900546845.1 uncultured Eubacteriales bacterium
GCCACCCCCTTTCAAAAAGGGGGCGTTTGGGAGTGGTGAACTCCAACGGATTTCGCATTTGGATGGCATTCGAGAGCGCACGCCCCAAAAGGCTCCTTTTGAAAGAAGCTGTCACAGCGCAAGCCGTGACTGAGGATTGTTTCCTGCCGCAACCGGCGCTATGCCGGCCCCAAGCAAACGCTTGGCGCGACAGCCTTAGTCCTTTTCCTCCTCCGGCTCTGCGCTCCGCTCCAGTGGGCGCACGACGACCTCCTGCACGCGCTTGTTGTCGGTCTTTGTGACCTCCACGGAGAAGCTGTCGTCATACGTCAGGGTGTCGCCCTCGTTGGGGATGTCCCCGAATTGTTCCACGACCCAGCCGCCGACCGTCGCGGATTCGGTTTCGATCTCAACGCCGAACAGGCGCTCGAGCTTTTCAATTTCGGCCCGGCAGTTGATCCGCCAGGCGTTTTCGCCCGCGGGGAAAACGTCCTCCTCTGCGTCCTCGTCGTCAAACTCGCCGACGATCTGGACAAGGAGGTCGCTCATCGTTACGATGCCGTGCGTCCCGCCGTATTCATCCAGCACCACAGCGAAGTTGTTGCGGTTCTTCTTCATGTTGCGGAACAGGATGTCCGCCTTCATGCTTTCCGGCACAAAGAACACCTCGCGCACCGCTTCCTTCATGACGTTTTCGCGGGAGAGGTCGGTCAAACGCAGGTAGATCTTCGCGTTGAGCACGCCGATGATGTTGTCGATGCTCTCCTCGCAGATGGGGTAGAAGGAATAGGATGTGCTCTTGATGGTCTTATCCCACTCCTCCATGGACTCGTCGTTCCAAAGGAAAGCGATCTCCGTCCGGTGCGTCACGATCTCGCCGACGGTCAGGTCGTCAAACTCGAACACGTTTTGGATCATCTCGCTCTCCTCGGAATCGATCACGCCCTTTTCGCTGCCGCTGTCCACCAGCATGCGGATCTCCTCCTCGGAGACTTCGCTGTCCTCCGCGTCCGGGTCGATGCCAAGCAGGCGCAGCAGGCCGTTGGTTGAAACCGTCAGCAGCCAGACGATCGGCGCGAACAGCTTGGAGATGAACGTGATGAGCCCGGAAAGCGCAAGGCTCAGGGATTCCGCCTTCTTCATTGCAAGGCGCTTGGGCACGAGCTCGCCGAACACCAATGTAAAATAGGAAAGGATCAGCGTAATGAGGATGACGGAGATCGAGTTGAGCGTGCTGGCCGGGATGGCTACGCCGAGGCTCACAAGCCATTCCGTGAGCATGGAGGCGAAGTTATCCGCCGCGAACGCACTGCCAAGGAAGCCGGAAAGCGTGATCGCTACCTGAATGGTCGCAAGGAAGCGCGCGGGCTGGCAGGTGAGCCGCGCAAGGCGGATGGCGCGCTTGTTGCCCTCCTCCGAGAGCTTTTCAAGCTTTGCCCCATTGAAGGAAAGCACGGCGATCTCCGCGCAGGCGAACACCGCGTTGAGCAAAATGAGCACGACCTGTAACAGCAACTGTCCGATTATGTTATTATCATCCATGGTATATACAATACTCCTGTTTTCTAGTAAAAATTATAGTTTGGCGTACCTGCTGGAAAGGAAATGCCTCAGCAGCGCAGGCGGGCATGCAGGAACGCCCGGGGGCGCGGGGAACACCCAAACAACACAAAAAAAGCATAACCTGCCGCTTCCCAAGAAGCGCAAGTCATACCCTGTTTTTGCTTATGTGGCGGAAACCCGTTGCTGGGGTTGTCGCTACTGTCGCCGTCGTCCATGGGGAAAAAACACACCTCACCAATATAATCAACGTTACAATGATATAACAAACCGTGTGCGCTGTCAAGGCGGTTTTTGCATGTTCTGGCTGTGAAAACCGCCGGACAAACGCGCTCCGCGTTTGCGTGAAGGGCTTAGCTGTCCATCCTGTCCTTGGGGGCGGGGAGGCTTTCCGCATCGGCCATGCGGTAGCCCACGCCGATCTCTGCGAGGATGTAGCGCGGGGTGTTGTGGTTTTTCTCGATCTTGCGGCGGATGTTGGCGATGTTCACCCGGAGGATCAGGTTGTTGTTGGAAGGCGCGTACGGCCCCCATACGCTCGATATGATGTAATCGTGCGTCAGCACCTTGCCGGGCGTGCGCGCGAGCAGCTCCACGATGCGGTACTCCAGGCGCGTTAAGTGTACCTCCTCGCGGGCGATGTAGACGCGGCTGTTCTGGAAGTCCACCGTCAGGTCGCCCACGGTATAGCTCATTTCCGGCGAGGCGGAGCTTGCGGCGATCTTGTCCGCCTGGCGCAGCGCGACGCGGATGCGCGCGAGCAGCTCGGACGCGCTGAAGGGCTTGTTGATGTAATCGTCCGCGCCCATGTCGAGCGCCTGCACCTTTTCCTTTTCCTGGTTGCGCGCGGACACGATGATGACCGGCCCTTCATACCATTCGCGCAGGCTCGTGAGCACGCGCGTGCCGTCGATGTCCGGCAGGCCGAGATCCAGCAGCACAACGTCCGGCACGTGGGAGGCCGCGAGCTGCAGCGCCCCTTTGCCGGATGTTGCGGAAAGCACGCGGTAATCGTTCGCTTCCAGCAGGGATTTCAGCACGTCTGCGATATATCCGTCATCCTCGACGACCAGGATGGTTCTCTTCTTCATAGGGGGTCCGTTTCCTCCATGGGTAAAGTAAAGGTAAAGACCGCGCCCTTATCCGGGCTGTTCTCGCCCGTGATCTGCCCGCCGTGGGCGCGGATGACGCTGCGGCAGATGGAAAGCCCGATGCCGAGGCCGTGTGAGGATTCCATATCGGTCCGGTTGATGGGCGTAAAGAGGCTGCCGATCATCTCCGGGGAAAGGCCGACGCCGTAATCCCGCACGGTGAAGACGGCGGAGCCTTCGTGTTCGGTGACGGTCAGCTCGATATAATCGCTGCCGCCGCTGTATTTGACGGCGTTTTCCACCAGGTTCATGAGCACCTGGATGATGAGCGTCGCGTCCATCTGCACAAGGAGCGGCTCCTCCGGCGTGGAGACGTGCAGGCGCACATCCGGGAAGCGCTTCGTGCAGCGCGCTACCACTTCGCCGACGACCTCCTCCGCGATTTCGGGCGTTTTTTTGAGCGCGCTCATGGCGCCGCTCACCCGGGTCACGGAAAGGAGGTTTTCCACCATGTGGCAAAGCCAGTCCGCTTCCTCGTGGATGTTTACCAAAAGGGTTTCCCGGACGGCGGGATTGATGCGCTCGCCGGATTGCAGGAGCGTGGAACATGCGCTCATGATGCCCGTGAGCGGCGAGCGGATGTCGTGCGAAATGGCGCGGAGGAAGTCCGCGCGCATGCGCTCGCGCTCCGTTTCGATGAGCGCCGCCTGCTGCTCGTCCGCGAGGATCTGGCGCTCGATGGCGTTTGCGGCCTGCGTGATGACGCCCGTGATCTCGTCGTGCATCTTCTGATCCGGGAAATCGCCGTCCGAAAACAGGATGGCGAGCACCGCGAGCACCCGGCCGCTGGATTTGAGCGGCATATGCAGGAACGGGGAGTATGGGCATACCTCGGAAAAACGCCCCACAGGCTCGCCCGAGTCGAACGCTGCGCGCGCAGCTTCAAACTCCGAATCGTAGATGATGAGTCCCTCCGGCATGCGGCGGGCGGAGACGACTGCCCCGTCCGCGCTGCGCGTGAAGAGGACGGAGGAGCGCCCATAAAGCTCGCTGACGGCGCTGAGCACCGTACCATAAATGCCCGGGAGCCCGCGCGCGGAAAGCAGCGCGTTGATGGTGGCCTTGTAAAGCAGCTGCCGGTCCGATTCAACGGTGGAAAAATACTCTTGCTGCTGGATGTTCGTGATCATGGACATCATCAGCAGCGTGAGCACTGCGGTGATGAGCAGCAAAAGCGGGATCCGTGTGAGCGGCGCGGTCTGCAGGGCCGGCTCGAGCAGCAGGAACACAAGGATCTGCAGCGCCGCGATGCAGGATGCGCCCAAGGTCAGGTAGCGCTCCATCGTGAGGGTGGAAACGGCATACGCGGAAGCCAGCGACGTGAGGATGGTGAGCTCCGGCACCCCAAACACGGCGAGTGCAAGATATCCGGACAGCGCATTCAGAAAAACGACGATCGTTACGATGCGCCGGTTCCGGTTTGTCAGGATCCATTTTGCCATAGCGCGCAGCCAGGAGAGCACGTTTGCACCACCTCAGCTCCTATTATACATGAAACCACGAAAAAGGGAACCGATGTACGTTAAGAAAAAGTTAGGAAAGCCAATCTGCCCTTGCGTGCAGGGGATTGTGTGAATATAATTCGAGTATAAAAAAGGAGATCACCTATCTTTCGCGCTCCGGCTCTCGGAGTGCCCCCCCGTAGGGAGCATGGGAAACTCATGCTTTATGGATGGATTTTTATCCGGACAGAATGCGGGGTATACCGGGGACAATGGAGAAACGGCCTGGGGAAGCCAAATAATTATACGGACTATTTATAGAGGATATAAGGGATCAGACTGGGTTTCCGGCTGCGAAACGGCGGCGCAGAGGCTGTATTGTTATACTAAAAACGAGTATGCTAAATGGAATTTTCCCTAGAATGTGGAAGGGCGGGCAGGCTGCCCGGGGTTTACTTCCGATAAAAGCCAGGAGTGGTTTTTATAAATAAAAAACAGGAGGAAAAAACATTGAAGAAGACAAAACTTCTCGCGGTGCTCGTCTGCATTGCAATGGTGTTCGCTTTTGCGGCAGGCTGCCAGAGCAACGAACCGAATCCGACCGGCACGCCCGCGACGACCGACACCCCCTCGAATCCTGATGCGGCGCCTTCCGTCACGCCCCAGGCGAACGTAAGCGACGAAACCGAACTCACGTACCTGTTCAGCGGCGACGTTACCGACTGGAACTACCTGGTCGCCACGTCCAACACCCCGGCCATGTACATCGACTCTCTGGTCGAGTACGACTACCTTGGCCTCTGCCAGCCCTGCCTTGCGGAGAGCTGGACCCGCTCTGAGGACGGCCTCGTCTGGACCTTCAAGATCCGCGAAGGCGTCAAGTGGATGACCTATGACAAGCAGGAATACGCCGAAGTGACCGCACACGACTGGGTCACCTCCTGCGCCTACATTCTCGATCCCGCGAACGCTTCCCGCCTGGCGGACATGATGTTCACCATCGCTGGTGCGGAACAGTATTACGGCAAGATGGTTGCCGGCGAAGAAGCCGACTTCTCGACCGTCGGCGTGAAGGCCCTGGACGATTACACGCTCGAGTACACCCTCGTGGCGCCCGTCCCCTACTTCCTTTCCTCCCTCACCTATAAGAACTTCTTCCCTGCGAACGCCCAGTTCATCGAAGAGTGCGGCGATATGTTCTCCACCGACCATGAGACCATGCTCTACTGCGGCGAGTTCATCATGACCAACTATGTTCCCCAGCAGATCATCGAATCCGAGCTGAACCCGACCTATTGGGACATGGAGGACATGCACATCACCAAGATCACCGAGATCTACAATGCGGAAGCCGGTACCGTGGAACCCGAGATGTTCCTGCGCGGCGAAGTCAATTCCTGCGACGTGCCGACCGAGCAGCTTGACGAGTGGCTCAACGACCCCGAGAAGTACGACATGATCCGGCCCTGCCGCCCGAGCTTCTACGCTTACTATTACATGTTCAACTTCTACCCCAACTTCGACGAGAAATATCAGCCCGACAACTGGAAGATCGCTGTCAACAACGTAAACTTCCGCAAGTCCATCCTCCATGCGTTTGACAAGGTTGCCATGGTCGAAGTGGACGATCCGTACAACGCCGAAGCGCACGTGCAGAACACCGTCACCCCCGCCGACTTTATCGCGGGCGAAGGCGGAAAGGACTACACGCAGCTCGATCCCATCGTGGAATTCGCCAACAGCACCACCTACAACGCGGATCTCGCGCTTGAGTACAAGGAGGCCGCCATCAAAGAGCTGACCGCCGCCGGCGCAACGTTCCCGATCATCATCTACACGCCGTACAACACCGGCTCCACCTATGATACGCAGCGCGTGCAGGTGTTCGAGCAGATGCTTGAGCGCGTCCTCGGCACCGATTACATCGACGTGCAGCTCGAGGGCTATGCGGATACCGACTATTCCAACAGCACGATGCGCGCAGGCAACTACTGCATCATGCGTTCCACCTGGATGGCCGACTATCTCGATCCACTGTCCTACACCGACCCCTTCCGCATCGTCCAGAACCGCACGAACTTCATCTACATGGCGGAAGGCCTCAGCAAGGTTTCCGATACCTATGTGGAAGGTTCCTACGAGGGCAAGGATGGCCGTTACTACTATGACATCGTGTACGATAACATGGCAAACGCGGCCAACAGCGAGTATGTCGACCTCAACGCGCGCTACAATGCGTTCGCGGAGTGCGAGAACTGGCTTGTGAACGAAATGTGCTTGGTCATCCCGTATATGCGCGGAGGCACGGGCTACATGGGTTCTTCCCTGATGCCGTTTGAATCCCAGTATGCGGCGTTCGGCGCATCCTCCGGCCGCTATAAGTACCAGTACATCTACGAGGATGGCATCAACACCGAGGAATACTATGAGGCGTATGCAGCCTGGCAGCAGGAGCGCGAAGCGAAGCTGGCCGAGCTCGACGCACAGGGCAAGGTCTTTGGCGTTGACTACTAAGACGAACCAGACATTTTAGATGCATCGCTCTCCCGCCCGTGCCGCCGCAAACGCGGCGGCACGGGCATCCGGGGGCGGCGCCAAGGGCAGAGGCTGCCCAGTTTCGTGCCGGCAGACACGGCCCGGCTTTGCCGGCAGGGAACCGTGTTTTAGGCAGCCTCTTTACTTAAAACAAGAAACTGCAACAACAAACCCAAAGGTGAGGTGTAAGGATTGGAACTCGTTAAATACATTTTGGGACGCCTGGGAAGATCGCTCATTTCGCTGTTCCTTGTGCTCGTGATCGTCTTCCTGCTGATGCGTCTGCTGCCGGTGGAAACCTATTATGGCGACCGGACCGACCGCCTGACGGATGAGACCAAGCAAGCGATCCTGAAGGATCTCGGGCTGGATCTGCCGATCCACGTCCAGCTATGGAACTATTTGAAGGACCTCGCGCATTTCGACCTCGGCGAATCCATCACCTATTACACGGGCAAGCCCGTCTGGAGCATCATGGAGCCGAAGATCGGGTATTCGCTCCGCTTCGGGGCGGCGTCGCTCGTGATCTCCCTCGTGCTCGGCATCAGCCTTGGCATCCTGATGGTGCGCACCAACGGCAAGGCGCCGGATGTGCTCGGCAACGCGTTTATCCTGTTCATCAACGCCGTGCCTTCGGCGGTGTACTATCTGTTCATCCAGTTCCTGGGCACGAAGTTGCTGAACATCGGCATGCTGTATAAGGAGGGGAATTTCTCGACCTGGATCCTCCCCGTGCTCTCCATGTCCCTTGGCAGCATCGCCTCCTATGCGATGTGGACGCGCCGCTACATGATGGATCAGATCAACTCCGATTATGTGAAGCTCGCCCGCGCAAAGGGCCTTACGGACAAGCAGATCATGGTCAAGCATGTGCTGCGCAACGCGTTCGCACCCATGGCGCAGAACCTGCCCTCCTCCATCATCTTTACGATCTCGGGCTCCCTTTACATTGAGTCGCTGTATTCCATCCCGGGTACCGGCGGCCTCCTCGTGAACGCGATTAAGGCGCAGGACAACCCGCTCGTGCAGATGCTCGTCATGTTCTACGCGGTGCTGAGCGTCGTCGGCATGCTGCTGGGTGACCTTGCCATGATGGTCTGCGACCCGCGCATTACATTCACCAAGAAAGGGGGCAGCCGCTGATGACGAACGTAATGAAGAAGATGAACAACATGAGCGATGAGGAGCTTTTCCAGTTTATTGAGTTCGACAGCTCCCGCGCCGAGTCCATAAGCTATTCCGGCTATTCCTATTGGCGGAGCACCCTCAAGGTGTTCATGAGCAAGCGTTCTACGCGGATCATCCTGTACTTCCTGATCGCGCTGCTCGCGTTCACGTTCATCCAGCCGTATCTGCCCGGCCAGAAGAGCCCGACGGAGATCTTCATCAACCCGGAGACCGGGCGGCAGTACCGCAGCCTCCAGCCGAATTCTGAGTTCTGGTTCGGCACGAACACCATCGGCCAGGATCTCTGGTCCCGCATTTGGAGCGGCACGCGCACGACGATGCTCATCGCGGTCGTAGCCGTTGCAAGCAGCACGGTCATCGGTATCATCGTCGGCGCGATCTGGGGCTATGTCCGCGTGCTTGACCGGCTCTTTACCGAAATCTACAACGTCATCAACAACGTCCCGACGACGGTGCTGCGCATGCTCATTACCTATATCATGAAGCCGAGCGTCGGCACGCTGATCTTCGCCATGTGCCTCACGAACTGGGTGGGCATGGCAAAGTGGATCCGCAACCTCATCATTATTATCCGCGACCGCGAGTATAACCTCGCATCCCGCTGCCTCGGCACGCCCACGCGCCGCGTGATCGTCAGGAACCTGCTGCCGCAGATCGTATCCGTCGTGATGCTGGACATCGCGCTCTCCATCCCGGGCGTGATCGGCTCCGAGGTGTTCCTGACCTACATCGGCCTGGGCCTGCCCGTTGAGACTCCGTCGCTGGGCAACCTGATCGATGAAGGCCGCCGCGTGATGATGAACCTCTCGCAGACATACCAGCTGATCTTCCCGGCGATTGTCGTCGCGGCGATTACGATTTCCTTCTACGCGCTGGGCAACAAGTTTGCGGATGCATCCGACCCGCGCAACCACGTTTAAGGAGGGCATGGCAGATGGAACAGCAAAAGCAAAACGAAAGTGAAGTCATTCTCTCGGTCAAAGACCTTGTGGTGAAATTCTCCCTGCGCGGGCAGGAGCTGACGGCGCTGCGCGGCGTTTCCATGGATCTGCACAAGGGTGAAAGCCTTGCGATCGTGGGCGAGTCCGGCTCCGGCAAGAGCGTGTTCTGCAAGTCCTTCATCGGCATGCTGGACAAGAACGGCTGGATCGAATCCGGAGAGATCTGGTATAACGGCACGGACATCTCCAAATATAAAAAGGACGAGGACTGGATCAAGATCCGCGGCAAGGAGATCGCCATCGTGTTCCAGGACCCGATGACTTCCCTCAACCCGCTGCAGACCGTCGGCGCGCAGATCCGCGAGGCGCTGGAGCTCCACCAGGGGCTCAAGGGCGTTGCGGCGCAGGAAAAGGCCATCGAGATCCTGAGCGACGTTGGAATCCTGGAGCCGGAGAAGCGCGTGAAGGATTACCCGCACCAGTTCTCCGGCGGCATGCGCCAGCGCGTGGTCATCGCCATCGCCATGGCCTGCAACCCGAAGATCCTCATCTGCGACGAGCCGACCACCGCGCTCGACGTGACCATTCAGGCGCAGATCCTGGCGCTGCTCAAGCAGCTCCAGCAGAAATACCACCTGACGATCATCTACATCACCCACGACCTTGGCGTTGTCGCCAATGTGGCGGACCGCGTGGCCGTCATGTACGCGGGCGACATCGTGGAGATCGGCACCTGCGAGGAGGTATTTTACACCCCGCAGCATCCTTACACCTGGGCGCTGCTCAGCTCCCTGCCGCAGCTTGGCATCAAGGGCGAGCCGCTCTACTCCATCGAAGGCACGCCGCCGAACCTCTTCACGGAGATCCGGGGCGATGCGTTTGCCCCGCGCAACCGCTACGCCATGCAGATCGACCTCCTGGAGCGCCCGCCGTATTTCGAGGTTTCCCCGACGCATAAGGCGCGCACTTGGCTGCTCGACCCACGCGCGCCCAAGGTCGAACCGCCGAACACCTCCATCGCAAAAGCGATGGAATCCCATGCGAAGCATGCGGCCGCGAACACCAAGAAGATCTCCGGTGAAAAGCTCGTGGAGGTCAAGGATCTCGTCGTGCAGTTTGGCTCGAGCCGCAAGCCGTTCGTCGCGGTCAAGGGCGTGAGCTTCGACATTTACAAGGGCGAGACGTTTGGCCTCGTCGGCGAGTCCGGCTCCGGCAAAACGACCATCGGCCGCGCGATCATCC
>UREK01000048.1 GCA_900546845.1 uncultured Eubacteriales bacterium
GAGCGCGCCCAGTGGGCGATGCAGCGAGGCGGAAGCCCAGTGAGCAAGGGAGCGCCAGGCAGCCGCTCTTGCGGCAACGTAGCGCGACTATTGCGAACTGTGGTCGGCGGCATGCGTTAGCATGCCGGGGGATTGCCGTATTCCAGCAGCGCCCAAGCGCTGACGGAGGATTGCCTTGCCCAAGCGGCACTTCGCAAAGCGCGCTGCCCCGGCATGAACCGTAAATTATAACCGGATTAGCACTCGAGACACGTGAGTGCTAAAGTTTGCAATTCCATAACAATTCCTCTCTTTTTCCGCAACAATCCTGCTGTATGATATAGCCATCAAAAGAAAGAGCGGTTCCCGGAACGGAGTCCCCGGGATGGGAGCCGGAACATAAAAGGAAGGCGGTTCCCATGTGCTGCTTTGGCGAAACGGAAATTGTGCGGTGGGCGCGGCGCCCGGCTGCATAAACGAAACGCGGATTTGAAACCATAAGGGAAGAACAACAAGGAGGAATGAATTATGTTTGGGCTTACACCGTATGAACGCAAAAACAATGCGATGAGTTATGATCCCTTCAAGGCGTTTGAAAACTTTGAGCGGGAATTCTTCAAGACCAACGGCTTGGCCGAGTTCAAGACGGACATTAAGGACACCGGCAAGGAATATGAGCTTGAGGCTGACTTGCCCGGCTTCAAAAAAGAGGACATCAACATCGAGCTTGACGACAATTACCTGACCATTCAGGCAGAGCGCAGGTTTGAGAACGAGGAAAAGGACAAGAAGGGCAATTACGTGCGGCGTGAGCGCTCTTACGGCTCTTTCAGCAGGAGCTTTGATGTGAGCGGCATCGAGGTTTCGGCCATCAAGGCCAGCTATCAGGATGGCGTTTTGAAGCTGACCCTGCCCAAGAAAACGGAGGTTTCGCCCGCTGCAAGGCGGCTTGAGATCGAATAACCCCCCTAATCCAACGAAAATGCCGCAGCGCGTTAAGCGCTGCGGCATTTTCTGTGAGCAGAGGGACGGCGCACTGCGCAGACGTCAAAAGGAACCTTTTGGGTTGCACGCTGTGGCCCGGCTGCGGCAGTTCCATAGAAAGGTGAGAAAGAATCCGTTGACAAAGCGACATATAAATATTATTATAACGATATAACGAAAGTGATATAATAATGCGGCAAGGCGGAGGCAGACGGTGAATACACAGCATTTAAAATACGCTGTGGAGGTGGAGCGGACAGGCTCTATCACCCAGGCGGCGGACAACCTTTACATGGCGCAGCCGAACCTGAGCAAAGCGATCCGGGAGCTGGAGGATACGCTTGGCATCTCGATCTTCCGGCGCACTTCAAAGGGCGTGGTGCCCACGGAGAAGGGTGCGGAATTCCTGGTATACGCAAAGCGCATCCTGACGCAGCTCGAAAAGGTGGAGGCGCTGAACCTGCCGCGCACGGAAAGCCGGCAGAGCTTTGGCGTTTCCGTGCCGCGGGTAAGCTACATCGCAAAGGCGGTCACGCGTTTTGTGGCGTCGCTCGACCCGGAGCGGGAGATGGACGTGAACGTGCAGGAGACGGGTGCGCTCGAAACCATCGCGCAGGTGGCGGAAGGGCAGTTCAACCTCGGCGTGGTGCGCTACCGGCTGCTGTACGAAAACTACTTCATGCGCGCGCTCGATGAGCGGGAGCTCAAAAGCGAACCCATTTGGGAGGCGGACTGCCTCGTCACGGTTTCCGCGAAGCATCCGCTTGCGCAGAAGCGCACCATCCTGCCGGACGAGCTTTCTGGCTATATCGAGCTGGTCAACGATGATGCGGACGCACCGTATTTGCCCGCGCATGAGCGGCGGCGGCATAAGACCCTGGCAACGCAGGCCATGCGCCAGGTTTCTATTTACGACCGGGCAAATCAGTTCGAACTGCTGGAGCACATCGGGACGGCCTACATGTGGGCCACACCCATCCCCAAGGACATGCTTGCGCGCTATAACCTCGTGCAGCGGGCCAGCCGCAGCGGCGAGGGCCGCAGCAAGGACGTGCTGATCTACCCGGCGGGTTACGCGATGAGCCCGCTGGAGCAGCGCTTCATCAATGAGCTTTACGTCGCGCGCAACGAAGTCGCGTTCCCGGGGCGCTGATATGGGCCGTTGGGCAAGATCTGGAGATTTATAACATAATCTGGTAAAAAAATGCAGTGGCATACCGATAAAAACATATCGATATGCCTGTTTTATATTGCTCCCAATGTGGTGGGTCTGTTAGAATATTGTTGAAAAATAAGGGGCTTTTGGGGCAATTCTAAGGATAAAGCCCAAAACTCCCGCGCACAGAGGAACTGCTGCACAGCGCAAAGCGGTGCGGCGGCTTTTTTCCTGTTTGGAGGCAGACTTGGAGGCGTGTGCTGCGCGCGGGCAGGCCAAACGCAGGCAATCAATTTATTTTAAGAAAGAGGGACGAAAATGTACCGCATCGTTCAAAAGCAGACTCTTAACCCCACCGTGACGCGCATGGAGATCGAAGCGCCGCTCGTGGCCAAAAAGGCGGAGCCGGGCCAGTTTATCATCCTGCGCGTGGATGAGGCTGGCGAGCGCATCCCGCTGACCATCGCGGATTTCGACCGCGAGAAGGGCACCGTCACCATCATCTTCCAGATCGTCGGCGGCACGACTGAGCGGCTCAACCATAAGGAAGCCGGCGAGTTTATCCAGGATTTCGTCGGCCCGCTCGGCGTTGCGACACATACCGAAGGCCTCAGGAAGGTCTGCATCGTGGGAGGCGGCGTCGGCTGCGCGATCGCGCTGCCCATCGCAAAGAAGCTCCACGCACAGGGCTGTGAGGTGACTTCTGTCATCGGCTTCCGCTCCAAGGATCTGCTTATCCTGGAGGACGAGTTCCGCGCCGCGTCCGACAAGCTCTACGTCATGACGGACGACGGCTCCTACGGCCGTCACGGCAATGTATGCGTCCCGCTGGAGGAGATGTTCGCAGAGGGTGAGCGGTTCGACCAGGTCATTACCATCGGCCCCCTCATCATGATGAAATTCGTCGTCGCGGCTGTGAAGCCCACGGGCATCCCCTGCGTCGTATCCATGAACCCGATCATGATCGACGGCACAGGCATGTGCGGCGGCTGCCGCCTGACGCTTAACCGCGGCGGCGAGAAAGTCACGAAGTTCGCCTGCGTGGACGGCCCGGACTTCAACGGCTACGAGGTCGATTTTGACGAAGCGATGTCCCGCGGCGCAATGTACCGCGATTTTGAGCGGCATGCGTATGAAGAAGCCTGCAACCTGTTCCAGAAGGAGGAAAAATAACCATGACGAAACCGAACATGAGCCTGAAGAAGAACCCTATGCCCTCCCAGGAACCGGAGGTCCGGGCGCATAACTTCAACGAGGTTGCCACTGGCTACACTGAGGAGATGGCGCTGGATGAAGCGCTGCGCTGCCTCAGCTGCAAGAATATGCCCTGCGTTTCCGGCTGCCCTGTAAATATTCACATTCCCGAATTCATCGCAAAGGTCAAGGAAGGCGATTTCGAGGGCGCTTACCGTATCATCAGTAAGACCTCGTCCCTGCCCGCGGTATGCGGCCGCGTATGCCCGCAGGAGACGCAGTGCGAGTCCAAATGCGTGCGCGGCATCAAGGGCGAACCGGTCGGCATCGGCCGGCTGGAGCGCTTTGTTGCAGACTGGCACAACGCCCACAGCGGCGATGTGCCGGAAACCGCGCCCGCGAACGGCCACCGCGTTGCGGTCGTCGGCTCCGGCCCTTCCGGGCTCACCTGCGCAGGCGACCTTGCGAAGAAAGGCTATGCGGTGACTGTGTTCGAAGCGCTCCACACCGCAGGCGGTGTGCTCGTTTACGGCATCCCGGAGTTCCGTCTCCCGAAGGCGATCGTCCAGAAAGAGGTAGACACCCTTTCCGCCATGGGCGTGGATGTGGAGACCGACATCGTAATCGGCAAGACGCTCACGATCGACGAGCTGTTCGAGCAGGGCTATGAGGCTGTGTTCGTGGGCTCCGGCGCCGGACTCCCGAACTTCATGGGCATCCCCGGCGAATCCTACAAGGGCGTGTATTCCGCAAACGAATTCCTGACCCGCAGCAACCTGATGAAGGCATATCTCGATGATCCCGTGACCCCGATCATGAAGGGCGGCAAAGTCGCGGTCGTTGGCGGCGGCAACGTCGCAATGGATGCGGCGCGCACGGCGCTCCGCCTCGGCGCGGAGAAGGTCTACATCGTCTATCGCCGCTCGCTCGAAGAGCTCCCCGCGCGGCGCGAGGAGGTCGAGCACGCGATGGAAGAGGGCATCGAATTCAAATTGCTCAACAACCCGGTCGAGATCCTGGGCTATCAAAACCCGGACGATAGGCGTGACCCGAAGAACGGCTTTGTGACAGGCATGAAGTGCATCCGCATGGAGCTTGGCGAGCCGGATGAGAAGGGCCGCCGCAGGCCGGTGCCCGTGCCTGGCAGCGAGTTCACGCTCGATGTGGACACCGTGGTCATCGCCATCGGAACGAGCCCGAACCCGCTCATCAAGTCCACCACCCGCGGGCTTGAGGTCAACCGCAAGGGCGGCATCGTCGTCGAAGAGGCGACGGGCGCGACCAGCCGGGAAGGCGTTTATGCCGGCGGCGACGCGGTGACCGGCGCGGCGACTGTCATCTCCGCGATGGGTGCGGGCAAGGCAGCCGCGGCAGCCATTGACGAATATATCAAAGGCAAGAAAGCGTAAGGACATGTGCGTGCCGCCGGTTCCCGACCGGACGGCTGCACCCCCTGCTTCAGCGCCTCAACTTGTTGAAATCTATGCCCCGCACGGGAGCAGCGTCGCTTACGATGCTCCCCAAACGCCTTGCACAAAAGGCCGCCGGGCGGGAAACCTTTTTTGGGGCGGTTGCGCGCAGCCGCCCCCATCCTTGAGGATTTCCCGGAGTTTATGCTCTGATTCCTATGCAGTCGCTCGCGCTGCCTTTTTTTGCGCGTAGGCCGTATGCATGGATACAGGCCCCGGATTGCTCTTGACGGAACGACGACCGAACACGGGAGGAAATACGCGTGACAGAATGCCTGAGGCTCAAACAGTCCAACTGCAAAAACTGCTATAAGTGCATCCGCAACTGCCCGGTGAAATCCATTCGTTTTTCGGACGACCAGGCAAATATCGTGCCGGAGGAATGTATCCTCTGTGGGCATTGCTTCGTCGCCTGCCCTCAGGGCGCAAAGGAGATCCGCAACGACGTGCCCGCCGTAAAGGCGCTCATCGCCTCCGGCGCGCCGGTGTACGCGAGTGTTGCGCCTTCGTTCGTCGCCAATTTCGACGGCGCGGCCATCGGCTCGATGGAAAGCGCGCTCAAGACGCTCGGCTTTGCGGGCGCGGAGGAGACGGCTGTCGGTGCGACGATAGTCAAGCGCGAATACGACCGCATGGTGAACGCGGCGGAGAAGGATGTGATCATCTCCTCCTGTTGCCACAGCGTTAATCTGCTCATCCAGAAGCATTACCCGGACGCGCTGCCGTACCTCGCGCATGTGCTTTCGCCCATGCAGGCGCATTGCCAGGAGCTGAAGCGCCGTTATCCGGGCGCCAAGACCGTGTTCATCGGCCCCTGCATCGCCAAGAAGGACGAGGCGGAGGGCTGCCCGGAGCTTGTGGACTGCGTGCTCACGTTCGAGGAGCTCGCGGCATGGCTGCGGGAAGCGGGCGTGCTCATCGCGCCGGATCTGGAACGCAACGAGGAAAGCCGCGCGCGCCTGTTCCCGACGACGGGCGGCATACTGCGCTCCATGGCGGCAGACAGCCCGGAGTATACCTACCTCGCCATCGACGGCGTGGAGAACTGCATGCATACGCTCGAGGACGTCCTGAGCGGCAAGGTACACAAGTGCTTCATCGAAATGTCGGCCTGCGTGGGCAGCTGCGTCGGCGGCCCGGCGATGGACAAAAACCACCGCATGCCCGTGAGCGATTACCTCGCTGTGAACGCCTATGCCGGCAAGCGGGATTTTCCCGTGGAGCAGCCCGCGTCCGCAGCGCTTAAAAAGAATTTCAAGTACCTGAGCGTGCCGCGCGCGAACTTCGGCAGCGCGGCCATCGAAGCCGTGCTCAAGCAGATGGGCAAGACCCGGCCCGAGCACGAGCTCAACTGCGGTAGCTGCGGCTACAACACCTGCCGCGACAAGGCGGCCGCCGTCCTGCAGGGCAAGGCGGATCTCAACATGTGCCTGCCCTATCTGAAGGACAAGGCGGAGTCCTTCTCGGACAACATCATCAGCAACACGCCCAACGCCGTCATCGTGCTCAACGAGTCCTTCGAGGTGCAGCAGGTCAACGACGCGGCGTGCAGGCTCATGAACATCCGCGACGCGCGCAACGTCCTTGGGGACCAGGTGGTGCGCATCCTCGATCCGCTCGTGTTCATGGAAACCTACGCAAGCGGGCGCAACGTATACAACAAGCCGGTCTATCTGGCCGAATATCAGCGCTATGTGGAGCAGACCGTCATCTATGACAAGAGCTACCACATTCTCATCTGCATCATGCGCGATGTGACCGCCGAGGCCAAGGAACGCGAGAACCGCGAGGCCATGAGCCGCACGACCATCGAGATCACGGACAAGGTCATCGAAAAGCAGATGCGCGCTGTGCAGGAGATCGCATCCCTTTTGGGCGAGACTACGGCGGAGACGAAGATCGCCCTCACCAAGCTCAAGGAGTCGCTGAGCCATGAATAGCCTCTGCACGGACATCGGCTACGTCTGCCTCAACAAAAAAGGCGAGCAGCTTTGCGGCGACCGTGTGGAGATCGTCGAGCAGGGGGACAACGCGACCGTTGTCGTGCTGGCGGACGGCCTTGGAAGCGGCGTGAAGGCGAACATCCTCTCCACGCTCACGGCCAAGATCATCTCCACGATGATGGCCAACGACATGACTGTTGAGGACTGTGTTTCCACCATTGCCGCCACGCTCCCCGTGTGCGAGGTGCGCAAGGTCGCCTACTCCACGTTTACCATCATCCGCATCGCAGGCAGCAACCTGGAAGCGGAGCTCATCCAGTTCGACAACCCGCACATCATCTTCCTGCGGGACGGCAAGCATGTGGAGTATCCCGAGATCTGCGAGATGATCGACGGAAAGGCCATCTACAAGACCAAGCTCAAGCTGCGGGAAGGCGATGCGTTCATCGCCATGAGCGACGGCGCGATCCACGCTGGGGTAGGGCAGTCGCTCAACTTCGGCTGGCAGCGGGAGCAGATCGTGGAATTTATGGAGACTATATATGACCCCGCGTTCACGGCAAAGACTCTGAGCGCCATGCTCGTGAACGAATGCAACCGCCTTTACGGCGGGGAGCCGGGGGACGACACCTCTGCCTGCGCGGTGAAGATCCGCAGGCGCGAGCCGATGAACCTCATGATCGGTCCGCCGGCGGACCCCAAGGACGTGAATAAGATGATGGCGCTGTTCTTTTCCAAGGAGGGGAAGCACATCGTCTGCGGCGGCACGACCTCCACGCTTGCGGCGGAGTTCCTGCACGAGCCGCTCGATGTTTCCATGCCCACCTACATCGACCCGGAGATCCCGCCGACGGCGAAAATCAAAGGTGTGGATCTTGTGACGGAAGGCGTCATCACCATGAGCCGCGTGCTGGAATACGCACGGGATTATTTAAAGGACAACGAGCGCTATACGGACTGGAGCTATAAGAAGGACGGCGCTTCGAGCATTGCGCGGATGCTCTTTGAGGAGGCCACGGACATCAACTTCTACGTTGGCCGCGCCGTGAACCCCGCGCACCAGAACCCAAACCTGCCTATCGGCTTCAACATTAAGATGCGCCTCATCGAGGAGCTCTCGGAATGCCTGAAGAATATGGGGAAAAAGATCAAGGTCAGTTATTTTTAAAAAATTTAGCCGCAAGGCTACCAAGCAAGAAGAAGGAGACGGAAATGAACACCCAAGAACTGTACCAGAAGACCGATGCGATCCTTGCCCGGTACGGCACGGAGGAGCGGAGCATGATCGCGGTGCTGCAGGCTGTGCAGGAAGAATACGCGTACCTGCCCCGCGAGGTATTCCCGTACCTGTCCCAGAAGATGGGGCTCAGCGAGGCGCATATCTATGGCGTAGCCACATTCTACGAGAATTTCTCGCTCGAACCCAAGGGCAAATACGTCATCAAGGTGTGCGACGGCACGGCCTGCCATGTGCGCAAATCCCTGCCGATCCTCAACAGGCTGCGCGAGGAACTGGGCCTTTCCGCCGGCAAGATCACTACGGACGACCTGAATTTTACCGTGCAGACTGTGGCCTGCCTGGGCGCCTGCGGCCTTGCCCCGGCTGTGACCGTAAACGATAAGGTATACCCCGCCATGACGCCGGATAAGGCGTCCGAACTGCTCAAAACGCTGAAGGAGACGCTCTGACATGCTCAAAAACAGACAGGATTTGATCGACCTGCGCGCCGCATGCTGCGACGCTGCAAAAAAACAGACCCGCAAGATACTCGTATGCACCGGCGCAGGCTGTGTTTCCAGCGGCTCGCTGGACATCTATGCGCGCCTGGTGGAGCTGCTGCGCGAACGCGGCGTGCCCTGCGAGGTGGAGCTCGTGAAGGATCCGCACGACGACAGCGTGCGGGTTACCAAGGGCGGCTGCCCCGGCTTCTGCGAGATCGGCCCGCTCGTGCGCATCGACCCTGAGGGATACCTTTACACCAAGGTGAAGGTTTCCGACTGCGAGGACATCATTGACAGGACCATTATCAACGGCGAGCTCGTGGAGCGCCTGGCCTATAAGAGGGACGGCAAGGTCTATGCCAAGAAAAACGAGATCCCGTTTTACCAGAAGCAGAAGCGCCTCGTGCTCGAACATTGCGGCGAAATCGATTCCGACTGCATCCGCGAATATCTGAGCGTAGGCGGCTATACTGCGTTTGAAAAGGCGCTTTTCGACATGAGCGCGGACGACATCGTCAACGAGATCAGCGAATCCAACCTGCGCGGGCGCGGGGGCGGAGGTTTCCCCACCGGGCGGAAGTGGAGCCAGGTGAAGCGCCAGAAGGCCACGCCGAAATACATCGTCTGCAACGGCGACGAGGGCGACCCAGGCGCGTTTATGGACCGCTCCGTCATGGAGGACGACCCGCATCGCATGCTCGAAGGCATGATGATCGCGGGCCTCGCGGTCGGCGCATCGGAGGGCTACATCTACGTGCGCGCGGAATATCCCGTCGCCGTCAAAAAACTCGCCCGCGCCATTGAGCAGGCGACGGAGCTCGGCCTCCTCGGCAAGGACATCCTCGGCAGCGGCTTCGATTTCACCATCCGCATCAACCGCGGCGCGGGCGCGTTCGTCTGCGGCGAGGGCAGCGCGCTCACCGCTTCCATCGAGGGCAAACGCGGCATGCCGCGCGTCAAGCCCCCGCGCACGGTGGAGCACGGCCTGTTCAATATGCCGACGGTCCTCAACAACGTGGCTGTCTCTTATACACATCTCCGAGCCCACGAGACAAGAGGCAATCTCGTA
>UREK01000049.1 GCA_900546845.1 uncultured Eubacteriales bacterium
GCGACACCTACGGGGCGTACCGCGCCTCCTTGTTCGGTTCCGTGAAGCTCACGAACGCCGGGATCGCGCTTGATTCCGCGTGGCAGGAGCTTTCGCAGATGAATCCCACCCTGTTCCCGCCGGACACGAACGCGAGCGACATGCCGCGCGCGCTCCTGCTCGCGGCCAAGAGCATCGGGAAGGAGAACTTCTACAAGAACGAGTTCGCATACGATCTGGATTCCTTCGCGGCGGACGCTTGGAGCTATGTGTTTGAAGCCTACTTCAAATCGCAGACCTTTGCCGACAAAAAGCAGGCGCAGATTCAGGAGTTGAATAAGCAAATGCGCCTGTTGCGCGCCGCATCCCGGAAGGAGGCGCAGGCCGTCGAACGGGAGATCATCCGCAACGCCACGGCGCACGCGAGGGAGATCGCCAAGCACGATAAGCGCGAGGCCGCGTTGCGGGACGCGGTGTTGGTGGAGCGCGTGCGCAAGCGCGTCCGCCCAAACGGCGCATGCTCACGCCGCCTGAGATCGCGTCTCTCGATGTGAGCGACCTGTCCAGCACCCCGAAACTTGCGCCGATCGACGCATCGTCGGGAATTAGAACTACTGGCGTTACCACGCCGAATCGCGCCGCACTGAAAGCGGCGAAGAAGGGCCTGTATGAAAGCTTTGATGATTTCCGGAACCATGTAAACACACGGGAGTACAGCAACGACCGCTTTGAAATCGGCAGCGGGAACGCAATCCGGCACTACAACAAAGCGCAACGCGAAGCGGCTTCCCCAATAAAACGCCCCGCGATGCTGCTATCCAACGCACTGAACATGATGGATCGGATAACCGGGTTCCTGCTCGACGCGGGCGACCGCCCGTTCTTTGAGTACCACTTTACGAACGCGCTCAACAACCAGCTTCGTCTGAACAACGCTGCGGAACCTACGGCGGAGATGATCGAGATCGCGACCGCCGAGGCGCTCATGCGGACTTGGCAGGACGACAACGCCGTAACCAAACTTGGTTCAACAATCCGGAACGCGTTCAACTTCAATAAAGAATTCGGCCTCGGAACCCTGTTGGTGCCCTTTACCAAGACGCCCACAAACCTTGTAAAAGCACTGGTTGAATACAGCCCTGCCGGGCTTGTAAACGCGCTTGCGAGGAAATCCAGCGCCTATGCTTACGCGGTGAAAAAGGGCAGCATGACCGCGCAGATGCAAAAGGATTATGTTACGGCCTTGTCCAAAGGCATCACCGGCACGCTCATCATGCTCATTGCAGCCGCCCTTGCCGCAAAAGGTGTGCTCACCGGAGGGGACGATGATGAAGATAAGGATCTGGCCGCGTTCAAGAAGAACATTCTTGGCGTTGCGCCGTATAGCGTCGTGATCGACGGCAAGAGTTACACATATGATTGGGCGCAGCCTGTCGGTGGGCTTATGGCGATCAGCGCGGACTTCGTCCAGAGTATGAAAGACGGGAAAAATGCCGTGAAGGGCATTCAGCTTGATGAAGATGATACCGAAAAATCCGCGGCTGCCGCTTGGATAGCGAAGCCGATAAACGCGATCTTCAACGCGCTTGCCGCCGGCGGGAACGTGATTTTCGAGCAGAGCTTCTTGCAGGGAATCCAAGGGCTATTTTCGCAGGAGGGCGTTACTTCCGGCATGATCGACGCGGCGCTCGGAAGCATTACGCAGTTCGTCCCAACCGCGCTTGGACAGGTCGCGCAACTTGCCGATCCTTATGCGCGAACGAGTTATGAAACCGGCGACTGGATCGGAACCGCGCGGAATAAGGTCGTGTCCAAGCTGCCCGGCGCACGGAACGAGCTTGCGCCGGTCGTTGATGTGTTGGGCAACGACGTTCTGTCAAACGGGGGCGCGAACAACCCGTTCAATGTATTCTTGAACCCGTCCAACGTATATTCCAAGAACGCAACGGAGGCTGCGCTCGAGATCTACCGCGTGTATCAGGAAACGGGCGTGCTTTCGGTGATACCGCGCGTGGCGGCGTACAGGCTGGAATATGACGATGCTACCTACGAATTCACGTCCCACGAGCGCGCGCAGTACCAGCGCACCATGGGCAGGACAAACGCAGAGGTCGTGACGCAACTCCTGAAATCCAGATCATATTCCGGGCTGGATGATTCCGACCGTGCTGCTGTGCTCACCTATGTAACGTCTTATGCCAATGCGATTGCAAAGGAGGAGTTTCTTCTAAGTAAGGATGTCGTATACGATTTCGGTTCATTGTCCTGGGTGGTGAAAGCGCGGGATGGGAAGAAGGTGGGGCTAAGCGTTGAGGATTATATCGTCGCCAAAACCCTGTCGCGCGGAATCAATTCCGGCTTAAAAGACAAGGAAGGCGAAACGATCGATAACAGCCGGGGGCTTCTCATAATGAGCGCCGTGTATTCCAACCCCGCGTTCGCTGCGCTTCCGGAAAAGCAACGGCTGTATCTGTTTGAATCGCTTGGCGTTGGAAAGGACGTGCGCCATTGGAATAAGGCGCTCGTGGAGCAGGAACTTGCGAAGATGCGTGGAAAGTAAAAACTAAGATTTTCCCCGCACGCGCGGGGGTGATCCGGACACAACTAGCGGAGGGCTGTATTTGCATCCCTCCGCTATCTTATCTTCCTAGGCTCGCCAACAGTGGAACGCATATGATTGACCATATTCCCACCATAGAAACGATGTGCAAGCGGCCTTCTAGTTGATTCCTTCGCGCATTCACTTCTGTAAGTTGTTTTTTAAATTCGATGTATTTCTTTCGTGCGGTGCCGAATTCCATGGTTGGAATTGCCGCTTTCTCGCTTCCTAATTTTGATGCGCTATACGCGGCTTTGCGGCAGAACAGACGGTTGCGGATCTCCAACACATGCGATAGCTTTGCCCCCACAATTGCGCACACCATTGAAGCAACATATGTCTCTGCCCCGAATACAATTCCAAAAGCATCATCCGCTTCCGCCGCATCCAAGATGAAACACAAGGCAATGGTCGCAAATCCACAAAGCAATTCATGCGTGTTAATACTGAAACGATGATCCTGTTCCGGCCTTATCATCCTTGACTCCGGAGGCGCCTCCCAGTGTGACCCGGGCACACAAAGCCATTCTTCGCTTGTTCCTATATTGAGATGCTCGCAGTACGTTTTTTCCACAGAACGAAGAAGCTTTATCTTGTCCTCATGCGCATGAACTTTTGAAAATGCCCAGCAATATACAACTGCGACAAGCGCGCAGAATATACATGTCGCCACAATGACACCCCCTATCTCAGTCATTCTCCCCCATCCCCAACATTTTGTCAATTCCCCAAAAGGGGGCGAAACAATTATTTTCCCATCGTACCATTGAAACAGGAAAACCCAAAGGAGGAACGCCATGCAGAGCATCCTTTACTGCATCGCCTTGGATGCGGGCAAAATCGGCAGTCAGTGCCGCATAAACGCAAAGCGCGGGGAGTATGCTTCCCGCAAGCTGCGCGCTACCATAACGAAGGATTCCTGCCCGTTCGAGCCGCCTGAGGGCGCTATCATTTCGCTCCGGGCAAAGCACGAAAGCGGGGCGAAGTACCTTTACCCATGCACAGCGGACGGCGGCGTGATCGAATACGAATTCGGGAGCAATATTCTTTCCTCTCCCGGCGTTGTGGAGTGCGAAATCCTCATCGTTGAAGCAAGTGGTGCGACGCTGTGCTCACCGTGCTTCGAGCTGTACGTTGAGGACGTCGTATATTCTGACGATGTGCTCGAAACGGTGGATGAATTTACCGCGCTCACCGCTGCGCTTGCGCGCGTCCTCAATATCGAGGAATCCGAAGCGTCGCGCGTAACGGCGGAACTAGCTCGTGTCGCCGCCGAATCGTTGCGCGAGGCGGCGGAGGCTAACCGGAACACTGCCGAGGACGAACGCGCGGCAGCGGAACTCGAACGCGAAACGGCGGAAGAACTGCGCGTAAGTCAAGAGAATGCGCGCGATGCCGCCGAGGACGAACGCGTTGCGGCGGAACAAACGCGGCAAGCCCAAGAGGCCGCCCGGGAAAGCGGGGAGGATGCCCGCGAGGCTGCCGAAGATGAACGCGTAGCTTCGGAGCTGGCCCGCGTCGCCGCTGAATCGCTTCGTGAGGCCGCGGAAGATGCCCGGAACACCGCAGAGAACGCGCGTGCGGCGGCGGAGCGGACGCGGCAAGCACAAGAGACCACGCGAAAGAACAGCGAAAACGATCGGAATGCCGCCGAAGCTGTGCGCGAGAGCGCAGAGACGGCACGGAGAAGCGCAGAGCAAGCCCGCGCTACCGCCGAAGATGAGCGGGCGACAGCGGAACAAACGCGGCGGTCTCAAGAGGTTGCAAGGGAAGATAACGAGAGTACCCGCACCGCTGCCGAGGCCGCCCGGGCGAATGCAGAAACCGCCCGGGTGGGTGCGGAAAAAAACCGTTCCACCGCAGAAGCGGGCCGCATATCGGCAGAGCAAATCAGACAAAGCCAAGAGACAGCACGGCAGACCAACACGGCAACGGCTATACAGAATGCAAACACAGCCACGAACCGCGCCAATACGGCGGCAAAGGCATGCGAGGACATCGCTGGGGGCGCCTTCCCTGCTCACGCATCGACGCATGCCACGGGCGGCAGTGATGCGATTTCGCCCACTTCCATCGGGGCAGCGGCAGCGAGCCATACACATGGGAATCTTACATCGGACGGAAAGATTGGCTCCGCATCCGGCTTGCCAGTGTTCACAGACATTGGCGGGAAACTTGCCACAAAGACCGCTGCGCAGGCTTTAAGCGCGTTAGGAGCGCTCGGAACCAGCACGTGGATTGGAGAATCTGAAGCGGATTCTAGCCTCAATGGATACACCCAAACCGGTGTATATGTGTTCTCGGACTACATCGACCCTGATACGGGTGTGAACCTGCTTACAGGTTGTCCTGTGAACACAGGGGATGTTCTCCTGCTCCATGTCGGTTCAGCTGAATCCTATGCCGATAGATATACATCAAATGTAATTATT
This sequence comes from uncultured Eubacteriales bacterium, assembly GCA_900546845.1. Lineage (GTDB taxonomy): Bacteria > Bacillota > Clostridia > Christensenellales > CAG-138 > UBA1685. The sequence continues at coordinate 5,011 of UREK01000049.1, forward strand.
CAGACATTGGTTTCCGCTTCCGGCATATTCTTCCGGACTGGGGTTTTTGACGTAAGCACAAGCCCCGGCTCGTGGGGCTTCGGTGCGTGGAAAAGCCTGTCCCTTTCTACGCATACGCACACGCCGGCAAGTATCGGCGCAGCGGCGGCAAGCGACGCGATGCTTGTCACTACCTATGGCGGCAGCGCTGATGGTGTAGTTAAGTCAGCGGATAAGCTCCAAACCCCGCGCAAGATAGGGAATGCAAGCTTCGATGGCACAAAGGATATTTCGCTTAGTCAAATCGGAGCGCAACCAAAAACGATCGACGCGCGCACCAGTAACAACGCAGTTACCACTGTCACGGCCGCGAATAACACGGAACACGAGCTTCTGAATGCGGTAACTTCGCTTACGATCAGCTTCACCGGCGCCGCAGATTTTGACTACTGGCTCAAATTTACCACAGGCAGCAGCATAACGGTGACACTCCCAGAAACTGCGACCTATATCGGCAGCGTCCCCACCTTTGAACCGAACAAAACCTACGAAATGTCCATCAAGAACGGCTGCGTCGTCTGTGCTGAGGTGGTGAGCGCATGAGCTTTATGGACGTCCGCAGGCGCTTGATGATAGCCGCGCTTGCGGGCATAGACGTGGCTGCCCTCGCGATCACATACACCGGTGCCATGACGGATCAGATCGTCACCATGGGCGATGGGAAGCAGTACAGGCTGCTGACGCTGACAAGCTCGGGAACGCTGAGCGTTGAAAAGCCCGTACAGGCAGATATATGGATGTGCGGGGGCGGGGCAGCCGGTGAAAACGGCAGTCGTAACGGCGGCGGTCGCGGTGGTTCCGGTGGATTTATCGCGCAAGCGCTACAACAAAAAATCAATAATATTGTTGCGGTTGTCGGTGCGGGTAACAGCGGAGCATCATCTGTTTCTGGGGATGTTTCGCTGGCCGCAAACGGGGCAATGGCTGTAAACACTATACCATATGGGTACAGCGGCGCGACGGGTGCAAGCGGCGGCGGTGGCGGTGCTGACTACCATGTAGATGGACTGGCCGGTGCGGGCGTTGCAACATATCCGTTTGGCGATACAACATATTTTAGTGGAAAACCGCATTGCGCTGGCGCAGGCGGAGGCGCATGGAGAGACGAATCGAACGACAATTATAATGAGTACGCGACGGGAGGAAAAGGCGGAAGCAACGGAAGCAATGGCGGAGAAGGACAGTATGCAGGCAGGTACAATGATGCCGATCGTGCATTAGGTGGGTTGCTTGGGGGCGGAACAAGCGGCGGAGACCCAGCGATTGCAAATACCAACCCAATAGGCGGGACATTTTATGGCGCAGGCGGCGGTGGCGGTTCTGGCATGGAACTCGGAAATCGTCATAATGGCGCTAATGGCTACCAGGGCGTAATCTACATTCGCATCCCTCTCGATCAACCCAAGCCCGCAAGCGTAACCGACTTCCAGATGGTAGAGTATATCGGCACAACCGGAACGCAGTACATAAATACGGGCATTAGCCTGGGAACGGGGTTCCGCGCTGTTATAAAGGTGAAAATCACACAGTCTCTAAATCGCTTGCAATGCCTAATTGGCTCGCACGAGACCGCCGCGCCGTACTATCGAAATTACTTCATCGTAAACGCAAACATGGCCTCGTGGAACCTCGGCGCTTATGATGCTTTCAATTTTGGCTCATGTGCGCTGAACACGGCATATGAAATCGACGTGTCTAACATCTCAGGGGCTATTTCCTGCAAGATAAACGGGGCAGCGCAGACGATAAACGGCACGCCGGGCAGCGTGGCGAGATCGGATAGGCCGCTGTACCTGCTTGCGCTGAATCATGTGACCGACCTTCTGCCCGCATGCGCCAACCTTTACTACTGCAAGATATACAACCCTGCAGGGGAGCTTGTAGGCGATTTTGTTCCGTGCTATCGGAAGTCTGATAATGTGCCGGGGCTATGGGATAAAGTCGGGAAGCGGTTTTATACCAATATCGGAACGGGTGCTTTTACCTTAGGAGCAAATGTTTAAGGAGGACATATGAAATTCGCAGCAGTAAAAGGGGACATGGTGGAAAACGTGATCGTGGCGGACGAAGCACAGAAGGAAGAGCTGGAAGCCGCTCTCGGCGCGGAGCTTGTGGACGCGCAGCCGTACGGCTTGCAGATCGGAGACTTGCGCGTGGACGGGCGCTGGACGCGAAATCAAGATGGGGAGCAGGTCGTTTTGTCCGAAAGCGCGACATACGACGAGCTGCTTGCAAAAATCGCAGAGCTGGAGGAGGCAGTCCATGATATTACGGTCTGAACTGGAATCCCGTGTAAACGCGGTAAAAGCAGGAATCGCCCGGAAGGATACACGCATCACCGACCTTGCGGCGGCGGGCGCGGCGCAGCTCGCGGGCGTAAAGCCCGTGGCGACGGCGGGGCTTTTCGCCCCGGCGCTCCCCGCATGGGAGGTTGGAAAAAGCTACGCGCAGTATGAGGCTTTCACCCATGATGGCGCGGTATATTTTGCACGGCAGGCCGTGACGGCTATGGCGCACCAGCCGCCCGGAAGCGCGGGCATGGAGGCGGTATACGGCGTGCGGCCTGTCCCGGACGCGGCGGGCGTGTATCCGTACACCTACAACATGGGCGCGAGCGCCGGCATGCGTGTGCGCGAAGGAGACGTGGTGTACGTCTGTACGCAAGCGATAGACCCGATGCTTTGGCCGCCGTCGCAGGTGGCGGCGCACTTTGACTTGGAGGAGGTACAAGCATGAAACAATACAATACTGGCATGCTCGAACAAGCGGCAGATCCAAGGGATTACAGCGTTCGCCTGGTTGGTGCAATGCGGTTCCCGGAAGAAGCGATCAAGGAATGCGAAGTTCCCAACAGCGACCAGCAGGTTGGCAAGTGCGTTATGTGCCCTCTGGAGGCAGCCTTTACCGAATATTACGGCAAACCTGTGGGCGGCAACTGGGGTTACGGCTACTTCCGCACGCACAAACTTCCCGGCTTGTACCCGCGCGAGGCGTACAGCCTGGCGGCGGACTACGGTTTGCCGTTAAAGGGAAATGACATAGCGGAAGAAGAAGTTACGGATGTAATTGATCTTGCCAACGGCTATGCGCCGCGCATCATCCCGCTTGCGGCGGAGCGCGCGGGCTGGACATATGCCAAGCTCCATACTGTAGAGGAAGTAAAGGCGGCGGTCGTCCAGTCGCTCAAAACCAAGGGCATGCGCATCGCCTTTGCAGCTTACGTGAATGCGTTCGGGTTCCTGAAGCCCAACAACTGGCTGGCCTACACAGAGGGCGGCAGCGGGCACATGATGATGATCCTCGGCTATGGCCTGCACGAAAGAAGCGGCATGTCAAGCCGGCTGATCGAGGGTGTAAAGGTCCGCAACTCGTGGGGCGAGGATTGGGGAGACAACGGCAACTGCTGGATGGAATGGGAGGACGTTCTCAAACGGGATGAAGTGTATCTGCTCATGCCGCCTGCCACGCCGGAGGAGCCGGAAGAACCCCAAGTTGTCGTGCAGCGCACCCTGCGCTTAAAGGATAAGCCCCGCATGCAGGGCGAGGACGTGCGGGAAATGCAGACCAGGCTAAATGTGCATGGTGTCGCTTGTGATATTGACGGCGTGTTCGGCCCGGCGACGGATACGGCGGTGCGCACGTTCCAGAAGCGGAAAAGCCTTGTGGTGGACGGCATCGTTGGCCGCAAAACGTGGGAGGCGCTGCGGAAGGACCCTGTTGGCCCCACGCCGGGGCCGTCCGAACGGGCGCTGGGCCTCGTGCGGTATGGCTATGACCACCTTTGCGACCCCTACGGCTGGGGCGGCAACGGCGAGACGGAGATCACCGAAGCGCTGATCCGGCGCAAGGACACGAGCGAGGTCAACGCCAAACGAACGATCTCGTTCTGGCAAAAGCAAACTTCCCTCGGCGTCACCGATATGGCCCTCTTCGACTGCTCGGGCCTGATCTCGCGCTACCTGCAGGACCTTGGGCTCGTATCCAGCAAGCGCAACTGCAACCACCTGTGGGCCATGTGCGAGCCAATCCCGCGCGCAGAGCTGCGTGAGGGCGACCTGCTGTTCCGCGAGCGGGACGGGGGCATGCACCATGTAGGCATTTATGCCG
>UREK01000050.1 GCA_900546845.1 uncultured Eubacteriales bacterium
TTCACGTCGCGCTTGCGCCGATAGCGCGGCCAGCGCTCCGTGCAAAGAAAGCCTTGCGCCGCAAGGCTTTTCGCTCGCACCGCACAGGCCGCTGCGCGCGGTTGAAAGTCAAGGGCTGCGGCCCTTGACAATCCCGGAAAGGCTTTTTTGACACGCTGGGAAGGCGGTTTTGCCGCCCTCCTGAGCAGCTGTTCACAAAATTTCCTCAGGTTTTCTGCATTTGTGCTCTTCCATTCCAAGCTGTTTTCCTATAAAATGAATATATATCCGATTTTTGAAAAGGGAGCGTGTTGAAATGGAAAACGTCCCCATTGATGCTGAACGGGCCGCTGCGCCCGAGCCCGTAGAAACTCCGGGCGGATTTGTATGCGAAAACTGTGGCCATGTACATGACGTGCCGGAGGTTAAGCCGGGCCAGTCTCTGAATGAACTCAATCCGCGCACGCTGTTCCTCCGCAACCTGCTTGCAGTGGTGGCGGCCGTGCTGTTCATGCTCTCCCTGCTTTCCGATAACAACCACATGACGCTCAAGTCCATTGCTTATATCGTAGGCGCGTTGGCGTACTTTGGCGAGATTCTGATGCTGACGGATTGCTTCCGCCACAAGCCCTCCGGCAGGGAGCTTTTTATGCCGTATCTGTTCGGCGCGATGTATGTGGTGCTGGGCATCAGCTATGCCGTCGGCACGCACTGAGGAAGAAAAAGCGGCGCATTGGGCGCCGGGTTTTGTACCAGCACGGCGCAGCAACCGACCGCTTCCAGATAGGCGAGCGTATGCTCCTGCTCGCCCAGTGCAAGGTGGACACGGGCGGCAAGATAGCATGCGTTGAACGCCTGCGGGACGAGGTCGAGCGCACGATGTATGGCGGGGAGATGGCCAACGATGGGAGAGTATCGGTTTGCCGGAACAGAACCATGGCGATGAAATACATGGTGCAAGCAGATCGCCGCTCAAGCCGTCAAGGCTACGTCGGGCCAGGCGGCAACTCCGAACAGGTGCTTTCAATAACATGGGCCTGATCCTGAAGCCGGGATCGGGCCCTTCTTTCTAAAACAGCGAGAAACTGGCTGCGCGGCGCTATGCCGCCGGCTCCTGCGATTCCAACGGCTCCGGCCTGCATACTGCTACGAGCCGTTCGGAGGAGGTGCCGCCGTCGCTGTCCCATTCACCGATGCAGGTGATGAGCGTAAGCTGCGGCGAATCCGCGTCCGCGCTCATCACGGAGGCAGGAAGCGCCTGATATGGATAGCGCGTGAGGCTGTGGATATAAAACCACCCCTGCGTGCCGTCCTCATAGTCGATCACGACCGCGTCGCCAGGCTTCGCGTCCCAAAGCACCTTGAAGGTTCCCGCGACGCCATCCTTGCTCTTATGCCCGGCGATGATCGCGTTGCCTTCCTCGCCCGGCGCGGGGCGGGGATACCCGAATGCGTTTTCCAGCCAGGAGGCTGCATCCGCGCGGTCGATGACTTCCATCTGCCCGTTTTCCAGTACGCCGCCGGGGAATACCTCACAGCTCTGCTTCGCCGCCGTAAAGGAGATGCGCGTCGGGACCGGCCGCACATATGGCGTGGGGGAGGGCGTAGGCACGGGCGTTTCATCCGGCGCGGGCGTAGGCGTCGGCTCCGGCGTGGGAGCAGGCGTCTGCGGCATCACGAAATCCGGGTCCGGCAAAAGCACGTGCTCCCGCACGAGCAGGAACACGCCGCAGAGCAGCAAAAGCGCGCTTGCGATATACAGCGCAGCGTGCACCCATTTGCGGTTCAAAAGCCCCGGCTCCCGCTTCATACATCCTCCGAAAGAAGCACCGTTTTTATCCAATATACCATAAACGGGAATATGCGTCAAACCGGCTGCCTTGCGCGCCGCATGCTGCGCGCGGTATAATGCGGTATAATAACAAAGATTTTGCTTGGATTGAGAGGCCCGTGTTTATGAAGCAATGGAAGGTTCCTTGTGCTGCTGCGCTGTGCGCGCTGCTGCTGGGGTGTGGCTGCGCGCAGCCTGCTTTGGAGGAAACGCCTGCTCCCGTGCAGACGGAAACGCCCGCGCCTACGCCGGAACCGACGCCCGTGCCCACGCCAGCGCCGCTGCTCCCGGCAGTGGAATACGATCTGTACGACGGCGACCGGATCGAGGACGATTTTGATGGGGACGGCGTCATGGACTCCATTTCGCTTTCCGGCGTTACGGAAGTCACGTTCACGGTAGAGGCGGCAGGATGCGCAGCGTTCACCTGCACGATGCCGAGCTGTTTTTCCGCGGGCCATGTGCTTGGGCTTGACTTTGGCGATAGTGCGTACACCTGGATATTCAGTACGTCAACGGGCTTTAACGGCGGCGCGGGCGCGTTGTATACGGCGGCCTACCGTTTGAAGGACGGGGCATACGAATGCTTCCTTGACGAGCTGCCTGCGCAGGAATTCACCGGGAGCGTCGGCGCGGATGGGGCAAGCGTCACGATCGAGGGCGTTTCTGGCCTTGTGCAGGAAGGAACGCTTGTGGAGGGCGCGAGCGAGATTATCGCAAACACCGCTCTTGCGACAGACCCGGTTTGCCGCGTATCCTGGGTGCATGAGGAAGAAGCGGGCAGGTATGACATCGTTGTGGATCAATACGTCTATTCCGACGTTATGCACATCGCGGGCGTAGCGATGTGCCATACGCAGTACTGTTTTGCGGATGGGGAATTCGCCCTCGTCCGCCAGTGGGCGGATCTCTGGTAACGCGGCGCAGGCTACCGCTGCCGCTCCACAGTTCGCAAAGGCCGCGCAGCGCTGTCGTGGGAGCGGCATGCTTTACAAGGCGCCGCTTGGGTAAGGCAATCCCCCGGCATGCTGACGCATGCCGCCCCCTTTCAGAAAGGGGGTGGTTGGGAGTGGTGAACTCCGACGCTTTTCCGTATTCGGACGGCGCACGGGAGCGCACCGGCCAAAAGGCTCCTTTGGCAAAGGAGCTGTCGCCGTAGGCGACTGAGGATTGTCTTTACCCACGCGGCCATTGCGAACTGCCGCGATAATCGGCGTAGCCGCGAGTGCGGATTGCCCTTATTTTTGCGCAGTGCATGCCGCTGCTGCGGGCGGCTTGCTTATCCCCGCAAATGCCGGCGGGCGGGCCGCCGCAACCAGAGGTTGACAAAAAGAAGCCGACGGTTGGTGGCGCGTTTCCCGGCGCGTTTGCTATGCTTTGGCCGAAGGAGCTGATATATTTGAACAACGTGACCATTGGCCAGCGCATCGCGGAGCTGCGCAGGCAAAACGGCCTTTCGCAGGAAGCGCTGGGCGAGGCGCTCGGCGTGACGCGCCAATCCATCTCCAAATGGGAGAGCGACGGCGCGCTGCCCGAGGTCGAAAAGCTCGTGGCGATGAGCCGCCTGTTCGGCGTATCCGTCGGCGCGCTGCTCGGTGTGGAGGAGGAAGTGCCCGCGGGGGATGCGGGACAAGACGCGGCCCGGCCGGAAGGCGAGCTGAGCGAAGCGCAGCTGCGCATGGTGGAGGAGATCGTCGCGCGCTATACGGATGCGCTGCGGGAAGAAGCGCTTCGGCAGGAGCAGGCCAGAAGGGAAGATGCGCAGAAGGAAGCGCAGAAGGCGGCGGAGAAGAAAAAGCCCGGGAAAAAAGCCATCCTCGCATGCGCTTTCTGTGCGGGTTTGCTGTTATATGGCATCATCAGCCTGTTTTCCCGCCTGGAACGGCTGGACAACAATTACAGGAACCTGAGCTATTCCATCGACAATGTTTCCAACAACGTCAACCGGCAGATTAACAGCATCGCTTACCAGGTGGAGAATATCCTCAACGAGCAGAACGCGCTTACGGCGGATTTTGGCGCTTCCGTTCTCGCGGTGGACGCGGAGGCGCTTACCGTAAAGCTCGGCGTTTATGCCGTGCCGAAAACCTATGCGGAGGGCATGCGCGTGGAGTTCCTGGCCGAATATGGCGGGATGGACGGCGGCGATGGGGGCGAAACCGTCCGCGCCGAAGGGGAGCTGCAAGGGGACGCCCGCTTCTATGCGGAGCTCATCTGCCCGCTGACGAACGAGGCGATCACCGTCAGCGCGGCATTCCTGCGCGACGGCGTGCGTGAGACGCAGGTGCTCGACATGGTAGATTATGTTTACAACGCCGTGATGCCGCAGATCAATGTCGTGAGCTTTGAGGATGCCTGGAAAGCGGCAAAGGCTGAAGAAACGTTTACGGCGGAGGCAGGCGAGACGGTGAGCGTCCACTATTGGGGCGGGGAAAAGGCATATCCCATCGTCCCGGAACAAGTCCGCTTCACGAATATCCGCGTCGGACTGTTCGTGAACCGGAAGCGCATCGTCTGGGCAACGCCGCACGATGGAGACTTTCAGCCACAGCCTGTGACCAACGTGGACGCACAGACGGGACAGGTGGTTTTTGTTGCGCCTACCGTGCAGGAGGGCGCGGTTTTCTACGACCTGCCTGCGTATACGCTTACCCTTCAGCAGGGCGACACCGTCTGCATCGCGGCCGTGGCGGAGGATCAATTTGGCAACGAATACGTGTTCCCGGATTCGCTGCTGGAGCTCGTGAGCGCCTCCGGCGATGAAACGCGCTGGGCGGAGCAGGATCTGAGCATGCACACGGGCAGCGCGGAAGGCTGGGAGTATTAAATTTCCCCTTGCGCTGGCCAAACGCTTTGCGCTATAATTATAAGGGCACCCTGTTTGAGAAAACGGCGAGCGACTCCTTTGAGCCGCTCGCTTTTTGTTTTTCAAAATTCATTTTACAAGGATTGGGAGGCACATATGGCAACCAAATTCGTATTCATCACCGGCGGCGTAGTATCGTCCCTTGGCAAGGGGATCACCGCGGCGGCGCTCGGCCGCCTGCTCAAATGCAGGGGCTACAGCGTGTCCGTCTGCAAGCTGGACCCTTACCTCAATGTGGATCCCGGCACGATGAACCCCTACCAGCACGGCGAAGTATACGTGACCGACGACGGCGCGGAAACCGACCTTGACGTGGGCCATTACGAGCGCTTCATTGACGAGAAACTTTCCCGGGACAACAACGCCACCTCCGGCCAGATCTATCAGACGGTCATCGAGCGGGAGCGCGCGGGCGGCTATAACGGCGGCACGGTGCAGATCATCCCGCACATCACCGATGAGATCCAGGCGCGCGTGATGCGCGCGGCTGCGCGCACGAATCCGGACGTGTTGATCGTGGAGATCGGCGGCACGGTGGGCGACATCGAGGGCCAGCCGTTCCTTGAGGCGATCCGCCAGATCCGCTGGAGCGTCGGCGCGGAGAACAGCGCGTTCCTCCACGTGACGCTGATCCCATACCTGCACGCGGCGGGTGAGCTTAAATCCAAGCCCACGCAGCACAGCGTGAAGGAGTTGCTTTCCATCGGCATCCAGCCGGATATCCTCGTCTGCCGGAGCGAAATGCCCGTGAGTGCGGAGCTGCGGGGGAAGATCGCCCGGTTCTGCAACGTAGAGGCGGATTGCGTGATCCAGAACCTCAACGCGCCCTCGCTGTATTCCGTGCCGCTGATGCTGGAGGAGGAGGGGCTCTGCCGCGCCGTGTGCAAGAAACTTTGTCTCGAACAGCGCGAGCCGGCGCTTGACGCCTGGCGGGAGATGGTGCGCCGGGAACAGTTCCCGAACAAAAAATGCAAAATTGCGATTGTGGGGAAATACATCCAGCTGAAGGATGCCTACCTAAGCATTGTGGAGTCACTAAAGCATGCTGGAATTGCAAATGATGCACACGTGGAGATTGGAATGGTTGCGGCGGAGGATGTGACGGATGGGAACGCGGCAACGCTTCTCGCGGACGCGGACGGCGTGCTCATCCCCGGCGGCTTCGGCACGCGCGGGCTGGAGGGAAAAATCGCCGCGGCACGCTATGCGCGGGAAAACGGCGTGCCGATGCTTGGCATCTGCCTCGGCATGCAGATGGCGGTGGTCGAGTACGCGCGCAACGTCCTCGGCTATGCGGACGCGCATTCCTCCGAGGTCGATCCGGAGACGAAGCATCCCGTCATCGGCCTGATGGCGGATCAGATGCAGAACGTGGATGCGGAGAGCGGCGCGATGAAGATCGGCGGCACGCTGCGCCTTGGCGGGTACGATTGCACGATAGAGCCCGGCACGCTGGCCGCACGGCTGTATGGCAGGGAGCAGATCCGGGAGCGGCACCGCCACCGCTACGAGTTCAACAATGCTTTCCGCGGGGATTTCGTGAAGGCGGGCATGGTGCTTTCCGGCCGCAACGAGCTGCGCGACCTGGTGGAGATCATAGAACTGCCCAACCATCCGTTCTACATCGGCGTGCAGTTCCATCCGGAGTTCCAGTCCAGGCCGGACAGCCCGCACCCCCTGTTCACCGGGCTTGTGGCGGCGGCGCTTAAGGCGCGGGAAAACGAAAAAGTGCAGGGATGAAACCGGGGCGCTCGTCGAGCGCCCCGCCAGACCAACGGCACCCCCCTTTGGGGGGGCCGCAGCCCCCGGAGGGTTTAATCGGTTCCGGCGACATGTGCGCCGGAACCGTAAAGCCTTGCGCAGCAAGGCTTTCTTTACACGGAGCGCTCACCGAGCGCCCCGTTGCGTTAGCCTTATGGAGTTTTGCGTTATGCTTCGGGCGTAAGCACGATGGCCGCAACGCTTGCGTCGAACGCATCCATCCAATCACTTCCCGGCATCTGCGCAAGTGCGATCGTGCAGGAGGAAGCCCCGGCATTGATCACATACTGCGCGGTGACGATTTCGATCCCGGAGACGGTGTAATGGAACACGGTATGCAGCGCGCTCTGCCCGGCGATCTCCGTGTACTCCAGCAGATCCATCTCGATGGAGACGGTTTCGTTGAACGCCTGGGTCAGGGATTGGTCGAGCGCCGCCTTCAGCATGTCGCTGGTGTAAAGCTGCATTGTGAGCGCAGGATCCGAAGCGGTGACGACGAGGTTGATGTTGGAGGCGTCGTTCGGGTAATCCGGCGCATAGTAAAGGTTCTCGTTGGTGCTGTCCACGGTGAAGCCTTCCGGCGCCGTGTACTGGAACTGGTAGCTTGCGGTGTCCGCTGTGGCTTCTGGCGTGGGCGCCATGGTGGCTTCCGGCGTGGGTTCAAGCGTAGGTTCCACGGCGGGCGCCGCAGGCGTGCAGGCAAACGCGCAGGCGGCAAGCGCCAGCGCAAGCATCGACAGGATAAAGCGTTTCATTTTTGGTACCCCCAAATAAAATTTTCTATATGAAAGCCGCTGCGCTGCGCCGCCCGGTCCGGCCCGCCGCGCCTCTTGCGCTTCGAGCGCCGGGGCGAGCACGGTTCCGGCGAAGATCAGCGCCGCGCCGCAGGCCGGGCGGCCTTGCCCTTTTCCAATGCATGGCCCATAAGGCCCAGGCGGCGAAAACCCGCCTTCAGCCAAACGGAATGTATCATACCACAAAGAGAGGCGTTTGGGAAGCCCTTCCGCTCAGATGCGTGGGATGGTATAATGCTGTGAGGGAACAAACGATTTTGAAGGAGAAACCATCTGTATGCGCTATGATCTCATCGTGTTGGGCGGCGTCACCGGCGCGTGGGCGCGAACCAGCATTTGTGTAGGCGGCAAGGACGTGCTTGCGCACACGGCCTGCTGCGCGGCGGGATGGCAGGCGGAATGAAGGACGCGGATTATATGCGCGCCGCGCTTTCTGAGGCGCGGCTTGCTGCCGCGGAGGGGGAGGTGCCCGTCGGCGCGGTGCTTCTGCGCGGCGGCGCGGTCATTGCGCAGGCACACAACCGCGTGGAGCAGCTTGGCGACCCGACCGCGCATGCGGAGCTGCTCTGCCTGCGTGCGGCGGCTGCAGCGGAGGGCGCATGGCGCATGGAGGACTGCACGCTTTATGTTACCCTGGAGCCCTGCGCCATGTGCGCGGGCGCGCTTGTGAACGCGCGCCTGGGCCGTTTGGTGTTTGGGGCGTTCGAGCCGCGCACAGGCTGCTGCGGCAGCGTGTGCGACCTGTTGGATCATGCCTTTTTGCACACGGTTCCCGCTGTCGGCGGCGTGCTGGAGGAGGAATGCGCCGCGGTGCTGCAAACCTTTTTTGAAAGGAAGCGGGGGTAAGGCCGAGCGCGCTTGCACGATGCAGCAGGACTATCTCGGATTATACCGCGGCCTCACGAAGCGCCGGGAAGCACGGCCAAAATAGGCGATACCGGCCGGGTAAACACTGCGGCCGGTATCTGAAAATTGCAGAAAGCAATTTTCAAAACGGGGCCCTTCCTGGGAGGGAGTCGGACGAACCCCGAAGGATAATCTCCTAAAATCTCCTTAAGAAAAAACATGAAGATCGCATCCTATGCCAATCGTTCTCGCCTGCTTTGCTTTACCGGTCACCCCCCTCCTTCCTCAACTCAGCGCCTCTATTGTGAACCCGCTTGCACGGTGGCGTTTTCCGTTTCGTTGAACATAGAATACTCCCAAAATATGGCGCGCGTAGGAACGAAGCATGAATGATTTGTTGTGCTTTTATGAATAAATTTGCAATGCCGCACGCTCTGCGCAGCCCGCCCCAAAATAGGCGATACCGGCCAGGAAATCCGCAGCCGGTATCTTTTGCAGGAAGGTTTTCAAAAACCGGAGCCCTGTTCGGGGGAGAATCTGGCTCCGAAGGAGTAAACTCCTTTTAAGGAAAAATCATAATCATTCGTCAATCGTTTTTGTTGATCGGGCGTTTGTCGATGGCAGGCCTCCTTCCTTAACTCAAAAGCACCTCTATTGTGAACCCGCTTGTGCGGCGGCGCTTTCCGTTTCGTTGCATATAGAATACCTGCAAAATGTGGCATGGGTTGGAACGAAGCATGAAGGTTTTGTTTATATTGTATGAACAGAATTGGAAGATGAGCAGAGGGACGGCAACGCCGTTCCTCCCAGCTTGTTGAAAAAGGCTCTCCGGGATTGTCAAGGGCCGCAGCCCTTGACTTTTGATCGCGGGCGGCGACCCAAGGTGAATTGCCGCATAGCGGCAAGAGAAGGTCCCCTGGGGGATGTG
>UREK01000051.1 GCA_900546845.1 uncultured Eubacteriales bacterium
CCACCCCCTTTCAAAAAGGGGGCGTTTGGGAGTGGTGAACTCCAACGGATTTTGTATTCGGATGGCGCAGGGAAGCGCACTGACCAAAAGGCTCCTTTTGAGCAGGGTGTCCGCGATCGTCTTACCCACCGCAAACGCTGTAAACCAGCCCCTGCCCCACGAACCTTTTTGACGCGCAGCGATCCACACCATCATTTCCGACCTGAAAAGGAGGCCATGCCATGAAACGCCTGCTCGCAGTCCTATGCGCCGCGCTATTTTTGCTCCCCGCCTGCGCCGCGCCCGCCGAACTGCCCGCACCGCAAAGAACGCCCATGCTCTCGCTCCCGCCCGCCAAGACCCCCGCGCCGGAGCAAACGCCGGAGCCGGCCATCGCGCCGCAGTTTACGGTTTCCGAAGCGCTCGTCATGGAAGTGTACACGCGCCTCTGCGCGCCGGAATTCGAGGGGCGCTTTGCCGGTACGCAAGGCAACGAGCGCGCAGCGGAATACCTGGCCGGGCTCCTCGCGGAATATGGTTATGCGCCGCTTTTTGGGGATTCCATGCTCGTGCCCTATACCGCGCCGATGGGCGATCCGGGCGCGCTCGAAGCCGAAGTGGAACTTCTCCTGCCGGATGGCAGCGCCCATACGCTGGACCTCGGCGTGGACTGCGCCTTTGCCCTCCCGTGGGAGGACGTTTCGCTTACGCGCCCCATTACTTCGGACGCGGCGGAAGCGGCAGGCGGGAACGCGTTCCTTTTTGCCGAGGAGTTTGCGCGCGGCGCGGCCTGCGCTATCGTACAGTGCGAACCGCTCAACATCCGTAAGCATGTGCGCAGGGAGGATTCCTCCTCCGGATTCTGCCTCTACGTTACGCCGGAAGCGGGTGCGCTCTGCCAAACGCCGGGCGTGCGGCTGCGCGTTTCCGCCAAGGCCGCCGCTTGGGAAGGGACGGCGCACAACGTTGTGGCGGTGCTGCCCGGCGCGGACCGCAGCAAGGCGATGGTGCTCGGCGCGCACTTCGACGGCACCGGCACATGGGGCGGTGTGCTGTGCCCTTCCGCGCTCGATAATGCCTCCGGCACAGCGGCGCTCATCGGCGCGGCCTCCGCCCTCGCGGAACAGGCACTGCCGTTCGATCTCGTGTTCGTCCTGTTCAACAGCGAAGAAAATTCCCTGCGCGGGTCCGAAGCGCTCGCCGGGCAGCTCCTCGCGCAATATGAAGCGCTGAACCTCGTCAACCTGGACTGCCTCGGCTATGCGGGGGATGCCCCCCTGTCCTTCTGCTTCCAAACAAAGGACAGTGCGCTCGCCACAGCCATCTGGCCGTATTTGCAGCATGTCGGCTATCCGTCGTATTGGATCGACGCATTCGTCAGCTCCGACCATATCTCCTTCCACGCGTCCGGCATCCCCGCCGTCACGCTCAGCGATTCCACAGATGCCAGCGGCCTGTATCACACGCCGCAGGATGTGCCAGAGCTGCTCGATGCGGGGCACATCGCCGCCGTCGCTGCCGGGGTAGCAACCTTCCTCGCCCAGCAGGCCGCGCCGCTCGCACCATAAAGCGCTGGCTTTGCGTTCCTTCCGGAAACATGGTATGATGAACGGGTATTGCTCTTGAAACGAGGTTTTACGATGGATCATCAACCAAAGATCACGGCAGTTTTGTTCGATTTGGACGGTACGCTCCTGCCCATGGAGCAGAACGCGTTCCTCCATGCTTATTTCGGCGCGCTTGCCCAAAAGGTCGCGCCGCTCGGCTTTGCGAAGGATCCTTTCCTCGCTTCCATGTGGAAGGGGACGGGCGCGATGCTCAAAAACGACGGCACGCGCACCAACCGGGAAGCCTTCTGGGACGCATTCGCGGCCATTTGGGGCGAGGAGACCCGCGCGCTGGAAGTGGAGCTGACCGAATTTTATCAAAACGAGTTCAACGCCGCGCGCAGCGTGGTGGGGCCGGTGCGGCCGGTGCGCGCGCTGCTCGGCGCGCTGCGTGCACGCGGCCTGACGCTCTGCCTTGCGACGAACCCGGTTTTCCCGCGCGTAGCCGTGGAGACGCGGCTTTCCTGGATCGGGCTTTCCTGTGCGGACTTCGCCCACGTCACCACCTATGAAACTTCGCGCTTCTGCAAGCCCAATCTGGCCTATTTCCGGGATACGCTCGCGGCTATCGGCAAAGCGCCGGGGGAATGCCTGATGATCGGCAACAACCCCGTAGACGACATGTCCTCCCTCGCGCTTGGCCTCTCCGGCTTCCTGCTGACGGACTATTTGGAGAACGAAACGGGCGCGGACATTACGGCCTATCCGCGCGGCGATTTCGCCGCGCTTGTAGGTTTCCTCGAAGGGCAACTCGGCGGAAAATTATTGCTCTAAATTTTTCATAAACCGCTTTACAAACGCGCGCATACATGTTATGATATTAACGTAACAATTAGTAGTTTCATTACCTCATCTGAACTTCGTTGTTCATTCTTGTTCTGGTTTTTTTCGGCGGCTCAGAAAGGGGTGTTTCCATTGGGCTATCCTGACTCTCCCGGCAGATTCCTTTCATCAACAAGAACCCTACCCTGAACTGTGAACCTGTGAACCCAAGAACCTGATTACGTTCACATTACAATATCTGGATGCTATTCGGGCGGAACCACACTGCTGTATAATTAAAAACAATCATATGAAAAAAATTTGCGTGTGTTTAATTCTCATTGCGATGGCAGCGGCGCTTGTCTCGTGCACGAAAACGAACTATGCCGAAATAATAGAGCACAACTGGGATTTGGTGCTGCCTTCGAGTTGTGAGCAGGTATACGGAGTGTCAAGTGATCCTGGTTTTCACGGCGATGGAGAACGATATCATGTTTTTAGCTGCTCCGATGCGGAGGCTATGAGCACACTCCTAAAGTGGAGCGAAACCGTAATTGAGGATACCAGTTTTTTATTCAATGTCGTGATGGAACTTGATATAGATGAATCGTATCTTATAAAGCCCGGTGGATATTTGCGATATGCGAAATCGCATCAGGATGGTTCAAAACTTATCGTTTTATATTCACCGGAGCAGCAGCTGCTGTATGTGCTTGAGGAGTTTCATTAACAGTGCCTGAGGCAAAGCGCTCATCATAACATAATAGGAAGGCCCGATACATACTGCCATCCGAACGGTACCAGGTCTTTTCTCAGGCTGTCGATCAAGTGATAGATGCCACTTGATCGACAGCCTGAAGGCGGAGGATACCCTCCGCCTTTTGTTGCTTTGCCGCACGCCCAGGCCGTCTCCCCTGCAGCGGATCGAAGATGTTCCTTCAGCAGCGGTCAGCTTGTGGGAATACCCTCGATTTCGGGGAGGAAATAGATTATACTATAGCCAAATCTTATACTAAACTGACAGGAGTGTAGGCTATGAGCGAACAGATCGTTTTTGTGGACCGGCGCAATACTGACTGCGCAAAGTGGGACAACCTGCGTGCCATGTTTGGCGAAGCGGATTTGCAGGCCATGTGGGTCGCGGATATGGATTTCAAGGTGCCCGCATGCGTGCTCGCAGCACAGCGGCGCTATCTCGACATAGGCGCGCAGGGGTACTACAAGGTACCCGCGCGTTATTATGACGCGTTCATCGCCTGGGAGAAGACGCGCCACGGCTATGCCGTCCCCCGGGAACACATCCGTTTTTCGCCGGGCGTAGTAGCTGCGTTCAACTGGTTCGTGCAGATCATGACGCAGCCGGGCGATGCGGTGATCGTGCTCACGCCCGTATATTACCCGTTCCTGAACGCGGTGAAGGACAACGGGCGCAGGCTCGTGATGTGCGACCTCGTCAAGCGGGACGGCCTTTACACTGTGGATCTCGAACAGTTCCGCCGCGACATCGTGGAAAACAACGTGCGCGCGTTCATCCTCAGCTCCCCACACAACCCGGTCGGCCGCGTCTGGACGAGGGAGGAGCTCAAGGGCATGCTCGACATCTGCCGGGAGCTTGGTGTATTCGTGATCTCCGACGAGATCCACCATGACATTGTGTTCGCGCCTGCGAAGCACATCCCAAGCGCCACCGTGGGCGATTACGATGCGAACCTCGTTACGCTCACCGCGCCGAGCAAGACCTTCAACCTGGCCGCATGCCAGAATTCCATCGTCATCATCCCGGACGCGGACATCCGCAAGCGGTACGACGATTATACCGCCAAGCTGTGCGTCCAGTCCGGCAACCCGTTCGGCTACATCGCCGCCGAAGCCGCCTATACGCACGGCCTTCCCTGGCTTACGGAGGTGCTTTCGATCATCGAGGGGAATTATCACTATGTCAGAGATACGCTCGCACGCCGTCTGCCTAAGGCGGAGGTTGCGCCGCTCCAAGGCACCTACCTGCTCTGGATCGATTTCAGCGCATATCTTGCCCCCGCCGAGGTCAAGGATTTCATGCAGGGAAAGTGCCGCCTGGCCTTCGATTACGGCGATTGGTTCGGCGGCGAGCGCTTCGCCACCTGCGTCCGCATGAACCTCGCAACCTCCCGTGAGCTCGTCGAAACCGCTGTGACCCGCATCGTAGAAGGCTTGGGTGCGCAAGGATAAGGCCTCTTCGGTTGCTTTACGGCGCGCCGCTTGGGTAAGGCAATCCCCCGGCATGCTAACGCATGCCACCCCCTTTCAAAAAGGGGCGTTTGGAAGTGGTGAACTCCAACGGATTTCGTATTCGGATGGCGCAGGGAAGCGCACTGACCAAAAGGCTCCTTTGGCAAAGGGGCGGAGCCGAGCGCCCGCAGTGCGGGATGCAGCGAGGCGGAAGCCCAGTGAGCAAGGGAGCGCTAGGAAGCCGCTCCTGCGGCAACGCTGCGCGACCATTGCGAACTGTGGGGCTGTCATGGCGCAAGCCATGACGGAGGATTGTCTTATCTCGCCGCCGACGCTTCCAACCGCCCCGGCAGATGGAAGGGGCGCGCCCCTTCCGCCATATGTCCCCTTTCCGCGCAGGGGCGAAGCCGAGCGCGCCCAGTGGGCGATGCAGCGAGGCGGAAGCCCAGTGAGCAAGGGAGCGCAAGGAAGCCGCCCCTGCGGCGACACAGCGCGACCATTGCGAACTGTGGGGCCAGTCACGGCGTGGGCCGTTGACTGAGGATTGCCTTTATCCGCACGGCCTTTGCGAACCGTAGCGCATCCGCGAAGTGGAGGATCGCCGCGTTATAATGAAGGGAGCTGCCCAGCCGGGCGGCTCCCCTGTTTTTGTTTTGTTCCGTTTGCTGTGCCGCGCCGCGCTTTAGCGGGCGCGTTTTTTACGGCTCAGCGCAAACAGCGCGGCCGCCGCAAGGATGCACAGGAAGGGCGCAATGCCCTCCGCCGCGCCGGTTTGCGGCGGAGCGGGGCTCGGATCGGCCGGTTTGGACGGCTGAACCGGCGTTGTGTTGCCGCCCACGGTAATGCCGGAACCGGTACCCGGCCTGTCGTCCTCCTCCGGAGCTTCAATCTCGGTTTCAAGCAGCTTGAGCGCGGCTTCGATCTCCGCCGGAGACTTCGCCGCCTCGATCAGCGCTTTCACCTGGTCGGCAAGCTCTTTCGCCTGGCCGTACAGCTCGGATGGCTGCTCCGCAAGGAACGCATCCACCGCCGCAAGCGCGTCAGCCTTCTGCTGTGCGAGTGTATCCGCAGAAACGATTTCAGCGGTATAGGTCACGCCGTTGTTGCGGATGACATAAAGGTTTGCCGTATCGCCCGCGGCAAGTTTCTCCTGCAGGCCCACGGGCAGCGCGAGCGTGCCGTCCGCATTTACGGTGATGTCATAATAGAACGTGTTCGCAGCCAGCTTTTCCCCTGCCTTCCCTTCGCTTGCAAGCGTATAGGCAACAACGCCGCAGCCGCTGACGGAGGTCTTGTTTGCAACAAACTCGGCGGGCAGGCTGATCGCCGCGCCGTCCTTTGCAAGGCGGATGGTCGCCGCGTCCACGATCTGCGCCGCAACGGGCACGCGCTGCACGGAGGATTCCTGAACCTTGCTGCCTACGACGTACATCATGCCGCGCGGGTTGGTGCTGCCATAGCTTGCAATGGCATCGGCCAGCGCGTCCGCCATGCAGGTGTTGAGCACTGCGCCGCTTTCAAGCTCGCTCACATCGCCGCGGGAGCAGACGTAATGGAATGTAACCGTGCCGTCATCCGCTGTTTCATACGCGTAAATGATGACCCGGTTGGCATTGCCGCTGTTTGTGGTCTTGATTTTCCCGCCGTGGACATACAGGCCGACGATGTTGCCATCCGCGATCGCCTGCTGCACCAGCGTCGGCGTCGCGCCGAACTGCGTATACGCTTTGTGGCCGAAGAGACCGGCCTTGAAGATCGTGTAGGCCCAGTTGCCCCAACCGCTGTTGAAGTCATAGCCGTTGAGTGCCACCTCTTCAAAGAGCGCATCGGAACCCTGGCTGTTGACAAGCATCAGCGCCATATTCTCAAAGCTCCAGGAAGCCATGCCGTCCGCATAGCTGTAGGCGCTCGTGGGCAGGATGTCCACAGAGGCGGACTTGGGCAGCGCATCCGCAGCGGTACTGCCGGTATAAACGGCCTCAGAATCGCTGTAACCTGCCTTCTTATAGGTGAAGTTCAGGCCGAATACGGTCGGCACGTTGCCCGCTTCGTCCGCACGCAGCAGAACGCGGAACTGCACGTCCTTCACGTTGGCCGTCGCACTGTTTCCGCGCACGGTGAGCATATCCGTGTTGAGGTTCAGATAATCATCTTTTTCGGAGGTGGACAAGCTCTGCACGCCGGAGCCGAACTTGCCCCAGGTGAACCAATCACTCCATGCGCCCTCGGCAAGCTCCGCAACCGCGCGCACCTGCAGCTCTACGCTGGAAGCGCCGGGAGTCACCGCATTGATGGTGGCGATGAGGTATTCCCATGCCCATTCGTTGGAATAAATGGGGGTTATATACGTGCCGGACGTTGCGCCGCTCTTGAGCGTGACCTCACCCGCGCCGCTGCGGGAAGCGCCGCCCTTGAGCGTGCCTTCGGAAAGATCCACATGCACAAGGTTGCCGCTTGTCGCTACGGTCTCATACTCCTCCGTTTCGGCTTCGGCCTGCTTGCTCACCGCGGTAAGGGTGGCAGTATAGCGGCGGCCGTTGTTCGCCATGGCATAAACGGTCAGGGTGCGCGTTTCGCCCTCGGGAATGCCGGCCTTATACAGCGCGTCGCCCGCATTGAAGGCAAGGCCGCCGCCGTCGCTCGCTTTGATCCCGGTATAGAAGAACGTGTTGTTCGCGCTCACCTGGATGCGGTTTTCATACACGATGGAGGCGGTGCTCTCAACGGATTCCGTTGTCGCAATGCCTTCGATGGTATAAGCCAACACGCCGCGGCCAAGGGTTGCACGTTTGCCGACGGTGAAGTCCGTCAGGTCGATGGCCGCGCCATCCGCCTTGAGCGTATAAACGTTTTCTTCCTCCGTCGGTTCAAGCGTCGCGTCAAAGCGCTGCACGCCGGTCACAGGCGCATCCGCCTCGGGCGCGGAGGAAACCATGTAGATAACGCCGTTAGTCCAACAGTTCTGGAAATACTTCCACGGATAGCGGTGGAAGCTCGTTGCATCATCCTTGGAATAGGTGTCGCTGGAGATGAGGTACAGCTTGTCCATATCGCCAACAGCGCCATCCTCAAATTCGTAACCGACAATCGTGATAAGGTGGCCGCCGGTTCCGCCATAGGAGCCCGGGAGATACGGGTAGGAGTCGTTTTCTCTCGGGCTGTAGCTCACCGAAAGGCCCACGCTGCGGCCGTTGGCGAGCTCCTGAAGCACAATGTCTATGTTGCCGTACTGCACATACGCCTCATAGCCGTAAAGGCCTGCGGCCGAGGTGCAGAACGCCCAGTTGCCGAAGCCGTAGTTGAAGTCCTGCACGGAAAGGGCAAGCTCCTCGGGCAGGAGGTCAAGCTGCGGATTCCGCGCGTTGAGCATGACCGTGATCGTGGAAGGACTGCAAATGCTGCCGCCGATCTCCGGGTCGCGGATGCCCTGCGCATAGGCGGGCGAATCATTGTACACGCTTGCCGGCAGATCAGCCACAGGCGTTTCGGCATAGGTGGGCGTAATATCGGTGAGTTTCACGCCCTTAACGGAATAAGTGAGCTGGCGCAGCACGGGGGATGAGAGCGACGCGCTGTCGCGGCGGAGCACTGCGCGGAACTGCGCCTTTGTGATCGTGCCGCCGGGCGCATACTCATCCACAGAGGAATCGTCGTTGCAGCCGCGCAGGATGGACATGCCGTATTTCCCCCAGGAGAACCAGTCATCCCAGGCATCGTTCGTATAGGCGCGGGCAAAAACTTCTATGCTGGTGCCGTCATAAATGGCGGCGTTCCAGGAGGCAACCATCTTGTAGAAATCCGGAACAGCATACTCGGCGGAGGTAAACATGCCCTCCGTCGCGCCCTCCGCGAGCGTGAGCGCGCCGTCGCCAACGCCTGACGGGACAAGGCCGTTCAGCTCGCCTGCCGCGAAATCGGCCGTTGTAGTGATCTTGATGAGGTTCCTGCCCGTGGCGTCAATGACGGTTTCGCCCTCGGCAAAAACGGCCGCGGGCACGAGGCAAAGCGCCATCAGCAGTGCCAGGATCAACGATAACAGCTTTTTCTTCATTGATTGATACTCCTTCCTATGTTTTCAATCTATCATCACGGCCTTGCTTCCGCACGCTGAAAGCGCGCTTTTTCATGCGCGGGCGCACGAAAAAGCGCACGATACCCACAGCAATTCCGCTGCGGGTATCGTGCGCTCTGCAAGCCGGTAATTATCGCGTTGGCATACACCAAAAAGAACAGATTTATCTGCTCTGCTCTGCTCTGCTCTGCTCTGCTCTGCTCTGCTCTGCTCTGCTCTGCTCT
>UREK01000052.1 GCA_900546845.1 uncultured Eubacteriales bacterium
GCCCCCTTTTTGAAAGGGGGTGGCATGCGTTAGCATGCCGGGGGATTGCCGTATTTCAGCAGCGCGTAAGCGCTGACGCGGGATTGCCGTATTCCAGCAGCGCGTGAGCGCTGACGCGGGATTGCCGGAAACAGCGCTGCTTCGCATACGAAAAGGACGCGCCTTCCGGCGCGCCCCATGTTTTTGTCGCTTCGTGTTGGAAAACCGTATCGCGTCAGCTTTCCGTCGTGGCTTTTGCGGCTTTCTTCATGCGCTGTTCCTTGGAGAGGATCTTCTTGCGCATGCGGATACTCTTGGGCGTAACCTCCACGAGCTCGTCCTCCGCGATGAACTCCAGGCACTGCTCCAGGGAGAGGACCGTCGGCGGGGTGAGGCGCAGCGCCTCGTCGGAGCCGGAAGCGCGCATGTTGGTGACGTGCTTCTTCTTCGTCGCCGCGACGACGAGATCCTCGTTGCGGGCGCATTCGCCGATGATCTGCCCTTCGTACACCGGCACGCCGGGGCCGATGAAGAGCCGCCCGCGTTCCTGCGCATTGAAAAGGCCGTAGCTGGTAGAATCGCCCGTCTCATGGTTGATGATGGAGCCGTGCTCCCGTTCCGCGATGTCCCCCTTGTACGGCTCATAGCCGTGGAAGATGTGGCTCATCACGCCGTTGCCGCGCGTGTCGGTCAAAAGCTCGCTGCGGTAGCCCATGAGTCCGCGCGCGGGGATGAGGAAGAGCAGGCGGACGCTCCCCTCGGTTTCGGTGATCATGTCCTGCAATTCCGCCTTGCGGGAACCAAGCTTTTCCATCACGGAGCCAACGTATTCCTGCGGCACGTCGATCGTCAATTCCTCGATCGGCTCAAGGAGCGTACCCGCTTCGTCCCGCTTGAAGATGACCTTCGGCCGGGAGACGGCGAACTCGTACTCCTGGCGGCGCATCGTCTCGATGAGGATGGAAAGGTGCAGTTCGCCGCGGCCGCTCACCTTGAACATATCCGTGGAATCGGTTTCTTCCACGCGCATGGAGACGTTAGTCTCCACCTCTTTGAAAAGCCGGTCGCGCAGGTTGCGGGAGGTCACATACTTTCCCTCCCTGCCGGCGAACGGGCTATCGTTGACGAGGAACATCATGGAGATGGTCGGCTCGTCAATGTGCACGAACGGCAGCGGCTCGATGCAAGCGGGGTCGCAGGCCGTCTCGCCGATGGACAGGCCCGTCACACCCGCGACGGCCACAAGCTCGCCCGCGGAGGCCTCTTCGATCTCCACGCGCTTCAGGCCCTCGAAGCGATACAGCCGGGAGAGCTTCACCTCGCGCGCCTTGTTTTCCTGGCCGCCGCAGAGGGTCACGATCTGGTTGCGCCGCGCGGTGCCGCGCTCGATACGCCCAACGCCGATGCGGCCCACGTAATCGTCGTAATCGATCGTGGAAAAGAGGATCTGAAGCGGCGCGTCCGGGTCGCAGTCCGGCGCAGGGATGGTGGAGACGATCGTGTCGAACAGCGGCTGCATGTCGGTGCCGAGCGCGTCCGGCTCCATGCCGGCATAGCCGTCGCGCGCGGAGGCGTAGACGACGGGGAAATCGAGCTGCTCCGCCGTCGCGCCCAGCTCGATGAAAAGCTCCAGCGTTTCGTCCACCACCTCGAGCGGGCGCGCGCCGGGCCTGTCCACCTTGTTGACGACGACGATCGGCGTTTTCCCAAGCGCGAGCGCCTTGCGCAGCACAAAGCGCGTCTGCGGCATGCAGCCTTCAAACGCGTCCACCAGCAACAGCACACCGTCCACCATTTGCAGGATGCGCTCCACCTCGCCGCCGAAGTCCGCGTGGCCCGGCGTATCCACGATGTTGATGCGGCAGCCCTTGTAGTTGACAGCCGTGTTCTTGGAAAGGATGGTGATGCCGCGCTCGCGTTCCAGGTCACCCGAGTCCATCACGCGCTCCTGCACCTGCTCGTTCGCGCGGAACACGCCGCTCTGGCGGAGCAGGCAGTCCACGAGCGTGGTCTTGCCGTGGTCAACATGCGCGATGATCGCAATGTTGCGGATGTTTTCGTTTGCCATACCAAAAGTTCTCCATATCGTAAAATAATCATTGCATCAATAACCGATCTATTATACCCCTATTCCATGGGGCTTGGCAACAAGAACATGCGGAAGCAGCGGCGAAACCGGGGGTTGACACGCAGCGTGCGGAGTGATACAATGCATTCCGAACCGAATAAGGAATACCCGCTAGGGGTGCTGGCGCTTTGCGCCGGCTGAGAGAGGCCCTTGGAACCTGTCCGGATAATACCGGCGTAGGGAAGCGGATGATATAGTGGGAAAGGGGATTCCTTTTCGCCGGTCTCCGCAAAATTTTTTGCGGGGATTTTTTATTTCCGGTATCCCAACTGCAAGAAGGAGTCTCAAAAAATGGAATTCGTGTTATGGGAAAAGCTGGCTGGGCTCGAGGGCAAAGAGCTCGTCATGCTCATCGCGGCGGCTGCCGTGGCGGCAGCGCTCATCGTGCTGCTCGTGTGCCTGCGCAAGCGCGGCGCCGCGGAAGCGCCCGCCAAAAAGATCGACGTGCGCGCGCTCGTCTACGGCGCGCTGTGCATCAGCCTTTCGTTCGTCCTCAGCTACATCAAGCTGTTCTCCATGCCCATGGGCGGCTCGCTGACGCTTTGCTCCATGCTGCCCATCGCCATGTACGCCTGGGCGTTCGGCCCGGCCTATGGCTTCACGGCCGCGTTCGCGTACAGCCTGCTGCAGATCATCCAAGGCGCGTGGATCGTGCATCCGGTGCAGTTCGTGCTGGATTATTTCGTCGCCTTCACGTGCTACGGCCTTTCGTCCCTGTTCCCGAAGTGCCTGCCGCTGGGCGTCGGCGTCGCGGGCCTCGCGCGCTATGCCTGCTCGGTGCTCTCCGGCGTGGTGTTCTTCGCGGATTCCGCCGCGGAGGCGGGCTATCAGAGCGCGCTGCTCTACTCCCTGGGCTATAACGGCGGCACCATCGGCGTGGAAACCGTGCTGTGCGTGATCGTTGCCTGCGTGCCCGGCGTGGTGCGCATTGCAAAAGCCATGAACAAAAGGCGCGGGTAATCCCCGCGCGCTGAAATTCGGAATATCTTCCTCCGCTGGCCGTCCGGCTTTCTCCGGATGGCCGGCGTTTTTTTGGCGGTTTGCCGATGTGGGAAACCCAACTTCCCCTCGCTTCCGTTTCGTCAGCAGCATACCAACGCAAGCTCCCTCCGTCAGCGCTTCCGCGCTGCTGGAATACGGCAATCCTCCGTCAGCGCTCACGCGCTGCCACCTCCTTTCAAAAAGGAGGCTTTTGGGGGCGTTCTCCCCAACGTTTTCCGTATATGGATGCCGCACGAAAGCGCACAAACCAAAAGGCTCCTTTATAAAAGGAGCTGTCGCCGCAGGCGACTGAGGATTGTACCCGCCGCAGCGGGTGAGCCGTTCGGCATGCTTGCGCCGCAGAGGAGTACGCCAATTCCTCCCTATTTCCCGACGCAGAATTTCGCAAAGATGCGCTCGATAAGATCCGCCGCGGCTGCGCGCCCGGTGATCTGCCCCAGCGCGTCGAGCGCTTCGCGCAGGTCGGTGGCGACGAGTTCCAGCTCCGCGCCCCCGGCGTTTTGCCGCGCCTCGGTTACGGAGGCGGCGGCATGGCAAAGCGCCTCGATGTGGCGGGCGTTGGTGACGAGCGCGCTTTCGGCCTCCGGCGCAACGCTTGCGGCGATGGCATGGCGCAGCGCTTCAAGCCCCTCGCCCGTTTCGGCGCTGACGGTCAACGCCGCAAGCCCCTGCGCGGCAAGCGTCTCCGCGCTCCAGAGGGCGGGGAGGTCGCTTTTGTTGCAGACGGCGATGCGCGGCCGCGACTCCGTTTCCCGCAGGAGCGCGAAATCCTCCTCCGAAAGGGGAGCCGCAAGGTCGAAGCAGAGCAACAGCAGATCCGCCCGTTCCGCCGCGCTGCGCGCGCGGGCCACGCCGATGCGCTCCACCGGGTCGTCCGCCGCGCGGATGCCCGCGGTGTCAAACAGCGTCACGGGCACGCCCTCCATGGAAACGGCCTCCTCCAGCACGTCCCGCGTGGTGCCTGCGTATTGCGTGACGATGGCACGCTCCGTGCCCGCAAGCGCGTTGAGCAGGGAGGATTTCCCCGCGTTCGGCCTGCCGACGAGCGCGACGCGCGCCCCCTCCCGCAGCACGCGCCCGGAAATCCCCGCGCCGGTGAGCGCCCGCAATTCCGTCTCCGCGGCTGCAAGGGTATCGGGCAGGGCGGAGGTCACGTCGTCCTCCAGCTCCTCCGGATAGTCGATCGCCGCCTCCAGGCCGGAGAGCGCGTCGAGCAGCATGCCCTCTACGGCCGCAATGCGCCGGCTCAGCCCGCCTTCGAGCTGGACGAGTGCGCTCTTCGCGCCGCGTTCCGCTCCCGCGTTGATGAGGTCCATCACAGCCTCGGCCTGGGCAAGGTCGAGCTTGCCGTTCAAAAACGCACGCTGCGTGAACTCGCCTGGCCGCGCGCTGCGCGCATGGCGGCCGAGCAGCGCCAGCACGCGCCGCACCGTCGCCTGCCCGCCGTGCAGGTAAAGCTCGGCCATGTCCTCGCCCGTATAGGAGCGGGGGGCGGGGAAGAAGGCGGCCATCGCCTGGTCGAGCGTTTCGCCCCGCTCGTCCACCACGCGGCCATAGGCCATCTCTCGCGGCGCGCCACGCCCGGTAAAGCAGCGTTTGAGCAGCGTCTCTGCGCCCGCGCCGGAGACGCGCACCACGGCGATCGCCCCTCCGAGAGGCGTCGCAAGGGCATAGATAAGTTCATTCACGGGAAGATCAACTCTCCGTTCTTAGAATGAGGTGGGGGAGGCCATCCTCAGCCGCATACGGCGAACCGTAGCAGTTCTCAAATGGATGCGCTGCTTTAAGCGGCGCTTACGAAGGTGCGGCAATCCTCAGTCAACGGCTTGCCTACTGCGGCGATAGTTCGTAATGGCTGCGCGGGTAAGACAATCCTCAGTCGCCTGCGGCGACAGCTCCTTTCAAAAAGGAGCCTTTTGGTCTGTGCGCTCTCGAACGCCGTCCAAATACCAAAAAACGTTAGGGAGAACGCCCCCAAAAGCCTCCTTTTTGAAAGGAGGTGGCAGCGCGTGAGCGCTGACGGAGGATTGCCGTATTAGGAACCCGTTGAAATTCACCGCTCCCAAAATCCCCCCCTTTTGAAAGGGGCGGTGGCAGCGGCGTGAGCCGCCGGCGGGAGATTCCGCGGCGTTTCGTAAAGCATGCCGGAAGATTGCCTTATCAAGCGGCCGCTCCGCAAAACGTGCCGCAGTGGAATCCCTTACCGCGCTTCCATGTGCTTCCTTGCAAGGTTCACGAACCATTCAAAGGGTTCGGACCAGCCCGTGCGCTCCGGATGGAACTGGAGGCCCAGAATACGGCCGTTCTCGTGCTCGATCGCCTCGATCACACCTTCCGGGGAGGCAGCGCTCACAATGAAGCCCTTGCCCGGCGTTTTCACGGCCTGATGATGGTAGCTCGCAACGCCTGAGCGGCCTTTGAGCATGGAGGCGACGAGCGTGCCCTCCACCGGGACGATAGGATGCAGCGCCACACCGAAGGGCGTTACGCGGTGGTTCTCGGTGTAGCCCGCTTCCGCGAGATCCAGCACAGTCTTGCCGCCGAACACATAGTTGAGGAACTGGCAGCCCCGGCAAATGCCGAGCATCGGCAGCTCCCGCTCGTTCGCTGCATGGAAAAGGCGGGTTTCAAAATCATCCCGCAGGTCGCAGATGTTCGCGGGCTCGCCCTTGTCGCCCGCATCGTATGCGCCGCGCGCGGGGTTGATGTCCCCGCCGCCGCAGAAGAGCACACCGTCGAGGATGTCCCAATCGTCAAACGTGTACGGCAGGATCACGGCCGTCGCACCCGCGTTGTGCAGGGAATTGCTGTATGTGTCATGCAGATGGTAGTGGTTGCCGATATCGCTGTCCGAAGGGCTGCGCTTGTAGCAGGTCAGGCCGATGAGAGGTCGCTTGTTCATGTTGCTGTTTCTCCTGTGTCCGTCTTATTTGCTCCGCCGCCGGATTGTTCAGCGTGCTTTGCCCGATCCGGCAAGTCCCACAAGCCAGCGGAACGGCTCCGGCCAATCCATCCGCTCTGGATGTGACTGGATGCCGAGGATGCGCCCATTTTCGTGTTCGATGGCCTCTATTACGCCCGCCGGGGACCAGGCCGTTGCCCGGAAGCCCTGGCCAAGCGTTTTCACGGCCTGGTGATGGCAGCTGCAAACCCCCGTGCGCCCAGCGAGGAGCCGCTCCACAAGCGAACCGGCTTCCGCGCGAACCAGATGCAGCCCTTCGATGCTGAGCGGTTCTATGCGGTGCTCCTCCGAAATGCCCGCGGCCGCAAGGTCCCGCACAAGGGAACCGCCGCGCGCGCAGTTGACAAGCTGGCATCCCCTGCAAATGCCAAGGACGGGTAGCCCGCGCGCGTCCGCTTCCCGGAACAGCGCAAGCTCGAACGCATCCCGCGCAGCCAGCACGCCCGGCGAAAGCTCGCCCGGCTCGCCCGCATCGTGGGCGACCTCCTCCGTCAGGTCCGGCCCGCCTGCAATGAGGACGCCGTCCAGAAGCTCCCAGCCGTCAAACGTATACGGGAGCAGCACGGGAAGCCCACCTGCGCGGCTCACCATGCTGCTGTAGGCTTCGTTCAGGTAGTAGCTGTGTTCCGGCTCTCTGCCCGCTTCGTTTTTATATACCGTTATGCCGATGAGGGCCCTCTTTTCCATCCGTTTATCCTCCGATGTCCCTTGTGATCTGCCGGAGCCGTTCCGGCCGGTTATCCTTTGGGTGGCACGCGCAGTGCAGGAGCAGCGCGCGCTTGATCTCGCCGACGCGCGGGGAAGCGGGGATGCCCAGCCATTCCATCACGTCCGCGCCCGTGCAGCGCAGCTCTGCCGGGGAAAGCGGCGCGCCCTCCGCCCGCATGCGCGCGAGCACGGCCCGCCAGCGCGCGGCGCTCTTCACCTCACCCGTGATTCTGCCGGAGCCATGCACGTCCGCCTCGCGCAGATCGGCAAGGGCAAGCACGCAGTCCGCGCCAAGCTCCGCAAACCGGCGGCGAAGCGTCGTTTCCTTGGCGTTTCCGTTTAAATCGTACATGTGCCAGCGCACGAGCGCAGCCACTTCGTCCCTGACGGCGTTCGGATATTTCAAGCGGCTCAGTATTTCCCGGGCAATTTCCGCGCCTGCTGCGTCGTGTCCGAGCATGCGCCCGGTCCTTTGCACCATGACGGGCTTGCCGACGTCGTGCAGCAGCGCGGCGAGGCGGGCGACGCGGTCCGGCTTCGCACAGGCACAGGCGTGCAGCATGTGTTCCTGCACGTCGTAGGCATGGTATTCCGGCCGCTGGGCGATCCCCGCGCCCGCTGCCACCTCCGGCAGCACGGCCGCGAGCGCCCTTGCTTCGCAAAGCAGGCGCAGCCCCTCGAGCACACGCTCCCTCCCAGGCCCATAGCGTATATCGGAAAGGAGGATCTTGTCAAGCTCCTCCCGCACACGTTCTGCGGAAATGTCTTGAATCCCGGCGGCGTTCGCCCGCGCGGCGGCAAGGGTGTTTTCCTCCACGGAAAAGCCAAGCTCCGCGGCGAAGCGCGCCATGCGCAGGATGCGCAGGCCGTCGTCCCGCAGGATGACGTTCGGATCCGGCGACGTTGCACGGATCACGCGGCGCGCAAGGTCGGCAAGGCCGCCCGTAGGGTCGATGATCTCATCCCGCAGAACATCGTAATACAGCGCGTTCACGGTGAAATCCCGGCGGAACGCGTCCTCCTCCAACCGTTCCGTAAAACGCACATCCACAGGCCGGTGCGCGCCGCCCGTGCCGTAGTGTTCCGCGCGGAAGGCCGCATACTCGAAGCGGCAATCGCCCACGGCCAAATCGAGCGTGCCAAAAAACGCGCCCTTTTCCCTGCATCCGACGCCGTGCGCAACACAGAGTGCCTGCACGTCCTCCATGCGCATGGCGGCAGTTACGTCCATATCATGCACGGGCAGGCCGAGCAGAGGGTTGCGCACCATGCCGCCCACAGCGTACAGCGGGAAGCCCGCACCGGCGAAGATGCGGGCGAGCATAGTCAATTCATTTGGGATGGGGATCTTTTGCATGGTTCCCTCCAGGGGGTGGGTTGTGGGGGACAATCCTCCGTCACGGCTCGCGCCATGACAGGCCCCACAGTTCGCAATGGTCGCGCAAGTAAGGACAATCCTCAGTCCGCTTCGCGGACAGCTCCTTTGCCAAAGGAGCCTTTTTGGAGGTGCGCTCCCCATCGGCGGTGAAGGGGCGCAGCCCCTTCGCTTCACGTCCCCTCCCGCGCCGGGAAGGGGTGAGGGGATGGGCCGCCGCGGGATTGCACTGCCGATTGGCTTAGCCACATCGGTGGGGACAATCCTCAGTCACGGCTTGCGCCATGACTGGCCTCACAGTTCGCAATGGTCGCGCAAGTAAGGACAATCCTCAGTCCGCTTCGCGGACAGCTCCTTTGCCAAAGGAGCCTTTT
>UREK01000053.1 GCA_900546845.1 uncultured Eubacteriales bacterium
CCCCCTTTTTGAAAGGGGGTGGCAGCGCGCAAGCGCTGACGGGGGATTGCCGTATCAAGAAACCGTTTCAGAAAGCACGCCGCCCCCTACGCGGTTTCAGCCGGGCAAGGCAACTCTCCCCCGCCGCCTTCTCCCATTATTTGTGATATGGTTCCCCGTTCATGATCTTGAATGCGCGGTAGACCTGCTCCAGCAGCATGACGCGGAAGATCTGGTGCGAGAAGGTCGGCTTCCCGAAGGAGAGCCGGAAATCCGCCCGGTCGAGCACCTCCTGGGAATGGCCGAGCGAACCGCCGATCGCAAAGGCGATGCGGCTTTTGCCCGCGCCCATCCAGCCCTGTATGTGCGCGGCGAGCTGCTCGCTCGAAAGCTCCGCGCCGCGCTGGTCCAGCGCCACGAGGAAATCCCCCTCGCCCACGCGCGCGAGCATCCGCTTGCCCTCCGCCGCCTTCACCTGCTCCCTTTGCGCGGCGCTGAGCTGTTCCGGCGCGCGCTCGTCCGCAAGCTCGATGATCTCCACCGCCGCATAGCGCGAAAGGCGCTTGACAAATTCCGCCACGGCGTCCGCGTAAAAGCGTTCCTTCAGCTTCCCGATGCACAGGATGCGGATCAGCATACGGCAATCCCCCTCAATCCACTTCGTAAATTTCCCCGACGCGGTCCCGGTGGGCGACGGAAAGCGCAAACGCTTCGTCCGGAACGTCGCTTGCGCGCAGCGCGGCGCGCACCGTCTCGAGCGCGAGGGATTCAAAATTGTTCTCCCGGCTCAGGTGGCCGAGCACCGCCCGGCGCACGCCCCGGCCATAGAGCGCCGTGAGCGCCGCGCCGCACGCGTCGTTGGAAAGGTGCCCCTCGTCCCCCAGGATGCGCCGCTTGAGCGGGAAGGGGTAACGCCCGGCCTTGAGCATCTCCACATCGTGGTTGGATTCGATGAGGATGAGGCCGCTGCCCGAGACGGCGTCCAGCATGCGCTCGTTGACGTGGCCCGCGTCCGTCAGGATGGAGAGCTTGCTCCCCCCGCTTTGGAACACGAACCCGACGGACTCGTTCGCGTCATGCGGGGTTTTATACGGCAAAACGTTTACGCCGCCCAGGTAGAAATCCCGTTCCGTTTCAAACACGCGCATCTGCGCCGGGGGGATCTCCCCGATGAGCGGCAGCATGCCCCGCCAGGTGCCCGCGTTTGCGTATACGGGCAGGCGGTAGCGCCGCGCGAGGATGCCAACGCCCTTTACATGGTCGCTGTGCTCATGGGTGACGAGGATGCCGGAAAGCTGCTCCGGCGCGACGCCCGCGGCTGCAAGCGCCTCCGCCACCACGCGCCCCGGGAGGCCGGCGTCCACAAGGATCGCCGCCCCATCCGCGAGGACGAGCAGCGCGTTGCCGGAAGATCCGCTGTAAAGTGGGCAAAACCGCAAGCGGACGCACCTCCTTTCCACCCCTAAAATACGCTCGTAAAAAGCCTTTGTTATTCTAACACGCGCGTCCGCATGCGTCCATATTTATAAAAATAAAGACGGATTTTTAAACATAGGATCGCTTCGCGCCCATTTCGTCAAAAAAAGGAAACTGCCCGGAGCTGCCCTGTAAGGCTCCTGCCTGGCGGTGGATCGGGGCGCATGCTGCGGATGCCCAGGCAAGATATATTATTCTGCGAATTGACAGGGGCTGGTGAAACATGATATGTTAACCTTATAACAAGGCGTAAATTCCCAATTCGAAGGCAACCATTCCACAGGCTTTTATATTTGTTCCCGCCCGGCGGGTGGGCGGGAGGAAAGCACCGGCTGAAACTGAACAGCGATGGGGGTGACGCTCCGAACGTAAACGCAGCTTCTCTGCACTTTCCCGACAGAACAAGAAAGACCGATTTACACGAGAGGTTTGCATATGATCTTCCGCACCAGCCTGAAACAGACCCTGCGCATGCCGGTGAAGCTCATCGCCTATTTCCTCGTCACCGCGCTTGCGGCGGCGTTTCTCTGCGTGGGGCTGACCCTGGAGCGCAACTCGCAGCGCAACCTTGCGGCAGCGGACAATTGTTTTACCACCATCGCCGTGCCGGAGGCATATCATCTCGGTGTCCTAATGCCTACGCTTACCGCAGAAGAAAAAATAAAATACCGCGATCCCGAAACGGGCAAATTAGACCTGCCGCAGGAGCTGGTGTCCTATGTCCCCATCCCCGCATGGGCAACGGAATCGGAGCTTGACCTTACGCCCCTGCGCGAAGCGCCCGGGGTGGAGCGCATCGACCTGCGCGGGCGCTTCGGTGCGCGGGTGAATGGGGAAACGCAGCTCAGCTATGGCCTTGACCCGGAACGGTACGCCTGCATGGAGGATGTTGTGATCTTTTCGGTGGACGCGGAGGAACCCATTGTCGTTCGCTCCTCCTATGGCGTGCAGGGCGTGGTGCCGAGAACCGACGTCCCGGTTACGCTGCTTTTTTCCGCGAACCGCCTATATCAGTACGCGGAGACGCTGCCGCTTTCCAACCATAATCTCTCGCCCGAGATGCTTTCCGCATCCGCCGCGGGCCTGCCCGCGATGTTCGACCTTGGCGCGGATTACCCGGAAGGCTCGTTCGTGCTCCAACCCGGAAAGCAGTATATCGCGCTGTTGTCGGATGTTTTGCCCCATGTTCACATGAATTCGGAAGGGAACGTCACCCAGACCGGCTTCGTGTATTCCGCGAGTCTCAACAGCGACGCATATCATACCCCGAGGCGCTCTGCCTACAGCGCCAGTTCCCAGCGGCAAAGCACGCTGCGGCTTTTCTTATCCATTTTATCCCCAGAGGAAACGCCCCCGTATCTCCCCATCGCGGAATATTACGACGGCTTCTTTGACACGGAGGAAGGCGCATATTATAAGGAAGTCATCGAAGCGTACCAGATCAACTCCAATTCCCTTACGGCGATCGCCACCGGGGACATGGCTGCTATGCGCCCATTCCATTCCGGCGAGGTGTACCTTTCTGCGGGGCGCGCCTTTACGGAGGAGGAATACGCCGCAGGCGCGAAGGTCTGCGTCGTGAGCGCGGCCATGGCGGAGTTCAACGGCTGGGAGATCGGCGACACGCTCTCCCTCTCGTTTTACGATTGCCCGCCCATCCAGTATAACGACAACCCGGATAACCTGAACCCGACGCGAGAATGGCAGTATTCCGCCTACACGAAGGACTCCGCCGGCTTTTTCGACGAAGGGGAATATGAGATCGTCGGCCTGTTCGGCGGGCGGGTGGAACGCGGGCAGCGCAAGCAATACAACAGCACCATCGACAAGCTGCACATGGTGAACGTCATTCTCCCGGACACCTCGGTGGAGCATGCGCCCGCGCCCAGCGTTTACAAATACACCTCCTCCATCCGCCTGGAGAACAGCGAGGCGGTGGAGTTCATCACGGCGATGCAGGCTTCCGGTCTGACGGAATCCGCGGAGGACGAATACGGCAGATACGAGCTGCGCTTCACCGTTTACGACCAGGGATATTCCCACGTGGCCCCGGGCCTGGAACAGCTTTCCCGCGTGAGCCGGCTGATGCTCCTGCTGTCCCTTGCGACGGCGGGCGCGGCGGCGCTGGCGCTCGCGCTCATCCATGTGCTGCGCATGCGGCGGGAGCTTGCGGCAATGCGTTCGCTCGGCACGAAGAAGGGGCAGATCGCCGGCATTGCGCTCCTTGGCGTGCTGCTCGTGTGCCTGCTGGGCGCGGCTGCGGGCGCATATGCGGGACATGCGCTTTCCACGGAGGTTGCGGAGCATGTGCTCGCGGGCGCGGAAGCGGACGCGGCGGACAGGGCCTTCACCGCCATGATGGGCGAGGAAACGGCGAAGGAGTTCGCCTTCACGCTCGAAAGCGACGCGGCGCTCGCGTTCGCTTCGGGCGGCGGGGTTGCCGCGGCGTTTCTGCTGCTTGCCCTGCTGCTGCTCGCGGCGGAGCTCCGGCGGCCGCCCATGGCGCTCCTCGCGGTGCGGGAATAGACGATCGGGGAAGAGACGGTATGAGGATGGCATGGCACAGCTTCACACGGAACTGGCGGGCGACGCTGGCCGCGCTGCTCACGGCGGCGGCGCTCACAGCGTTCCTGCTCGTCTATTCGGACAACATCCGCCGCTCTGAGGTGGAGCTCCGGAACGCATATGAGACCGTCCCCGTGGAAGCATACCTCACGGGCATATCGGAGGCGCAGCAGCCGAGCTTCAACGAGACGCTCATCAACGACATCCTTGCAAGCGGGTTTGTCTGCTCTGCCCAGATGGCGGCGCAGTGCCAGGTGAATCTGGGGGATGTGCTACGCGCGATGGACACGATCGAGATGGCCGCGGCGCTTTCCGAATTCAAATCCAGCATCGAATGGCTCCCAGGGTATGATGAAACGCTGTTTGCCGGGCGGGAGGCGGTCTGCATTGTGCCGCGCGGCACGCAGGCCGCCCTGGGGGATGAGCTCCGGCTCTCGATGCGCACGCGGCGCAGCGCCGTCTTAACGCTCAAGGTCGTGGGCCTTTACGGCGGCGGGTATGAGGGCGTCAGAAAGGTGTATTATTGCCCGCTCGCCTGCCTGCGCGATTTTTACGGTGAAAACGGGATGACGCTTTCCTACTGCGGGCTTGAGATGGAGCTTTGCAATACGCGGGAGCTGAACGAATTCAAAGCGCAGATGAAGGAGCTCAAGCTCGACGGCGGGATGACGCGCCTTGTGGTGAACGATGCGCTGCTCATCGCCATCACCACGCAACTTCAGCAGCACATCCGCCTGCTGAATACGCTGCTGCCGTTCTTGTTCGCGTTTGCGGCGGCGATCGGCTTTGTGCTGAGCTTTCTGCTTTTGCGCGGGCGGCGGCGGGAAGCGGCCGTGATGCGTTCGCTCGGCGCAAAGCGCGGCCGTGTGTTCGGCACGCTGCTGCTGGAAACCGGCCTGCAGGCCGCCTGCGGCGCGGCGCTCGGCACGCTTGCCGCATACCTCATCGCAGGGGGTGCGGCGGTCAGCGCGCCGCATATCGCGCTCGTGCTTGCCTGCTACCTTGTGGGCGGGGCCATGGCGGTGCTGCGCCTCCTGCGCGGGAACGTGCTGCGGCTGATGGCCGCGAAGGAATGACAATTTATGGAACGAAAGGAGATTTTCCCATGGCTGAACTGCAACTGAAAGGAACCTCTTACGCGTACCGGAACAAGTACCAGACCGTCCATGCGCTCAAGGGCGTGGATTACCGGTTTGAAAGCGGGCGTTTCTACGCGCTCGTGGGCCGCTCCGGCAGCGGGAAAACGACGCTGCTCTCCCTGCTTGCGGGGCTGGATCTCCCCACGGAAGGGGAGGTGCTCTTCAACGGTAAGCCGACGGATTCGCTCGATTGCGATGAATACCGGCGGGACAGCGTGGCCGTCATCTACCAGAGCTATAACCTCTTCCCCCTCCTGACGGTGCTCGAAAACGTCACCTACCCGCTCGAACTCAAGAAAACGCCGCTGCCGGAAGCGCGGGCCATCGCGCAGGAAAAGCTCCGCGCCGTCGGCCTGGACGAAGGATATTTGAAGCGTTTCCCAGCGATGCTCTCCGGCGGCGAGCAGCAGCGCGTGGCCATCGCCCGGGCGCTTGCAGGCGGCGCGCGGATCATCCTGGCCGACGAGCCGACCGGCAACCTGGACGAGGAGAACGGTGCGGTCGTCGTTTCCATCCTGCAGCGCCTTGCGCATGAGGACGGGTATTGCGTGATCGTCGTCACGCATGATATGGGCATCGCAGCCAAAGCGGACAGAATAATACGGTTAACGGATGGTAAGATAGGCCTGGATTAATGGAGCATGGCTCATTGTTTTTCACTCAATCAATAAGGTTGCCTGTAATAGATTGCTTGCATCTACAGACTGGTTGAGTGAATTATGTGCATCTGAGTCACAGAACAGTCAAAAAATAGAAGAATGAGGGGGGATAGATAGGCAACAAATAGTATCTGTTACCAATATACTATCATAAATAAGGAGGATGATACCCGTGGGTGAATAGAGTCGAAAAGTATCTACAAATAATGAGAATTTCAACTTCGAAATCTCGAATAGCTGAATACTCAACTTAACTATGGAATTAAGGAGGTAAATTATGAGAAGAATAATAAAACTAGTAGCTGCTTTTCTGATTGTTACTATGATGGGCACTTTAGCCTATGCACAAGATATAGGGAACGGTATTCAAAGCAGCGATTACGATGATGGGTATAATTCTAGTCTTGAACTTATAGGACTTACCCACGAAATGTACTCAAACATGCCCGAGGAAAAGCGCACATACTATGCTGATTTTGATGTTGTACAGGTAGCAAAAAAAAAACACAGTATTTAAAAGTGACAGAATCGGTTAATCCTGATTCTGATGGAAACGGAATTCAGACAATATCAGATGAGAGCAATTCTGAAGTGATTGAACTTACCGAAGAGGAGTTTGCACTAGAATTAATGCAAAACTTTGGAGTGTCAAATATAAAGGATGCGCAACTTGTTGCGCAGAGAGAGACAACTTCAAAGTTTTCGACGCAAGCTAATTCCGACTCAAATAAAGTATCTACGACGTGGATTACATTGACGACATACTTATCGTATGGCGGTAACGACAAATGGGCGTTATCTAGTGATGTTACTTACTTGAAGGATAGCACTAGTATAATCAATCCCGTTGAGACGCACATTATCGGTTTGGGGACTAATGCCCAGTTTTCCATAATTCCCGATAGTGATTACTGTTCTAGAAAGTGCACTATTTTTTCCCTGGATCCGTATATTAACATACCCAATACGATGTATTACTACGATTCACAGTATCGTAGTGCTAACGGATATGCTGTGTACTACAAGGTGAGAGAAACAGAAACTAAAAATGAGGTGTATTACATCCTTGCTATAAAGCCAAATAGTTCTACAGCTACGGTAGTCGATGGGTATGGGCATTATGCAAAGCGTTCAGTTAATTTTACTCCTAGTATAAGTATAAGCGCAACGGGAGCAAGCATGTCGATTTCTCCATCCAGTAATGTCACCTATATGCCGAATACGCATGTGCAGGTTGATAGATAGGTAATGCGAAAAAAGCTAATGGGCAGGTAAATGCATGCAAAGAAAAAAGAAAGTACTTGAAGTGATATTCGTATCAATTTACGCACTTAGCGTAATTAGCGGTTTGCTGATAGCTGTTTTCCATGGAACACTGTCGTTGGGAGAAAGTATATTTCCAATCATCTATGTTGGGATCTATCACGGCATGATTACTTTAGGCTGCATCATGTTGTTAAAACAACCTTCTTCGAAAAAAAAGAGTATTCCATTAATAATGGCGATATTTCTCCTTTTTATAAGAATGGCAGAGTATGTACGTAGCCTAATCATTTTGGTTGAAAGCCAACCGACGATTATCTATAAAGCACTCACTGAATCGCTCATAAAACCCGGAGGCATTACTACAGAGCTACTGTTGACCGTTATCGTGTTAATGATTTGTTTTCAAAGCGGTAGCGTGACATCGAAGGATTAGGTCTGCGATAGTAAAAGTGGGCGGCTTTGCCGCCCACACCAGCCTGTCAAAGACCCCCATTGCGATCAAGGGGCAATGAGGTTCTTTTCATAGA
>UREK01000054.1 GCA_900546845.1 uncultured Eubacteriales bacterium
AGCTGCGCTTGTGAACAGCATGTCAGGAGATACCCGATCCGTTCCAGCGTTTCCGCTTCCCCTCCGGCCGCAGGTTCCGCTGGAAAAAGCTCCCCCACGCATTTTTCGCTGTTTTGTTCTTGATTCTATTCTATAGCGGCGCACACATTATGTCAAAATTAAATCGCAAGTGATTTCAATCTTATTTCATAAATGGCAATCCTCGAGACGGCTTCCCATTGTGCTGCGGTGCATAAGGGGCGGGGAAGCAATGCAATGTGCGGACGGAACCGATCTTTTTATTAACTCCTGAATTCAGAGCGTGCAGGCCCATATCTATATATACCGGCATTGTGAAATTTGCCGGAATATTTTATTTTCAAGGAGGCCGTTTGTAATGTCTCTCATTTCAAATCTTTCCGTTCAGCTCAGGCAGTACCGCAGGGAACAGGATATTACGCTCATGGAATTTTCATCCATGCTGGGGATTGCGAAGTCCTCTCTTCAGAGCTATGAATCCGGGAAGGGGAATCCCACGCTGAACACCGTCGAGCAAATAGGCCGGAAGATTCACGTGGACTCCGGCTCGCTGCTGCTTCCCGGAAAACCGCACGCAGCACCGCAAAACGGGTTTCCACCTGAACAGCTATGCCCTCTCAGCATAATGCTGTCCCAAATTTGCGCGCAATGCCGTAAGCGGATGGAGGAGGATGACGCATGAATATTGGGCGCGCCGTTCGCGCGGCGCGCGTTCTCGCAGAACGAAAAAGCCCAGACAATGTCTGAGCTTTTTCGGCACTATATCCTTTTAGTGCATCAATGTGGCGCGCCCGACAGGATTTGAACCTGTGACCTACCGGTTCGTAGCCGGGCACTCTATCCGCTGAGCTACGGGCGCATACGCGCTTTTCAAGCGCTTTGTTATTGTAGCGCATCGCGCCCGCATTGTCAAGAGCGGGCGCGGGCAATTTTCGGAAAAATCCACCGGAATTTACCGGGAAACCCGGCATAAGACACTCAAAGCCGGTCCCGCGCCAGCGTATCGAAAAGCGCCTGCACGCAAAGCTGCGGGCTGACGGTCTCGGCGCTGCGGATGGCCACGCTGCCCGCGGCGAGGGCGAGATACAGCGTTTCCTCCGGCGGGAGGGCATGTATGTAGCCGTAGACCGCCGCGGCGGTGAAGGCGTCCCCTGCGCCGGAGGCGTTCTCCATGCGCGCGATGGGACGCAGCTTCCCATGCAGGAACAACCCGGTGTCATCGCCATAGCAGCAGCCTTCCGGCCCAAGCGTCACATACACCCGGTGGCAGCCCTTTTCGAGCAGCCGCGCGACCGCGCGCTTCAGGGCGCTATCCTCGTCCGTCTCCATGCCGGCGAGCACGGCAAGCTCCATGCGGTTGGGCTTCACGGTGTGGAAGCGGCCGACGCGCGGCGCGATCTTCCTCGCATACGCGGTGGAGACGGGGTCCACGAACACCGGCGTTTTGCCCGCGAGGGCGAGCAGGCAGTCGAGCGTCGCCTCCGGCAGGCTCGGGTCGCAGGCGATGGCCGCCGCGCCCTGCAAAAGCGGCGCGCGCGCCGTGAGATATTCCTCCGGCAGCCGCGCCAGGATGGACATATCCGAAACCGCGACGAACATCTCCCCGGAAGGTTCGAGCACCGTCATGTAGGTGCTCGACGCCGCGTCCGGCAGCACGAGCACGTTTTCAACGTTCACGCCCGCGGCCGCGCTGCGTGAGAGGATCATCTGCCCGAACGCATCGCCGCCGACGGCGCTCACAAGGCGTGCGTCCAGCCCGAGGCGCGCCGCGTTCTCCAGGATGTTGCGCGTCACGCCGCCCGCGGAAACGCGCATTGTGCCCGGATTGGAATCCCGCAGGTTCACCGCTGCGCGGCTGCGGCCATGCACGTCCGCATTCGCGGCGCCTACGCCGACGAGGTACGGGGAAGGGGCCATGGGAAACCTCCAGATGAATGGGAAATGGACAATTTACGATGGACAATGACCTGCTGCGGGAGCCCGCTGGCCATTCCCAACTGCCAATTTTCAATTATTATATCAGCCCTGCCGTTCCTCCGCAATCCTTCCCATTGCATGGCATGCTGTGCTCCGCTGCGGCCATTTTTAGAAATCAATGGCAATTTAGTAGCTCGCTGTGGCGGAGGTTTGCCGTTCCGCCTGGCGTGCAGCGGAGGCTCACGGGCCCCATCGAATGGTCAATGATCGAGCTGCTCCGCGTCCGGCTTGATCACGAGCTCGCCTTCCACGTCCTTCCCGGTGGCTTCATCGAAGCTGGCGTCGATATGCACATGCCAGAGCGTGCCGTCCGCCGCGCGGACGCGGGCGAAATATCCGCCGCATTCCACGTCGCCGCCCTCGTAGACCTTGCCATATGAGGTATAGGCGGGCGCCGGGCCTTGCGTGAATTCGTACTCCGGGCCAATCTTCTCCTGCCAGAGCGCGCTCGAAGTGACCTCTGCCGTCCGCTGCGCGACGTATTCCCGCAGCGCCTTCGCCGCGCGCTGCATGGACTCCCAGTAGGCGCGCCGTTCCTCCGTCTGCTCCACGTCGAGCGTAGCCGTTACGTCCGTGAAGCGCGCATGCGCATCCGCTTCGCCCGTCAGATCCCAGACCTCGCCGCTCGAAAGCGCAACGCGGCAGAAATATACCGCATGCGCTTTTTCCGCGTCGCTGAAAACGACCTCGCCGGATTTGGTGACGGCTGCGTTTTCCCCTTCGTCAAAATCATAATAGCTGGAATGGATCACATCATAATATGCGTCCGGTTCCATATAGAACAGGTCTCTTGCGTTGAATGCGCCGAGGCTGATCTCATCCTGCTCCGCAAGCGCGGCGTCCCATTTTTCCTGCGCGAGCGCATCCGTCCATTCCGTGCGGCCCCCGGCGAGCTCCTGCCATTCCGGCGTACTTTTTATGGATTCCTCCAGTGCGGCAAGGCGGGTTTCATAAATCAGCTCCGCCTGCTTTGCGGCGCGGTTGCTCGAGATGGCCATGCCGATATACAGCGCGAGGATCGCCACGTTGACGCCGACCGCCCAGAACGCCCACTTGCGCTGGACGCGGCGGAATTCCTCCACGCTTTCCCAATAGCGGTGCTTCCAGGCGAATTCGTTGCCGTGGGAGCCGAGGTAGAACGAATAGAAGAAGCCGATGACCGGGAGGAAGCACCAAAGCGCCTGATATACGTGGTTGGAAAGGCCCCAGAGCACGGGCATCAAAAACGCGCCCCAGTTCCACTTTTCCTTAATTTCAAACGGAACCTGGTTGCAGCGGTCGCCCATGCCGGAGTCGTTGATCTCCTTGGGCTTGGGCGGCGGCGTTGGATGCGGGCGGTGCGCCGCGGCTTCCCTCGCCCGCGCCGCAAGCCCGGCCACGTCTGAAACGCCGTCCGTATCGAGACGGCCGAGCACCGCATATGCGTTTTCGGCGGTTTCGTGCTGAATGCGCGCCGCTTCCCGCCGCGCTTCCACGATGGAAGGAATCGCGCCGGGCGTGCGCTGCATGGTCAAAATCTCGTCGATGGAAAAGGAAAGCTCCCGCAGCGTTGCGACCGCCTGGAGCATCTCCACATCCGTTTCGGAAAACTCGCTGTATTCCCGGCCGTTGCGCAGTTCCCCCTTCGGCGCGATCAGCCCCTTCTGCATATAAAAGCGCACGGTGCGCTCGGTGAGCCCCGTCCGCTCGCATACTTCTTTGATCTTCATGTTATCTTATCCCCCTTTCGTGCCTTTATTGTACAATCTGACGTAAGGGAAGTTGCAAGGGGTTTTTCTTTCCAGCGGGAATCGAGGCGGCCTTGCGGCGGCAACAATCCTCAGTCAACGGCTTGCGCCATCACAGCTCCTTTCAAAAGGAAGCTTTTGGGGTGTGCGCTCCCGTGCGCCGTCCGAATACGAAATCCGTTGGAGTTCACCGCTCCCAAACGCCCCCTTTTTGAAAGGGGGTGGCAGCGCGTAAGCGCTGACGGGGGATTGCCGTACCCGGAAAACGGTTTCGTGAAGCCGCATGCCGGGGGATTGCCTCACTAAGAAGCCGTTCCGTAAAGCCTTCTGGGTTACTTACCTTCACTCCTCCTGCAAATTCTTTTCCAGTTTGCGCTTGATGCGTTGCAGGGCGTTGTCCACGGTCTTTGTGCCGCGGCCGAGCGCCACGGCGATCTGCTGGTAGGAATGGCCGTCCATAAACAAGTCGAGCACCTGCTTTTCAAGCGGTGTCAGCAGCTTGTCGATGCTGCCGAGGATGTGCTCCGTGCTCTCCTTGGAGATGAACACGTCCTCCGGGCTCTCGGTGCGCACCATGGCCATGGTGTCGAGCAGGGGCCGCTCCTTCTCCTCTTCGGAATAGGCGCCGCCATAAAAGGAGACATAGGTGTTGAGCGGCGTGTGCTTCTTGCGCGTCGCGCCCTTGATGGCCGTGATGAGCTGGCGCACGATGCACATTTCCGCAAACGAGCGGAAGCCCGCGTTGTGATCCGGCGTATAGTCGCGGATGGCCTTATACAGGCCGATCATCCCCTCCTGCACCAGATCTTCCCGGTCCGCGCCGATGAGGAAATATGGCCGCGCCTTGATGCGCACGACGTTCTTGTAGCGCTCGCAGAGCACCTCGTCTGCCTGCGGATCGCCCGCGTGGGAACGCGCGACGAGCGCCTCGTCCGTCATGCTCAGGTAATTGATCTCTTTGTGCATTGGTTTCCCCGTTTCAAAAAGTCTCTTTGGGATTGTCAAGGGCCGCAGCCCTTGACTTTTGATCGCGAGTAACGACCTGTGCGATGCGAGCCGAGCGCCTTGCGGCGCAAGGCTTTCCCTGCATGCGGCGCTGGCCGCGCCAAGGGCGTAAGCGCTACGTGAGAACCCTCGATAACGTGGCAAACGCCGCTTGATCGACAGCTTAAAAAGGGCGGCCTGAGGCCGCCCCATCCCTTATTTTTTCTGAACCGCCTTGTCCTGCCGGCGCTTCTCGAACATCAGCACCGCCGCCGCGACGGAGGCGTTGAGCGAATCGAGCGCGCCATACATGGGGATGGACACCATGAAATCGCAGGATTCTCGCACAAGGCGGCTGACGCCGTCTCCCTCGCCGCCGATCACGAGACCGAGCGCGCCTTCGAGCTTGGCTTCCGACATGGGCGTGCCGCCCATGTCCGCACCCGCGATCCAAAGCCCTTCGTCCTTGAGCCGGGCAATCGCGCCGGAAAGGTTGGCGACGCGCGCTACCTTGCAGTATTCGACCGCGCCCGCGGAAGCCTTGCAGGCCGCCGCCGTGACGGATACGGCGCGCCGCTTGGGCAGGATCACGCCGTGCGCGCCCGCGCAGACCGCGCTGCGGATGATGGAACCGAGGTTGTGCGGGTCCTCAATGCCGTCGAGCAGGATGAGGAAGGGCTTTTCTCCTTTTTCTTTTGCGGCGGCGAGCATGTCGGAGATCTCGCAGTACTCCACGCCCGGCACCTGCGCGACGATGCCCTGATGGTTGCCGGTCTTGCCGCCGTGGCCAAAGGGCATGCACAGCTCGTCCAGCTTTTCGCGGCTCACTTCGTCCACCCGGAGGTTGCGGTCCCGTGCCAGGGAGACGATCTCGCGCAGGGAGCCGTCCGGCTCGCGGGAAACGAGGATGCGGTCGATGCTGCGGCCGCTCTTGATGGCCTCGCGCACGGCGTTGCGGCCCATCACGAGGTAGGGCAACTCATCCGCGCGGGCGTTGGGCGCGTCCTCGCGCTCCGGCGCGGTGTTCTTCTGCGGGTACGGCTGCTTGCCATAGCGCGTGCGCACGCCGTCCTCGCCCCCGCTCTTTTCGCTGTAGGGCCGCTTTCCATAGGCGCGTGGGGCCTCCGCCCCGTCCTGACGCTTGTAATAGGGCCGTTCATCGCCTTCATAGCGCTTTTTATAGTAAGGCTTTTCGTCCCCCTCATAGCGCCTGCGGCCGGTATCCTTGCCGCCGTCCTCGGTGCGTTTCGCGCCGTAAGGCTTGCCGCCCCCGCCGCCCTTGCTGTTGCCCTTATAATAGGGCTTGCCGCTGCCGTTCCTGTTCCCGTAGGAACGCTCCTCGCGGAACACCGGCTGCCCGTCCTTGAAGCGCACGGGCGCTTCGCCATCCTGCGCGCGCCCGCGGCGCTTGTTGTCATATGCCATCTCTATCTCCTCTTTCCACCGGAGCCCGGCTTTGTCAGTTCTCGTTGTGTATGTTCTCAAGCGTCCATGCAAGGATGGCCGCGTCGTCCGCGCCGCTTGCGGCGAGCGCCGAAAGCGCCTCGGAACGGGCGCGCATTTCACCCTGCCGCTTGCAGCTCATCTTCCCCTCGGGGCAAGCTCCCACAATACACCCGGGGCCGGAATTGCCGAAGATCTCCGGCGCTTCCCGGCGCACAAGGCCAAGCATGCACCATGCGAGGCGGCGGATCTCCCACTGGGCGCGGCTGCAGCAGCGCAGGGAGAAGAAATGCATCAGCTCCCGGGCGTTCATCGTGAACACCATGCGCGTTTCCGCGGCGTTGGGCAGCACAAAGCGCGCGTCCTCCGCC
Organism: uncultured Eubacteriales bacterium; assembly: GCA_900546845.1. Lineage (GTDB taxonomy): Bacteria > Bacillota > Clostridia > Christensenellales > CAG-138 > UBA1685. The sequence goes on from UREK01000054.1 coordinate 6,521, forward strand.
GGAACGCCCGCCGCCAGCCATTCGTTGTAAAAGCCCCAGACCGCGTCCATCTGCGCTTGGAAGCGCGCGGCGGCATCCCCGCCGAGGGCGGCGATGGAAGGCGGCAGGACATAGTTCCCGCCGTCCTGCTTTACATAACGCTGGGACTGCACGGAGAAACTTGCGATCCTGTGCCGGGTGATCTGCGCGAGGAGCGCTCTTGAAACGCCCTCCACCCCAAACGTGAACGAGGCGTGTTCAAAGGGAGAAAGGTGGCCGAACGAAACGAGCCTTTCCACAAACTGCGGCGCGCGGCCGCGCACGCCTTCCCGCAGGGAGAGGATGCCGCTGTCGCTATAGCAAAGCCGCCCAGCGAGCGCGATGGCCGTCACGGGATCCGGCGTGTGGGAAAGCAGGGAAACGTTGAGCTGTGTCTCTGGCATGGGAACCTCCTTTGGCAAACCGCGGACGGCTTGCGTCAAAATGATTGCGATGGGAAGTAAGGGTAAGGCAATCCTCAGTCACGGCTTACGCTGTGACAGGCCCCACAGTTCGCAATGGTCGCGCTGTGTCGCCGCAGGGGCGGCTTC
>UREK01000055.1 GCA_900546845.1 uncultured Eubacteriales bacterium
AGGTCGCTGCTCGCGATTGAAAGTCAAGGGCTGCGGCCCTTGACAATCCCGGAAATACTTTTTCGACAGACTGAGCGCCGGTAGAAACATCCGCCGGCGCTGTTTTTGTAAGGAAAGCCGCCACCCGGCCCATGCCGTTCAGCTTCCGTCGTCCACCATGCGGTATCCTACGCCCACCTCCGTTAGGATATAGCGCGGTTCCGCTGGGTTTTTCTCCAGCTTGCGGCGGATGTTTGCCATGTTCACGCGCAGGATCTGGTTGTCCTTCGTGTGGTGCACGCCCCAGATCTGCTGGATAATGTAATCGTAGGTCAGCACCCTGCCGATGTGCTGCGCGATCAGCGTCACGATCTTGTATTCGATCTGTGTCAGGTGCACGTCCCGGCCCTCCACCATCACGAGGCGGCGGTCAAAGTCGATCTCCAGCTCACCCGTCTTGAAGCGTCCCGTAGGCATGTTCGCCGCCTCCGGGCGCGCGCTGTGGCGCAGCGCCGTGCGGATGCGCGCAAGCAGCTCCGCCGTGCCGAAAGGCTTTGTGATATAATCATCCGCGCCCAGATCCAGTGCACGCACCTTTTCCTGTTCCCGCCCGCGTGCGGAAACGACGATGACCGGCACCTCCGACCACTGGCGCACGGTTTTGAGCACGTCGAGCCCATCCATGTCCGGCAGGCCAAGGTCGAGCAGCACGACGTCCGGCCGGTATGACGCAATCAGCGCGATCGCCTCACGTCCCTTCCCGGCATACAGGGTCCTGTATTCATTTACGCTGAGGATGGATGAAATGAAGTGAACGATCGCCTTATCGTCCTCCACGATCAGCAACGTCGTTTTGTTGTTCATACTCCGCGCCCTCCTTTGGCAATGTAAACTCGAATACCGCGCCGCCATCCGGCATGTTCCATGCCCGAATGCTCCCCCGGTGTGCCCGCACGATGGCCCGGCAGATGGAAAGGCCGATGCCCATCCCACGGTGTGCATCCCGGATTTCCGCCTGCGCCGACTTGGCGTTCCCTTCAAAAATCGAATCCAGGCACACCGGATCGATCCCCGTTCCATGGTCGCGTACTCGGAACGCCACGTCCTCCCCCGCATCCAGTACCGTGATCTCCACAGGCGCCTCCGTATCCGCATGGAAAAATGCATTTTCCGTAAGGTTGATCAGCACCTGCTCGATCAGCGTCGCATCCATCGGGATCAGCAGCACGTCGTCCGGAACGCGAACCGCAATGCCCCTTTCCGGGAAGCGCTTGCGCAGCTGGCCGACTGCCTGGGCTACGATCTCTTCCACGACCTCCGGTTCTTTTTTAACAGCCGCCGTCCCATCGCTGATCTTCGTAACGGAAAGCAGGTTTTCCACCATGCGGATCAGCCATTGTGAATTTTCGTGGATGTCATCCACGAGCTGATAACAGGTTTCTGCACCCAGCTGTTCCCCGCTTTCAAGGAGCGTTGCGCTTGCGCCCTGGATGCTCGTAAGCGGCGTGCGCAGGTCATGGGAGACAGCGCGCAGCAGGTTTCCGCGCATTTCCTCCGCCTTTGCCTGCAACTGGGCGTCGCGGTGCTCCTGGATCAGCCGGTTTCGTTCCAGCGCAAGCGCAAGATGCGCTGCAATCATCTGCATCAGCGCAAACAGGCTCTCGCTCTCCGTCGCAGCACAGGCGGCCTTTGGCACATACACCGTGCCAAACCGGTTTTCGCGCACCGCCACAGGCAGCGAAATGCAGACCGGCACATCCTTGGGCAGCTCCGTCCCTTCCGGCGCATAGCAGGTTTTCGTGCCGCATACGCGCGAAAGATATTCGCATGCGATCTGGACAAAACTTTCCGCATCATCTGCCGCGAGGAATTCGTTCGTCAGCTCATACAGCGTCTTTGTCCGCGTTTCACGCATGCGGGCGATATGCGCCGCCTCGCGATAACGCGTCATAAGCGTGCTCATGATAATGGAGACCACAAGGAGCGACGCAAACGTGATCGGATACCCGGTCTGCGTAAAGTTGAAAGCAAACCGGGGGGATGCGAAGAAATAGTTTACGCCGATGACGCTGATAATCGAACCGATGATCCCATAAATGTAGCCCGGCGTAATGCTTGCGATGATAACGACTGCAAGCGTATAGATGATCGAAACGTTGTTATTTTCAAGGAAGGAATTGTCCAAAAGCGCGGCGACCCCGGTTGCGATCGCAAGCACGCCCAGGCTTTCCAAGAACGGCCGCCACTCCAGTTTGAGCTTTCTCCAGGGCCAATCGTCCTCCCTGTGCTTTTTCCGCTGCCAATCCACCCCAAGCAGCGATATTTCACTGGAAGATATGCCGGAGCCCATCCGTTTGAGCTTTCTGTTCATAATGTCGCGCATTGTGGCCATAGGCATATTATACTTCATTCCGATCATGCTCACAAGAACGGCCTCTGGGAGCAACTTATGGTTCTATTATATAAGAAACTGCGTTAAGATTTTGTTTACCTCGCACCCCGCTCCGCTAAGAAATCATAAATTCTTTTTCATTCCTGCATTGGAGGGCGAAGCCTTCTTTTTAGTTGCGTTTTTCGAAAATCGCCCCTGGCAGAAACCGTGCCGTAAGTATGCGAATTGCATATTCTCGCAGCTGCCTTATCAACCGCCGCCAAGGGGAACGCATTTGAAGCCATATTGACACCTTGGCAGATGCGCGCCTCCTGTGAACGCGCGTGCTTGTCTCAGGAACAGCTTGCCGCAAGGCTACTGCGAAACAGCCCACAGAACGTAGCCTGCTCCGAATCGTTGACGTTTAGGGCCATGATATATGAGCTTTTAAAGGCATGGGCTGGTTCCTCTTAAGGAGCGCAAAGAGGGATGCGCGTGCAATCCGCACGGGCACCCCTCGCCTGCTTTTACTTTAGCGCTTCTTTTCAGCCGCGCAGGGACGCGATCAGCATCCAGGCCTCCCCGGCGTCTTTCGGGAATATGATTACGCAGCAATCGCCCTGCAAAAACGCAACGCTGCTCCCCTGCGCGAGCGCGTCGCGCACCTGTTCCTCCGTCAATTCTTCCAGCGTGCCGATGCAGCGCGCAAGGTCATAAACGTCCGGCTCCGCAGTGATGCACCAATGCATCCGCTCGGCCTCCTCGCCCTCTGCCGCATAGTGCCCTTCCATCCCAACCGGCACGCCGTTTTTCAGCGTAACATGCACTTCCAGCTCTGCGAGCCCAAAAGCGGCAAAATCCGGCAGGTATTCCGAAAACGCATCCGGGCAGTCCGCAAGCGATACGGAGTCGTATTTGTCACCTGCTTCAATGCGGAAGCGCGCAAGGTCGATGGGGTGCGCCCAGACCCAATCCAACAGCGCAGCCACGGCCTCATAGCCATCGTTCCAGGAGCCTTCGATCTGATACCAGCCGTTTTCGGTTTCAAACGTGAGCGTTTTGTTCCGATCCTCCCGGCCTTGTGCGACGATCCGCACCCCATCCCGTTCCGTGACGGTCACGGCCGGCTCCAGGATATTGCCGCTTTCGTCAATTTCCACATAGATGCAATCCTCGATCTGCGGCACCTCTTGGTATCCAGCCGTGATCTTCAGACCGCTGTAATCCGCAGTCTCCCCCCAGCGGCTCCAAATGAGCACGAGGCTGTAAAGGCTGCCGTCCGAGTTGTAATGCGCGCTGCAATCGAACAGCGGGTGGCGCTCCATCCGGGGGATCATGCCCTCCGCCTCAAGCTGTGCCCGCATGCCGGAAAAGCTGCGCGTTTCCGCGTATGGGATCGCGGAAGAATCGATTGACGCAGAGCTGCCGCTCCCCACCGCGCCATCGTCGTGGCTATATCGGAAATACTGTTCCGGCCGGAATCCCTCCGACCATCGCAGCAGCGGACGGCCGCTTGCGCCGCCGCGCCCAAGAAGCGCGAACGCAACACCTACCGCCAGCAGGCAAAGGCAAGCCGCCGCTGCGTTCCACCGCGCCCATGCCGCCCGTTTCTGCCACGGCGCAGGTTCCGCCGCCTCTTCGATCACCGCGTCGCTGATGTTCGTTATGCCGCGGAACAGCGCTTCGGCTTTCTGTCCTTTCATAAAACGATACCCTCCTTTTCGAGTTCCGCCTTGAGCGCCCCGCGCAAACGGTACATCCGCTGCGCCAGCCGCCCCGGCGTGCTGTGATGCTCCTTCGCCAGCGCGTTGAGCGGCACGCCGTACCAATAGCGCCGCACGAACAGGATGCGATCCTCCCGCGGGAGGGAGCGGAGCCATGCGTCGATGTGTCTGCCCAGTTCCCGTTCGTCCAGCGCCGTTTCAACATCCTGCGGGGAAGGGATGCAGTCCTCCAGCTCACTCAAGAGCGCCACTATGCCCGCGCTGCGCTTTTGCGCATGCGCCTGCTGCCAGCGGTTGAACGCCAGGTTGCGCACGACCCGGCCGAGCCATGCGCCAAGGCGTTCAGGCCGCTCCGGCGGAATCGCGCTCCAAGCCCGTTGGTATGCGTCGTTCACGCATTCCTCCGCGTCCTCTTTCGCTGTCAGGACGTTCTTAGCGATGCGAAAGCAATACGCGCCGTATTTCCGGCCCGTCTCCGCGATGGCCGCCTCATCCCGCCGCCAATAGAGCGCGACGATCTCAGAATCCTGCATGTCCTCCCCTCCTTCCGCTTCTGCTTCAAAAAGGCCTTTCACTCATAAAGACAGGGTTTTGCGGGCGATATTAGCCCACAGTCATACAAAATTTTATTTAATTTATGTTGAAAGCGCCCGCAGGCCGGGGCCTGCGGGCGCTTCTGTTATGCGTTTTGCGCTTTGGGGATTAATACATGCCCGGCGCGCCGCCCATGCCGCCTGCGGGGGCTGCCGGTTCGGGCGCGGGGATGTCGCAGACGAGGCTCTCGGTGGTGAGAACCATTGCGGCGATGGAAGCCGCGTTCTGCAGCGCGCTGCGGGTGACCTTCGTCGGGTCGATGATGCCCTTGTCAGCCATCATGCCGTATTCATCAGCCTTCGCGTCATAGCCGTAGCCGGGCTTCGCAGCCTTCTTGATGTTCTCCACGATAACGGAACCTTCAAGGCCCGCGTTCGCAGCGATCTGGCGGACAGGCTCCTCCAGCGCGCGGACGATGATGTTCACGCCGGTCTTCTCGTCGCCTTCCTTCGCAGCTGCAAGCGCCTTGACGCGGTCGATGACGTTGATGAGCGCAACGCCGCCGCCAGGCACGATGCCTTCTTCCACAGCCGCGCGGGTCGCGTTGAGTGCGTCCTCAATGCGCAGCTTGGCTTCCTTCATCTCAACTTCCGTAGCAGCGCCGACCGCGATCACGGCTACGCCGCCTGCGAGCTTCGCCAGGCGCTCCTGGAGCTTCTCCTTGTCGTAATCGGATGTGGTCTCCTCAATCTGCGCACGGATGGAGCTGATGCGCGCCTTGATCTCGGAAGGATCGCCAGCGCCCTCGACAATGGTGGTGTTCTCCTTGTCAACCTTTACCTGGCGCGCGGTGCCCAGCTGCGCCACAGTGGTATCCTTGAGTTCAAGGCCGAGTTCCTCAGAGATGACCTGGCCGCCGGTGAGGATTGCGATGTCCTGCAGCATGGCCTTGCGCCTGTCGCCAAAGCCGGGCGCCTTGACGGCCACGCAGGTGAATGTGCCGCGCAGCTTGTTCACAACAAGGGTAGCAAGGGCTTCGCCCTCAACGTCCTCGGCGATGATGAGGAGCTTCCGGCCCTGCTGTACAACGGCTTCGAGCACGGGGAGGATCTCCTGGATGTTGCTGATCTTCTTATCGGTGATGAGGATGTACGGGTTGTCGAGCACAGCCTCCATCTTGTCGGTATCGGTGACCATGTAGGCGGAGGCATAGCCGCGGTCAAACTGCATGCCTTCCACGATGTTGAGCTCGGTCTTCATGGTCTTGGATTCCTCGACCGTGATAACGCCGTCGTTGCCGACCTTCTCCATCGCGTCGCTGATGAGCGCGCCGATGTTCTCGTCGCCCGCAGAAATGGAGGCGACCTGCGCGATAGCCTGCTTGTTCTCGACGGGCTTGGAGATCGCCTTCAGGCCCTCGACCGCTTCTTTCACAGCCGCTTCGATGCCGCGCTTGATGCCCATCGGGTTCGCGCCGGCGGCGACGTTCTTCATGCCCTCATGGATGACCGCCTGCGCAAGCAGGGTGGCGGTGGTGGTGCCGTCGCCCGCAACGTCGTTGGTCTTGGTGGCGACTTCCTTCACAAGCTGCGCGCCCATGTTTTCAAACGGGTCTTCGAGCTCGATCTCCTTGGCGATGGTCACGCCGTCGTTGGTGATGAGGGGCGCACCGTATTTCTTATCGAGCACTACGTTGCGGCCTTTGGGACCAAGGGTGATCTTGACGGTATCCGCCAGTGCGTTCATGCCGGTCTCAAGGGCGCGGCGTGCTTCTTCGCCATATTTCAACTGCTTTGCCATGATGAATTTCCTC
>UREK01000056.1 GCA_900546845.1 uncultured Eubacteriales bacterium
GGATTCACGTCGCGCTTGCGCCGATGGCGCGGCCAGCGCTCCGTGTAAAGAAAGCTTTGCGGCGCAAGGCTTTTTGCTCGCAGCGCACATCCCCCAGGGGACCTTCTCTTGCCGCTATGCGGCAATTCACCTTGGGCCGCTGCTCGCGATGGAAAGCCAAGGGCCGCGGCCCTTGACAATCCCAAAGAGGCTTTTTCGGCAAGCGAAAGGCACGCCTCCCGGCGCGCCTAACTTGGTAGCCATAAATGGCCGGCGGGTCTTACGGCATCACGACTGGGATAAACTCCAGCAGAGCCGCGATGAACCTGTCCGGCTTTTCCTCATGCATGAGGTGCCCCGCATTGCGCACGACTGAGAACCCTGCGTTGCGCAGCGCGGCGTGATAGAGTTCGCAGGATTCTGCGGTGTGCCATTTGTCCTCCGCACCCATCAGGATGAGCGTGTCCGCGGCGAGCGTGCGCAGGTTTGCGATGATCTCTTCGTCCTCAAAATATTGCAGCGAAAGGCGGATCGCCCTGCGGCCCTCCGGATCGGAAGCCGGGCGGTAGTATTCCTGCACCACGTCCGGCGTGATGTTGGTCAGGTCGAACACCGCCTCGTGGAGCATTTTTTCCACCGTGCGCAGGCCGTAAAGGCGGCTTGCAAGGAAGCCCAGCACCGGGCTGTCGATCATGCGGATGGAGAGCGGCATTTCCTGCGTGACGCCGCCGGGCGTGACGAGCACGAGCCGCCCCACGCGGGCGGGGTTTTGCATTGCAAATTTGAGCGCATAGGCGCAGCCCATCGAGAATGCCGCAAAATGCGCGGACTCGATGCCAAGCGCGTCCATGAAGCGGCGGAGCGCGTCGGCCTGCTCTTCGATGGTGTAGCCGAAGGTGAACGGCCGGTCCGAATAACCATGGCCCAGCAGATCCGGCGCGATGACGCGGTAATGCTCGCTCAGGCGGTTGAACACGCGCCGCCAGGTGTAGAACGACTGGCCGACCGTATGCACGAGGATCAGGGGCTCTCCCGTCCCCGCTTCAATATAATGCACCCGCGCGCGCTCGTGCTGCGCTTCGGGCTCCAGGGCGGGCGCTGCCGGTTCGGCGGCCTTTGGCGCAGGCGCTTCCGCTTCCAGTATATCTGTATCAGACGCTTCCGTTCCGGGAACATCCGTTCCGGGAACATCCGCGCCGGGAACATCCGCGCCGGGAACATCCGCGCCGGAAACATCCGTTCCGGAAACATCCGCGCCGGACGCTTCCGCTTCCACCGGGGCTGCGGGCGCAGCCTTCTTGGCGCGCGGGCGGCGCACCTCCAGCTCGCCGGGCAGCTCGATCTCGATATACTCGCCCGTATGCTCGGAATTGATGAATTTCTTGACTTCAAGCGATAAACTCACGAGGATCCTCCTACGGTTTCAACCGGATACATATTCAATTTATTCTACTATCTTTCCCCTTCGTTTGCAAGTAATTTGGGCGCAAGTAAGGTGGATTCATGGTTTATTCACAAGTTTTTCCGTGAAACCTGCTTCCGGTTTTACCATGCGCATTGCGGCCTCCGGGCCGCTGGTCATGAAATGTTTACTGTTCAATCGGCAGGGGATATGATAAAATATGGTTTAATGTTGCACAGCGCATTTTCCGCGCGCCGCATGCGAAACAAGGAAAAGGGTGAAACGAAATTGAGAGCAAAAAAGCTTCTTCTGATATTGATTTTGGCCATTGCGCTCATTGTGGCGCTCGTGGTCTACTGCGCGGGCGGGGCGGGCGGCGGCAGCAATTCGCACGCTGTGCAGAGTGCGCTCGTGCTCAACGAGGTCATGTCCAGCAACAAGGGTTCCGTTCCGGACGAAAATGGCGATTACCCCGATTGGGTAGAGCTGAAGAACACCGGCGGCACGGAGCTTGACATCGGCGGTTTTGGCCTGACGGACGATTTTACCGAGGGCGCGAAATACGTTTTCCCCTCCGGCACAAAGATCCCGGCGGGCGGCTTCCTCGTGGTCTGGTGCAGCGGCGAGAGCACGGGCGGCCTTACGGCCCCGTTCCGCCTTTCCGCGTCGGACAGCCTTGTGCTGTTTGATGTGACGGGCAACACGCTCGACACGCTCGTGCTGCGCAGCGTCGCCTCCGGCAACACGCTCGCCCGGGACGCTTCCGGTGCGTGGGCCGAAATGAAGCCCTCCCCGGGCTATGACAACACCGACGCGGGCGCCGCCGCGTATGAAGCCTCCCTCCAGGGGGATGAGGACATCGGCGTATATATCAACGAGTTCATGGCCTCCAACGCCACAATCCTTGCGGATGCTTACGGCGTTTATTCGGATTGGATCGAGCTTTACAACAGCAACGGCTACGAGGTCGACCTTTCCGGCTTTGGCCTTTCGGATTCGCTCTCCCAGCCCAAGAAATACACCCTGCCGGAGGGAACGGTCATCCCGGCGAACGGGTATCTCGTCATCTTCTGCTCCGGCAACGAGGGCTTTACGGAATCCGGCGAGCTGCACGCGCCTTTCAGCCTGCGCGCCTATGCGGAGGACGTGGTGCTTGCAGGCAAGCGGGGCGCCATCTTGGACAGCTACTCCTATACCGTGCAGGAGACGGATTACTCCATGGCCCGCATGCCGGATGGGACCGGCGAATTTATGCAGACCGCGCACCCGACGCCCGGTTACGCCAACGACGACGCGGGCTACGCGGCGTTTTCCGCGAGCGTGACCCGCGCGCGGGGCGACGTTTACATCTCCGAGGCGCTTGGCAAGAACCTGACCGCCAAGGCCGCGCCGGACGGGGAATATTACGACTGCATCGAGCTGCACAACCGGGGAAGCGGGACGGTCTCCCTCTCCGGCTGCGCGCTTTCCAACAACCCGAAGAACCCGGCGAAGTGGGTGTTCCCGGAAGGGACGGAGCTTGCGCCTGGGGAATACCTCGTGGTATACGCCTCTGGCCACAACGCCAAGGCTGCCAAGACCGATCTGCACACGAACTTTAAGCTGGGCGCCGACGGCGCTTCGATTTATTTGTTCGGCCCGGACGGGCTTTTGATGGATAAGCTGCAAACCGGCGTTTTCCTTAATGACATGAGCTATGGCATCGACGCGGGGGGCAGCTATGCCTGCTTTGAGACGCCGACCCTCGGCGCGGCCAACGGAGCGGGGCAAAAGGGCGTGACGGCCATGGTACAGTTTTTGACCACTCCGGGCGTCTACGACGGTGAGATCGAGATCGCGCTTGCCGCGTCCGCAGGCGAGACCATCCACTATACCCTGGACTGCACCACGCCGACGGCGAGCTCCCCGGTCTATAACGGGCCCATCAAGGCCTCGTCCAACACCGTGGTGCGCGCGGTGGCTGTGCGGGAAGGCTATGTCACCAACGCGACGGTTTCCGGCACGTTCCTCTTCCGGGGCGATAACGTGAACCATAGCCTGCCTGTCGTCACGCTCGTGACAGACCCGGACAACCTGTGGGATGAAAAGACGGGCATTTACGCCTATGGCGAAAATTACGACCCAACGCTCGCCTACGGCGATGCGATCACCACGGCGAACTACTGGAAATCCAAGACCGCGCCGGACGCCTGGGAGCGCCTGGGCTGCCTCGGCGTGTTTGACGAAAGCGGCAGGGAGGTCTTTTCCCAGAACATCGGCATGCGCATCGCGGGGAGCTTTGGCCGCGGGCGCGCGCAGAAGGGCTTTAACCTGATCGCGCGGGACGAATACGGCGACGACCGCATGGCGTACCCATTTTTTGAGAAGCTGGATTTTACGGAGTATAAATCCATTGTGCTCCGCGCGGGCGCGCAGGATCAGAACAACGGCAAGTTCCGCGACGAGCTGGCGACGGGCCTCCTCGCGGGCAGCGACGTGAACTTCCTCTACCAGGCGTATAAGCCCTATGTGCTCTACCTCAACGGAGAATATTGGGGCGTATATTTCATGAAGGAGAAGCGCAACCGTTTCTTCGTTGCCCAGCATGAGGGCACGGATGATACCGTGAACATGGACATCATCCGTTCCGGCAGCTCGGCCTATTATGGCTCCGCGGCGGAGTGGAAGGAGCTCATGACCTGGCTCAACGGCAAGGGGAACGACCTTTCCGCCGCTTCGGATTATGCGTACATCGATGAGCGGGTGGATCTCGACAGCTTCATGGATTACATGATCTGCGAGATCTATTCCGCGAATTCCGACGTCTGGAACATCCAGTATTATAAGCTCGACGGCGGGAAGTGGAAGTGGATCTACTACGACTTCTGCTGGAGCTTCGGCGCGAGCGAGAACCGCACGGATCACAAGACGCTCTCCATCCGCCGGCTTTCCAGCAAGCCCTGTTCCGACCTGTTCAACGCCCTTTTGAAGAACAGCGACTGGCGGGACCGCTTCTGCCGCCGCTTCGCGGAACTGCTGAAGACGATCTATGCGCCCGAGACCGTCCTTGCGAAGGTAAACGAACTGTATGCGCAGGTGGAGCCGGAGATCGTCCGGGAGCGGGAGAAGTTCAACGGCGAGACCTTCATGGGCATGACGCAGCACAGCGAGGTGCGCGGCACGTATGAGGGCTTCCTGCGGCAGGTGGAGATCATGCGGGACTTCGCGGCCGGCCGGCCGGATTCGCTCAAAAAGCAGCTTCAAACGGAGTTCGGCCTTTCCGATTCCTATATGCAGGAGGTGTTCGGATGAGCAAGCGCCCACAATACCGGCATGAGCTGAAGTATTACATCAACCGCGGGGCGTATACGCTGCTTTCCAAGAAGCTTTCGCTTACCATGGAGCAGGACCGCTACGCCCGCAAAAACGGCGGGGAATACTTCATCCGTAGCCTGTATTTTGACGACCTCGACGATTCTGCCTTCCGCGAAAAGCTGGACGGCGTGGACGGCCGGGACAAGTTCCGCATCCGCATCTACAACATGTCGGACGCGGCGATCAAACTCGAATGCAAGCACAAGGAGGGCGGCTATATCCAGAAAACCTCCCTTGCGCTTTCCCGGGAGGAATACGAACGGCTCCGCAAGGGGGATTATACCTTCCTGCTCCACAGGCCGGAACCCTTTGCGCGGCGGATGTTCGCGGAGTTTGCGACAAAGCCGCTCCGCCCCCGCGTGATCGTGGACTACATGCGGGAGGCGTACACCTTCCCCGTGCAGGATGTGCGCGTAACGTTCGACAAGGACGTGCGCACTGGCTACCGCAGCACGGATCTGTTCAACGCCCATATCCCGACCTACCGCGTGATCGACGATTACGGCCTGGTGCTAGAGGTGAAGTTCAACCAGTACCTGCCCACATATATCCGCTCGCTCCTGCAGCTTGACGCCCATGCGCGCAGCGCGGTCAGCAAGTACTGCCTGTGCAGGAAGTTTGAATTGTAAGGCGATTCAATTTGAATTGATAATTGACAATGGAAATTTGTCAATTATACTGAAAAGCAGGCTGCCGCGCAAAACGGCAGGTTAAAGCAGCGAACCAAAGACGGCGCGGCAAAAGCATTGCCCCGCCCATTGTAATTTGTAATTTGGCACGGAGGTTTTCCCATGAATGATTTCTCTTTTTCCGACATCTTTTCCATCACGCTCAGCCCCCTGCAGGTGATCCTGACGCTCGTCATCGCCCTTGCGGTCGGCCTGTTCGTTTTCTTCATTTACAAGAAGACCTTCGGCGGCGTAATGTATTCCCGCAATTTTAACCTGAGCCTCATCATGCTCACGATGGTCACCTCGCTCATGCTCATGCTTATCAACAACAACCTTGCGCTTTCAATGGGCATGGTCGGCGCGCTTTCCATCATCCGTTTCCGCACGGCCGTGAAGGATCCGATCGATACCGTGTTCATGTTCTGGGCCGTGGGCGAGGGTATCGCCGTTGGCACAAAGTTCTATGACATCGCTGTGATCGCAGCGCTCATCATCGGCGTAATCATGGTGGTGCTGACGGTCTTTAAGGGCAAGGCCAGCATGCCGTACCTGCTTATCCTGCACTACCACGAGGGCGCTTCCCAGCAGGTGCGCCAGATGGTCAAGCAGCTCCCCAACGCGCGCATGAAATCCAAGACCGCCCAGCGCGACGGCATCGAGCTCACGATGGAGCTGCGCCTCAAGGAGAACGAGACGGGCTTCGTCGAGAAGTTCCTGCGGGTGGACGGCGTGTATGACGCGACGCTCATCTCTCACCAGGGGGACATCATATCCTAAAGGTGTAAATGCGAGCCGCTAGGGAAAGGCAGCCCCCGGCATGCTTTACGAAGCGGCTTTTTAGTAAGGCAATCCCCCGTCAGCGCTAACGCGCTGCCACCCCCTTTTGTAAAGGGGGCGTTTGGGAACGGTGAATTCCAGCGGGCTTCCCAATACGGCAATCCTCCGTCAGCGCTAACGCGCTGCCACCTCCTTTCAAAAAGGAGGCTTTTGGGAGCGG
>UREK01000057.1 GCA_900546845.1 uncultured Eubacteriales bacterium
CAAGGCTTTTCGCTCGCACCGCACGGGTCGCTGCTCGCGATCAAAAGTCAAGGGCCGCGGCCCTTGACAATCCCGGGGAGACTTTTTCGGCACGCTGAGGGCCGCCCTCGGAGGGCGGCCCTCCCCGTTTGCGTTTCTCATCCGATCTCTATCAGCCGGAGCGCACAGAGCGCCCGGAGTTCTTCTTCCGCAAGCGTGCAGCCCGCGCAGGGCGTGAGCGCCGCCTCGCCGCCGCCGAGCGCCCAGGTCAGCGCGCCCGCCGCGTCAACGGTTATATCGCTTTCCGCCGGGGCATATATGCCCTCCGCGTCCGCCTCGGCCCGCGCGCCGGAAAGGCTTGCGGCGGAGACAAACACAGCGTATTCGTCGTCATAGGTTTCCGCTGCAGCGCGGTTGTAGGTGTAGGTCACGCCGGAAGCATCCGCCAGGACGTCCATCAACCGGTAACCTTTCGCCGCGTCTGCGGGCGCATACAGGAATTCAAACGAGGCAAGCGCCGCCTGCGGGGCGCCGTCCTCCGCCCGCGTGCGTGCCGCAAGGCAAAGCGAAACAAGTTCCTCCGCACTCTGGGCGGCAACAGTTTCCGCCGGCCCCGCGTTGCCCGAAAAACTGCTCACCGTGGGATCTGCCCTGTTCGGAGCGGGAACCTCGGCCGACGCATCCGCTGCAGCACCTTCGCCTCCCGCCTTTTCCGTGGCAAGCGCGCTCTCCGGCACGCGACCCAGCAGCGGTTCCTCCGGCGCGCATACGAGTGCGGGAGCCATATCGCCTCCGCCGGTATCCTCCGGGACGCATTCCGGCGCCTGAGGCGCGGCATTTTCGGCGCTGCGGGCAAGGCCGCCCTTTGCCCGCAGGAACAGCGTGCCCGCGCCCGCAAGGATCACGAGCGTCGCCGCCATCGCGCCATAGCGCACGATCTGCATGCGTTTGCGGCGTTCGGCGGCCGCCTTTTGCAGCACGGCTTCCCGCATGGCTGCATAGTCCACCTTCGCGTCCGCTTCGTCCGCGATACATTTCATCAATTTATCGAATTCGTCAGCCATGCAGCTCACCGCCTTTCAACAGGGCCAGAAGGCGTTCCTTTGCCCTGGACATTCTCGATTTTACCGTTCCTTCGCTCACGCCCATGAGCTTTGCGATCTCCTCATACCGCAGTTCGGAGAAAAAATGCAGCGTAACCGTCTCGCGGTAGACATCCGGCAGCGCGGCGACCGCCCGGGAAAGCGTCTCCCGCGCTTCCGCGTCGAGCGCCGCAGCCTCGGGCAGCGCCCCTGTGTCGGAAACGGGCGTCTCCGGAAGCTCGTCCGCAAGCACTTCGCGCTTCAGCTTCCGCTTGCCGTCCAGGCAAAGGTTCACCGTGACGCGGTAGAGCCAGCTTTTGAGCTGCGCATCCTCCATCGTTTCGAGCTTCTTCTGGTGCTTCATCACGCGCAAAAACACGTTTTGGGAAACATCCATCGCGTCGCTCTCGTTTTTTACCACGCCATAGGCCGCCCAATACACCATGCGGGAGTAGTCCGCATAAATGGATTCAAAATCCCTTGCGGGCAAATCGCATCCCTCCCATCTCTTAATACGCTGCTTTCCCCAAAATGGTTGCACCCAATTATAGCATGACGCGCGATATATATCAAAAAACGAGTTGTAAACACGGCAAAAAATCATTATCATAGTATGTGGAATACGGCGTTTTCCAAAAAACGTTCTTTCATACCAAATTTTACCGAAGAAAAAGGAGATTACCCTGTCATGAATGTCGGCTTTGATAACGATAAGTATCTCGCCATGCAGTCGGAGCACATCCGGGAGCGCATCGCCCAGTTCGGCGGCAAGCTGTACCTCGAGTTCGGCGGCAAGCTGTTCGACGATTACCATGCCTCCCGCGTACTGCCGGGCTTCGCGCCGGACAGCAAGGTGAAGATGCTCCTCCAGCTCAAGGACCAGGCGGAGATCGTGATCGTCATCAATGCGGCGGACATCGAAAAAAACAAGGTGCGCGGGGATCTCGGCATCACCTATGACCAGGACGTGCTGCGCCTCATCGACGCGTTCCGCGCCATCGGCCTCTATGTAGGCAGCGTGGTGCTCGCCCAGTACAGCGGCCAGAGCGCGGCGGATGCGTTCCAAAGCCGCCTCGCTTCCCTCGGCGTAACGGTATACCGCCATTACCCCATCGCGGGCTACCCTTCGGATGTGGAGCATATCGTCAGCGACGAGGGCTACGGCAAAAATGAATACATCGAAACCACCCGGCCGCTCGTCGTCGTGACCGCGCCGGGGCCCGGCAGCGGCAAGATGGCCACCTGCCTCTCCCAGCTTTACCATGAGCATAAGCGCGGCGTGGCCGCGGGCTACGCCAAGTTCGAAACTTTCCCGATCTGGAACCTGCCGCTCAAGCACCCGGTCAACCTCGCTTACGAAGCGGCCACAGCCGACCTGAACGACGTGAACATGATCGACCCGTTCCACCTTGAGGCCTATGGCGTGACCACCGTCAACTACAACCGGGATGTGGAGATCTTCCCCGTGCTCACCGCCATCTTTGAGGAGATCTATGGCTGCTGCCCATATCAGTCTCCCACAGACATGGGCGTGAACATGGCCGGCAACTGCATCATTGACGACGACGCCTGCCGCGAAGCCTCCCGCCAGGAAATCCTGCGCCGCTATTACGCGGAGCGCTGCGCTGTGCGCCAAGGGCTTGCGGACAGCGATGTAGTCTACAAGATCAAGCTCATTATGAACCAGGCCGGCATCACGGAGGCGGACCGCCCCGTCATTGCCGCAGCGCTCGCCAAGGCGGAGGAGACAGGCCAGCCCGCCGCCTCCATGCAGCTGCCGGACGGCCGCTGCATCACGGGCAAGACCTCCGCGCTGCTCGGCGCTTCGGCGGCGCTGCTTTTGAATGCGCTCAAGGCACTCGGCAACATTCAGGACGATATACACCTGATCTCGCCCATCATCATCGAGCCAATCCAGGATCTCAAGATCAATCACCTGGGCAACCACAACCCGCGCCTGCATACGGATGAGATCCTCATCGCCCTTTCCATCTGTGCGGCCACGAACCCGACCGCCGCGCTCGCCATGCAGCAGCTGCCGAAGCTGCGCGGACTAGAGGCGCACTCCACGGTCATCCTTTCGGGCGTGGACAGCACCACCTTCAAAAAGCTCGGCGTGAACCTGACCTGCGAGCCGCAATATCAGACCAAGAAGCTCTACCACAAATAGCGGGCAAGCGCGCAAAAAACGTCTTTTTATGCGAGCGGAGGGTTTTCCCCATAAAGTTTACATTCGCGTCACCACAGGGGTCATACGATATGGTATGGTATAAATAGTGGGATGTGCAGCCTGCAAGCCAGATCATTCCGGCAGAAGGGGAATTGGGATGAACGTACTTTTCTTTCTTAAGCCAAAGGTGAGCGTCGCCTATATTTACGACAGCAGCACCGTACGGCAGGGTCTCGAAAAAATGAAGCACTACGGATATACGGCAATCCCTGTGATCGACCGGGACGGCCGCTACGTCGGCACCGTGACGGAAGGCGACTTTCTCTGGAAGCTGACCGAAGAAAATGCATGGGAAACGCATGCCCAGGAGCGCCTCAACGTGCGGGACATCATGCAGCGCAGCCATAACCCGCCCGTGAACGTCAACGCCTCCCTGGAGGATCTGCTGCTGCAGGCTATGAACCAGAACTTCGTGCCCGTCGTGGACGATCTCGGTTCCTTTATCGGTATCGTCACCCGGCGCGACATCATGCAGTATTATTACAAAATGACACACCCCGACGCGGACGGCGGCATACCGTCCAAGCCGCCTGTCCCGAGCCATAAAGCCTAGCAAAAAAGCGCCCATAGGGGCGCTTTTAGCATGCCGAAAAAGTCTCTCCGGGATTGTCAAGGGCCGCAGCCCTTGACTTTTGATCGCGAGCAGCGACCTGTGCGGTGCAAGAGAAAAGCCTTGCGCCGCAAGGCTTTTCTCTCGCGGCGTACATGCAGCCGCTCACGATGAAAGCCTCCGGGAATTTCACAAAGCATACCTTCCCTGCGGTATATCCGGCGCTTGCGCAGGCAAGGACAATCCTCAGTCCGCTTCGCGGACAGCTCCTTTGCCAAAGGAGCCTTTTGGTCTGTGCGCTCTCACACGGCATCCGAATCCGGAAACCGTTAGAATTCACCACGTCCAAACGCCCCCCTTTTGAAAGGGGGTGGCGGCGCGTGAGCGCCGACGGGGGATTGCCGTACCCCGCGGCACTTCAGGAAGCGTGCATTCCCGCCCCAACGCAAAAATGCCGCCCCATGCGGGGCGGCACAGAGTGTCATAAAGTGGCATCTGCCACTTTATCGACAGCCTGGAAAGCGCCCGCAGGGGGGCGCTTTTCATCTGTTAAGGCGCGGGATCAAACTGCCCGGGTATGATCCGCGAGCCAGGCCCGCTCGTCCGGCGCAAGGCGCGGCGCAAGCGTCTCGTACACCAGCGCGTGATAGGCGTTGAGCCGCGCGCGGTCGGTTTCGTTCAAAAGGGAAGGCTCCACGGCGTCAAGGTCGATGGGCACGAGCGTGAGCGGCTCGAACTGCAGGAACTGGCCGTATTCGTTCTTTTCCCCCTTGACGCAGACGAGCTCGTTTTCCAGCCGGATGCCGTACTTGCCCGCGATGTACACGCCGGGTTCGTCCGTCGTGACCATGCCTTCCTCCAGCACGGCGGAAGCGCCCGGGTTCTGCCAACGGAAGCTGTTGGGCCCTTCGTGCACGTTGAGCAGATACCCTACGCCGTGGCCGGTGCCGTGCTTGTAGTCAAGTCCCTGCTCCCAGAAGGGCATGCGCGCAAGCACGTCAAGGTTCGCGCCGCGCACCCCAGCGGGGAAGCGCGCCGCAGCAAGGTTCAGCATGCTTTTGAGCACCGTCGCAAAGTGCAGCTTTTCCTCATCCGTCAGGGGGCCGAGGGCGAAGGTACGCGTGATGTCCGTGGTGCCCTCGTAATACTGTCCGCCGGAATCGACCAGCAGGAGGCCGTGCGGCGCAAGGGGCGCGTCGCTTTCCGGCGTGGCTGCGTAGTGGACGATCGCCCCGTGTGGGCCGTAGCCGCAGATGGTGTCAAAACTCAGGCCCAGGTTGCCTTCCTGCGCCCTGCGGAGCGATTCGAGGTGATCGGAGACGCTGATCTCCGTCATCGGGATCCTGCCGATGTTCTCCTTCAAATAGCGCATGAAGCGCACCATGGCGACTGCGTCCTTGATGTGTGCCTCCCGCAGGTTCGCAAGCTCCGTTTCGTTCTTCACGGCCTTGCGGCGGACGGTCGGGTTCTCCGCGTCCACGATTTTCGCGCCCGCATCCGCAAGCCGGGCATACAGCGCGAAGTTCACGCGGGCCTCGGAAAGCAGCACCTTCGCGCCCGCACCATAGCAGGAAACGAAATCATATACGCCGCCATACGGCAGCACTTCCGTGCCGAGCGCTGCAAGGTGCGCGCGCACGGGTTCCGGCAGCTTTGCCTCGTCCGCAAAGAGATACGCCTTTTCCGGCTCGATGACGGCATAGGAAAGCAGCACCGGGTTATATGAAACGTCATCCCCGCGCAGGTTAAAGAGCCAGGCAATGTCGTCGAGCGACGTGAGCACATGCGCGTTTGCGGTGTGCTCCGCCATGGCCGCGCGCACGGCTGCGAGCTTTTCGCCCGCCTCCTCTCCGGCGTATTTCACATCCAGCACCCAGGCGGGTTTACCCGAAAGCGGCGGGCGCTCCGCCCAGATCTCGCCCACAAGGTCGCGTTCCGGGGCGAGCGTTATGCGCTTTGCGGCAAGCTCCCTGCGGAAGCTCAGGCCGGCCGCCGCGGGCACGGTGCGCCCGTCCATGCCGAGCACGCCGCCCTCTGGCAGCTTCTCCTTCAGGTATTGGAGGATGGTGGGAACTCCTTCTTCGCCGGATTTTTGCAGCGCGATGGACGTGCCTTGAAGCTGCTGCTCGCCCTGGAGGAAATACCTTCCATCCACCCAGAGCGCGGCTTCGTCCGCCAGCACCACGAGCGTGCCCGCGGAGCCGGTGAAGCCGGAGAGGTACGCGCGCGCCTTGAAGTGCGCGCCCACGTATTCGGAAAGGTGGAAATCGTCCGTGGGGACGTAATAGCCTGCGTATCCGGCCTCGCGCATCTTCGCGCGCAGCGCCGCAAGGCGTTGTTCAATGATCTGCATGGGTGCTCCTTTCTTGCGGATAGATTGGGGATAAATGACGCGGGACGCCGAGTACGCCGTCCCTTACGGCGGTTTGATGCAACGGCTGCGATGGTAAGGCAATCCTTAGTCATGGCTTGCGCCATGACAGCCCCACAGTTCGCAATGGTCGCGCTGCGTTGCCGCAGGAGCGGCTTCCT
>UREK01000058.1 GCA_900546845.1 uncultured Eubacteriales bacterium
GCAAGGCTTTCTTTACACGGAGCGCTGGCCGCGCCATCGGCGCAAGCGCGACGTGTAAACCTCGATCAAGTGGCATCCGCCACTTGATCGACAGCCTCGGCCAAGCGGCGTTTTCCGCTTGGCCGAGGGTTCTCATGCGGCGCTTGTCCTAGCGTGCGAGGTCTACCACCTCGTCAAACCGGGCGAGGTTCTCCGCGCTGAACTGGTGGGATACCACGAGCAGCGTCTTATCCGGGATGGAGAGCAGCAGCGCTTCGATCCGCCGCGCCGTCTCATCGTCCAGGTTGGCGAGCGGCTCGTCCAGGATGAGCATCTCCGTATCGCGCAGAAGCGCCCGCGCAAGGCAGATGCGCTTCTTTTCGCCGCCGGAAAAATTCGCACCGCCGTCCGCTACGACGCTGTCGAGCGCCTCCCGGTTCGCAAACTTCCCAAGGCCGACGCGCTCGAGCATGCCAATGAGCGCGCTGTCCGCAAGGTCCCTGTACATCGTGAGGTTGTTGCGCAGCGTGTCGTGAAAGAGCGTCGCCTCCTGCCGCACGACGGTGATCCACCCATAGGGGTTCCCGCATTGGCCGATGGGCACGCCGTCCACGGCGACGCTGCCGGAATCCGCCGCGTAATAGCGCAGCAGCAGGTTCGCCGCGGTGGTCTTGCCGCAGCCGCTCGGGCCCTTGAGCAGATACCGCTTGCCCCTTTCGATGGTGAGGCTGAATTCCTTGAGCACGGGTTTGCCGGGCTCGTACGAAAAGCCCACGCGGTCGAAGCGGATCTCCCGGCGCATGGGCGCCCCCTCCGGCTCGTCCGCATCCCGTGCGGCGATGAACGCGCGCAGCCCATCGCAGGTGGGGCGTATTGCGACGAGCATGCGCGTGATGCGCGCGAGGGCGATCATCGGGTACGAGAGCTGGTCGATCATGCCGACGGCGATGAAGAAATCGCCTGCGGAAAAATCGCCCGCCAGCACGAGGTACGCTGAAAAGGCCACGATGATGAAATACGAAAGGTAGGAGATCAGCGTCGTGATCAGCCGGGACAGCGCGTCGAGCTGCTCATCCGTGCGGCGCGCGGCGGCCAGCTCCGCATTCGTCCTGTGGAACCGCGTAAGGACCCGCCGCTCCACGGAAAAATTCTTGAGCACCTCAAACCCGGCAAGCCAGTCCGCAACCGCGGCAAGGTTGCGTTCCGCCGCCGCGACGGACTCCCTCTGCGCGCGCTGGAGCCGTTTTTCGATCAGCTTTGGCACGTACAGCGGCGTACTCACGAGCGCGATCGTGATGAGCGCGATGCGCCAATCGAGCAGGAACAGCGCGACACTCACGAGCACCGCCTTGGCGGCAACCTCCCACAGCATGGGCAGCATGTTGAAACAGCGGCTCTTGACCTGTTCCGCCTCGTTGGTGTATTTGGCGAGATATTCCCCCTGCGGGAGCTCCCGGAAGCGCACATAGCTGCGGCGCAGGATGCTCTCGAACAGGTCCGCCTTAAGATCCCGCAGGCAGGCGACGGAGAAGCGCGCGCTCAAGCGTTCATACGCGAAGTAGAACCCCGTCTCAAGCAGGATGAAGCCGATGAGCAGCAGCGCGCTGTTGAGGGCCGCGCCCGCTTCGCCAAGGATGGCGCTGTCAAGCACATCGCCCTTGAAGAATTGCAGCACGACGGCGGCGGCCGTCGCCGCAAGCGCGCAGACAAGCGCACCGGAAAGCGGAGCGCGGTTTTTTCGAATGTATGGTTTCATAAGATCCTCCTAATACGCAATACGCTAGAAGGATGCGATTTTTAAAATTTCCTTCTATGCGTTTAGAAGGACTCCCGGCGCCGTGTCATTTGGCGTACCTCCATTCGGGTGATTCTGTGCGGTTTGAGAAGCGGCGTGCGGCAAGGCCTCAGTTTGCGCCTACAGCTCCGCCGTGAACCCCACGCCGACCTCGCGCACGTCAAACCCGGCGCACAGCAGCGCATGCTTAACGGCGAGGGACGTGCAGTGGCAGGGGTAAAGCGTGTTCGCGCCAAGCTGCGCGAGGCGCGCAAGCACGAAATCAAGTTGCGGGCCGGGCTCGAACAGATGCAGCCCACCGAGCACGCCAGCAACGCGGGATTCGCCCGTTTGGGCAAGCGCGTATTCCAGCATGTTGCAAACGCCCGCGTGGGAGCAGCCCGTAAGCAGGAACAGGCCGTTCTTCGTGGAGAGGGCGAGCGCGGTATCGTCGAGGAGGCGGTCGGGCTCCCACGCGCCGCCGCGCAGCGTTTCGCCCACGGGCGGCGCTTCCAGCGGGTTTTTTCGCGGGATCTCCCCGAGGAACAGCACGCCCGGCGCGATCTCCCGCGGCTCCCGGGAAAGGCGAAGCTCCGCATGGGCGGGCAGGGCGGCGGGGGCGAACGGCGCGCCGACGGAAAGCCCGCCGTACCGCTTGGGCAAAAGCGCGTCCGGGTGCGCCCATATGCGCACGGGCTGCGGGAAGGCCGAAAGGAATGGCATAAGCCCGCCCGTATGGTCGTCGTGTCCGTGGGAGAGCACAATATCCGTCACGCAGGAAAGGCCGATCTCCATGCGCCGGGCGTTTTCGAGCGTACAGGCGGAATACCCCGCATCCAGCAGGATAAAGCGCCCCTCCGTTTCCAGCAGGTAGCATGCCGCGGGCTCGCCGAGGTAGTAGCGGTCGATATAGGTGTTGTTGTCCATGAGGACGGTCAGTTTCATGCCGGCCATCCGCGTTTTATTCCCCCGTTTTTTCCGGTTTGTTCAAAAGCGTCAGCGCCATGTCGTAAAGATACTGCACGCCATAGGGCAGCGCGTCCTGATCCAGGCGGTATTTCGGGTTATGGTGCGGCATGTCGCATCCCTTCTCCGGGCAGCGGGAGCCGAGCTCCACGAAGAAACCGGGCCTGCCGTCCAGGAAGGCATAAAAATCCTCGCCCGGCATGATGGGGCCGATGTGGTCGATATGCGCTTTGCCGAAACGGGCGAGGAGCGTTTGCTCCGCGGCGGCCGCAAGCGCCGCGTCGTTGTACACGGAAGCATAGCCCGCGTCCCAAACGTAATCGTAGCTGGCGCCCGCGCTTGCCGCAACGCCCGCCGTGATCTCGCCGATGAGTGTTTTGATGCGTTCGCGCACGGCAGGGTCGAACGAGCGCACCGCGCCGGTGAGCTTCATCTCGTCCGGCAGGATGTTATAGGCCGTGCCCGCGTTCGCCTGGCAGATGGAGACGATGACCGGGTCCGTCGCCGCGACGCGCCGGGCGGAGATCGTCTGGAGCGCAAGGATGAGCTGCGCCGCCGTCACGATCACATCCACGCCCTGTTCAGGAAAGGAGCAGTGCGCGCCCTTTCCTTTTATGGTGATGTCGAAGCGATCCACGGCGGCGGTCAGCACGCCCGCACGCACGCCGAATACGCCCGTGGGCCAGTTGGTGGAAAGGTGCAGGCCGAGCATCGCGTCCACGCCGTCCGCAGCACCCGCGCGCACCAGTTCCACCGCGCCGCCGGGCGGCAGCTCCTCGGCATGCTGGAAGAACAGCCTTGCCTCGCCGGAAAACGATGCGCGGCGCGCGCTCAGGAGCTTTGCGAGGCCAAGGAGCATGGCGGTGTGCCCGTCGTGCCCGCAGGCGTGCATCACGCCGGGGCGCGCGGAAGCGTAGGGAAGCCCGCTTTCCTCCTGGATGGGGAGCGCGTCAATGTCCGCGCGCACACCGAGGACGGCCTGCCGCCCGGGCTTTTCGCCCCGGATGTGCGCGACGAGGCCCGTCCTCGTTGGCCGGGAGACGGAAACGCCGGGCATGCCGGAAAGGACCGCCTCCAGATAGGCAGTGGTTTCAAATTCTTCAAAGGAAAGCTCCGGGCTGCGGTGCAGGTGCTCCTGCCACGCGCGCAGCTGTGGGATCAGGCGGGAAACGCAGTCTTCAAACGGCACGGTGACGACCTCCTTCTTTGGGCATGCGCGTTTATTTCTTGGGCAAGAGCTTGTAGAAATCGCCGGGCAGGAGCGCTTTGTCCACGGTTTCGCGGGTGAGGCCGAGGCGGTTTGCAAGGGCGAGCATCGCATCCCGCAGCGTGCCGACGGCAGTTCCGATGGCCTCCGCGTCGAGCGGCACATCCGTGGACACGCCGGCCGGGCGCTCCGTGAGCGCAGGCAGCGGAGAGATCGCGTTCCGCACATTCTTCGCGTCAAACTCGATCCCCACCGTCACCGCAGAATCCGGGCTCGTCAGCAGCGCTCGCTCCGAAAGCGTAAGCAGGTACTGCGCGCCGCTCGTATAGCGCGCGGCAATGGCCGCCTGCTTTTCCCCTTCCACATGCGCGGCGTCCGCGCGCGGGTCGGGCTCGATGGTCACACCGAAGATCTTATCCACAAGCGCGACGAGCTTCTCGTTATAGAGCACATAATAGCTCGCGTTGCTGTAGGAGGTGTTGTCGATGTATTTGCCGCTCAAGGTATGGCGGTTGAGCGTGTCCTCATCAAGCTGCATGCCGAGCGCGCCGAGCGCGGCGATCTGCTCCGCGGAAAGGTTGGTTTTCACATAGCCTTTCACGGAATTGTAGATTGAAACAAGGTTCTTGAGCTGCCCGCGGGATTTGAGCTGGTTGAACACCGCAAAGAGCATGCGCTGCTGCCGGTCGTTGCGGCCGACATCCGAGCTGATGCCCTTGCGCGCGCGGCAGTAATCGAGCACCTGCTGGCCGTTGAGGTGCTGGTACCCCGTTTCGAGCACGCGGCCGTTGAGTTCGATGCGCACGTCCACGTCATAATCCACGCCGCCCATCGCGTCCACGACGGCCTTGAGGCCCGTCATGTCCACGCCGGCGTAATAGTCGATCGGGATGCCGCCGAAGAGTTTGGAGATCGTCTCCATCGCGTATTCAAAGCCTTTGCCGTCCGCGCTGCCGCCCTTGGCAAACGCGGCATTGATCTTCCAATGCCCGGTCTCGCTGTATTTTTCGCCCTTGTCGTTATAGATGGTGGCGAACGTGTCCCGCGGGATGGAGATGAGATCCGCGCTGCCGCGTTTGAAGTTGACCGTCAGCAGCATGATGACGTCGCTGCGGAAATTGTTGTTCTCATCCCGGTAAACGCTGCTCCCCTCCTCCGTGCGCTCCGGGCTTTGATCCCAGCCGAGCATGAGGATGTTCACGCGGTTTTTCATAAAGGAAAGGTCCGCGAGTTCCTTGGGGGAATAGGTCGGCGCGGGCGTCGGCGTGGGAGTCGGTTCCGGCGTGGGCGACGCGGTTGGCAGCGCAGCGGGCGTAGGCGTAGGCGACGGCGTCGGCGCAGGCGTCGCTTCCGGCGTAGGCGGCACGGTTGGCGCCTCCGTGGGTGCGGGCGTGGGGTTTCCGCCGAACGCGCTCATCGGGTCCACGAACATGACGTACGCAAAGCGCAGCCCGACAGCGACGATCGCCGCGAGCGCCGTGAACAGCAGGATTTTTAATATGAGCTTCACCCGGGACGCGGGCTTCTTTTCGTTTTTGTTTTCCATAGCGACAGTATACCACAGTTACAGCGCTTGCGAAAAAAGAACTGTTGGAAATTCGGGCGCGCGGGCTTACTCGCTGCGTTTGCCGGTGATGGATTCAATCTCCACGCAGTAGACGGCGGTCTCCGCGCCCGCGCGCGCGGCGCATGCTTCGCGGTTCGGGTTCGTGGCCGCAAATTTTTCGCAGATGGCCAGAAGCGCCGCGAAGCGCTCGGCAGGGTCGGTCACAAGCCGGGCCGTGCCAAACGCGACGGCGGAAGAATATTCCGTGGTAAAGCGCATGGGGAGCGCGTGCACATCCGCCACGGCAACGAGGCAGACGCGCGGGTTCGCGGCAAGGATTTCCGCCTTGTAGCCGCGCGGGTTGGAATGGAAATACACCCGCTCGCCCACGAGCGCATGCGAAACCGGCACGCAATAAGGCTGCGCGCCGTCGGCAAGGCTCAGGCAGGCGTATTCGCAGCGGCGGAGCAATTCAAGCGCCCATTCCGCGGGACGCTCCTTCTTTTTGTTGTTCATTTCACGCATAAAAGGGTTCCTCCTGCATGGTATGGCCTCAGCATACCAGATGCGGCGGGGCGCTGCAACCGTCTTTCAAAAAGGAGGATTTTGGGAGCGGTGAACTCCAACGAATTCCGTATTCAGGCGGCGCACAAAAGCGCACAGGTCAAAAGGCTCCCTCTATGAGGGAGCTCAAGCTGTCGGTCAAGTGGCAGATGCCACTTGATCGCGGATTGCACATCGCGCTTGCGCCGATGGCGCGGCCAGCGCTCCGTGTAAAGAAAG
>UREK01000059.1 GCA_900546845.1 uncultured Eubacteriales bacterium
GCTCTGCTCTGCTCTGCTCTGCTCTGCTCTGCTCTGCTCTGCTCTGCTCTGCTCTGCTCTAGTATACGATAAAGCGTCATATTTGTCAAGTCCTTTTTTAACAATATATCAGCTTTTACGCTTTTACTTCGTGATTGTTTTTCTTATCCGCCTGTAAAAAGCGAGGGGTTCCGCCGCATTCCGTATCGCTTGCAAATGCTTCCCACGAAAAAGTGAAAACAATTCTGAGCCGGTTTCCAGCTCCCAACACGTATAAGCGCATGCGGCGTTAACGTCTGTTCCAAAAAATATATAATATAGTATAGCACGGTTCCGCATGCTTTGGAAGTGTTTTCTTTCGTTCTGTTCATAAATTGTTCATAAAGAGCTGCCGCATGTGAATTTGCACGAACTTTTTTCATTTACCATCTTTATTTTTATGCGATTTGATTGTATAATCTATCAGAATATATGATTGCAACCATTTGATATACGGGAGGCTTAGATGCAAAAAGGGTATTTAATCTTGGAAAACGGGCAGGTGTTCCCCGGCGTGTCCTGCGGCGCGGAGGCGGAAGCCGTAGGCGAGCTGGTATTCACCACTGGCATGACGGGCTATCTTGAAACGCTGACAGACCCGAGCTATTATGGGCAGATCGTGACGCAGACCTTCCCGCTCATTGGGAACTGCGGCGTGATCCCCGCCGATTTCGAGAGCGCCCGCTCGCATGTGCGGGCGTATGTTGTGCGCGAACTGTGCGAAGGCCCTTCCAACTTCCGCGCGGAGGGCGCGCTTTCGGAATGGCTGGCGGCGCAGGGCGTCCCCTGCCTGACGGGCGTGGACACCCGGCAGCTGACGCGCATCGTGCGCGAACGGGGCGTGATGAACGCCGTGCTCTCCGCCGAACCCGTACTCAGCGATATGCAGAAGCGCGCCATGCGCAATTACCGCGTGCGGGACGCGGTAGAATCCGTCACGTGCAGGCAGAGTTTTTCGGAAGGGGCGGGCCGCCGCGTCGTGCTGTGCGATTACGGCGCGAAGGCGAACATCCGCCGGGAACTCGTCAAGCGCGGCTGCGAGGTCGTCACCGTGCCGGGCCGCACGCCCGCGGCGGAGATCCTCGCCCTCCATCCGGACGGCATCATGCTCTCCAACGGCCCGGGCGACCCGGCGGACAATGCGCCGATCATCCGGCAGATCCGCTGCCTGTTTGATTCCGGCGTGCCGATGTTCGGCATCTGCCTCGGCCACCAGATGATGGCCATCGCCTACGGCGGCCGCACGCGCAAGATGAAATACGGCCACCGGGGCGCGAACCAGCCCGTGCAGAGCACGCGCACCGGGCGGGTCTACATTACGAGCCAGAACCACGGCTACTGCGTCGTCGGCGAAAGCCTCGGCCTCGGCGCGGAGCTTACTTATATCAACGCCAACGACGGCACCTGCGAAGGCGTCCGCTACGAGGAATTCCCCGGCTTTTCGGTGCAGTTCCACCCGGAGGCCTGCGGCGGCCCGCTCGACACCGGCTTCCTGTTTGATGAATTTATCGCTTTGATCGAGGAGGTGAACGTCAATGCCGCTCAATAAGGACATCCGGCGCACGCTCGTCATCGGCTCCGGCCCGATCGTCATCGGCCAGGCCGCGGAGTTCGATTATGCCGGCACCCAGGCCTGCGAGGTCCTGAAGGACGCGGGCATCACGGCCATCCTTGTCAACTCCAACCCGGCCACCATCATGACGGACGGGCATATGGCCGACCATGTTTACATCGAGCCGCTGACGCTGCCCACGCTCCGGCGCATCATCGAAAAGGAAAAGCCGGACAGCATCCTGCCCACGCTCGGCGGGCAGACGGGCCTCACGCTCGCCATGCAGCTCGCTAAAGAGGGCTTTTTGGAGGAGCACGGCGTGAAGCTCCTCGGCGCGAAGCCGGATACCATCGACCGCGCGGAGGACCGCCAGCTCTTCAAGGACACGATGGAGGCGACCGGCCAGCCGGTCATCCCCTCGGTGGTGACGGAATCCCTTGAAGGCGCGCTCGCCTTTGCCGGGGAGATCGGCTACCCACTCATCGTGCGCCCGGCGTTTACGCTCGGCGGCAGCGGCGGCGGCATCGCGGCGGACGAGGCCGAGCTGCGGGAGATCGCGGAGCGCGGGCTCCGCATGTCCCCGATCCACCAGATCCTCGTGGAGCAGTGCATCGCGGGCTGGAAGGAGATCGAGTTCGAGGTCATGCGGGACGCCGCAGGCAACTGCATCACCATCTGCTCCATGGAAAACTTTGACCCCGTGGGCGTGCACACGGGCGATTCCATCGTCATCGCGCCCGCCGTCACCCTGGCGGATAAGGAATACCAGATGCTGCGCTCCGCCGCGCTCAGGATCATTGATTCGCTCGGCATCGAGGGCGGCTGCAACTGCCAGTTCGCGCTCAACCCGGAGAGCTTTGAATACGCCGTCATCGAGGTCAACCCCCGCGTGAGCCGCTCGAGCGCGCTCGCCTCCAAGGCCACGGGGTACCCGATCGCCAAGGTCGCGGCGAAGATTGCCATCGGCTACACGCTGCCGGAGATCCCAAACGCCGTCACCGGCGGCAAGACCTGCGCCTGCTTTGAACCGGCGCTTGACTACGTCGTGGTCAAGCTCCCCAAGTGGCCGTTCGACAAATTCGTTTACGCCAAGCGCACGCTCGGCACGCAGATGAAGGCCACCGGCGAGGTCATGGCCATCGGCGCGACGTTTGAGGAAGCGCTCATGAAGGCCGTGCGCGGTGCAGAGATCGGCCACATGAGCCTCAATACCCCCGCGCTCGAAGGCCTTTCCCGCGCGGAGCTTGCGGAAAAGCTCCGCAGCTGCGACGACCAGCGCCTCTTCGCCGTGTTCGCGGCGCTCAAAGTCGGCGTCTCCGTGGAGGAGATCCACGCCGCCACGATGATCGACGAATGGTTCCTCCACAAACTTCTGAACCTCGCGCAGCTGGAAGCGCGGCTTGCCGCCGAACCGCTGACGGAGGAGCTGTATAAAGAAGCCAAGCGGATGGGTTATCCGGACAATGTGATCCGGAGCATCTCCGGGCAGGAGATCAAAACCCCGCTCCTGCCGGTCTACAAGATGGTGGACACCTGCGCCGCGGAGTTCCGGGCGGAAACGCCATATTTCTACGCCGCCTATGCGGAGGAAAACGAGGCGGCGGAATTCCTCGCCCGCAAGCGCAGCCAGCGCAAGACCGTCCTCGTGTTCGGCTCCGGCCCGATCCGCATCGGCCAGGGCATCGAGTTCGATTACGCCTCCGTCCACTGCGTATGGGCGCTGCGCAAGCGCGGTTACGAGGTCGTCATCGTCAACAACAACCCGGAGACCGTTTCCACGGATTTTGACACGGCGGACCGGCTGTATTTCGAGCCGCTGACGCCGGAGGACGTGATGGGCGTGATCGCCACGGAAAAGCCCTACGGCGTGGTCGTGGCCTTCGGCGGGCAGACTGCCATCAAGCTCACGAACTTCCTTTCCGCGCAGGGCGTGCGCATCCTCGGCACCCCGGCGGACAGCATCGACATGGCGGAGGACCGGGAGCGCTTCGACGCGCTTTTGACGGAGCTTGACATCAAGCGCCCCCTCGGCCGCACCGTCATGACCACGGAGGAAGCCCTCGCCGCGGCGGAAGAGCTCGGCTATCCGGTGCTGCTGCGGCCCTCCTACGTGCTCGGCGGGCAGAACATGATCATCGCCTTCCAGCCGGAGGATGTGACCGAATACATGGCGATCATCCTCGCCCAGGGCATCGAGAACCCGATCCTCATCGACCAATACCTGATGGGCACGGAGCTTGAAGTGGACGCGATTTCCGACGGGGAAAGCGTCCTCATCCCGGGCGTGATGGAGCACATCGAGCGGGCGGGCATCCACTCGGGCGATTCCATCGCCGTATACCCCGCCTGGAATGTGGACGATGAAATGCTCGAGCGCATCGTGGATTGCTCCACGCGCCTCGCGCTCTCGCTCAAGGTGCAGGGGCTTGTGAACATCCAGTACCTCATCTATGGCGGGGAGCTTTACGTCATCGAGGTCAACCCGCGCTCCTCGCGCA
This sequence comes from uncultured Eubacteriales bacterium, assembly GCA_900546845.1. Classification (GTDB taxonomy): domain Bacteria; phylum Bacillota; class Clostridia; order Christensenellales; family CAG-138; genus UBA1685. The sequence goes on from UREK01000059.1 coordinate 4,069, forward strand.
CCATCCCGTATATCAGCAAGGTCACCGGCGTGCCGATGGTAGATCTCGCCACGCGCGCGATGCTCGGCGAAAAGCTGCCCGCGATGGGCTTCGGCGTCGGGCTTTACCCGATCCCACCGTATGTCGCAGTAAAGGTGCCGGTGTTCTCCTTTGAAAAGCTCGCGGACGTGGATACCCTCCTCGGGCCGGAGATGAAATCCACCGGCGAGGTGCTCGGCGTGGCGGGCACGCTTTCCGAGGCGCTTTATAAGGGTCTCGTCGCGGCGGGTTACCAGATGGACCGCCGCGGCGGCGTGCTCTTCAGCGTGAAGCGCACCGACCGGCGAGAGATCTATGACACCGCGAAGCGCTTTTTGAACCTTGGCTGCATGCTGTATGCCACGCCCGGCAACGCGCGGGCGCTGCGCAGCGCGGGCCTCCCGGTCACGGAGGTGCAGAAGCTCTCCACCGGGGATGATACCATCCTGCGCCTGATGGACGAGGGGAAGATCGGCTATGTGGTCTCCACCTCCTCCAAGGGCCGCATCCCCACGCGGGACAGCGTGCGCATCCGCCGCAAGGCCGTGGAAAAAAGCATCCCATGCCTCACCGCTATCGACACCGCGAACGCCCTTGCGGACAGCATGGAGAGCCGCTACAGCCAGCTCAACACGGAGCTTGTGGACCTCAACCACCGCCGCAGGCACCGGGAGAAGCTGCGCTTTTCCAAGATGCAGGCCTGCGGCAACGATTACCTCTGCTTCGATTGCAGGAAGCAGCGCATCGACAATCCGGCGGGCCTCGCCGTGCGCCTGAGCGAGCGGCATTTCGGCATCGGCGCGGAGGGCGTCTGCCTGCTTTATCCTTCGGAAAAAGCGGATTTCCGCATGGCCGCATACAACCTGGACGGCACCGTTGCCGCGATGGGCGGCAACGCCATCGGCTGCCTTGCGAAATACGCTTACGACAAGGGGATCGTGCCGCCGGAGCGCCTCTGCGTCTCCGTGGAGACGGCGAGCGGCGTGCACGAGGTGCGGCTTTCCAAGCGCAATGGCGCCGTACGCGCGGCGGCGGTGGACATGGGCCAGGCGCACTTTGAATCGGTGGCCGTGCCTGTGGAGCTGCCTGTGCCCCGGGTGGTGGATTACCCGGTGGCGCTCGGCCGGGGCTACCGCATCACCTGCGTGAACGTGGGCAACCCGCACGCAGTGGCCTTTGTGGAGGATGTGGACACGCTGGATGTGGCAGCGGAAGGGCCGCTCATTGAGCATGCGCCGATCTTCCCGGAGCGCGTGAACGCGGAGTTCGTGCGCGTGCTGGATGAAACCACGCTGCGCATGCGCGTCTGGGAGCGCGGCAGCGGCGAGACCTGGGCCTGCGGCACCGGCGCGTGCGCGGCCGTGGCGGCTGCGGTGGAAAACGGCTTCTGCGCGGCGGATACGGACATCGCCGTCAAGGTGCCCGGCGGCGTGCTCTCCGTGCGCTATTCCTCGGACGGCTCGCTGCGCATGCGTGCCGACGTGGACCTTGTGTTCGAGGGAACGGTGGAGCTATAACGCCGGCGTTCCGGCAGCAACTTCTATACGCAACAAAAAATCCCCGCCGGTTGAATGAGCCGACGGGGATAGGCTTTCGATCAAGTGGCAGATGCCACTTGATCGAGGTTTGCACATCGCGCTTACGCCGTTGGCGCGGCCAGCGCTCCGTGTAAAGAAAGCCTTGCGGCGCAAGGCTTTTCGCTC
>UREK01000060.1 GCA_900546845.1 uncultured Eubacteriales bacterium
ACACCGGCGCGAAGTTCCCGCCCGCCGCATCCTCCGGAGAGAGCACCACATCCGCGAAGGCTTCCGCCGTCACCCCCGCGCAGGCCACCGCCGCACGGTATGGGTAGTCCGCGTAGGCCGCATCGCTCGTCCATGCGCTTGTAGCAACGGTCTTTTCCGTGAAGGTCAGCCGCGCGGGCTGCGCGCCGAGTGCGGCGAGCGCCCCTGCCGCAGTTGCCGCTCCTGTGCCGCCTGCGGCGACGGGCAGCGTGCCCGCTTGCAGCGTCCCGCCCGTGCCGGTGTACACGGCCTTGTTCGCCGCCGTGCCGATCTTGCCGTCGTGGGTCAAGCTGCCGTGGGCATGGCTTGTTGCCGCTGCGCCGATGGAAGCGGGGAAAACAGGATCCTCCCCGCCTGTGGCATGGCGGGCGGCATGCGCTGCCTGCCCCGTCGCAGCGGCTGCCGCATAGGCCGCGTCTGCCGCCGCTTCCGCGGTTTCTACAGCTTGCGCCGCCTGCGCCATCAGCGTCACCAGCAGCGGGTATTCGCTCGTTGCCTGCACGGTCTCGTCGTTCAGGATTCCGCGGCGGCAAGTGAAGTTAAACTTCGCGCTCGTCACGAGCGTAGTGAGCGCCCCGCCGGAATACACCTGCAATTCGCACTCTACCATGCCCGGTGCGAACGAGGTGTTGAACAGCGTGATCGTCACCTCATTCATCGCGGAGCCGCCGATAAAGACGCCGCCTTCCTCCACGCCGCTGTCTTGGGATGAGGTCCCCGTCGACTTGGAGAAGATGGCGAGCACCCGGCATCCGGCCAGGTTCACGGGTACGCCGTCGTCCGTCAGGGTAATGTGCAGCACATTTCCCGTGTCGCCTTCCACCACGGTGAATTCCCGGTTGGAAATCGAACGGCTAATATCAAGCGCAATCTCAAATTGTTTTAATACTTCTGCGCCGTCCATATGCCGCTGCCTCCTATCCCGCCGCGCTTGGGGTTGGCTTTCGCTTCGAGCGCCGCATAGCCCGCCGCGCCGAGCGCGTTGTAAAGCTCCTCCCGGCTTTCCTTCCATTGCGCCGCGTCGGAGGAAAACAGCTGCCGGCGCTCCCCTTCGCGCATACGCAGCACAAAGCTCTCGTATTCCGCCGGGGTCATGGTGAAATAAGCGTCGTCCGCGGCGCTGCCTGCACGGCGCTTCACCGTGGCGGCGCCGCTTGCCGCGTTTGCGCTCTGGTATGCCGCGTACCATTGCGCGGCAAGGCTCGCCGCCGCGTTTTGCGCGTTGTAGCGCATCTGCGCGTTCTGCATCTGCGCCTGTAAATCCAGGTTGGCGTAATATTGCAGGTAGGACGCTACCCGCTCGGAAAGAGCGGCTGCGTAGTTGGATTCCAGCATCGCCACATCCCGTTCCGTGTTGGCCATCTCGCGCCCCTTTACAGAGGTCACATAGGTGGAAGCCCCCATCCCGCGGGAAGCCGCGTCCGCGTCCAACTCCGCCATGTTCGTTTCTCCCCGCGCGCGCCGCGCCTCGATGGCCTGATCCGTTGCCGGGCGCAGGGAGGCTTCCGCATCCGCCTGGATCTGCGCGCGCGAAGGCGTGCTGACCTGCACCGCGGGTACGGACAGCATCGAAAGCGCCTGGTCGTAATATCCGCCGTAAATGCTTGCCGGCGCGCTCCAGGCGTTTGCATTGCGCACCGTTGTGGCCTCGTAAGCCGCCTGGGTCTTCGGCCCCCAGATCCCGTCCGCCGTTACGCCGAGCCGCGTCTGGTATTCCTTCACCTTTTGCCGGCTGTCCACGCCGGCGGGCGGGGTATAGCCCGCCAAAGAATAACTTGCCATGTTTGATTTCCTCCATTCATTGGTTGGTTTCGAGCGCCGCGAGCCGGGCTTCCAGCTCCGCGATCTTCTGGCTCAAAATCGTAAAGTTTTGGTTCAGGCAGTTTTCGTTCGCTTTTATGCGCTCCGTATAGGCCTGCCGGTTCGCCTCCCGCTCCGCCCCGGCGGGCAGGGCGATATAATAGAGCGCGCGCATATCAAGTGCCATTATTCCGTCCTCCTCCGTTCGTCAAACAGCAGCTCCGCGCCCGCCTCCAGCACGAATCGGCCGCCCGCCTCGTTGTAAAAGCGCATGGAAAACGTGCGCCCTTCGTTGAGCAGCGGCACTTCGAGCACGGTCGCGCGCGTGTCCGGCACGCGCATGCGATGAGTGGCCGTGTGGTTGTCGATGGTCATGTCCATGAGGATCACCGAATCCGGCAGGTCGCTGCTGCCACGCAAGTAAAGCTCGCGGATGCTTTTTACGCAGCCCTTGTCGTGCAGGTCGGTCAGCGGCGTCTGCCACCAAGCCTCGATGGGCGCGCCGTCGTAGGAGGTTCCTTCCCCGAAGCGGCAGACGCGCCGCGCGCCGTCGGTCAGATACAATACGCCGCCCCGAGCGCAGAGGTCGCCTGCCGCAAAGCCGCGCCGCAGCATATAGGTGCAGCGCACAAGGTCGTATTCCACGAGCGCACAGTTCCCGCCCTCGTCGATCGTAAAGTACAGCTTGTCCCGGCAGAGCGCGCCGCGCGAATCCGCGGCGGCCGCCCCTGCGAGCACCCTGCGGATGCGCCGCGCGTCCGGCATGGGCTCCGCGCTCACGCCGTTGAAGCAACAGAGGCCGCCGCCCGTGAGGTAGTACAGCGCGTCGCCCGAGGGGACGATCGCCGTATGCGCGGGCCGCTCGCCGCGCGCCTCCACCTCCTCCACGATGTAGTTTCCGGGCCGGTCGCCCAGGAGGCGGTAGATGCTGTGCCGTTTGAAGATCAAAAGCTGGTTGGAAAGCGCCGCCAGGCCGATGATCGGATCGCCGCCCGTGTCGCCCACCTCGGTGTGGCCGCCCTCCACGTTCGGGGAGGCTTCCACCGTCCCCCAGTCCTCGATGCTGCGGCCGCTTCCAGGCAGTTGGGACCAATAGAGCCGGTTCGGGTGCTCCGGGTCGCCCGCGGAAAACAGGCGGTTGCGGTACATGGCGAGGTAGAGCACTTTCACGTTTGAAAGCTGTGCCTCGCTGCCGAACGGGGAAGCCGATACGCCGTCGTATTTCACGAGCTGCGCCTCCCCGCAGCCGATGATGAGGCAGTCCGTGCTGTCGATCCGCGCCTCCGCGAAATCGAAGCGGTGCTGCGTCAGTGCGGGGGCATAGGTATAAACGGCATTCCATGCGCCGTCCTTGTACGCATAGATCACATCCCCTGCGATAGCGATAAACTGCGCGCCGTCCTGCCGCTGGTGAACGTACAGCCTGTGCAGCTTCTCCACGCCCGGAACGGGCGCTTCGATGTGCCTCACATACCCTTTGGCGACGGCGAGGCTGCCGTCCTCCGTGTCCATGTTGCAGGCGTCTGCGCTCATGCCTGCGGCGATGGCGTTCTCGTTTTTCGATTGGTCGATGCCGTAGAACTCATCGATGCGGTAAGCCTTCCTGCCCATGCGCTCACCACCTGTTCAGGATGCGGTAGCTGTCCGCGCCGCCCATGTGGGGCCGCAGCTTGGCTTTGCCCGCCTCGTACATCTGGAAGTAGATGTTGCCGCCGCGCTGCACGCCCACTTCGCCGCTTGCCCGTTCGCGCCCTACCACGTAGCACACGATGAGCCCGTGGCACCAGTCCGGCAGTTCCGGCACGTCCGTGGTGTTGGAAAGCGTGGGCGGCGCGAAGCGGTAGTTCACCTGAACGGCGCTGTCCGCCGCCGCGCCCGGCACGCAGAGCACGCCGGAATCCCCCGTTTCATGGAAGGTCATGTATCGCCCGAGGCGCTTCACGCCATGTACGCGGATGCAGGGGCGGGAGAGCTTACGCGTGTCGAGGAGTTTCCCTTCCAAAGTGAACTCCTCTGTCCTGCGGGGGCAATACGCCGCCGAAAGGTCCAGCACGGCCTCGTTGGCAAAGCGCGTGAGCTTCTCGCGCCAGGTGTCGAGCGTCTGCGCGTCGTGCCCACGGTCGAGCTGCGCGAGCGCGGATACAATGATGTCGTTGAGCGTCATAGCGCGTCCCCCTCACGGCCCAAGGCGCTTGCCGCGCCCCGCGCTGTATTCACGCACCCGCTCGCGGGAAAGCTCCGCGATCCGCTCGTTTTCCTGGATGAGCCTTGCGAGGCTTTCCGGCACCTGCACGGGTACGCCGCGTGGGATGCGGAAGAAGTAGCCGTTGAGCCCGCCCTCCCAGGGCGCGTTCTGCCCGTCGTCCGTGGGCGCGATTATCAGCTCCACCTTCGGCTCCGCCGCAAGGCGTTTGCCCGCTGCGCCGGAAAGCCGGTCGATCTCCCGGTCGCTCATGTATTTCATGTTTCATTCCTCCTGATTCGTCTGTTTCGTGTGTTCTATAAAAATCCAGCCTGAAGCGCGCCTTCTGCGCCTGGGTTTCCCTGCTGCACGGCCAATCCTCCGGCATGATTGACAAAATGCCTGTAATAAGGCAATCCCCCGGCATGCTAACGCATGCCCCCCCTTTCAAAAGGGGGCGCTTGGGAGCGGTGAATTCCAGCGTTCTCCGTTTTCGGACGGCACTCGAGAGCGCACACCCCAAAA
>UREK01000061.1 GCA_900546845.1 uncultured Eubacteriales bacterium
GACCTTCTCTTGCCGCTATGCGGCAATTCACCTTGGGTCGCTGCTCGCGATTGAAAGGCAAGGGCCGCGGCCCTTGCCGATCCCGAAGGCACTTTTTTTGATAAGCAAAGGCTCCGGGCAGGGCTTGCCCGGAGCCTTTGCTTGCTATAAAATTAAAATTGTTTGCAGAAGGAACTGCTTTTTACGGAAAGGAGCGCCCATGAACGAACCAGTGACCCTCCACGTAATCGCGCGCATCCGGAGCGATTTTACTACCAAGTTCGGCATCCCGCGGCAGAGCGGCCTCGTGCCGGAGCAGAAGGCCACGATCGTGTTCGAGCCGGAATACCGAGACGCGAACGCACTGCGCGGCATCGAAGGGTTTTCCCACATTTGGCTGATCTGGGGCTTTTCCGCGGTGCGGCAGGAGGGCTGGTCGCCAATGGTGAAGCCGCCGCGCCTGGGCGGGAACAAGCGCATGGGCGTATTTGCGACGCGCTCACCCTTCCGCCCGAACCCGCTCGGGCTTTCCTCTGTGCGGCTCGAGGGGGCGGAGCCGCGCCCCGGCCTCGGGACGGTGCTGCGCGTTTCCGGCGCGGATCTGATGGACGGCACGCCCATCTACGACATTAAGCCGTACCTCTCGTTTACCGACAGCCATCCGGATGCTTTGGACGGCTTTGCGGGGGAGCGGTACGGCTATGCGCTTTCGGTGGAATTCCCGGAGGAATGGCTTGCGGTGATCCCGGCGGAGAAGCGCGCGGCGCTCGTCGCGTCGCTGCGGCAGGACCCGCGCCCGGCTTACCGGGACGACCCGGAACAGCGCTACGGCTTCGAATACGCCGGGTTTGACGTGCGCTTCCGCGTGCGGGACGGCATTTTGACGGTGTGCGAGGTCGTGCCGCTCTCCGCGCTCAACCGTTGAGCAGCCAAACGCCGCAGTTCAAATGCCCGGCAAAGCAAACCCAGAGGAAGCAGGGCGCCCGGAGCCAGGCTGCCAAGGGCATCCTCTGCTGGCGGAGGCCTGGCTTTGCAGGGCGGCTTGCAAAAACGGTGAAAAGCACATATAATATAAAACAACTGTCACGATGAACAAAGAAAAAGGAGCTGATTTCCCAAATGGACGATGGCAGTCCAATAGGCTATCTCATCTCGATTTTCCTTCTGATCCTGGGCGGTGCATACTTTGCAGGGACGGAGATTGCGCTCGCGTCCGTGAACCGCATCCGCATGATGAGCCATGCGGACAACGGGAACAAGCGGGCTGCGCGCGTGCTCTATATCCTGGATCACTTCGATAAGGCGCTCACGACGCTCCTGATCGGCAACAACATCATGCACATCGGCTGCGCAAGCATTGCAACCCTCATGGCAACGAAACTTTGGGGCGTGAAAGCCGTACCCGCAACCACGGTCGTGATGACGGTGGTGGTGTTCTTTGTGTCCGAAATGGTGCCCAAACGCTTTGCGAAGGCCTGCAACGAGCGCTTTGCGCTCGCCGTCTCCGGGTCTCTGCTCGCGCTGATGAAGGCGTTCACGCCGATCTCGTTCGTGTTCTCCAAGCTCAGCGCCTGGGTGAGTAAGCCCTTCAAAAAGCAGCAGGAGGAGCCGACTGTAACCGAGGATGAGCTCTACGACATCATCGAGACGATCGCTGCCGAGGGGGCGATCGACGAGGAAAAGAGCGAGCTTGTGCAGAGCGCGCTGGAGTTTTCCGACACCACCGTGCGGGATGTGCTCACGCCGTGGGAAAAGGTCGTCTGCATCCCGGTGGACGCGCCGGATGAGGCCATCCTCTCCACCATCCGGGAAAACGCGCATTCGCGCCTGCCCGTCGTGGATGAAGAAGGGCACCCGATCGGCGTGCTGCTGATCCGAAAATACTTAAAGGCGCACATGCACGGCGAAACGCCAGCGCTCAGCATCATCATGGAAAGCGTGCATTTCGTGGATGCGAACATGCCCATAGACGACCTGTTCCCTGTGATGAGCCAGAACAAGCTACACCTTTCCATCGTGCGGGATGCGCAGTGGAAAACGCTCGGCATCGTCACGATGGAGGACATCCTGGAAGAACTCGTGGGCGAGATCTACGATGAGGACGACAAGGGAGGCGCCGCCTGATGGAAGAAGCAACGCTTGGCTCCTATCTTTTGATCATATTGCTGATCGCCTTTTCCGCGTTTTTCTCCGGCTCGGAGATCAGCTATGCCTCGCTCAACAGGCTGCGCATGAAAAACGCCGCGGAAACCGGCGGCCCTGCGGCGAAGGCTGCGTACTGGATCTATGAGGCCTATGATTCCGCGCTCGTCACGATCCTCATCGGCAACAACCTTGTGAACATCGCGTCCTCCTCCGTGGCGACGCTCATTGCCGTTTCGCTCCTTGGGGATGACGGCGCGTGGGTGGCAACTGCCGTGATGACGGTACTGATCCTCACCTTTGGCGAGATCGTCCCGAAGATCGTTGCCGTGCAGGTGTCGGAGGGCTTTGCAAAGGCCGTCGCGCTGCCGCTGCGGGCGATGATGTTCATCACGAAGCCTATTGTCTGGGCATTCAATAAGCTGCTGAAGCTGCTCGACCGCATCTGGGCGCGCTTTGGGGAAAATGGGCCTTCCGTGACGGAGGACGACCTTGAAACGATCCTTGAGACCGTCGAGGACGAGGGCGTGATCGACGAGGACCGCGCGGAGCTTTTGCAGAGCGCGCTCGACTTCGACGACGTGCTCGCCTATGAGATCATCACGCCGCGGGTGGATCTGCTTGCCATCGACATTGAGGACGATTGGGAGGAGATCCTGCAAACGGCATATGATTCCCCGTTTTCCCGCATCCCGGTCTATGAGGACACGATCGACAACATCATCGGCATCCTGCACCTGAACCATTTCTTCAAGGAGTTGGTGGAGCGGCCGCAGTTCGACCTGCGCGGCGCTCTCATGCCGGTCAACTTCGTGCACAAGACCATGCCGCTCAACGACGTGCTTGCCGTCATGAAAAAACGCCAGTGCCATATGGTGATCGTGACCGATGAATATGGCGGCACGATGGGCTGCCTGACGATGGAGGACGTGCTCGAGCAGCTCGTCGGCGACATCTGGGATGAATCTGACGAAATCGTGGATGAATTCGTGCAGACTGGCGAGGACACCTACGAGGCCGACGGCGACATGCGCATTTACGATTTCTTCGAGGAACTGGACATCGACGACAGGGATTTCGACGACGACAACGCCACCCTCGGCGGCTGGGCCATCGAGATGCTTGGCGATTATCCAAAGGCGGGGGACAGCTTCGATTACAAAAACCTGACCATTACGGTCAAGAAGCTCCAGAACCTCCGCGTAATGCGCCTTGCGGTGCAGGTTCACCCGCTCCCGCCGGAGGAAGAGGAGGAATAAGCCCCGCAACGGAGCGCAAAAAGGCGGCGCATCCAGCGCGCGCCGGGAGAAACGGACAGAGAAAAACGAAAAACCAAATATGAAACTGGCCTCTGGACGCAGCGGGGGCCAGTTTGTTCAAACACAGCGCAGCTGCTTTTTCAGTTTGCCGAAAAAATGGGCATTGTGGATGCGGCGGGCCGGGAGCGCTCCTTTGGGCGCTTCCCAGCTTGCCGAAACGGTGCGGGCGAAAAGCCCTGCACTGCAAGGCTTTCTTTACGCGGAGCGCTGGCCGCGTGGGCGGCACAAGCGCAATGTGCAAATCTCGGTTAAGCGGCATCTGCCACCTGACCGGCGGCCTGTTCCTTAGGCGTCCGAGTCCTTTTCGTAACGGATAATATCCTGAACCTCACAGTCCAGCACAAAGCATAAAGCGTCCAGCGTTTTCGTGGTGATCGCTTTGCCGTGTTTCATCCGGTGCAGCGTAGCGGACGAAATTCCCTGCTTAAATATTAAATGATATTCCGTTAATCCCTTCCGAAACAGCGTTTGGTAAAACGGCTCATATGTAATCATAGCGCTATTCTACCCTGCTTAATAGATTGATTATACTTTATATATGAAGTACAACGCAAAAGGAGGAGTGGCATGGAAGTTCTTGAATTGCTTGAATTGTTCGAAGGCTTGCCCGCGCCCGTATGGAAGCGGCTTGCGCAAACGCCGGAATATGCGGCGTTCCAGGCTGTCAATAAAGTGGCAGATGCCCACTTTATCGAGGATTGCACATCACGCTTGCGCAAAAGAGGAACTTCCGGCGCGGGAGACGCGCCGAAAGCCACCTGCCTGCGGGCAGGCGTGCGGCCAGCGCTCCGCGCAAAGAAAACCCTGCGGCACAAGGCTTTTCGCTCGCACCGCGCATCCCCCAGGGGACCTTCTCTTGCCGCT
>UREK01000062.1 GCA_900546845.1 uncultured Eubacteriales bacterium
CAGCTTGTCGAAAAAGTCTCTCCAGGATTGTCAAGGGCCGCAGCCCTTGACTTTCCATCGCGAGCAGCGACCTATGCGGTGCGAGCGAAAAGCCTTGCGCTGCAAGGCTTTCTTTACACAGAGCGCTGGCCGCGCCATCGGCTCAGGCGCGACGTGCAATCCTCGATCAAGTGGCATCTGCCACTTGATCGACAGCCTGAGGTGGGTGAGCATACCCGCCTGTGTTTGCGCTAAAAGGGCTGCTCAGCGCTTTGCATGACGGCACGGAAAGAGGATACAATGAAAGCATTGCGGTGCGCCATGATGCAGAAGGAAACTTTACGCCCAATGATAAAGAAGGGCAGGCGCTGCCGGAGCTTGTTAGAGCGCACGCCAAATCTCCGCGTCCACAACGCCTGCATACGGTGTTCCCCATGCATGGCAGAAAGCGCGCAGGGCGCGGCCCGTCGCCGCGTCAAAACAGCCGGTCAGGCCATTGTCTGAAGGGAAACCATGCACGGCGAGCGCGTCCTGAAGCGCGAACGCGCAGACGTTCTTCTCGCCCGGGCGGAGCACCGGGAACGGGCAGCCGGGCGCGCAAGACGGTGCAACGCGCTTTTGCAGCCCCACCCAGGTGGGCGCGGCATATTCCGGCAGCACAAATTCAAACAGGCCGCTGCGTATGGCGAGGCAGCGGAGGCGCTCCCGCTCCGGCGTGCTTAAGCCTGCGCCTACGTCGAGCATCAGCCCCGCGCAGCGCGGGGAGGCGCAGAGCCGCCGGCCCGGCAGCACGCGCCGGAAGCCGCCGCAAACGGAAACGGGTGCGCCGAACGCTTCTGCAAGCGCGCTGAACGCGGCAAGCAGCCGCCGGTCTACCCAGGCGGTCTCCGCAGCGGTGCTGCCCAAAAAATCGTGCAGGTACACATGTGCGCTGCCCGTATACGGCAACGATGCGGCACGCGGCAGGGAGAAACAGGAAAAGCCCTCGAGAGAGGGATCATATACATATAACTGCATGGTTCACAATATGCGGCGGCGGCAAAATTGGCGCGTGAAAGGATGGCGGGATATGAACGATAGAAAGCGGGAGAATTGCACATGGTAAAACGAAAACAAAGCAACTGTCCTTGCAGCCGGGTCAAATGCGCCCGATATGGCGACTGCGCCGCATGCCTAGCACACCACCGTGCTCCCGGCAGCAAATATGCGGCGGCATGTGAGCGCGCCAATCCAAAAAAGGAGAAACAGGAAAACAAATGAGACTGCTCTATGGGACGTCAAACCCGGCGAAGCTGTCCGCGATGCGGCGGGCGCTGGAGCCGCTTGGCATTGAGCTTTTGGGCCTGCGGGATATGGAAGACCGCCCTCCGGATGTCCCGGAGACCGGGCGTACGCCGCTTGAAAACGCGCGGCAGAAAGCATGGGCCTATTTCCAGCACTATAAAATGCCGGTGTTTTCCTGTGATTCCGGGCTGCACCTCGCGGGCGTTCCCGATGCGCTGCAGCCTGGCGCCCACGTCAGGGCAAGGAACGGGGCTTACATGACGGACGATGAGATGATCGCCTATTACAGCGGCCTCGCGCGTACCTATGGGGAACTGACCGCATGGTATGACAACGCGGTTTGCCTAATCCGGGATGAAGCGCGTGTATGGGAGGCCATGGATGAGAGCCTTGCAAGTGAAAAATTCCTCCTTGCGGCGCAGCCGCACGCGGTGCGCCGCAAGGGATTCCCGCTGGACAGCCTATCCAAGGAGATCCGATCCGGCGCGTATTATTACGACCTAAGCGGAGGCCGGGAAACGGATGCGCTGGTTGCCTACCAAGGATTCGTTGCATTCTTCCGGGCACATTTGGAGGAACTGGAATAAACATAAAACGCGGCGGAAGGATCCGCCGCGTCAGGCTGTCGATCAAGTGGCATCTGCCACTTGATCGAGGGATTCACGTCGCACAGGTCGCTGCTCGCGATGGAAAGTCAAGGGCTGCGGCCCTTGACAATCCCGGAGAGACTTTTTCGATAAGCTGGAACGCGGCGGAAGGTTCCGCCGCGTTTTATGTTGAATTTGAATCCGAATCAGGCTGCGGATCAATTCCCACCGCCGACGACGATGCCGCTCCCGCCGCCGTTCGGATTATAGGCCGTGGCTTCCGGGAAGAGGCCGCCTTCCGCGACGGTTGGCGAAGGGGTACGCGGCGGCAGGGAGGGATTCGGGTCGAGAATCTTCGCGGTAGAGACGGTTTTGTCGTTATCGAAGATGAACTCGTGCAGCTCCCACGCCATGCCGGGCAGATCGCAGAAGAACACGAACTTCTTCTCCCACTTGCCGTTCTGGAAATAGCCTTCCACCGGCACGCGGAAGTAAATCAGCCCGCCCTTGCTGCTCGTGAGGGCGCTCACAGCCGCGTCGATGATCTCTGCGTTGGTCATGTTAGTCTCCACCATCGGCAGCAAGTCGTACAGGATGTCGTACTGCTTGGAAAGGCTCTCGCTGCGGAAGATCGAAAGCACGGTGTTGAGCACGGTGTATTGCCGCTCTGTGCGGGCGAACTCGCTGTCAATCTTGCGGATGCGCGAATAGCCGAGCGCCTGCTTCCCCGTGAGTTGGACCGGCCCCGGCTCTGCGAAGATGAAGCCATCCCAGAGGTATTCCACGCCGAGCTGCTTGTTGAGGCCCGCAATGCAGTCGTTCGCGGCGCTGATCTCCTCGGCAGTCATTTCGATGGTGATGCCGCCGAGCGCGTCGATGACGTCCACAAACATGTAGAAATCCACAAGCACATACTGCGTGAGCGTGATGTGGAAGTTTTCTTCAATCGTTGCGAACAGGAGATCCACCCCGCCGCGCGCGGCGGCGGAATTGAGCTTCCCGTAGCCATGGCCAGGGATGTTCACGAGCATATCGCGCATGAGCGTTGTCAGCTTGAGGGTGCCATGGCGTTTGTCGATGGTGGCGATCATCATCGTGTCGGAATTGTAGCTGCCCTTTGTGGAGCGGCGGTCCGCGCCGATGAGGAGCACGTTGATGAACTCGCCGCTCGCGTTGTTTTCCGCCATTTTGGCAAGCTGTTCATCGGTCAGGTATGTCTGTTCGTAAAATTCCGAAACAGGCAGCGTGGGCCGCGGCGTAGCGGAGGGATGCGGCGTGGGCGTCAGCTCCGGCGTGCGCGTGGGCGTCGGCGTTTCCTCCGGCGCATACTCATCCTCCGGCTCCGGGGTGCCATGCGCGATAAAACCGTCCTCTGCCGGGCGGGAGATGCGGCCGAGCAGATCGAGCCCGATCCCGGCTGCGACCGCGCCGAGTACCAGAACAAGCGCGAGCAGGATGAGCAGGATCTTGAGCAGGAGCGGGAGCTTCTGCTTCGGTTTCGGCGTTTTGCCGCCGGCTGTTTTATTGGTTCGGGCCATGCTTTTTCCCCGCAATTCTACAAATTTATACGCAGATTCTAGCACAACGGATGAGGGAGTTCAAGCGCGCTTGCCTTCCCGGTACGATTGTTGTACAATTGTTTACAATCCATCGCTATGGATGTAAGCTGTCGATCAAGTGGCATCTGCCACTTGATCGGGGATTGCACATCGCGCTTGCGCCGATGGCGCGGCCAGCGCTCCGTGCAAAGAAAGCCTTGCGGCGCAAGGCTTTTCGCTCGCACCGCACAGGTCGCTGCTCG
>UREK01000063.1 GCA_900546845.1 uncultured Eubacteriales bacterium
TACACGCCGCCGCTCACGATGAAAGCCTCCGGGGGTTGCGACCCCCGAAGCCCCCCAGGGGCTTTTTGAAAGCCTGAAGCGCCTGCGCTCCAAAAGGGACGCGGGCGCTTTTTCATGAATCCGTACGGCGGAGGAAAATCCTGCAACCTTTGGCGCATGGCGAACGTTTTATAATATATGAGTAGAAAAACAAAGGAGGACGAGGGATTTGAAACGATTCCGGCTTTTGCCGCTCCTGCTTGCGGCAGCGCTGCTCCTGGGCTGCACGCCCGGCGTTTCAGCTGGCGGCGCGGTGCGCATTGCAGCTCCGGCCGCTGAAGCGGTGCGCGGCATGAAGAAGGACGGCAGCTCCACCGGGGAGCGGGAAACGCTTGCGGAGGGCTACCGGGAGGCGCTCAGCGCCTTTTGCGTGCGCGCCGCGCGGGAAGGGCTCGGCACGGCGGGGCAGGAGAACGCGCTTATCTCCCCGGTGAGCCTGTATTTCGCGGCGGCGGCACTTGCGGGCGCGGCGGAAGGCGAAACGCGCGCGGAGCTTTTGCGGGCGCTCGGCATGGAGCGGGCGCTGGCTGAGAGCGAAACGGCGAAGCTTCGAACCAACATGAACATCGACGACGCGATGGGTAAGCTGGCGGTCGCGGGATCGCTCTGGCTTGCGGATGCCTTTGCGGAAGCGCTGGACACGGAAGCGGCGGAGGCGCTCGCGGATGCTTACGGCATGGAGATATGGCGGGCAGACCTTGCGGACGTCGCTGCGGCGGAAGCACTCGCAGACTGGGTGCAGGAGCACACGAACGGGCTGCTCGGCGACGCGGCGGCGTTTGAACTCGATCCTGAGACGGCGCTCACGCTCCTCAACGCTGTCTATTACAAGGACGAATGGATCAACCGCTTCAACGCGGAAAAGACGGAGGCCGCCGTGTTCCACAATGCAGACGGCAGCGAGACCACGTGCGATTTCCTGAACGCGACCTATGGCGTCCACGGCTTCTCACGCTATGAGAACGGGGCGCTTGGCTGTACGATTTCGTCCCTCCAGCTCAAGCACGGCGCGATGACCTTCATCCTGCCGGATGCGGGCTGCACGCCGGAGGACATCCTTGCGGACGAGGCGGCGCTTGCGGCG
Organism: uncultured Eubacteriales bacterium; assembly: GCA_900546845.1. Classification (GTDB taxonomy): domain Bacteria; phylum Bacillota; class Clostridia; order Christensenellales; family CAG-138; genus UBA1685. Next base: position 1,124 of record UREK01000063.1, read on the forward strand.
ATCGCATCCGGCAACTGTGAAAGCGGCGTGGGCGAGGTGGTCTGGAAGATCCCGAAGTTCGATTACGCCGCGGATACGGATCTTGCGCCCGCGCTGCGCGCGATGGGCGTCACAGCGGCGTTCGACCCGGAGCTTGCGGATTTCACCGCCCTGCTCAGCGCAGAGGTCGAGCTCCCGCTCTGGGTGGGCGGCGTGCGCCAGCAGGCGCGCATCAGCGTGAATGAGGACGGCGTGGAGGCGGCGGGATATACGCAGATCAACTTCGCAGGTTCGCCCATGCCGGACGGCCGCGCGGACATGATCCTGGACCGGCCGTTCCTCTATTATATCAGCGCGGAAGGCGGCATGCTCTTCGCGGGGATCGTGAACCGGATGTGAGGCGCACCGCATAAAGCGCCCGCGGGCGGCGCAAACTGAAAACGCAAGTTCCAAAGCGTGGAAACGGGAATTGTTCTTGGAAACTTAACAATCCGGATATTTCCGGGGCCTCCCTAAAATGGTATACTATGGTTGAGGAACAATGGAAGTGACACACACAATGGGACGGGACAAAATCAAAGTTTAAGGAGGTATGTCATCATCATGAAACGCAATGCAAAAACCATCCTCGCAGTGCTGCTTGTTGCGGTTACGCTGCTTGGAATCTCCGCGCCGGCATTCGCCGCGACCGCGCCGTACAGTGCGGTGGTCGCAACCGGCTATGTTCAGGCGACGGAGGACGTCAACATCCGCAAGGGGCCGGGTACGGGCTATGCGCGCATTGGCTGGCTGCAGGCGGGCGCGGTGGTTGTCCGCACGGGAACGAGCGGCAACTGGACCCAGATCAGCCTGAACAACGGCAGCTATGGCTATGTTTCCACGGCTTACCTGCGCACGGTCATCAGCGTGGATTCATCCCTGATCGGCAAGGGCATGCACCTGGAGGGCAGCGGCATCACGGTCGGCGGCAGCACCAGCGGCTCCACCGTGACCAGCGGGAACCAGTATTACGCGACCACGTCGCTGAACCTGCGCAAGGGCCCGAGCACGAGCTATGACCGCGTGGGCTGGCTCGAAAAGGGCGAAACCGTCACGCTCATCTCCGTGAGCGGCAGCTGGGCGAAGGTGAACTGGAAAGGCACGCAGTGCTATGCGTTCTTCAAGTACCTGGCGCCGGTTTCCGGCAGCGCGGGCGGCAGCACCGGCGGCTCCACCGTGACCAGCGGGAACCAGTATTATGCGACTACGTCGCTGAACCTGCGCAGAGGCCCAGGCACCAACTATGACCGCATCGGTTGGCTCGAAAAGGGCGAGAGCGTCACGCTCATCTCCGTAACCGGCAACTGGGCGAAGGTGAACTGGAAGGGAACGCAGTGCTATGCGTTCTTCAAATACCTGAAGCAGGGTTCCGGTACGGGCAGCGGCACGGTCGGCACCATCGCCACCTACAATGTGACCTCCGCCGCCACTACGGCCTATTACGGCCCTGGCACCGGTTATCTCAGGGCCGGGACGCTCGCCAAAGGCACACGCATTGAGTGCCTCGGCACGGTCGGCACTTGGACCATGATCACCTGGGATAAGACCGTGGCGTACATCCCCACCTATTATGTCACGACGAGCGCATCCATCGTGCCGAATCCCGGCGTGACGGTTGCCGGCTACTATACCACTACGCAGAACGTGATCGCCTATCGCGGCCCCGGCACGAACTATGCGAGCGCCGGCACGCTGCTCAAGGGCGTGCAGGTGCAGGTGGTGACGGCTTCGGACGGCTGGGCGCTCATCAACTTCAACGGCCAGGCGCTGTATGTCCAGAGCCGCTACCTGCTGCTGCAAAGCGCTGCGGGCGGCAACAATACCTGGGGCGGCAGCGGTTCCGGCGGCAATTCCTGGCAGGCCGTCCTCGGTGAAGCGGATTCCACGCTCGTCTCCTTTATTCAGGAGAACCGCGACAGGTCTTACTATGGGTTCGCAAACCTCAGGACCATCTATGTCACCAACCCGCCGCGCGGCTACCAGTTCCGGACGGATGACTTCTCCTTCAGCGGCTCGCAGACCATGCGGGTGACCTTCCGCAGCACGACGAATTCGGACCAGGCGACCTTTACCTGGTACCGCAATTCGTACGCCTGCCCGGATAACTTCAGCTATTGGAACCGGTTCACCTCCGGCCGCACGACGTATTACTTCTCCGAGCATGCGGCGCTTGGGTACAGCGAGGCCTATTGGTGGTATGGCGGCGAGCTGTTCCACGCCCGCGTACCGTACTCCTTCACCCGCAATGAGGCGACGCGCTTCTTCAACTCTCTGCACAGCGTGTCGGTTACCGGCACTACGGGATGGAACTGAGCAAAACAAAACGGATCAACCGCAACTGGGGGGCGCGCCGTATGGCGCGCCCTCAGCATGTCGAAAAAGTCTCTCCGGGATTGTCAAGGGCCGCAGCCCTTGACTT
>UREK01000064.1 GCA_900546845.1 uncultured Eubacteriales bacterium
TCGTCGGCAGCGTCAGATGTGTATAAGAGACAGATGTCAAGTGGGTGAATTAAAATTTTTGCGCAAATTTTTTCCTTCCGCAAAGCGCGGTGGAACAACTTTGCTCCACCGCGCAAGGCTTGCCATGTATCCTTAGCCCAAAAGCCTCGAAAGCAGGGTGTCCGCGTCCGCGGCGAGCTTCCTGAGCAGCGCGTCCACGGCCGCCTCGTCCGGCGCGTTTGCGCCGATGTAAAGTTTCAGCTTCGGCTCCGTGCCGGACGGCCGCACGCAGATCCACGCGCCGCCTGCGAGCGAATAACGCAGTACGTCGATCCCCTGTATGGAAGCGGGTTCCTGCGCGCCGTCCGCCATATGTGTGCAGACGCCGGGCAGCAGATCCTCCCAGGTTTCCACAGCAACGCCGCCAAACGCGCCAGGGCAGTCCGCACGCAGCGCCGACATCGCGCCGCGGATACGGGCAATGCCCTCCTTGCCCGCGAGCGTATAGGACTTCACCGTCTCCTTATAATACCCATACGTGCGGTACATACCGCATAGCACGTCGTAAAGCGTCATGCCCTTCTGTTTATAATATACACACGCCTCCGCCACGAGCATCGCCGCGCAGATCGCGTCCTTATCCCGGGAAAAGCTGCCGGAAAGGAAGCCGTAGCTCTCCTCAAAGCCAAAAAGGAACGTCTGCTTCCCGGTGCGCTCACACTCGTCGATGATCTCCGAGATGAAGCGGAACCCCGTCGGCACGTCCTTGCAGGCAACGCCGAAGCGCGCGCAAATCGCGTCCGCCATGCGCGTGCTCACGAGGGATTTTGCCACCACGCCGTTCGCCGGCAGCGTTCCCTTTTCCTTGCGCGCGGAAAGCAGGTAATGGATGAGCAGGCTGCCGATCTGGTTTCCCGTCAGCACGTCGAACGCTCCGTCCTGTTTGCGCACGGCAACGCCAAGCCGGTCGGAGTCCGGATCCGTAGCGAGGATCGCATCCGCGCCTACCCGGTCCGCAAGGGCGAACGCCAGCGTGAACGCGCCGGGATCCTCCGGGTTTGGCGCTTTCACGGTCGGGAACGCGGGGTCTGGTTTTTCCTGTTCCGGCACGACGCTTACCTGCACGCCGACGCGCGCAAGGAGCGTGCGCACCGGCACGCAGCCGGAGCCATGCAGCGGCGTATAAACGAGCTTGAGTTCCCCGCCGTGCGCGCGCATGAGTTCAGGATATTGCAGGAGCGTTTCCGTCGCCGCGTAATACGCTTCATCCACTTCTTCGCCGATCATCACGAGGAGGCCCTTTGCAAGCGCCTCTTCCTCCGCCATGCCCTGCGCCGCGAAATAGTCCGCCGCGCGGATCTGCGCAAGGATCGCGTCCGCCTGCGCGGGGGCGGCCTGGCCGCCGTGCTCCCAATAGACCTTATAGCCGTTGTACTGCGGCGGGTTGTGGCTCGCCGTGATCACTACGCCCGCGATGCAGCCAAGGTGGCGGACCGTGAAGGAAAGCTGCGGCACGGAATGGAGCGTTTTGTAAAGATACGCCTTGATCCCGTTGCGCGCGAGCACAAGCGCTGTCTCCCGGGCGAACACATCGCTCATCCGCCGGGAATCATATGCGATGGCAACGCCGCGCGTGGGCCCGTCCGCAAAGCTGCGGATGTAGTTCGCAAGCCCCTCCGTAGCGCGGCGCACCACGTGGACGTTCATGCGGTTTGTGCCCGCGCCGATTACGCCGCGCAAGCCCGCCGTGCCGAATTCGAGCTCCGTGTAAAAGCGTTCCTCAATCTCGTTTTCATTTCCCTCTATGGCGCGCAGCTCCTCCCGCAGCGCGGGGTCGAGCCGCGTTTCGTCCAGCCATTGCCGGTATGCCGCCTCCGATTGCTTCATAACAAAAACCTTCCCTTCTGAGAAAAATAAATCCCGCCTAGCAAAAAGCCTATTTCTCCTCTTCCGCGATCCGCCTACGCTCCTCCGGCACTTCGCCGGAGCGAAGCACTGCGCCGCGCACCATGCTGTAGGTGCAGCCATCCCCTACGATGATGTGATCGTGCAGCGTTATGCTGACCGTTTGCAGCGCATCGTATACCGAACGGGTGGTTTTTACATCCTCGCTCGAAGGCTGCGGATTGCCGGAGGGATGGTTGTGCGTCAGGATCACGCTGTTCGCGCCGTGGCGCAGCGCGCATTCCAGCACCAGGCGCGGGTAGAGCACCGTCTCGCCCAGCGTGCCGGAAGCGACCTTATCCGCGTGGAGTACGGCGCGCCGCTTATCGAGCGAAATCACGTATGTCTCCTCGTACTTTGCGCCTGCAAGCAGCGCCATGCAATAGCGCGAGGCTGCCTCCGGCGTGTTAAGCGTCGCCTTTTCCGGGCGTGCGGCGCCGCCGCGCTGCATGAGCGCTCCTGCGAGGGCAAGCAGCACGGCCGCCTGCCGGCCGATCCCCTCCTGGCGCATAAGGTCGTAAGGGTTTGCAGCGAGCACCTTATCCAGCGATCCATACGCCGCGAGCAGGCTGTGCGCAAGCGGGTTCGTATCGCGCCGCGGGATAGCATAGGTGAGCAAAAGCTCCAGCAGTTGATGTTCGTGAAGTGTGGATGCGCCGTGTTCCAAGAAGGTCTGGCGCAGGCGTTCCCGATGTCCTTCATGCATGGTGGTGTTTCCTTCCTGATCGGCGGAGCTCCGCCGGGAGAATGCCGGGAATTCTCCTTCGGCCAGTTCCGCCGTTTGCGGCGCAGCAAAATGCTTACGGCCGCACACAAGCGCTGCACCGTCCGCGAAGAATAGCAGGACGATGCTCTAGGATGCCGAAGTGTTCGTTGGAGCGCTCCGCCTTGAAAAGCCGTTTTCCCTTTGCCTGCATTGAAGTGCTCCTTCCGTGTTGGGCCGGCGTTTCGTTTGCTTCGCTTTCAATTATATTTATTATAGTTTACGCGGTTTTATCTGTACAGGCCATTTTCCGTGCCGCGCTGCATGTTTTCCAAAAATATAACGCGCCTCTCAAATTGGGAGGCGCCGGATGTTCAAAAACTTTGTTTGCACGCCGAAATGCGCGCATGCGCAGGGCAAGGGCCGGCGTCCAAGGGGTTCGCGCGGTGCGCGCAGGCGCATGCCGCGTTTGCCGCATGGGAGGGCATGGAATCCGCGCTGGCAAAGCATGCGGCGTTGGCGCGGCAAGCGCGAACGATTGGATGGGCCCGGCCCGGCAAGCCCGAGCACCAGCGCGCGCTTTTTGCTTCTTTTTCTAAAAAAGAAGTCCCCCGCCGGGATCAGGCGCATAAAACGCTGCGGTATCATATGCGAAAACTCCAGCGGCGGCGGCTCTCCCATCGCCTTCCCGCATCCATGGCGGCCTATCCCCTTCGCCCTGTCCACAGTTCGCAATGGTCGCGTAGCGTTGCCGCAGGAGCGGCTTCCTAGCGCTCCCTTGCTCACTGGGCTTCCGCCT
>UREK01000065.1 GCA_900546845.1 uncultured Eubacteriales bacterium
TCTACACACTGCATATCGTCGGCAGCGTCAGATGTGTATAAGAGACAGTCCGTGATGGATACGCCGGTGATAGGCGTTACGCCGCTGTTGGTGACGGTGTAAGTAAGCGTGATGACCTCGCCCGTGGATGCCTGCGAGGCGCTGACCGTGCGTGTTGCAGTCAAGGAAGCGTTCTGCGGGAGCTGGGAAAGCGGGTCGTTCACTGCGCTCTGCACGGTGATGGTAGGCTGGGCGCTGCGCACCGCACCGTCCTCGAGCCAGGTCACTTCGAACGGGATGGGCTGGCCGATAAGCGCTTCGGGCACGGTCAGCGGAGAGCTTGTAAAGCTCTGGCTTGCGCCGGGCTCAATCGAGACGCCTGCGGTCGTGAAAAACTCGCTGCCGTTGTAGCGGATCCGGATGTCCGTCATCGTGGCGGCGCTGTCGTTGTGGATGGCGAAGGTAAACGTTACGTTGCCGGAGGCGGAAAGCGATTCCGGCGTGGAGCTCCCCGTGATCTCCGCGGCAAAAGCGCTTGTGCAAAGGCATAGGCAAAGCGCGGCGGCCGCGAGGGCGCAGAGGCGTTTTTTGAGGTTTCGTATCATCTATTGCAACTCCTTGCGGTTCCATTCGTATTCAGCATTATTATACTGCAAAAGCGCCCACATGGGAATACGGGCACAAATTGTTTACGATTTGGCCTGCTGGCGGCCAAAATGTGCTGGCCTGGGCCGCGGTTACGCTTTGGGCGTTTCCGGGCGGATGAGGTACCCCGCGCCGCAGCGGGCGGGGACCGAACGGCCGTCTGTGCGCTCCACGATCTCAGCGGCGAAACCATCTGCCACTGCATCCTCCACCAGCACACGGATGCGCACAGCCTCCGCAAAGTCCAGCGCATCCACCTGCGCGTTTGCGCGCACGTAGGCTTCCACCGCGCCGTAGCGCGCATAATCGACCGTGAATTCAAGCGCCGTGCCGGGGATATAATGCAGCACGCCCGCCGCGCGCACCGCTTCTGCCGCACCGCGCGAATAGGCCCGCACAAGGCCGCCTGCACCGAGCAGGATGCCGCCAAAGTACCGCGTCACGACGCACAGCACGTTTGTAACTCCATTGGCCGTAAGCACTTCCATCATGGGCATGCCGGCTGTGCCGGAAGGTTCGCCGTCATCCGAAAAGCGGGCTGTTTCCCCGCGTGTGCCAATGCGGTACGCATAGCAATTATGCGTTGCGTCATAGTGCTGCTTCCGGATAGCGGCGAGGTGCGCGAGCGCATCCTCCTCCGTTTGGATGGGGAAGCACCGGCCGATGAAGCGCGAGCGGTTGATGACGAACTCCTCTTCCGAGGCGTGGGCGACGGTTTTAAACGCGTCCATGGGCGCTCCTTTCAAAAGCAAAATGGAAGGGTTTTTGCCCTTCCATTTATTTTCAACAAGAATATGCGGTTTGTCAACCGCCGATCACGCGGACATAGCTCTTCTTGCCCTTCTTGAGCATGATGCCTGCCGCGAGCTTCGCCGGGTCGGCCGCTGCGGAAACATCCGCAACCTTCTCATCATCCATCAGCACCGCGCCGCTTTCGATCATGCGCCGCGCGTCGCTCTTGCTCTTGCAGAGCTTCCCGAGCACGAGCAGATCGACCACGCGCAGGCCTGTCGCCTCCACATCCTCAGGGGTGAGCGTGACCGTCGGGATATGTTCCAGGCTCCCGCCGCCGCCGAAGAGGGCTTCTGCCGCCTGCTGGGCCTTTGCGGCTTCCTCCTCGCCGTGCACCTGCGCGGTGAGCGTGTAAGCGAGCGTGCGCTTTGCGGCGTTGAGCGCCGCGCCGCCCTCGGCCGTCATGGCATTGACCTCCTCCATGGGGAGGAACGTCAAAAGCGAGAGGCAGTTCTTCACATCCGCGTCATCCACGTTGCGCCAGTATTGATAGAATTCGTATACGCTGGTCTTATCTGGGTCGAGCCAGAGCGCGCCCTTTTCCGTTTTGCCCATCTTCTTGCCTTCGCTCGTGGTGAGCAGGGCCGTCGTGAGCGCGTAAGCGGGCTTTTGCTCCTTGCGGCGGATCAGGTCCGCGCCGCCGAGGATGTTGCTCCACTGGTCGTCACCGCCCATTTCCAGGCAGCAGCCATACTTCTGGTTGAGCACGAGGAAATCGTAGCTCTGCATGAGCATGTAGCCCATCTCGAAGAATGTGAGGCCGCGCTCCATGCGCTGCTTGTAGCACTCGGCGCGCAGCATCTGGTTCACGGAAAAATGCACGCCGATGTCGCGCATGAAGTCGAGGAAATTGAGGCTGCGCAGCCAGTCCGCATTGTTGGCGAGGATGGCGGCGTTTTCACCCTCAAAGGAGATGAGGCGCGCCATCTGCTTTTGGAAGCAGGAAGCGTTGTGGTCGAGCTCCTCCCTTGTCATCATGCGGCGCATGTCCGTCTTGCCGGAAGGGTCGCCAATGGCGGCCGTACCGCCGCCAAGCAGTACGATGGGCCGATGGCCGCAGCGCTGCATGTGCGCCATGGTCATGAGCGCTACATAGTGGCCGATGTGCAGGCTGTCCGCAGTCGGATCGAAGCCGATATAAAAAGTGACACGCTCCTTTCCCAAAAGCTCATGGAGTTCCTCGGGGTGCGACGACTGCTTGATGAAGCCGCGCTCTGTGAGTACGTCGTATGCGTTTCTCATCGCGTTTCACTTTTTCCTTTCCTAAAATTTCCGCGCCGCAAGCGGCGCTTCCTTAAGATAACACAACCGAAGCGGAAAGGCAAGAAGTGCGCAATGAAAAGGCAAGGTTTGTGCAAGTTTTTCAAAACGCTGGACGGAAACGAGATGTGGAAGTATAATCCATAAAAAGAACAAATGTTCTATTTATAAGGGAGGACAACATGGGAAGATACGATCCTGTCTCTTATACACATCTCCGAGCCCACGAGACAAG
>UREK01000066.1 GCA_900546845.1 uncultured Eubacteriales bacterium
GGGATGTGCGGTGCGAGCGAAAAGCCTTGCGCCGCAAGGCTTTCTTTACACGGAGTGCTGGCCGCAAGCGCGATGTGTAATCCTCGATCAAGTGGCATTTGCCACTTGATCGACAGCCTGCTTACTTGCCCGCTTCGATGTAGTAGAAATCGTCGCCGGGCATCACGCCGCCCACGCTCGCCGGGTTCGCGTCATAAAGCACCTGGAGCATCGCTTCGGCGGCAGTACGCATCTCCTCATCCCGATAGCAGACGATGTTGCACTTTTCAATGGCCTGCTCCGCGATCGCGGCGGAACCAATGATACCGTACTGCTCCATCAGCTTGGCGGTCTCCGCATGGTTCGCATTGGTGTAATCCACGGCCGCCTTGTACTCCTTCAGGAACAGACGCACGGCAGTTTCATTCGCTTCAAAATAATCCTTACGCACCACGATGCAGCCCTGCACCGGGTCAACGCCTGCGGCGGACTTCCATTCCTTGGTCAAATCAAGCGCCACGCGGAGATTCTCGTTCTTCGCCATAGTCGCTGTCACGTTGGGTTCCGGCAGCATGCCGAGCGTCGCTTCGCCCGACGCCATCAGCGTCGCAAGCTCGCTGTGTTCAGCTTTGTATTCCACGGTCACGCTGTCGGTAAGGCCGTTCTGCGCGAGCAGGTAGGAGAGCATGTATTCCGGCGTGGAGCCCTGGCCGGTCGCGTACAGCGTCTTCCCGGCGAGATCCGCCATGCTGTTCACGGTTTCGCCGTCCTCGAGCACATACAGCACGCCGAGCGTATTCACGGCGATCATCACGATGTTGCCCTCCGTCTTGTTATACAGCACGGAGGCGAGGTTGACCGGCACTGCCGCGATGTCCAGCTCGCCGTTGATAAGTTTTCCCGTCACGGCGTCCGGCGCGGATTCGATGCTGATGTTGTACTTGCTTGCGAATTCCTCGCCCATAAGCGTCACCATGCCCATGCCCGTAGGGCCCTGCAGGACAGCGATGTTGATCGGTGTCGTCTGTGCGGAGCCGCAGCCTACAAGCAGCAGCGCAGCCATGCAAACGATGATGAGGATTGCAGTCAGTTTCTTCATTGTTGTTTCCCTTCCATATTCCATAATTTTATTGTTCCCGTTCCCTTTGCTTGAGCAGGATGCGCTTCCCTGCACGCGCAATGCGGCCCTCACGCTCCAGCTCGTCCATCACGCGGTAAAGGGACGCGCGGCTCACGGAAAGAGCGTTTGCCAGGCGGCTGTACCCCTGCGGCACATCCACCGCGCCATCCTGCGCGTTTTGTGCAAGGTAGTTGAGCAGCTTATCCGCAACCGTGGGCGACGCGATGCTCTCGATGCGCCCGGTCAGGAAGTGGATGCGCTCGGTCAAATAACAGAAATAGTTTTCCGCAAGGGAGAAATTTTCCTGCATGAGCGTTTTAAGCGTTTCTTCATCAAAAAACAGCACCTCGCAGGGAATGAGCGCATCGACCTCTGTGACGGCGTGCGCGTCCGCCAGGAACAGGCTAGCCGCGCCCATCAGCGCCCCCGGCGTGAGCACGCTCATGAGGAGCCGGCCTGCGCCCGTGGGTTTATACACTTCCGCGCTGCCCGAAACGAGCACGCCAAGGCGGCGCTCCGCATCCCCGGAACGGAACACGGGCGTACCCGCGGCAAAGCGTTCCGCATAACCGCGCGCAACGGCGCGTTCCACAAAGGCCGGATCCAGCCCCCGGAACAGCGGCGTCTCCATCGCGGCCGCGAGATGATGCGCTTGCGGCGTTCGCTCCATTGCGTTCTCCATTTCTGTCTTATTTAAGACATTCATAGTATATCATGCATTCCATAAATGTCAATCTTTTTTGCCTCAATAAAGACAGTCGTTTTATGTTCAGCATGCCTTAGCAAAGTATGTGTAATCTGCCTAGATTATCGAAGCGTTAAAAGCGGAACGAGAGCACCGCGGCGCGCTCTTCTTCCTGCTGGAGAAGCAACCGCCCAGCGAATCCAACCTGACGGCGGAGCGGTACGTGCTCGAGAGCCTGGCCAACCTGGCCGGCCCCTGGGGCCGCAACAGCGGCGTGTTTGTCGGCGGCATATTGGCCGCAGCCGCCGCCTTCTATGACGCGGCGGGCAATATGATCGCAGCCGCGGGAACGGAATCCGCGCAGGCGCTGATGTAGCTTGCGTCATGGATGCTAAACCTGCTACACTAAGGAAAAAGGAGATGCCAGCATGAAACGGATGGATCTTGAGACCAAACGGCTGCGCATTGGCGAATGGACGCCGGAACTGGCGGAGGCCCTGTTCTACCTCTCACAGGATGAGAGCAACCGGCGTTTTCTGCCCGACGAAGCGTTTGATACCATTGCGCAGGCGCAAGCCGCCATCGTGGAATACATAGTCAACCGCCATGCAGGCACAGGAACGCAGTCCTGCCCGGTATTCCGCAAGGGCGGTACCTGTATCGGCCACGTGGCGCTTTGCCCAATGGAAGATTGGGACGAGGAGGCTTGGGAGATCGAATACCATATTGGTGAAGCGTTTCGCGGCCATGGTTATGCCGCTGAGGCTGTGCAGGTCTTTTTGCCCGTAATTGCAGCCCAGCTCTGCGTGAAGCAGCTGCGCGGCATTTGCACAGAGGACAACTTAGCCTCCCGCCGGGTGTTAGAACGCTATGGGTTCCGGAAATACCGGGAAAAGGCGGTGATCTATTACGGCCGGCCCGCCACCGCCGTGTTTTACCGGTATGATTGCCAGGAACAGGACGAATGATGGGAACAATGCAAACGAGGGGCTCTTGCCTCTCGTTTCAGCTTGTCGAAAAAGTCTCTCCGGGATTGTCAAGGGCCGCAGCCCTTGACCTTTGATCGCG
>UREK01000067.1 GCA_900546845.1 uncultured Eubacteriales bacterium
ATGCCCACAGGTTCCCCCCTGCGCTCATCCGGGCGGCTGGCGGCCTATCCCCCTTGCCCCCTTTCCTGCGCGGAAAGGGGGATTTGGTGGGAAGGGGGCTGCGCCCCTTCGCCGCAGACGGGTAAAACGGCGGCAGGCGAAGCTCCCATGATTGTCAACTCCCTCAGCCGCCTTGCGGCGGCAGCCCCTTTGCCAAAGGAGCCTTTTGGTCTATGCGCTCTCGAACGCTGGCCGAATACGAACCCCCGCCAAAGTTCACCACTCCCAAACGCCCCCTTTTTGAAAGGGGGTGGCAGCGCGCAAGCGCTGCCGGGGGATTGCCGTATCAGGATGCGCCCTGCAAAGCATGCCGGGGGCATAGCGCAAGCGGGGAAAGCTGGGTTTCTTTACCTTATGCCCACAGGTTCCCCCCTGCGCTCATCCGGGCGGCTGGCGGCCTATCCCCCTTACCCCCTTTCCTGCGCGGAAAGGGGGATTTGGTGGGAAGGGGCTGCGCCCCTTCGCCGCAGACGGGTGAAACGGCGGCAGGCGAAGCTCCCATGATTGTCAATCGTTAACGGTTAATTGACCTTAAAGCTGTCCTTGAGGCCGACGGCGCGGTTGAACACCGGCGCTTCCGCCTTGTGTTCGAGATCCGCGCAGAAATAGCCCACGCGCATGAACTGGAACCGGTCGCCGGGCCGCGCATTGGCGAGCGCAGGCTCCACAAAGCCGCGCTGCACGGAAAGCGAAGCCGGGTTCAGCCGCTCGATGAAATCACGGTCATCGTCCTCGCCCGCGTCCTCCATCAGGGGTTCGTACAGGCGGAACTCGGCGGGAACCGCGTCCGCGGCGCAGAGCCAGTGCAGCGTACCCTTGACCTTGCGCTCGCATTCGCCGCTCTTTGTGGCCGGATCATAGGTGCAGTATACGGTTGTCACGCGTCCGTCCGCGTCCGTTTCATAGCGCTCGCACTCCACGATGTAAGCGCCCTTCAGGCGCACCTCGCCCTCAGGCTTCAGGCGGAAGTATTTCTTCGGCGGGTCGTAGGAGAAATCCTCACGTTCGATGTAAAGCTCCCGGCCGAAGCGGACGGTGCGCGTCCCTGCCTCCGGGCTGCCGGGCAGGTTTTCAATCTCCACATCCTCGAACTTGCCTTCCGGCCAGTTTTCGATGACGACCTTGATCGGGTCGAGCACGGCCATCATGCGGTAAGCGTGGGCGTTGAGGTCTTCCCTGAGGCAATGCTCGAGCATCGCCGTATCCACGACGGAATCCGCCTTCGCCACGCCCGCGCGGGTCAGGAAATCCTTGATGGCCTCCGGCGTATAGCCGCGCCTGCGCAGGCCGCAGAGCGTGGGCATGCGCGGGTCGTCCCAGCCGGAGACGTGGCCTTCTTCCACCAGGCGGCGCAGGTAGCGCTTGCTCATGATGGTGTTGGTGAGGTTGAGCCGCGCGAACTCGATCTGCCGCGGTCTGTGTTCAAACTCGCACTGTTCAACCACCCAGTCGTACAGCGGGCGGTGCGCTTCGTATTCCAACGAGCAGAGGGAGTGCGTCACGCCCTCGATCGCGTCCTGGATCGGGTGCGCGAAATCGTACATGGGATAAATACACCACTTATCCCCCGTCTGATGATGCGGGATGTGCAGGATGCGGTAAAGCGCCGGGTCGCGCAGGTTGATGTTCGGGGATGCCATGTCGATCTTCGCGCGCAGCGTGCGGCTGCCGTCCGGGAACTCGCCGTTCTTCATGCGGGTGAACAGGTCGAGGTTTTCCTCCACGCTGCGCTCCCGCCAGGGGGAGTTTTTGCCGGGTTCGGTCAGCGTGCCGCGGTATTCGCGCATCTCGTCCTTGGTGAGGTCGTCCACATACGCAACGCCCTTTTTGATGAGCTTTACGGCAAGCTCATAGCAGGTGTCGAAATATTCCGAGCCGAAGCGCAGCTGGTCCCAATCGAACCCCAGCCAATGGATGTCATACTTAATCGCGTCGACGTATTCCACATCCTCCTTGGTCGGGTTGGTGTCGTCAAAGCGCAGATTGCATTTGCCGCCGAACTTTTCGGCCATCGAAAAATCAACGAACAGCGCCTTCGCGTGGCCGATGTGCAGGTAGCCGTTCGGCTCGGGCGGGAAGCGCGTCTGGATATGCGACAACCCCTTTTGTTCGATGTCCTGCTCGATGAATTCCTCGATAAAATTTTTCGGCGCCGCTTTCAGTTCTTCCATTCGTTTCACGCCCTTTCATAAAAATAATAGCCTTATTTTGTACGGTTCCCGTACAATACAGACTATTATCTAAAATATTATGGAAGATGTCAACGCAAAAAGCGCGATTGCATTGGAAAGGCTTGACTTTCCGCCCCCCAGCTTGTCGAAACAGGCTCTCCGGGATTGTCAAGGGCCGCAGCCCTTGACTTTTGATCGCGAGCAGCGAC
>UREK01000068.1 GCA_900546845.1 uncultured Eubacteriales bacterium
ACCCGTTCGGCAGCGCGTTCCTGTGGCGGCCCCTTCACTGCCTATGGGAAGCGCATATCCCAAAAGGCTCCCTCTCGGAGGGAGCTGCCGCCGTAGGCGGCTGAGGATCGTCTTTCTTTCGTCTCTGCCGTTATATACCGCGGGGGAGGCGGCCATTTCCATTGACAAGCGTTTGACAAATGGCGCGCGGATATGGTACGATCATAATTAATTCAGTATAAACAGAGTAGTGTGTGCTTTTCTCCGGCAGAGGCTGGAAATCATATCAAGAAAGGATTTTGAAGGATGGTAACTCTCAAAATCGACGGAAGAACGGTTCAGGCCGAGGCCAGCATGACGGTGCTTGAAGCGTGCCTTCAGGAAGGCGTCAAGATCCCCACGCTGTGCAACCTCAAGGACATCAACAACATCGGCGCGTGCCGCATGTGCCTTGTGGAGGATGCGAAATCCGGAAAGCTCCAGGCTTCCTGCGTGCTGCCCGTGTCCGAGGGCCTCGAGATCAAGACCGCTTCCCCCAAGGTGCTCGAAGCGCGCCGGGCCGTGCTGGAGCTGATCCTTTCGGATCACGACCGCAGCTGCCTCACCTGTAAGCGCAACCAGACCTGCGAACTGCAGGCGCTTTCCAACGAAATGGGCGTGAGTGACATCGAGTTCCAGGGTACGCGCATCATAAAGACGATTGACGAGCTTTCCCCGAGCGTTGTACGCGATAACAATAAATGTATCCTGTGCCGCCGCTGCGTGGCTGCGTGCGCGAAAACGCAGGGCGTGTGTGCAATCGGCGTGCAGAATCGCGGCTTCAAGAGCGAGATCGGCTCCGAGTTTGGCAAGAGTCTCGGTGAGGTGGCCTGCATCAACTGCGGCCAGTGCATCGCTGCCTGCCCGACCGGCGCTTTGACGGAGAAGGATGCGACAAAGGAGGTATGGGCCGCGCTCAACGACCCGAAGAAGTTCGTCGTGTTCCAGCCCGCGCCCGCCGTGCGCGTGGCTATCGGCGAAGAATTCGGCATGCCCATCGGCACCCGCTGTACGGGCAAGCTCGCGGCCGCCATGCGCCGCCTCGGCGCGGACCGCGTGTTTGACGTGGACTTCGGCGCTGACCTCACCATCATGGAAGAAGGCACGGAACTTTTGCAGCGCATCCAAAACGGCGGCGTGCTGCCGATGATCACCTCCTGCAGCCCGGGCTGGGTAAAGTTCTGTGAACATTTCTACCCGGAATTCATCCCGAACCTTTCCACCTGCAAGAGCCCGAACCAGATGCAGGGCGCGGTCACCAAGACGTATTTCGCGGAGAAGAACGGCCTTGACCCGCGGGACATCTTCGTCGTCTCCGTCATGCCCTGCACTGCCAAGAAGTTTGAGATCCAACGCCCCGAAATGGGCCGCGACGGCTACCGCGACGTGGACGCGAACCTGACCACCCGCGAGCTTGCGCGCATGATCCGCCAGGCAGGCATCGACTTTGTCCACCTGCCGGACGAGGATTTCGACGACGTGCTCGGCGAATCCACCGGCGCCGCCGTCATCTTCGGCGTGACCGGCGGCGTGATGGAAGCGGCGCTGCGCACCGTGGCGGATATCCTCACCAAACAGGATCTTAAGAACGTCGAATATCACGACGTGCGCGGCCTTGCGGGCATCAAGGAGGCCACCGTGTCCGTCGCTGGGTTCGACATCAAGATCGCCGTAGCGCACGGCACCGCCAACGCCGCGAAGCTGCTCGATGCGATCAAGGCGGGGGAGAAGACCTATCACTTCATCGAGATCATGGGCTGCCCGGGCGGCTGCGTGACGGGCGGCGGCCAGCCGATTGTCGACGCACGGACACGCTACTTCATCGATCCTAAGGCCGCGCGTGCCGCAGCCACCTACGATGAGGACGAGGCCAAGACCATCCGCAAATCCCACGAGAACCCGGCGATCAAGAAGATCTATGCGGAGTTCCTGGGCGAGCCCTGTGGCCACAAGAGCCACGAGCTGCTCCATACGCATTATGTGGATCGGAGCGCGGCGAAGGAAAGCAAATAAACGGAATAAGCTAGAGCAAAACGAGGGGCGCTTGCCCCTCGTTTCAGGCTATCGATAAAGCGGCATATGCTACTTTATCGAGGGATTCACGTCGCGCTTGCGCCGATGGCGCGGCCAGCGCTCCGTGTAAA